>NZ_JBIBWH010000009.1:8423-416199 GCF_043081205.1 Streptomyces sp. NPDC014889
GACGCCCGCGGCGAGATCCTCGAACTCAAGAACACCATCAACACGATGGTCGACCAGCTGTCCGCCTTCGCCGACGAGGTCACCCGCGTCGCCCGTGAGGTCGGCACCGAGGGACGCCTCGGCGGACAGGCCGACGTCCAGGGCGTCAGGGGCACCTGGCGGGACCTGACCGATTCGGTCAACTTCATGGCGGGCAACCTCACCGCCCAGGTCCGCAACGTCGCCCAGGTGGCGACGGCGGTCGCCGAGGGCGACCTCTCCCAGAAGATCACCGTCGACGCCCGCGGCGAGATCCTCGAACTCAAGAACACCATCAACACGATGGTCGACCAGCTGTCCGCCTTCGCCGACGAGGTCACCCGCGTCGCCCGCGAGGTCGGCACCGAGGGACGCCTCGGCGGACAGGCCGACGTCCAGGGCGTGTCCGGGACGTGGAAGGACCTCACCGACAACGTCAACGTGATGGCGTCCAACCTGACCGGGCAGGTCCGCTCGATCGCCCAGGTCGCCACCGCCGTGGCCCGCGGCGATCTGTCCCGCAAGATCACGGTCGAGGCCGAGGGCGAGGTCGCGGCCCTGGCCGACGTGATCAACACGATGGTCGACACCCTGTCCGCGTTCGCCGACGAGGTCACCCGCGTCGCCCGCGAGGTCGGCACCGAGGGACGCCTCGGCGGGCAGGCCCACGTGCCCAACGTCGCGGGCACCTGGAAGGACCTGACCGACAACGTCAACTCCATGGCGAACAACCTGACCGGTCAGGTGCGCAACATCGCACTGGTGACGACGGCGGTGGCCAGGGGCGATCTGTCGAAGAAGATCGACGTCGACGCGCGCGGCGAGATCCTGGAGCTGAAGACGACCATCAACACGATGGTCGACACCCTGTCCGCGTTCGCCGACGAGGTCACCCGCGTCGCCCGCGAGGTCGGCACCGAAGGACGCCTCGGCGGGCAGGCCGAGGTGGAGGGCGTCTCGGGCACCTGGAAGCGGCTCACGGAGAACGTCAACGAGCTGGCCGGCAACCTGACCCGGCAAGTGCGGGCGATCGGCGCGGTGGCCAGCGCCGTGGCCGAGGGCGATCTGACCCGCTCGATCACCGTGGAGGCCTCCGGCGAGGTCGCCGAGCTCAAGGACAACATCAACTCCATGGTGGAGTCCCTCCGCGAGACCACCCGGGCCAACCAGGAGCAGGACTGGCTCAAGAGCAACCTGGCGCGGATCACCGGCCTGATGCAGGGCCACCGCGACCTGCCGGTCGTAGCCGAACTGATCATGGATGAGCTGACCCCGCTGGTGTCGGCCCAGTACGGCGCCTTCTACCTGGCCGAGGACGGCGAGCGCGGCCCCGAGCTGCGACTCGTCGGCTCCTACGGCAGCCCCGACGACGAGCGGCCCACCCGCTTCTCCTTCGGCCGCTCACTGGTCGGCCAGGCCGCGCGCAGCCGCCGTACCATCACGGTCGACGAGCTGCCGGCCGGGTACGTCACCATCTCCTCCGGACTCGGCCGGGCGGTGCCGAGCGCGCTGATCCTGCTGCCGATCCTGTTCGAGGACCAGGTCCTCGGTGTCATCGAGCTGGCGTCGGTGGCCGCGTTCACACCGGTCCACCGGGACTTCCTGGAGCAGCTGCGCGAAGCCCTCGGCGTCAACGTCAACACCATCGTGGCCAACGCCCGCACCGACGAACTCCTCGACGAGTCCCAGCGGCTGACGGCCGAACTCCAGGCCCGGTCAGCCGAGTTGCAGTCCCAGCAGGACGAGCTCCAGCGCTCCAACGCCGAACTGGAGGACAAGGCCTCGCTGCTGGCGGAGCAGAACCGCGACATCGAGGCGAAGAACCTCCAGATCGAGCAGGCCCGGCAGGAACTGGAGGCCCGCGCCCAGCAGTTGTCGCTGGCCTCGAAGTACAAGTCGGAGTTCCTGGCGAACATGAGCCACGAGCTGCGCACCCCGCTCAACAGCCTGCTCATCCTGGCCCAGTTGCTCGCCCAGAACCCCTCGCGCAACCTCACCCCCAAGCAGGTCGAGTACGCGGGGATCATCCACTCCGCGGGCAGCGACCTGCTCCAGCTGATCAACGACATCCTGGACCTGTCGAAGGTCGAGGCGGGCAAGATGGACGTCACCCCGGAGCGGGTGTCGCTGCGCCAGCTCATCGACTACGTCGAGGCCACCTTCCAGCCGATGACGACACAGAAGGGCCTCCAGTTCGCGGTCACCACCGCGCCGGGCGCGCCCGCGGACCTGCTCACCGACGACTCCCGGCTGCGCCAGATCCTGCGCAACCTGCTGTCCAACGCGGTGAAGTTCACCGAGCAGGGCGGCGTCGAGCTGTGCATCGAGCCGGCCACGGACGGCGAGGTGCCCGGCGGTGTCGTGCGGGGCGGCGCGGTCGTGGCCTTCCGGGTCAGGGACACCGGCATCGGCATCCCGGAACAGCACCTGGAGACGATCTTCGGCGCGTTCCAGCAGGCGGACGGCACCACCAGCCGCAAGTACGGCGGGACCGGCCTCGGGCTGTCCATCACCCGGGAGATCGCGCATCTGCTCGGCGGCGCCGTCGCCGTGGACAGCGCGCCCGGCCGGGGCAGCACGTTCACGCTCTTCCTGCCGGTGGCCCGCCCGGACTTCGAGCAGGTGCTCGGCGGCGCCCGCACCCCGCAGAAGGCGCCGGCCGAGCTGGTGCCGGCCGCCGCGGCGGACCGGGAGGCCGGGCGGGCGCTCCCGGCCGGCGACGGGCCGCGCAGGCGGCGTCTGCTGGTCGTCGAGGAGCGCTCCCGCGGGCTGCTCACCCTGGTCGCCGAGAGCGTGGTCGCGGACGTGGCACGGCACAGTGCCGACGACCCGGGCGCCCTGCCCGCCGTCGACGTCATCACCGCCATGGGGGCGCAGGAGGCCGCGGGCGCGCTGGCCGCCGAGCCGTGCCACTGCGTGGTCCTCGACCTGGACATGCCCGAGGGGGAGGCGTCCCGGTTCCTCCGGGCGCTCCAGGGCGATTCGGCGCTGGCGGGCGTACCCGTGCTCGTGCACAGCGGACAGCGTCCGGAGGTGGCACGCGCGGAGGCGCTGCGCTCACGAGGGGACGACGGCTCGCTGGAGTTCCTCTCCAGCCTCGACGAGCTGCGCGAGCGCATCGCCCTGCACCTGTCGGCCGAGGAGCCCGGGGACGTGCTGTCGCTGGTGCGGGCCGAGGAACCGCAGGATGTCGCGCCGCCCGTCGCCGGCGCCTTCGCGGGCCGTACCGTCCTCGTCGTCGACGACGACGCGCGCAACCTGTTCGCGCTCAGCGGGATCCTGGAGCTGCACGGTTTCCGGGTGCTGCACGCGGAGAACGGGCGCAAGGGCATCGAGACGCTGGTCGGCAACGCGGACGTCGCGCTCGTCCTGATGGACGTGATGATGCCGGAGATGGACGGGTACACGGCGACGGCCGAGATCCGCAGACTGCCGCAGTACGCCGAGCTGCCGATCATCGCCGTCACCGCGAAGGCGATGCCCGGGGACCGGGAGAAGTCGCTGGCGTCCGGGGCGAGCGACTACGTCACCAAGCCGGTGGACACGGACGACCTCATCGCCTGCGTCCGGCACTGGCTGTCCGCGTGAGCGCGTCGGCGCCCGCCCCGCGCACCGGAGGGGCGGCCCCGGTCCGCCGCGGCGCCTCCCGCACCCCCGCGCCGTCGAGCCGAGGAGCTTGTCGATCGTGAGCACGTCCGAGCAGCAGCGCGATCCGGCCGTCGCAGGGCCGGATCCGGAGCCGTCCGCGTCCGGGGAGCGGTCGCCCGCCGGCGGCCCGGCACCGTCCGATTCCGCGGCGGGCTCCTCCACGTCCCCCGTGGGGCGGCTGGCCGCCACCGTGGAGCGGCTGCGCCGCGAGGTGCGGGCCGCGCAGGCGGAGGCCGAGGGCCGGGCCCTGATCGAACTCGCCAAGGGCATCCTGGTGGAGCGGCTGGGCTGCGGTCCGGCGCAGGCCGCCCGGCAGCTCGCCGAACTGGCCGAGCAGGCCAGGGTGACGCCGCTGGAGTTCGCGGTGGAGGTCATCAACCAGGCCGCCCGCGACCGGGTCTCCGAGGTCACCGACGCCTTCCTGGCCGCCGCCGAGGGAGCGACGGAGCGCGCCTCGGCCGTGCGGCTGCGCGCCGCGGAGAGCGGGGCGCTGGCCGCGGACGACACCCAGGCCGTCGCCGACTCGCTGCTGGAGCACGCGCTGCGCCCGCTCGGCGCGGTGGCCGTGGCGGTCTGGGCGGCGGGCGCCGACGGCTCGCTGACCCTGTCGGGCAGCGCCGGTTTCTCCCCGGCGGAGGCCACCCGGTGGCGCTATGTGCCGCCGGAGGTGTCCACGGTGGCCCGCCTGGGGCTCACCGAGCGCACCGGCCAGTGGTTCACCTCGCTCGCCACGACCGGGCTGCCCACCATCGGGCGGCATCCGCACCCGGACGGTGGCCGGGTGGCGGTGCCCGCCGGCACCGGCGGCCGTATCCACGGGGTGCTGGAGATCGCCTGGCCCGGACCGCTGGAGCCCCAGCCACCCCAGGTCGTACGCCAGGTGGAGGCCCTCGCGGAACTGTGCGCGCACACCCTGGAGACGTACACGCCGAGCCAGGACGTGGGACAGGAACCGCGGGTGCTGCCGGACGCCGCCGAGCTGATGGACCTGGCCGACGGACTGCACGACCCGGCCCTGGTGCTCGTCCCGCACGTCGACGGCGACGGGCAGCTGGTGGACTTCCGTATCCAGCACGTCAACAGCCGTTTCCTGGATCCGGCCGGCCGGCCGCGGGCCGTGGTCAACGGCGCGCTGCTCCTGGAGGCCTTTCCCATGGCCGCGGGCAAGAGCGAGCTGTTCCAGCGGGTGGAGCGGGTGTACGCCACGGGTGAGGCGTACCGGGCGCAGCGGATGCACCTGACGGCGCTCGTCGACCAGGTGCCGCTGTCGGCGGTCGCGGACATCAGCATCAGCCGGCACGGCGGCTGCGTGCTGCTGATCTGGCGCATCGAGGACGAGACGGCCCGGCTGGCGAGCCTGCTGCAGCACGCGCAGCGCCTCGGCCGCATCGGCGGCTTCGAGGAGAACCTGCTGACGGGCGAGATCACCTGGAACGACCAGTTGTTCGGCCTCTACGGACGTGCCCCGTCGAGCACGCCGGTGCCGCTGGAGGAGCTGCCCGCGCACGCCCATCCGGACGACACGGTGACCATCCGGCGGTTCCTGCGCACGCTGCTGCACCACCGCCGTCCGGTCTCCGCGGCCTTCCGGCTCCAGCGGCCGGACGGGGTGACCCGGCACATCCGGGTGGTGGCCGAGCCGGTCCTGGACACCGACGGGCGCCTGTTCGTGGTGCGCGGGGCCTACCAGGACATCTCCGCGCAGCACTGGACGGAGGTCGCGCTCGCCGCGACCCGTGACCAGCTCGCCCACACCGAGCAGCAGGCGACCGAGCGCAACCGGCTGACGCTCCAGCTCCAGCACGCCATCATGCCGCCGACACAGGCGCCGCTGCGGGTCAGCGGCCTGGACGTCGCGGTGCGCTACCGGCCCGCGGAGACCGAGCAGCTGGTGGGCGGCGACTGGTACGACGCGGTGGTGCTGCCCTCCGGGCTCGTGCTGCTGTGCGTCGGCGACGTCGCCGGCCACGGCATCGAGGCGGCCACCAGCATGGTGGTGCTGCGCAACGCGCTGCGGGGCCTGGCCGTGACCGGGGCGGGTCCCGGCCAGCTCCTGTCGTGGCTCAACATCGTGGCGCACCATCTGACCGGCGCCGTCACCGCCACGGCGGTCTGCGCCCTGTACGACCCCCGGCGGCGCACCCTGCGCTGGGCCCGGGCCGGGCATCTGCCGCCGGTACTGGTCCGCGGCGCGGAGGCGGCGCCGCTGCCGCTGGTCCGGGGCATGCTGCTGGGCGCGGTGCCGGAGGCCGCGTACGAGGAGGCGGAGCTGCAGTTCGCCCCGCAGGACACGCTGCTGATGTACACCGACGGTCTGATCGAGCGCCGGGACCGCTCCGTGGAGGAGTCGCTGAGCCACCTGCTGACCACGGCCCGTTCGGCGCCGAGGACCCTGGACCAGCAACTTGACCGGCTGCTGACGTACAGCAAGTCGGACACCGACGACGACACCTGCATCGTCGGCATACGAGTCGCCTGACGGCGAGCGGACGCGGCGGGCCGGTCCCGAGGCATGAGGGTCCGGTTCAGGGGTAGGCGCGGGGGCGCGGTGCGGGTTGCTCCCGTCGCCGGTGATGAGAAACGGATCACGTCACCGGTGCGCGTCCGGTGTGCGTCGAAGTCGTCGCCGGGGGTAACCGGCACTGGCCGGCGTCAGCATTCGTTGGAGGTATTCGTGCCCCTTGCCCACAACCCGCTGTCCGTGGAGGTCACCCTGCCGCGGGAGGATGTCGCCCTGCTCACGGTCGAGGGCTACCTGGACGTCGACACGGCCACCGAGCTGCAGGCCCATCTGGCCAACCAACTCCACCACGGCAGGCGCCACTTCCTGCTGGAACTGTCCGCCGTCCCCTTCATGGACTCCTCGGGCATGAACATCATCCTGCGGGTGTACCAGGAGACCCGGGAGCGCGCGGGCAGTGTGCACATCATCGCCCCCACCTCCGCGGTGCAGCGGATCCTGGACCTCACGGGCGTCAGCATCACGGTGCCCGTCTCGCAGAGCGCCGAGGAGGCGCTGGCCCTGGTGGACCGGCAGCCGGAGGAGCCGGAGGCGGAGTGAGAACGTCGGCGGGCGCACAGGCCCCGGTGCGCGGAGGGGGAGAGCGCCGGGCCGGGGCGTCTTCGCCGGTCGCGCCGGCGGCGTGGATCAGTGCCGACGCGGCCGCGCAGAACCCCTCGAGCCCGCTCAGCAGCGCCGCCTGCCGGCCCGTCGGCATCCGCTCCAGCACGGACCGCAGTTCCGTCTCGCGGCGCGCCCGCACATCGGCCAGGAACGCCCGGCCGCGGCGGCTGAGGCGCAGCTCCACCTCCCGGCGGCTGGTGGCGGCCACCTGCCGCCGTACGAAGCCCACCGCTTGCAGCCGGTCGCACAGCCTGCTCGTGGACGGCGGAGTGGAGCCCAGGGCGGCGGCGAGGGTGCGCAGGTTGATGCCCTCGTTGTGTTCGAGGACGAACAGCACCCTGAGCTGGGAGGCGGAGACGGGCGCCGTGGACGCGCGGCCCCACAGGACCTCCAGCAGCTCCGCCGCCGTGGAGGTCGCGCGCGCCACCTCGCCGGGCGACCGCGGGCGCGGGTGGGAGGACGTCACGGTGACACTCTCGCAGGGTTGACGGAGGCTGTCAGCCCGCCCCCGGGCCCCTGGAGGAGGTGTCCTGGCCGGTCGGCCTGTGGTTACAGTTGTCGCCCGGCAAGAGTCGCCCGGCGGTGCGCCCGGGGGCGGATTCGGAACGGCGCAACACGGATGAGGAGTTGGAACAGGTGCCGGAGCACGCAGCGGTAGCACAGCACGGATCGCCGGCGCGCGAGATCGGGGACTTCCTGCGCCGCCGCCGGGAGCAGGTCGCCCAGCGGTGGGCCGAGGAGCCGCTGTTCCGGACCGTGTTCACCGTCTCCCGCGACGAGGCGGTGGAGGCGGGCCGTGCCGTCGTCGACGCCCTCGGGGCGGTGGCGGCCTCCGAGCGGGTGTCCGACCCGGACGCCGACGGTTTCCTGCTGGTGCGCGAGCAGCTCGCGCGGATGGGCGCCGTGCGCGGCAGGACCGGTCTGACCGCCTCGGAGGTCTCGCGGGACGTGGACGCCCTGCGGCCGCCCGCGCTGGAGCTGCTGAGCGCCGAGCTCGCCGACGCCCCGGAGGAGTACCTGCGGGAGTGCGCCAACGTCCTGACGGTGCTGACGGGCACCCTGCGCCTCGTGGTGATGCAGACGGCGCTCAGCGAGGGCCAGGCCCTCATAGACCGCCAGCGGCTCCAGCTGCTCGAGGTGGCCACCCCGGTCATCAAGCTGTGGGACGGCATCGTCGCGGTACCGCTGATCGGAACGCTCGACAGCGCCCGCAGCCAGGTGGTGATGGAGACGCTGCTGGAGGCGGTCGTCGACCAGCAGGCCCGCTTCGCGATCCTCGACATCACCGGGGTGCCCACCGTCGACTCGCTGGTCGCCCAGCACCTGATGAAGACCGTGGCGGCCGCCCGGCTGATGGGCGCCGAGTGCGTGGTCTCCGGGATCCGCCCGGCCATCGCGCAGACCATGGTCCACCTCGGTCTCGACCTGGGCTCGGTCGTCACCCGCGCGACGCTCGCCGACGCTCTGGCCCACGCCCTGAACCGGCTGGGCGCCGACATCGTGAGCCGGGCACCCCACGGTGCGGGTGAACGGTGACCGACCGTCTCCCCACGCCCGGCACGGGGCAGGTGCCGGTACTCAGACTCGGCGACGTCCTCCTGGTCACGCTCCAGGGGGATCTGTGCCACAGCACGGCCGAACAGCTCCAGCAGGACATCGGCGAGGCCATCGCCCGGCACGCTGCCACGGGGGTGGTCATCGACGTCTCCGGCATCGAGATCGTCGACTCCTTCCTCGGCCGGGTGCTGGCCGAGATCGCGGCCAAGGCCGGGCTGCTGGCCGCACAGACCGTGGTGGCCGGGATGCGTCCCGCGGTGGCGATCACCATGGTCGAACTGGGTCTGACCCTGCCCGGGCTGCGGACCGCGCTCACCACCGAGGACGCCCTGGGCCTCGTCACCGCGCGGCCCGCGCTGCCGCGCCCCGGCGGCGCGCAGGCGGGGAGCCGGTGATGGAGACAGCAGCGGGCGTCGAGGCCTGCCTGCCGATCCGGTCCGACATGGACCTCGTGTGGGTACGGCAGCATGTGCGCCAGGCGGCCGCCCGGCTCGGCTTCGGCCTGGTCGACCAGACGAAGCTGGTCACCGCGGCCAGTGAGCTGGCGCGCAACACGCTGGTGCACGGCGGGGGCGGGCAGATGCAGGCGGCCCACGTGGTCGACGGGCAGGTGCACGGGCTCCGGCTGTCGTTCAGCGACGAGGGGCCGGGCATCACGGACCTGGACCGGGCGCTCAGCGACGGCTACACCTCCGGCGACGGCCTCGGCATGGGCCTCGGCGGCGCCCGGCGCCTGGTGCACGAGTTCGCGATCGACAGCACCCCGGGCGCCGGCACCACCATCACGGTCACCTCCTGGGCGGCCCGGCCGCCGCGGTCGTACGGGGGAGTCTGATGCCGCGCGTCTGGGAGGTTCCGGTGTACGACCCGACCCGGGTGCGCGACGCGCGGGTCGCCGCCGAGGAGGCGGCTGCGCTGGCCGGCCTCGGCGAGTCCCGCACCGCCGCCGCGGCTCTGGTGGCGACCGAACTGGTCACCAACCTGCTCAAGTACGGCGAGGGCGGGCGGCTGTGGGTCGAGGTCGTACCCCCGCCGAGCGCCCCGTGCGGGCACGGTGATCCGGCGCCGGTGGTGCAGATGGCGGCCGTCGACCACGGCCCCGGCATCGCCGACGTCGCCGCCGCCCAACGCGACGGGTTCTCCACCAGTGGCTCGCTCGGCGCCGGGCTCGGCACGTGCCGCCGCGCGGCCGACGAGTTCCACCTGCACAGCGCCCCCCGGCGGGGCACGGTGGCGCTCGCCCGGGTGGGCTCCGCCGTGCCACGGGCCGGCGATGTCACCGTCCCTTGCGCGGAGGCGGTTCGGGCGGGCGGTGTCACCGTCCCGTACGCGGGGGCGGAGTACTCGGGTGACGCCTGGTCATGGGCCGGCGCCGGCGACCTGGTGACCCTCATGCTGGCGGACGGCCTCGGCCACGGCCGCGAGGCGGCCCGAGCCTCGTCGGCGGCGGTCGAGACCCTGCACCGCTCGGCCCGTCTGACGCCGGCCGAGCTGCTCCGGCGGCTCGACACGGCGCTGCGCGGCACCCGGGGCGCGGCCGTCGCCGT
Organism: Streptomyces sp. NPDC014889; assembly: GCF_043081205.1. Classification (NCBI taxonomy): domain Bacteria; kingdom Bacillati; phylum Actinomycetota; class Actinomycetes; order Kitasatosporales; family Streptomycetaceae; genus Streptomyces; species Streptomyces sp. NPDC014889. The sequence goes on from NZ_JBIBWH010000009.1 coordinate 18,318, forward strand.
GGCCCAGCTGGATCTGCGGGCCGGGCGGCTGCGCTTCTGCGGGGTCGGCAACATCGGGGCCCGGCTGCGCGAGGGGGACGCCTGGCGCCACCTGCTGTCCCGGCCGGGCATCGTCGGGGTGCACCGTCCCACGACGATGCCCGAGACGGAGGTGGCCTGGGCTCCCGACCGCCTGCTCGTCCTGCACAGCGACGGCCTGCCCAGCCGGTGGGCGCCGCCCGGCGCGGCCGCTTTGCCCGCGGCGGCCGACCCCGCGGTGACGGCCGCCGTGACCGTGCGCGACGCCGGAAGCTCCGCGCGCCCGGTCCGGGACGACACCGCCGTGGCCGTCCTGGCCCCCGCCCCGCCGGACCGCCCATGACACGGACCTGGCAGATCAGCACCCCCACCGACGCGGCCAGGGCCCGCGTCGCCGCGGCCCGCACCGCCGCCGCGTACGGCGTCCCCCCGCGCGAACGCGCCCACCTGGTCACCGCCCTCAGCACCCACCTGCGCCACTGCCTGACCAAGGGCGGCACCTGGACGGTCACCCTCCGGGTCCCGGACACGGACGTGGCCGCGGGCACCCTGCACCTCACGGTCGGGCCGGCCCACGACCCGCGGGGCGGCGGGCAGTCCTCGTGGCGGATGTCCGTCGTCTGCCCCGGGGGCGGGGTGCCACCGGAGCCGGAGGCGGGCGACGACGCGGCTGTGCTGGCCGAGGCGCTGCTCGGGGCCGACGAGGACACGGCGGCGGTTCTGGACAGGCTCGCGGAGCAGGAGAAGCTGGTCGCCTTCCACCGGGAGGAGCTGCACCAGACCAACCAGGGGGTCCTCGCCCTGCACGCCGATCTGGACGCCGCCTGGCGGGCCCAGCGGGAGGCGTTCGCGGCCGAGCGCGCGGCCCGCACCGAGGCGGAGGAGGCCCGTAGCAGACTGCGGTTCCTGGCCGACGCGAGCGCGCTGCTCACGACCTCGCTCAACCACGAGGAGATCCTGCGGCGCCTGCCGGGCCTGCTCGTACCCCGCTACGCCGAGCGCGTGGACGTATGGCTGTTCGACCACGAGGACGACCGGCACCGGCCCACCCCGCACCCGGCGGCGGCCGTGCTCGCGGCCCGTACCGGCCGCCCGCAGTACGCGGCCGACCACCCCGGCGACCTGCCGGGCGTGGACGACCAGCCGCCGTCCGCGCTGAACCCCGCCCGGCCCCTGCTGTGCGTCCCGCTGCTCGCGCGGCGCACACCGCTCGGCGTGCTGACCCTGTCGCCGCCCGGCGACCGCTGGGACCCCGACGACGCCGTCATGCTGATCGAGCTGGCCCGGCGGGCCAGCGTCGCCCTCGACAACGCGCGCCGCTTCGAACACAACCGCGACATCGCCGAGACGCTGCAGCGCGCCCTGCTCACCGACCTGCCCAGCACACCGGGCCTGCGCCTGGCCGCCCGCTATCTGCCGGCCACGCACGGGCTGAACATCGGCGGGGACTGGTACGACGCCTTCCGGCAGCCCGACGGGAGCCTGATCACCGTCATCGGCGACGTCACCGGCCACGGCCTGCACGCCGCCGTGATGATGAGCCAGTTGCGCACCGCGCTGCGCGCCTACGCCGTCGACGGCGGCAGCCCCGGCCGGCTGCTGAGCCGGCTGCACGTCTTCCTGCACCATCTGCAGCCCGACCTGTTCGCGACCGCGGTCATCGCCCGCTTCAGCCCGGACGATCCCACCGTCACCTGGGCCGCCGCGGGCCATCCGCCGCCCGTGCTGCGCCTGCCGGACGGCCGGGTGCACGTCCTCGACGCCAAGCCGGGCGCCATGCTCGGCATCCCGCTGCGGCAGGAGATAGAGGACCACACGGTGCGCCTCTCCCCCGGCTCGACCCTCGCGCTGTACACGGACGGCCTCGTGGAGCGCCGGGCGCTGGGCATCGACCCCGGCATCGACCGCCTCGCCGCGGCGCTGGGCGCGTTCGAGCCGGCCGAGCTGAACGCCGACCTGGACGGCTCGGCGGACCGCCTGCTGGTCCCGCTGCTGAGCGACTCCGAACGCGACGACGACGTCTGCCTCCTGCTGTGCCACATCGACAGCGCGGCCGGAGGGGAACCGGACCGGATCCCGGCGGGCGCGGACCGCCTGCGCTAGTACCGCGCGGGCACACGCCCGCCCGAACCGCTCGAACGTCGCACGCACGCACGGACGCCTGGACGCCCGGCACGCCTGAACGCCGATACGGCAGCGGATCCTGGGAACCCGCCGGGTCGTGGTGCTCGACGGACGAGACGGACCCGGTCGACCAGTGAGGTGCGAAGCAGCCGTCCCCGGGCAGACGCAAGGACGTCGATGCAGCCGCCGGAGCCCCGCAGAAGGGATGAAACATCGTGACACGACCCAGGATCCTGGTGGTCGGCGCAGGCTTCGCCGGCGTGGCGTGCGTCCGCCGTCTGGAGCGCAGGCTCTCGCCCAGCGAGGCGGACATCACCCTCGTGACGCCGCAGTCCTACCAGCTGTATCTGCCGCTGCTGCCCCAGGTCGCCTCCGGGGTGCTGACACCCCAGTCGGTCGCCGTCTCCCTGCGCCGCAGCAAGAAGTACCGCACCCGGATCATTCCGGGCGGTGCCGTCGGCGTGGACCTGAAGGCCAAGGTGTGCGTCGTCCGCACGCTCACCGACCACATCGTCGACGAGCCCTACGACTACCTCGTGCTGGCCCCCGGCAGCGTCACCCGCACCTTCGACATCCCGGGGCTCCTCGACCACGCCTTCGGCATGAAGACGCTGGCCGAGGCCGCCTACATCCGCGACCACGTCATCACCCAGCTCGACCTCGCCGACGCCAGCGAGGACCCGGCCGAACGGGCCTCGCGGCTGCAGTTCGTGGTGGTCGGCGGGGGGTACGCCGGCACCGAGACCGCGGCGTGCCTGCAACGCCTCACGCACGCCGCCGTCAAGCGCTACCCGCGGCTGAACCCGGCCCTGATCAGGTGGCACCTGATCGACATCGCGCCGAAGCTGATGCCGGAACTGGGCGACAAGCTGGGCCGCAGCGCCCAGGAGGTGCTGCGCCGCCGGGGCATCGAGGTCTCGCTCGGGGTGTCCATCGCGAAGGCCGGGCCGGAGGAGGTCACCTTCACCGACGGCCGGGTGGTGCCGACCCACACCCTGATCTGGACCGCGGGCGTGGTGGCCAGCCCACTCATCGCGACCCTCGGCGCGGAGACGGTCAGGGGCCGGCTCGCCGTGACCGCCGAGATGTGCCTGCCCGGCCACGACGGGGTGTTCGCGCTCGGGGACTCCGCCGCCGTGCCCGACCTGCTCAAGGGCGACGGCGCGGTGTGCCCGCCGACCGCGCAGCACGCCACGCGACAGGGCCGGCGGGTCGCGGAGAACCTCATCGCGACGCTGCGCGGGCAGCCCCTGCGGCCGTACGAGCACAAGGACCTGGGCCTCGTCGTCGACCTCGGCGGCGCGGACGCCGTCTCCAAACCGCTCGGCGTGGAACTGCGCGGTGTCCCGGCCCAGGCCGTGGCCCGCGGCTACCACCTCGGGGCGCTGCGCACGAACGTCGCCAAGACCAGGGTCGCGACCAACTGGCTGCTCAACGCGGTCGCCGGGGACGACTTCGTCCGCACCGGCTTCCAGGCCCGCAAGGCCGCCAAGCTGAAGGACTTCGAGTACACCGACTCGTACATGACGCCCGAGCAGGTGCGGGAGCACGTCGAGGGGGCCCGCCTCCGGCAGGCGTGACACCGGGGGGCTGAAGACCGGGCCGGGCCTCTCCCGCCGGGTACGGCCGGGCCGCGACGGGCGGCCCGGCCGTGACATGCCATGCTGGTCGGGCGGATCATGACGGGAAACAGGGCCGAAAACGGGAGGGTACGGCGGCGTGGGAGCAGCACAGAGGCCGGTCCGGTCGCGGCTGCGTGATCGCTTCACGGCGTCCGACCCGGGACTGCTGCGGCTGGCGGCCGGGTCGCGGACGGCGGGCTCGATCGCGCTGACACTGGCCGTCCTCGGCGCGCTGCGCGTGCCCTTGACGCATCTGGTGGCCGGTGCGATCGCGTCGATGGCGGCCACCTTCGCCATCCGGGAGAAGCAGCGCTCGCAGCAGGCGGTCACGCTCGCCCTCGGTCTTCCGGTGGCGCTGACGTCCGTCTCGCTCGGTGCGCTGCTCAACCCGCTCGTGGTGGCCGGGGACGTCTTCTTCGTCGTCCTGATCTTCTGCGCGGTCTACAGCCGCCGGTTCGGCGACCGGGGCAACGCGCTCGGCCTGATCGGTTTCCAGCTCTACTTCATGTCCCTGTTCGTCGGCGCCACCGCGTCGGCGCTGCCCGGGCTCTACGGGGTCATCGCGGTCGCGTTCGGCTCCAGCGCCCTGGTCCGGTTCGTGATCGTGTACGAGACGCCGGCGGGCGTCCTGCAACGCCTGCGCGAGGCGTTCCGGGTGCGGCTCGCGCAGCTGGTGACCGCCCAGCTGGAGCTGCTGGACGCCGGTCCGGACGAGGTGGAGAAGGTCCTGGAGGCGGTGCGCGAGGGCACGGCCCGGCTGCACGACACGGCCATGATGATCCAGTCACGGCTGGCGGACGGCACCTCCGACGAGGCGGTGGCGCGGCTGGTGCAGCGGCGGATCGCGGACGCCGAGATCGCCGCCGAGCGGCTGGGGCTGCTTCTGCTGAACGCCCGCAGCGCCGAGCGGACGGACACGCTCACCCTCCATCTGCCGGGCGCGTCCGTGCCCACCAGCGGGCGGCTGCCGGTGCGGGACGAGGCGGCCGAGACGCTGCGCCGCGACCTGGGGGCGCTGGCGATGCTCGTGCTGCGGCCCGTCGGGGAGGGCGGCGGGACCGCGCTGGCGCATGTGCGCAACCGGCTCCTCGGCTACCGCGACGAGGAGAACCTGCCACCCGCCTCGCCCGCCGTGCAGGACGTCTTCCGCGGTATCGGCGAGAGCGCGCGGGCCGTGATGGGACTGCGGATCGCGCTGGACGGCCCGCAGGACGAGTCCGACGACGCGCCGGCGACGGTCCGCTCCCGGGAGGAGCTGGACGCGGAGAACGCCGCCATCGAGGGCGCCGAGGAGGCCGAGCGGGAGGAGCAGGTACCGACCGGGTGGCGGCGGCCCACCACGCGGGCGGCCGTGCAGGTCGCGGTGGGCTCGTCGCTGGCCATCGTCGGCGGCGAGTTCCTCTCCAGCCAGCGCTGGTACTGGGCGGTGCTGACCTGCTGGATCGTCTTCATCAACACCTCGTCCACGGGCGAGATCCTGGTCAAGGGCTACCGGCGGCTGGTGGGCACCGTGCTCGGCGTGGTGGCCGGGATCGTGCTGGCGGGGCTGGTCGGGCCGCACACGTGGACGGCGCTGGCCCTGGTGCTGCTGTTCGTCTTCGCGATGTTCTACACGGCGCCGCTGTCGTACACGCTGATGTCCTTCTTCGTCACCGCGGCGCTGGGACTGCTGTACACGCTGCTGCACAAGTACAGCGCGGCGGTGCTCGTGCTGCGGATCGAGGAGACGGCGCTCGGGGCGGCCTGCGGGATCATCGCGGCCGCGCTGGTGCTGCCGGTGCACACCCACGGCCGTACGAACGAGCTGCTGGGCCGGGTGCTGGAGCGGCTGACGGACGTCACGACCGTCGCCGTCGAGCAGCTCAGCGGCGGCCCGGCGGTCGATCTGCTGGACCGGGCGCGTGAACTGGACGTGGCGCTGGGCGATCTGCGGGCGGCGACGCAGCCGCTGACGCATCCGATCACCCCGCTGCGGGCCCGGCGGAACACCGCCCAGTACGTCGTGGCGCTGCTGGAGACCTGCGCCTACCACGCGCGGTCGCTGGCGGCGACCGCCGAGCTGCTGCCCACGCATCCGTCGATAGCCGCGGATCCCCGGCTGCGGCAGGCCTGTGCGCGGATCACCCGCAACATCGAGACTATCCGCGCGCACGTGACCGAGGAGTCCGCCACCGCGGAGGTCGAGCGGGGTCCGAGCATCGCCGCGCTGCTGGAGCCGGACGGGGCGCCCGGCGGTCCGCGGTTCGGGCGCATCACCGACCGGGTGCTGCGGCACCTCCAGCGCCTGGACGAGGCGGTGGTGGGCCTGGCCCGCCCGCTGGACGTCCCGGTGTCGAAACCGGCACCGTGACGGGCCGGGGGCGTGCCCCCGGCCCGTGAGCGCGGTCAGAAGTCGGTGGGCAGGTCGCTGGCTTCGGCGATGCCCCGCAGCTCCTCGGTCTCCCGGTGCCGGTCGCGGATGTAGTCGGCGATCTCGGTCAGGCGCGCCGGGTCGGCGGCGGTCGCCGCGTCGGTGACCACCCGGACCGGGCCGGTCTCCTCGATGTCGAGGACGACCAGCTCGTTGTCCAGCCTTCCGGTGACGGCGGTCGCGATGACCAGGGCGGCCTCGTCCCTTATCTCCTGGGGCAGCCCTTGCGCCTGGGCGCCCTCCAGCGGAAAGTCCGCGGAGGGCACGCCTCGTTCGTCGATGGCCCGCAGAACCGGGTCGACGACGTCGAGCAGCAGTTCGTAGTCCTCTTCGGGCATCCGGACGCGGAGCAGATCGAGATACACCTCCACGGCCCGGCCGTCGGGCGGAAGCTCGTCTTCGTTCATTGGCTCCGTGTTCCCCGCGAACGCGCGCTCAGACGCGGAAGGCGCGTCCGGCGGGGCGGGGCGACGGCACGAGCCGGGGAGCACCGTCCTTCACGGGGCGGGGTCGGCCGTCGGTCGCGGTCCGTCGCCGGGGCGGTTCGCCCGTTCCGCCATCACCTCGTCGCGCACGCGCGCGCAGCTGCGGCTGATGAGCCGGGAGACGTGCATCTGGGAGATGCCGAGCCGGTCGGCGATCCGGCTTTGTGTCATGTCCTCAAAGAAGCGCATGTACAGAATGGCGCGCTCCCGTTCGGGAAGCCGGCGCAGGCCCTCCTTGGCCGACTCGCGGTCGACGACGGTGTCGTAGGAGGAGTCGGAGGCGCCGAGGCTGTCGGCGAGGCTGTAGCCGTCGCCGCCGGACGAGAGTTCGGCGTCGAGGGACAGGGTGCTGAAGCTGTCGATCGCCTCCATCCCCGCGTTGACCTCCTCCTCGGTCAGTCCGGCGTGAGCGGCGATCGCGGCGACGGAGGGTTCGGGGCTGCCGGGGTTCTGGGTGAGTTCGCGGCGCGCCACCCGGACCTTGTTGCGCAGTTCCTGGACGCGGCGGGGCACCCGGAGTGCCCACATCCGGTCCCGGAAGTGCCGCTTGACCTCGCCGGTGATGGTGGGCACGGCGTAGCTCTCGAAGGCGCCGCGGTCCGGGTCGAACCGGTCGATCGCCTTGACGAGACCGAGCGCCGCCACCTGCCGCAGGTCCTCCAGGGACTCGCCGCGGTCGCGGAAGCGGCCGGCGATGCGGTGGGCCATGGGCAGCCACGCGCTGACGAGTTCGTCGCGGACGGCTTCCCGTTCGGGGCCGTCCCCGGCGGCGGCGAGGCGGTGGAAGAGGGCGGCGGTGTCGGGGGCGTCGTCGTGCGGCCGGCGGGCGGGCGCCGCCTGGTCCGCAGAATCGTCGGGGCGGCTTGTCGATATGTCGATGAGCATGCGGTATGGCTCCTGAACGGTGTTTCAGGGACTGACCGCGGAAGAGGTGGTGCCGTCCGGTCCGTCCGGAGACCTCCCGGAGCAGCAGGTACAGCTTCCGCTGACGCGCCTCCGGTCCGAAGCACGAGATTCCGTCTGCCCGGCGGTGGGAGTGGCAAACTCCGCTTCTGGTAGTTCTTCTCCCGATACGACCCTGGGCCGGGCGCCCTTGGCCGCCATCGGGGGGTGCGGTTGCGGGTAGGAGCAGTACATGACGGATGTGGTGCACTCGGACGAACTGCTGCGGCGGATCCAGCGCGCCAGGGCGTGCGCGGTACAGGAGGAGCGCCGATGGCGGGACCGCCGCGACACCCTCGGTGCGACCGATCCGGACGCCGCGCGCGAGGCGGCCGTACGCGTCCTGACCTACGAGGCCGTCCTGCGGGTGCTGGACGAGATCCTGGTCCCGGGCCGGCCCCCCGAACGGAGCTGACGGACGGAGTGAGTCCGCTCACGTGACCCCGCTCCGGCTGCGAGAACGGGCCGGAGTGGTTTACGGTTCATCCATACGCGGCGACGGGGTCGACCCGGCGTGTCCCCCGTACGCCGCCCTGTACGGCCCTGGCTGGCCTCCCCCGTCCAGCCAGGGCTTTTTCCTGCGCTCGCCCGGTTGGAAAATCCCGGTTCGGTCCGCTTCAGCCGGGTACTGGCAGTCCTCGTGATACGCGCTCTGCTCCCCGGTCCGGCGGTACTCGCCGTCGACGCGGTGCGCCGGGCGACCGAGGGCGACCTCGCGGCGGCGCGGGCGCAGATGGGGTTCTCCCTCGCCTGGCACATCATCGTGGCCTGCCTCGGGGTCGGGCTGCCGGTACTGACCCTGCTCGCGGAGTGGTACGGCATCCGCACCGGGAATCCGGCGCACCGGCTGCTGGCCCGCCGGTGGGCGCGCGCCATGGGCGTGCTGTTCGCGGTGGGCGCCGTCTCCGGGACCATCCTCAGCTTCGAGATGGGGCTGCTGTGGCCCGGTCTGATGGGCAGGTTCGGACAGGTGATCGGGCTGCCGTTCGCCCTGGAGGGCATCGCCTTCTTCCTGGAGGCGATCTTCCTCGGGATCTATCTGTACGCCTGGGACCGGCTGACGCCCCGCCGCCATCTGCTGACCGGCATCCCCATCGTCGTCGCGGGCACCGCGTCGGCGTTCTTCGTGGTGTGCGCCAACGCGTGGATGAACCAGCCGCGCGGCTTCACCCTGCGCGACGGCAAGGTGGTGCACGTCGACCCGTGGGCGGCGATGCTCAACCCGGCCAGTCCCCCGCAGACCGTGCACATGATCCTGGCCGCCTTCATGGTGGCCTCGTTCCTGGCCGCCGCCGTGTACGCGGTGGCCCTGCTGCGCGGGCGCCGGGACGCCTATCACCGGGCCGGCTTCTTCATCCCGTTCACGCTGGGCGTGATCGTGGCCCCGTTCCAGATCGTCGTGGGCGACTGGGCGGCCCGCTTCCTGTCCCACTACCAGCCGGCCAAGCTCGCCGCGATCGAGGGCGTGTACCGCACCGGCTCCCACGTCCCGCTGACCATCGGCGGCATCGCGGGCGACAACAGGCTGAAGTACGGCCTGGAGGTTCCCGACGGGCTGTCCCTGCTCGTGGGCTACCGGCCCGGCACCGTCGTCCGGGGCCTGGACCGCGTGCCGGTCGCCCTGCGTCCGCCGGTCACCGGTGTGCACTGGGCCTTCGACCTGATGGTCGCCATCGGCTTCTTCCTGCTGCTCATGGGCGTATGGCTGCTGTGGCAGTGGTGGCGGCGCCGCACCGGCGGGGAGTTGGGCACGCCCCGCGCGTTCCTGGCGCTCGCCGCCGTCGCGGGCCCGGCCGCGGTGGTGGCCCTGGAGTGCGGCTGGACCGTGACCGAACTGGGCCGCCAGCCGTGGATCGTGTGGGGCGTGATGAGCGTGCGGGACGCCGTCAACCCCGCCCCCGGGCTGATGACCGGCCTGTGGCTGGTGCTGGTGGTGTACGCCGCCATGACCGCGGCCACCGTGTACGTCCTGCGCCGCCTGGCCCGGGGCACCCCGGTGCCGCAGGCCCCGCAGGAGGCGGACGTCACCGGCTATCCCGTCGTGTGAGGCCCGCCGGACCCCGCCGTACGACCCCTTGGAGGTGACCGTGCTCGCGGACGCGGCGCTCGCCGTGATGTGGCTGGGCCTGACCTGCTACGCCCTGTTCGGCGGGGCGGACTTCGGCGCCGGGGTGTGGGACCTGCTGGCCGGCGGGGCCGAGCGCGGGCGGGCCCGGCGCGCGCTGATCGAGCACAGCATCGGGCCGGTCTGGGAGGCCAACCATGTGTGGCTGATCTTCGTGGTGGTGATGCTGTGGTCGGCGTTCTCCCCGGTGTTCGCCGCCGTGATGTCCACGCTGTACATCCCGCTGACCCTGGCGGCGCTCGGCATCATCGCGCGGGGCGCCGCCTTCGCCTTCCGCAAGGCCAGTACCGAGCTGTGGCAGCAGCGGCTGTTCGGGGCGTGCTTCGCGCTGTCCTCGCTGCTCACGCCGTTCTTCCTCGGCACGGTCGCCGGCGGGGTGGCCTCCGGGCGCGTGCCGCCGGGGCTCGCGGCGGGCGATGTGATCACGGGCTGGCTCAATCCGACGTCGCTGCTGGGCGGAGTGCTGGCCGTGGTGACCTGCGCTCACCTGGCGGCGGTGTACCTGTGCGCCGACGCGGACCGCGAGGGACGGCCCGAGCTGGCGGCGGCCTTCGCCCGCGACGCGGTGCTCAGCGGGCTGGCGGCCGGAGTCGTGGCGCTCGCGGGGATCGCCGTCCTGCACGCGGACGCCCCGGCGCTGTTCCACGGGCTCACCCACCGGGCGCTGCCGCTGGTGGTCCTCAGCGCGGTCGCCGGGCTCGCCGGACTCGGCCTGCCGGCCCGGCGGCGGTACGTGGCCGCCCGCGGGGCCGCCGCCCTGGCGGTCGCGGCGATCCTGTGGGCGTGGGGCGCGGCCCAGTACCCGGCCATGCTGGTCGGCGGCACCACCGTCCGGCAGGCCGCGGCGCACCCCTCCGTGCTGACGGCGGTCCTGGTGTCGCTGGGCGTCGGCGCGGTGCTCCTGGTCCCCTCGCTGTGGCTGCTGTACGCCACCTTCCAGCGCGCGTCGGCCGGACAGTCCTCGTCGCGGTGAGCGAAGTGTGAGCGGAGGGTGACGAGCCGCCCCGGTCCGTGAGGAAGGCGAGGAGTCGCCTCCGCCGAGGTGCCCGAGGGATCCGCAGCCGCTGAAATGGGGAGGAGGCACATGCGGGGAACCCATCGCCGGCGAGGAGCTTCGGGTCATGACCAAAGCGATAAAACTGCTGACCGCCCTCCCCCAGAAACAACGCGAGCGCCTGATGGAGGTCGCGCGTGAGGTCTCCTTCCCCGAGGACACGAGGATCTTCGAGGCGGGGGGAACGGCCGACCGCTTCTGGGTCATCCGCTCCGGCGCCGTGCACCTGGACCAGCAGGTGACGCCGACCCGCCGGGTGACGGTGGCGTCCCTCGGCGCGGGCGACCTGCTCGGCTGGTCCTGGCTGTTCCCGCCGTACCAGTGGGACTTCGGCGCGTCGGCGTTCAGCCAGGTCCGCGCCTACGAGTTCGACGCCTCGGCGGTGCTCGCGCTGTCCGTGGAGGATCCGCTGCTCGGGCTGTCGCTGGTGCGGACCGTCGCCGAGGTCCTGGCCCACCGGCTGGAGCTGACCCGGGGCAAGCTCCTGGAGCAGTACACCCTCCCCCGGCGCACCCACTGACCGGTCCCGTCCGGCGGGTCAGATCCGGTAGCGGCGCAGCGCGGGGACGGCCGCCGCGAGGCCGAGCATCAGGGCGACCACCAGCAGGCCGCCGCCGGCCACCGCGGCGCGCGGGCCGAAGGCCGAGCCGGCCGTGCCGTGCAGGACGTCCGCGAGGCGCGGTCCGCCCGCGACGACGACCGTGAAGACGCCCTGCATACGGCCGCGCATCTCGTCGGTGGCGGCGGACAGCAGGATGGCGCCGCGGAACACCATGGAGACCATGTCGGCGACTCCGGCGGCCGCCAGGAACAGCACCGCGAACCACAGGCTGCGGCTCAGCCCGAACGCGGTGACGGCCGCTCCCCAGGCGGTGACCGCGCCGATCACCATCCAGCCGTGCCGGCGCGCCCGGGAGAAGGCGCCGGAGAACAGCCCGCCGACCACGGCGCCCACCGGGATGGCCGCGAACAGCAGGCCGAGCGCGTGCCCTTGCCCGTAGGAGGCGTACGTCTGGGCGGCGAGCTGCGGGAACAGGGCGCGGGGCATGCCGAAGACCATGGCGACGATGTCGGCGAGGAACGACAGCAGCAGCACCTTGTGCCCGGAGATGTAGCGGAAGCCGTCGGCTATCTCCCGCATCCCCGCGCGGCGCACGGCGGATCCGGCCAGGGGCGGCAGCGCGGGCAGGCGCCACACCGCCCACACGGTGGCGCACAGGGCCACGGCGTCGATGAGGTACAGCTCGGGCAGCCCGATGACGGGGATGAGCGCGCCGGCCAGCAGCGGCCCGGCCACCAGACCGGTCTGCATGACGGTCGAGCCGAGGGCGTTGGCGGCGGGCAGTTCCCCGGCCGGGACCAGCCGGGCGATGGAGGCGTTGCGGGCCGGGGAGTTCAGGCCGAAGAAGGCCTGCTGCACGGCGAGCAGCACCATCAGCACCACGACCGAGTCGAACCGGGCCGCGGCCTGGAGCCAGAACAGCAGCGAGGTGACGGCGATGCCGCTGTTGGTGATCAGCAGCAGCTTGCGGCGGTCCACCGTGTCGGCGACCGCGCCGCCCCACAGCGCGAAGACGACCATCGGGACCAGGCCGGCGAGGCTTGCGTAGCCGACCCAGGCCGAGGAGCCGGTGATGTCGTAGATCTGCTTGGGCACGGCGACGGCGGTGAGCTGGCTGCCGACCGCGGTCACGATGGTCGAGGACCACAGCCGGCGGAAGGCGGGGCGGCGCAGCGGCCGGGTGTCCATGGCCCAGCGGCGCCAGCCGCGCCGGCCGCCTCTGGACGGGTCGGGGGCGTCGCTCTCCGGGGCGGCGCTGCTGTCGGTGCTCTCGCTGGTGTCCACGGGCTTCCTGGTTGCTCGTTACATCTATCGGCGCGGGGTTCAGTGTCGCAGCACCGGCCGGGCCTTGGGACCGCCCGGTCGCGGATCGCCGCCGCGCACGCGCTCGAGCTGGGCCGCCGCGCTGTCGAGCAGCATGTCGAGGGCGGTGGGGTAGGCGCTGGTGACCATGCGGGTGGCGAGCAGGGGCGCCGCCTCGGCGATGCGCGGATGCGTGGTGGCGGGCAGCCGAGCGTAGGTCGAGTGCCACATCTCCTCGTCGGCGCGCAGGGCGGCGCCCGGCAGGGCCAGGGAGGCGGCGTCGAGCGCGGCGAAGGCGAGGGTCTGGTCGACGAAGGCGTGGTAGATCCGCACCGTGTCGGGCAGCGGGAAACCGGCCCCGCGCAGCACGCCCAGCACGGCCTCGTCGGCGGCCAGTTCGTGGGCCCGGCCGGAGACGCGGTTGGCGGTGACCACCGCGGCCTGCGGATGCGCGGTGTAGGCGGAGTGGATGCGCAGGCCCACCTCGCGCAGGTCGGCCCGCCACCGCCCGCTGGGCTCCCAGCCGGCCAGCGCCCGGCCGATGAGCGCGTCGCCGATCGCCAGGGTGAGGTCGTCCATGCCGCGGAAGTAGCGGTAGAGGGTGCTCGGGTCGCAGTCGAGCGCCAGGCCGAGGCGGCGGGCGGTCAGTCCCGCGCTGCCGTGCTCCCGCAGCAGCCGGAGGGCGGTGTCGACGATCAGCGTCTCGGACAGCACGGTGCCGCTCCGGGTGGGGCGGCGCCGCCGTCGCTTCTCCTCGGGGACCACCGGTTTCGCCATCGCCGCACCTCCGCCGCTTATGCCAACACCATTGACCTTACGCGACCGCACGGCGTTGTATCGGCGGTCAGCACAGAGACCGAGAGGAAGTTCTGGCCATGCGTGTACTGCTCGTGGGTGCCGGGGGTGTGGGTACGGCGATCACCCGGATCGCGGCCCGTCGTCCGTTCCTGAAGTCGATGGTCGTCGCCGACTACGACCGCGGGCGGGCCGAGTCGGCCGTGGCGGCCGTCGCCGACGGCCGGTTCACCGCCGAGCGCGTCGACGCGAGCGACGAGGCGGCGGTGGCGGACCTGCTCGCCCGGCACCGCTGCGACGTCCTGCTGAACGCGACCGACCCGCGCTTCGTGATGCCCCTGTTCCGCGCCGCCCGCTCGGCCGGCGCCGGCTATCTCGACATGGCGATGTCCCTGTCCCGGCCGCACCCCGAGCGGCCGTACGAGGAGTGCGGGGTCAGGCTGGGCGACGAGCAGTTCGCGCTGGCGCCGGACTGGGAGAAGGCCGGCGCGCTGGCGCTGGTCGGCATGGGGGTGGAGCCGGGCCTGTCCGACGTGTTCGCGCGCTACGCCGCCGACGAACTCTTCGACGAGATCGAGGAGATCGGCGTCCGCGACGGCGCGAACCTGACCGTCGACGGCTACGACTTCGCGCCGTCCTTCAGCATCTGGACCACCATCGAGGAGTGCCTGAACCCGCCGGTGGTGTACGAGGCCGGGCGCGGCTGGTTCACCACCGAGCCGTTCAGCGAGCCGGAGGTGTTCGACTTCCCCGAGGGCATCGGCGAGGTCGAGTGCGTGAACGTGGAGCACGAGGAGGTGCTGCTGGTCCCGCGCTGGGTCGACGCGCGGCGGGTGACCTTCAAGTACGGTCTGGGCCGCGAGTTCATCGACACCCTCAAGACGCTGCACCTGCTGGGTCTCGACCGCACCGAGCCGGTCACCGTGCCGGGCCCGGACGGGCCGGTCGCCGTCTCGCCCCGGGACGTCGTCGCTGCCTGTCTGCCCGACCCGGCGACCTTGGGCGAGCGGATGCGCGGCAAGACCTGCGCGGGCACCTGGGTGCGCGGCACCCGGGACGGCGCGCCGCGCGAGGTCTACCTGTACCACGTGGTCGACAACGAGTGGTCCATGGCCGAGTACGGGTGCCAGGCGGTGGTGTGGCAGACGGCGGTCAATCCCGTGGTCGCCCTGGAACTGCTGGCCACGGGCGCCTGGTCCGGAGCCGGTGTGCTGGGCCCCGAGGCGTTCCCGGCCCGTCCGTTCCTGGACCTGCTGACGGAGTACGGCTCCCCGTGGGGGATGCGCGAGCAGTGACCGGATCCGGCGCCGTTCGGGTCATGCCGGGCCTCTCCCGCCCGCGGGGTGCGGCCGTGTCCGGGGCGTACCGCGGTACGCTCCGGACACGTTTCCCCCGCACCGAGAGAGGCCCGACCGTGAGCGTCCGTGTGCGCCGCATCTACGATCCGCCCGAGGCCGACGACGGTGTGCGGGTCCTGGTCGACCGGCTCTGGCCGCGCGGGGTCTCCAAGGAGGACGCGCACATCGACGAGTGGCCGAAGGCCATGACGCCGTCCACCGAGCTGCGCCGCTGGTACCACGGCGGCGGGGGATCGTACGAGGAGTTCCGGCGCCGTTACGAGGCCGAGCTCGCCGAGCCGGAGGCGGCCGAACTCCTCGACCACATCAGGAAGTTGACCCGCCGTGGCCAGGTGACGCTGCTGACCGCGTCCAAGGAGCCGGAGCAGAGCCAGGCCTCGGTGGTGGCGGGGCTGCTGAAGAAGAAGTGAGCCCGTCGACCCCCGTGCTGTGAAGCCCGCTCAGGCGGTCTGCCGTGCGGCGGCCCGCCCCGCGGCGCGCCCGGAGAACAGGCACCCGCCGAGGAAGGTGCCCTCCAGGGCGTTGTAGCCGTGGAGGCCGCCGCCGCCGAAGCCCGCGACCTCGCCGGCCGCGTAGAGACCGTCGATGACCCGCCCGTCACGGCCGAGGGCGCGCGAGTCCAGGTCGGTCTGGATGCCGCCGAGCGTCTTGCGGGTCAGGATGTGCAGCTTGACGGCGATCAGCGGTCCGGCCGCCGGGTCGAGGACACGGTGCGGGGCGGCCACCCGGCCGAGGCGGTCGCCGATGTAGCGGCGGGCGTTGTGGATGCCCTGGACCTGGGTGTCCTTGCTGTAGGGGTTGGCGATCTGGAGATCGCGGGCCTCGATCAGGCGCCGCACCCCGGCCGCGTCCAGGAGGGGCTTGCCGGTCGACTGGTTCATCTTCTCGACCAGCTCTTCCAGGGTGCGGGCGATCAGGAAGTCCTCGCCGTGCCGCAGGAAGTCCCGCACCGGTCCGGGCGCGCCCTTGCCGAGCAGGCGGTCGCGCAGCACGGCCTTGCGGTCCCTGGCCGTGATGTCGGGGTTCTGCTCGGAGCCCGACAGGGCGAACTCCTTCTCGACGATCCTGCGGGTCAGCACGAACCAGGAGTGGTCGTACCCGGCGATGTCCTCGGTGGTGCGCAGGTGTCGGAGGGTGCTGAGCGTGTCGTAGCCGGGCAGGCAGGGGTCGGGCAGCCGGCGGCCGAGGGCGTCCAGCCAGACCGACGAGGGGCCGGGCAGGATGCGGATGCCGTGGCCCGGCCAGATGGGGTTCCAGTTCCGCAGGCCCTCGGTGTAGTGCCACATGCGGTCGCGGTTGACCAGCCGTACGCCGGCCTCCTCGCTGATGTCGAGCATCCGGCCGTCGACGTACGCCGGGACGCCGGTGACCATCCGCGACGGCGGGGTGCCGAGCCGCTCGGGCCAGTGGCGGCGGACGAGGCCGTGGTCGGCGCCGATGCCGCCGGAGGTGACGACGACGGCCTGCGCGGTGAGCTCGAACGCGCCGGTCTCCTCGCGGTTGGAGGCGACACCGCGGGGCGCGTCGTCCTCGGCGAGCACCGTGCCCCGCACACCCTGGACGGCGCCGTCCTGGACGACGAGTTCGTCGACCCGGTGGCGGTGGTGGAAGGTGAGCAGCCCGTCGCGCGCGGCCTGGAGGGCGTACTCGGCGAAGGGTTCCACGACGCCCGTGCCGGTGCCCCAGGCGATGTGGAAGCGGGGTACGGAGTTGCCGTGGCCGTCGGCGCGCAGATCGCCGCGCTCGGCCCAGCCGACCGTCGGCAGCAGCGTGATGCCGTGCCCTTCCAGCCAGGACCGCTTCTCGCCCGCCGCGAACTCGACGTAGGCGCGCGCCCAGCGCACCGCCCAGGAGTCCTCGTCGTCCAGCCGGTCGAACCGCGCGCTGCCCTGCCAGTCGTTCCAGGCCAGCTCGAGGGAGTCCTTGACGCCGAGCCTGCGCTGCTGCGGGGTGTCGACGAGGAACAGCCCGCCGAAGGACCAGTACGCCTGCCCACCGAGGTTGGCGGCGTTCTCCTGGTCGACGAGGGCGACCCTGCGGCCCCGGCTGGTCAGTTCGTGCGCCGCGACCAGGCCCGCGAGGCCCGCTCCGACGACGATGACGTCGGCGTCCATGGCGACCGTCCCCTTCCTCGGTTTCCCGGGTGTCTCTCAGATGTCTCGTGATCCGCGTGCGGCGGCGCCGCCGTCGGTGAGCAGCGCGGTGAGCAGTTGTCCGAGCCAGGCGCGCGCGCCGTCGACGTCCTTGTCGAGGAGCAGTCGGGTGGTGACCCCGTCGTACGCGGCGACGACCGCGTGGGCGGCGCCGTCCGCGTCGCCGAGGACGGCGGGCAGCGGGGTGCGGGCCCGGGAGAGCCGGTCGGCGACGGCCCGGCGCAGTCGCGCGCGGTGTTCCAGCAGCGTCCGGGCCACGGCCGCGTCGCGGGCGGCGTGCACCAGGAAGTCGGTCTTGACCAGGAGCCAGTCCCGGTCGAGGAGCAGCACGTCGGTGACCCGGTCGACCGCGGCGGCCACGTCGAGGTCCGGGCCGTCGAGGGCGAGCGCCCCGGCCACCTGGTCGGCGATCAGCCCGGCCCGTTCCCGGTACAGGGCGAAGAACAGCTCGTCGAGGGTGGCGAAGTTGGAGTAGAAGGCGCCCCTGCTGTAGCCGGCGGCCTCACAGACCTCCTCGATCGACACCCGGCCGAAGCCCTTGGCGGCGAACACCGTGAAGGCGGCGTCGAGCAGGTTGGCCCGCGTCCGCTGCCGGCGCCGGGTGACGCGCTTTTCCGTGCCCTCGACCGCCATGCCACCACCTCTGTTCGATACGTGAATGTATCCGATACACCGTTGTATCGAAAGGGCCCGCGGGAAGAGACCCCGGAAGCGGGCGAGGTTTCGTCGAGGCGCCCGTGGTCATTCGGCCGATGAGCCGTGTTCACGTCACGGCGGCCGACGGGTGCCGCGGGCGCGTCGGGACCGGGAAGGAGTGGGAACCGTGAACTCGTCCGGCGCCGTCCCCGCACCGCACACGCTGCGCGACTACGCCCTGCTCGCGGACGGCGAGCGCGGCGCCCTGGTGGGGCCGCGCGGCGACATCGTGTGGATGTGCGCCCCCGCCTGGGACAGCGAGGCCGTCTTCGCCGCCCTGATCGGCGGCCCCGGCTGGTACACCGTCACCCCCGCCGGGCCGTTCGTGCAGGGGGGCTACTACGAGCAGGGCGGGCTGATCTGGCGCAGCCGCTGGATCACGACCGGCGGCATCGTCGAGTGCCGCGAGGCCCTCGCCCTCCCCGGCGATCCGCACCGCGTCACGGTGCTGCGCCGGGTCATGGCCGTCGACGGGGACGCACGGACCGGCGTACGGCTGCACCCGGCGGCAGGGTTCGGCCGGCATCCGCTGAGCGAGCTGCGCCGCGACGAGGAGGGCCGGTGGACGGGCCGGGCCGGCGGGCTGTACGTCCGGTTCACGGGAACGCCCGGCGCCGAACCGGCGGGCGCGGACCAGCCGGGGCTGCGCGCGGAGCTGCGCCTGGCCGCCGGCACCCATCACGACCTGGTCCTGGAGATCTCGGACCGGCCGCTTCCCGGTCCGGAGCCGGCCGAGCGGTTGTGGCGGGCCACCGAGTCCGGATGGGCGGCGCGCGTGCCCGATCTGCGCGGCGCGCTGGGCCTGCGCGACGCCCGGCACGCGTACGCGGTGCTGACCGGCATGACCGGCCCGGGCGGCGGCACCGTGGCCGCCGCGACGACCAGCCTGCCGGAGCGGGCCGAGCAGGGCCGCAACTACGACTACCGGTACGTGTGGATCCGCGACCAGGCCTACATCGGCCAGTCCGTCGCGGCGACCGGCCCGTACGAACTCCTCGACGGCTCGCTGCGGTTCGTCACCGAGCGCCTGATCGAACACGGGCCCGGCCTCGCGCCCGCCTACACCGCGACGGGTGGGCCGGTGCCCGACCAGCGCACCCTCGACCTGCCCGGCTACCCGGGCGGCTTCGACGTCGTCGGCAACCGCGTCAACCGCCAGTTCCAGCTCGACGTGTTCGGCGAGAGCCTGCTGCTGATCGCGGCCGGCGCCCGCCACGACCGCGTCGGCGCCGAGGACTGGCGTGCCGCCCTTATCGCCGCCGAGGCCATCGAGGCCCACCACCGGGACGGGGACGCCGGAATCTGGGAGCTGCACACCGACCGCTGGGCGCACAGCCGGCTGATCTGCGCGGCCGGGCTGCGCGCCGCCGCGGCGGCGGCACCCGCGGGAAGTGCCGGGGCCGCGGCGCGGTGGGCGTCGCTCGCGGACCGGATCGTCGCCGAGACCTCCGCCGACAGCCTGCATCCGTCCGGCCGCTGGCAACGCTCCCCGACGGACCCCCGGGTCGACACGGCGCTCCTGCTGCCCGCCCTGCGCGGCGCCGTGCCCGCCGGCGATCCCCGTACCGTCGCCACCCTGCGCGCGGTCCGCGACGACCTCGTCCAGGACCACTTCGTCTACCGGTTCCGCCACGGCGCGCGACCGCTGCAGGACGCCGAGGGCGCCTTCCTGCTCTGCGGATTCGTCATGGCCCTGGCCGAGCACCAGCAGGGCGACGCCGTGGAGGCGGTGCGCTGGTTCGAACGCAACCGTGCCGCCTGCGGCCCCGCAGGCCTGTACGCGGAGGAGTTCGACGTCGCCCAGCGCCAACTGCGCGGCAATCTGCCGCAGGCGTTCGTCCACGCCCTGCTCCTGGAGGCCGCCACCGGACTGGCCGGCGCGGGCTGATCCGGCCGCGACCGCGCCGGCGGCCGCCTTCCCACCCCTCCGTTTGTCCCCGCGCATCAAGGAGAACCGGACCGTATGACACCTGACGAACCCGAGTGCCGCACCGTGGTGGTGACCGGAGCCAGCGGCGGGATCGGCCGCGCGGTCGCGGTCGCGTTCGCAGCCCGTGGGGATCGGCTGGCGCTGATCGCCCGTGGCCGGGCCGGACTCGACGGCGCGGTCCGCGAGGCCGAGGACGCGGGCGCCGCCAAGGCGATCGCCATCGAGGCGGACACGGCCGACCCGGAGGCGGTGGAGGCCGCGGCCCGGCGGGCCGAGGAGGAACTCGGCCCCGTCGACGTGTGGGTCAACGACGCCTTCACCTCGGTCTTCGCGCCCTTCACCGAGATCGCCCCGGTGGAGTTCCGGCGCGTCACCGAGGTCGCCTACCTCGGCTACGTCTACGCCACCGGCGCCGCGCTGCGCCGGATGCTGCCCCGTGACCGGGGTGTCGTCGTCCAGGTCGGCTCGGCGATCGCCTACCGCGGCATCCCGCTGCAGAGCGCCTACAGCGGCGCCAAGCACGCCATCCAGGGCTGGCACGAGGCGCTGCGCTGCGAGCTGCTCGCCTCCGGCACGCGGGTGCGCACGACCATGGTGCAGATGCCGGCGGTGAACACCCCGCAGTTCGACTGGGTCCGCTCGCGCCTGCCCGAACGGGCGCAGCCGGTGCCGCCGATCTACCAGCCCGAGGTCGCCGCCCGCGCCGTGCTGTACGCCGCCGACCATCCGGACAGGCGCGAGTACTGGGTGGGCGGCAGCACCGTCGCCACCCTGTTGGCGAACGCCGTCGTACCGGGCCTGCTGGACCGCTATCTGGCCCGCACCGGCTTCTCCTCCCAGCAGGACGGCCACCCGAGGCAGGCCGGGGAACCGGACAACCTTTTCCAACCGGCGGACGCGCGACGGGACTTCGGAGCGCACGGCCGGTTCGACGGACAGGCACGGGCCCGCAGCGTCCAGCAGCAGACCTCGCACGCCCTCGGCGCCCTCGCGGCGGGTGCGCGACGCGCGGCAGCGGCCGCGCCCCGGCTCGCCGCCGGGTTCGCGGCCCGGATGCGGGGCACCCGAGCCCTCCGAGCACAGAACAGGAGTGTGTGACCATGCCCCGCGGATCGAGTCCCAAGCGGGAACGACAGTACGAGCACATCAAGGACAGCGCGCTGGAGCGCGGTGAGAAGGAGGGGCGGGCCGAGGAGATCGCCGCGCGGACCGTGAACAAGGAACGCGCCCGGCACGGGGAGTCGAAGACCGCCAGCCGCACCTCGGTCAAGGACATGTCCTCCTCCCGCCGCGGCGGACAGCACTCCCACAGCGGCGCCCAGGGCCCCACCTACGACCAGCTCTACAACGAGGCCAGGCAGCGCGGCATCCACGGCCGCTCGAAGATGAACAAGGCGCAACTCGAAGACGCCCTCGGCCGCCAGGGAATGTGATCATGGTCTCCGCGACCGAGCCGCCCGTGCCCCACGACCCGCCGGCCCCGCCCGGCTCCCCCGGCCCGCCGCCCGAGCCGTCCCGCCCGCCCCGCCCGGCCGAGCCCGGCCCGGAGCCCGTACCGCCTCCCGAGCCGGGCCGGCCCCGCCCGCCCGAGCCGCCCGACTGACTCAGGGCGTCTCGACACGCTGAGCCGTACGGGTGACGCCGGGACACGCCGCCGTCCGCAGCGGCGTCCGGGGGCCGCCCGCAGTCGAACAATGGCCTGGGCGAACAGGAGGTCCGATGAGGGCTGCGACGGTGGAGATCGTGGTGTGGTGCGGGGTGCTGACCGTTCTGACGGTGGTGTCGATCAGTTCCGTCTCGCCCGTCGAACTGACGGTGGCCGGCCTGGCCTCGCTGGCCGGGGCGTTCGCGGCACGGCGGATGCGGCTGGCCGCCGGGGTGCATGTCACGGGCGTCCGCCGTGCGGCCCGGGCCGCACTGTCGCTGCCGTACGGGCTCGCGCGCGGCCTGGCCGTCCTGGTGTCCTCCGTGGCCGCGCGCCCCGCGGAGGCGACCGTACGGCGGGTGAGGCTGCGGCCCGGAGCGGACGCGGCGTGGGCCGGCACGCTGATCGCCGCGTCCCCGGACACCTGCGTGATCGGCATCCCGCGCGACGACGTGGTGCTGGTGCACGCCCTGCGTCCGGACACGGGTCCGGTCGAGGCGGCCGTGGCCCGGACGGGCGGGAGTCGGTGAACGCCTGGACGGCGGCCGCGCTGGTCCTGCTGGCCGTCCCGGTGCCCGCGTACCTGTGGGTGGTGTCCCGCGGCACCGCGATCCGCCGCCTCGCCGGGGCCGCGCTGCTGCCCACCACGGTGGGCGCCGTGTTCCTGCTCCTCCCCCAGGCCTACGACCGGCCCGCCTACCAGGACCTCGCGCTGATGCTGGCCGTCCTGGCCCCGGCCGGCACCCTCGTCTTCACCCGCTTCGTGGCGGGCCGCCGCCACGAGACACGTCCGGCCCACGATTCCCGCACCGGGACATGACGACACCGCGCCCGGCCGGCCGGTGCACGGACGGGGGCGCGCAGGGGAGTTCGCGATGACGCCGCGCCATGTGACCGTGCTCGTGCTGCTGTGGGCCGGGGTGGGCTGCATGCTGCTCTCCGCCGTCGCGGTGCTGCGGCTGCGCGGAACGCTGATGCGGCTGCACGCCCTGGCCCCGCCCTCCTGCGCGGGGGTGCCGCTGATCGCCCTGGCCGTCGCCGTCGACCAGGGGGCCGGCCGGGCCGCGGTCAAGACGCTGGTCATCGGTCTGCTCTTCGCCGTCGGCGGGACGGTCACCGCCATCTCCGTCGGCCGCGCCTCCCGGCAGGCCGAGGAGGGGGAGGCCGCGTGAACGACTGGCTGATCGGAGCCGCCCTCGCGTTCGTCGTCCTCGCCGCGACCGCGGCGGTCCTCACCCGCGACCCGTCCCGCCAGGCCGTCGTCCTGTCCGCGCTCGGCCTGGGCCTCGCGGTGCTGTTCGCGGTGCTCCAGGCCCCCGACGTCGCGCTGTCCCAACTGGCGGTCGGCACAGCGCTGACCCCCCTGCTGATCCTCCTCACCGTCCGCAAGGTCACCCGCAGGTCCAGCGGCGCCGGCGACCGCTCCGGCACGGGCGACGGCGAGGACCAGGAGTGACGGCGCGCACCCGGCTGGCCCTGTTCCTGGTCTCCGCCGCGGTGATCGCCGCCTTCTTCACCGGCGCCTGCGTCCGGCTCCCGCCGTTCGGGTCGGCCCGGCACCCCTACGGCGAACGGGCGGTGGCGGCGGCGATCGCCCACCACACGGCCAACGTCGTCTCGTCCGTGAACTTCGACATCCGCGCCTTCGACACCCTCGGCGAGGAGTCCATCCTCTTCGGCACCGTCCTCGGGGCCACCCTGCTGCTGCGGCGGGCCCGCGACGAACGCCACCGGCGCGCCGGAGCCCGGTACGTCATGCCCAGCACCCGCCTGTTCGGCACACTGCTGCTGCCCGTGACGCTGGTCGTCGGCGTGTACATCGTCGCGCACGGCCAGCTCAGCCCCGGCGGCGGCTTCCAGGGCGGCGTCGTCCTGGCCACCGCCCTGCACCTGGCCTACGTCGCCGCCGACTACCGCGCCCTGAAGAGGCTGCGGCCGCTGGCCGTCCTGGACGTCACGGACTCGATGGCCGCCGCGTCCTTCAGCCTCGTCGGCCTGGCCGGCCTGGTGGCAAGCGGCGCGTTCCTGAAGAACGTGCTGCCGCTGGGCACGTTCAACCAGATCACCTCCGGCGGCACCGTCCCGGTGCTCAACGCCGCCGTCGGCGTCGAGGTCGCGTCCGGGCTGATCGCGCTGCTCGCCCACTTCCTCGACCAGGCCGTCGAGCTCACCGACCCCGACCAGGACGGCGACGACGGCAGCTCTGACGAGCACACCGACGACAAGGGAGACCGCTAGTGGGGATCTGGCCCTACCTCGCCGCCGGATGGGTTCTGCTCATCGCCCTGTACGGGCTGGTCACCAGCCGCGACCTCATCCACGCCGTCGGCTGCCTCGCCGTCGCCCAGTCCTCCACGTATCTGCTGCTCCTGGCCGTCGGCTACCGGCGCGGCGCGACCGCCCCCGTCTACTCCGACGTCACCCCCGGCTCCCGCCCCGTCGTCGACCCGGTCGTACAGGCGCTGGCGCTGACGGACGTCGTCGTCGGCGCGACCGTCACCGCGCTGCTGCTCGCGCTGACCATCCAGCTCCGCAAGCGCCACCACACCGTCGACCCTCAGGCCCTCACCGGCCTCAAAGGGTGATCATGAGCGCAGCCGACCTCCTGCCGCTGGCCGTGGCCGTCCCCCTGCTCGGCTCCACCCTCCTCGCCGTCGCCGGCCGCGCCCTGCCCCGCCTCGGCTGCGACGTCCTGGCGACGACGGCCGCGGCCGTCGAAGTGGTCCTCCTGGTCCTGCTGTGGGGGCACGGCGGCCCGTTCGCCACCTCGGACCTGGGCGGCTGGCCGGCGCGGCTCGGCATCGTGCTCGCCGCCGACCGGATCGGCCTGGGCCTCGCCCTGCTGGTCGCCGTGCTCGTCCTGGCCGTCCTGGTCTACTCGTGGCGGTACTTCGACGAGCCCAAGGGCCAGCACGCCGGTGTCTTCCCCGCCCTGATCCTGCTGTTCGAGGCCGGCATGGCCGGGTTCGCGCTGACCGGGGACCTGTTCAACGCCTTCGTCTTCTTCGAGCTCATGGGAGCGGCCGCGTACGCGCTGACCGGCTACCACATCGAGGATCCCCGCCCCCTCCAGGGCGCCCTCACCTTCGGCATCGTCACGTCCTTCGCCGCCTACTGCTCCCTGCTCGGCATCGGGCTCCTCTACGCCCGTACCGGCGAGCTGAACCTCGCCCGTCTCGGCGAGGGGCTCGCCGGCCACCCCACCGACCTGCTCACCGTCGTCGCCTTCGTCCTCATCGCCACCGCCCTGCTGGTGAAGGCCTCGGCCGTGCCGTTCCACTTCTGGCTGCCGGACGCCCACGCGGTCGCCCCCACCCCGGTGTGCATGCTGATGTCCGGCGTCATGGTCGAACTCGGCGTCTACGGCGTCGCCCGGGTGTACTGGACCGTCTTCGCCGGCCCCGGCGGCCTCCCGCACGAGGCGTTCCGGTCGGTCTTCGCGGCCCTGGGCGTGCTCACCGCGCTGGTCGGCGCCGTGATGTGCTGGCAGCAGCGGCACCTCAAACGCCTCCTGGCGTTCTCCACCGTCAGCCACGTCGGCCTGTTCACCGTCGGCGTCGCCCTGCTCACCCCGGACGGGGTGGCCGGGACCGCGCTCTACGTCGCCGCCCACGGCTGCGTCAAGGCGGCGCTGTTCGGGCTGACCGGGGTCCTCCTGGACCGCTACGGCTCGGTCGACGAGCACGGCCTGCACGGCAAGGCCCGCGCGCTGCGCCCGGTGGGTTTGCTGTTCGCGGCCGGCGCCCTGGCCCTGGCCGGGCTGCCGCCGTTCGGCACCGGCCTGGGCAAGGCGCTCGCCGAGAACGCCGCGGGCCACTGGCAGCCGTGGCTGCCCGCCGTGTTCGTGGCCGCCTCGGCCGTCACCGGCGCCGCCGTGCTCCGCGCGGGCCTGCGGGTCTTCTGGGGCGCCGGCCCGGAACCGCTCAGCCGGCCCGGTGAGGAGGAGACCACCGGCGAGGGCGAGGAACCGGAGATCCGGTCACCGCGGCGCACCCTGCCGCCGCCCATGACCCTTGTGCCGGCCGCCCTCCTCGCGCTCGCCGCGACGCTGGGCTGTGTGCCCGCGCTCGCCGCCGCCCTCGCGCCCGGGGCCGCCGTCTTCACCGACCGGGCGCGCTATGCCGCCGCCGTCCTCACGCACCGGGGCTCGGCGCCCGCCGGGCCCCTGCCGGAGACCGGGTGGACCGCCACCGGGGTGGGCCTGGGCCTGCTGTCCACGGGCATCGCGGTCACGCTCGCCGTCGCCGCCGTCCACCGGCGCACGCCGCGCCTGTCCGAGCGGCACCCCGCCACCCGCGCCGTACGGGCTCTGCGCCACCTGCACTCCGGCCGCCTCGGCGACTACCTGGCCTGGCTCGCCCTCGGTATCGCGGTGCTGTGCGCCGCGCTCGCCGCCCAGTCCTGAGTGCAGCCCCTGGCGCACGCCGGACGCGGCGGCGTCACGACGCCGTGAAGTCCACTTCGCCGGCCGTGACGATCCTGGCGCCCATGTTGCGCTCCATCATCTCCAGGGCGGCCTCCGCCAGATGGGGGTGGATGGACGCGACGGCGTCCCTCGGCACCGTGACCGACAGATGGCGGATGTGCGCGTCCAGGGCGGAGTAGAGCACGCACTGCTCGGTGACCTGACCGCACAGCACCACGTTCCCGATCTCCAACTGCCACAGCAGATAGGACATCGGCGTCTCGTAGAAGACGGAATGGCGGGCCTTGACCACGAACAGCGAGTCGTCGTCGGGCCGTACCGGCTCCACCAGTTCGGCGTGCGACCGGGCGAGGGCGGTCTCCACCAGCTCTCCGTGGTGGGAGCGCCACACCCCGAAGTTGTCGTTGGCGTAGATCACCGGCGCGTGCGCGGTACGTGCCCGCGCGATCAGGCGCGCCACGACGGGGACCACCCGGCGGGCGGAGGGGACGAGCAGTTCGGCGTCCTCGTGCTCGTACGTGTTGATCATGTCGATCACGACGAGCGCGCGTCCCCCCTGCCGCCTCCCCCGATCCGTGGGTCCGGGCACCGCGTCCACCACCTCCTGCCGTCGGTCAGTCGCGCACCTGCGGGAGGACCTTGGTGCGGTAGAAGTCGAAGAACCCCTGCTGGTCCTTGCCGATCTGACTGACGTAGACCGTGTCGAACCCGGCCTCGACGTACGCGCTCAGCGCCTCGATATGGGCCTGCGGGTCGTCGCCGCACGGGACGGCCGACGCCACCTGGTCCTCGGTGACCAGCTCGGACGCCTGCTCGAAGTGACGCGGGGTGGGCAGGACCTGCGCGAGCTCGCCGGGGAGCTGTTCGTTGGCCCACAGGCCGTGCGCGGTGCGGACGGCCTCCTGCCGGTCGGTGCCCCAGCACACCTTGAGTCCGCCGCACACCGGGTTGGTGCCGCCGCCACCGCGCCGGAAGCGCTCGACGAGGGCGGTGTCGGGCTTCGTCGTGATCAGCCCGTCCCCGATCCGCGCCGCGGCCTCGGCCGCCTGCGGGCCGAAGGCGGAGACGTCGATGGGCACCGGCTGCTCGGGCAGGGTGTACAGGCGGGCGTTCTCCACGGTGTAGTGCTTGCCACGATGGCTGGTCTGCTCCCCGGTGAACAGCTTCCGGATGATCTGGAGCGCCTCCTCCAGCATCTCCAGGCGCACCGAGGTCTCGGGCCACGGGCCGCCCAGGATGTGCTCGTTGAGCGCCTCGCCGGTGCCGACCCCCAGCCGGAACCGGCCGCCGAGCTGTACGGCGCTGGTGGCGGCGGCCTGCGCGATCACGGCGGGATGCGTGCGCACCAGCGGGCAGGTCACCGCGGTCTCCACCGGCAGTGAGACCGCCTGGGAGAGGGCGCCCACCACCGACCACACGAACGGGCTCTGTCCCTGGCGGTCGTTCCACGGGTGGTAGTGGTCCGAGATCCACAAGGAGGTGAAACCGGCCTGCTCGGCCATCCTGGCCTGTTCGACGAGTTCTGCGGGGTTGTGCTCCTCGGACGACAGAAAGTATCCGAAGTCAGCCATCACTGCTCCTGACCGATCGTGCCTGCGGCTCTGCGACGGTGTTGCCGAGTACCCGGAACGGGGCACGGCGCACGTCGTAGCCGCAGGAAGAGTCATCGCGGCGTGCCGCAGGACCTGTGCCCTGCCGGTACGGGGGAAGGTCACCACCCCGTTCGCGCCGACGCCCGCCCGGTCGGGCGGATCCGGCGGGGGCCGCGCGGTCGGGCGCCGCCCTTCGCTCTACCCTGGGACGCGTCCGGTGGGCCGTCCCCGCCGGACAGCCGCCCGGGAGCGAGGAGAGCGATGCGCGCGGACGTCCAGCAGGTCGCCGACGGCACCTATGTGGTGCACGGCAGCAGCACGAACTGGGTGATCCTGACCGAGGGCGACGCCGCCACACTGATCGACACCGGCTACCCCGCCGACCGGCAGCAGCTGCTCGACTCACTGACGGCGGTGGGTAGTTCACCCCAGGCGGTGGCGGCCGTACTGCTCACCCACGCGCACAACGACCACCTGGGCTCCGCCGAGTACCTGCGCCTCGCCCACGGCACCCCGATCCATCTGCACGAGGCCGAACTGCCACATGCCCGGCGGGAGTTCCTGCACCAGGTGACCGTCGGACAGGTGCTGCGCAACGGCTGGCGGCCCGGCGTGCTGCCGTGGGCGGTGCACGCGCTGCGCCTCGGCGGCACCGCGCACGTCCCGGTCGCCGCGCCCGAGCCGTTCCCGGCCGCGGGACCGCTGGACCTGCCGGGGCGGCCGGTGCCCGTGCACACGCCCGGCCACACCCGGGGCCACACCGTCTTCCATCTGCCGGACACCGGCGTGGTGGTCTCCGGCGACGCCCTGGTCAGCGGCCACCCCACCTCGCGTCTGACCGGCCCGCAACTGCTGCCCGACATGTTCCACCACCAACGCGCCCAGGCCCTGGACTCGTTGGACACGCTCGAACACCTGGACGGGGACCTGCTGCTGCCCGGGCACGGCCCCGTGCACCGCGGCCCGGTCCGGCAGGCGGCGCTGCGGGCCCGGGAACAAGCCCTTTAGGGTTCCTGCCATGGGCTTGCAGATCAGCGCCACCAACCCGGAGCACCCCGCGCTCCTGCTCGAACTGCCGTGGCGTACACCGCTGGAGGACTGGCCGGAGGAGTACCTCGTGCCGCTGCCGCGCGGCATCTCCCGGCACGTGGTGCGCTACGCCCGCGCCGGCGAGGAGGTGATCGCCGTCAAGGAACTCGCCGAACGCCCGGCGCTGCGCGAGTACGAACTGCTGCGCGACCTGGACCGGCTCGGCATCCCCGCGGTGGACGCGCTGGGCGTGGTCACCGGCCGCACCGACGGCGCGGGCGAGCCGCTGGAGCCGGTGCTGATCACCCGGCACCTGGGCGGTTCGATGCCGTACCGCTCGATGTTCGAGACCACCCTGCGCCCGGCCACCATGCACCGTCTGATGGACGCCCTGGCCGTCCTGCTGGTGCGGCTGCACCTGGCCGGGTTCGCCTGGGGCGACTGCTCGCTGTCCAACACGCTGTTCCGGCGCGACGCCGGCGCGTACGCCGCCTATCTGGTGGACGCCGAGACCGGCGAGCTGCACCGGCGGCTGAGCCCCGGACAGCGGGAGTACGACCTCGACCTCGCCCGCGTCAACATCAGCGGCGAGCTGCTCGACCTGGAGGCGTCCGGGGCGCTGCACCCCTCGGTGGACCCGATCGAGTTCGGCACCGAGATCTGCGCCCGCTACCGCGGCCTGTGGCAGGAGCTGACCCGTACGTCGGTCTACCCGGCCGGCAAGTACCACTACATCGAGCGCAGGATCAGACGGCTGAACGACCTCGGCTTCGACGTGGCCGAGATGCAGATCGAGAGTTCCGCCAACGGCGACACGGTCACCTTCGTGCCCAAGGTCGTCGACGCCGGCCACCACCAGCGGCAGTTGCTGCGCCTGACCGGCCTGGACACCGAGGAGAACCAGGCGCGGCGGCTGCTGAACGACCTGGAGAGCTGGATGGCCACCCAGGACGACTACGCGCCGGGCGCCGGGCGCCCGCACGCCGCCCGCCCGGAAGTGCTGGCGCACCGCTGGGTGCGGGAGGTGTTCCGCCCCACCGTGCGGGCGGTGCCGCCCGAGCTGCGCGGCACCGTGGACCCGGCCCAGCTCTACCACGAACTGCTGGAGCACCGCTGGTACCTGTCCGAGCGGGCGCAGCACGACATCGGCCTCGACACCGCCGTGCGGGACTACGTCAGGAACATCCTGCCCGGGGCGCGCAAGGCCCCGGACACGACGTCCTGATGCGTCACGGGTGCGGGACGACGGCCACCGGGCAGCCGGCGTGGTGCAGCATCCCGCTCGCGACGGAGCCGATCCGCGCGCCCACCGCCGTACGGCGTGCCCGGCGTCCCACGACCAGGAGCTGGGCGTTGTCGGCCGCGGCCAGCAGCACCTGGCCCGCGCTGCCCATCTCCACGTGCTCGACGACGGGGACCGCGGGGAAGCGCTCCCGCCACGGCTGGAGCGCCGCGGCCAGCGCCTTGCGCTCGTACGGCTCCAGGCCGCCGGCCTCGTCGAGCAGCCTGAGCGAGCCGGGGCTGTAGGCGAACACCGGCGGCAGCGTCCAGGCGCGCACAGCCCGCACCCCGGCGCCGCGCGCGGCGGCGGTCGTGAACGCGAACTCCAGGGCCGCCGCGCTGTCCTCGGGGGCGCCCTGCTGGCCCACGACGACCTCCCGGCCCGCTGCCTCGGCGGTCGGCCGGTCACCGGCGCGCACCAGGACGACGGGCCGTCCGGCACCGGCGATCACCTGCTGTCCGACGGAGCCGACCAGGAATCCGGCGAGGGCGCCCCGCCCGCGCGAGCCGAGCACCAGCGTCTCCGACCCGGCCGCGGCGGCGAGCAGAGCCGGCGCGGCGTCGTCCTCCACGGCCTCCGCGGTCACTTCCAGGCCCGGGTGGCGCCCGGTGACGGTGCGGGCGGCCTCGGCGACCGACTCGCGCACCCACGCGTGCTGGGTGTCCCGGTCGCCCGCGTCGAAGGCGTCGTGCACCTCGTGGCGCCAGGCCCGCACCACGCGCAGCGGCAGCCCGCGGCGCTCGGCCTCCCGTGCCGCCCACGCCAGTGCGGCGAGGCTCTCCTCCGATCCGTCCACCCCTGCCGTGACCGGGCGCGTCATGCCGTGTGCCTCCCTGTGTGGTGAGCCGGTTCCCGGTCCAGTCTCCCCCACCGGCCGATCACAGGAGCGGGCGGCAGGGGCGGTCCGCGTACCTGGGCGAAACGGGACGGGCGCACATACGATGGGCAGGAGCCGGCGCGGTGGCGACGGGGGCGCACCGGGCCGCCGATCCGAGCACGCGGGGTGACAGCGGCATGGCACAGGCCGTGGAGCAGGCGCGGACCGTCATCATGACCGTGGACGACGATCCGGGGGTGTCCCGCGCCGTCGCCCGGGACCTCAGGCGGCGCTACGGCGGCGCCTACCGGATCGTGCGCGCGGAGTCCGGCGAGTCCGCGCTGGACGCGCTGCGCGAGCTGAAGCTGCGCGGCGATCCCGTCGCCGTGATCCTGGCCGACTTCCGCATGCCGAGGATGAACGGCATCGAGTTCCTCGAACGGGCTCTGGACATCCACCCGGGCGCCCGGCGGGTGCTGCTGACCGCGTACGCGGACACCGACGCGGCGATCGACGCGATCAACGTCGTCGACCTCGACCACTACCTCCTCAAGCCCTGGGACCCGCCCGAGGAGAAGCTGTACCCGGTCGTGGACGATCTGCTCCAGGTCTGGCGGGCCGGTGACCACCGGCCGGTGCCGAGCACGAAGGTCGTGGGGCACCGCTGGTCGGCGCGGTCCTCCCAGGTGCGGGAGTTCCTGGCCCGCAACCAGGTGCCGTACCGCTGGTACTCGTCGGACGAACCGGAGGGCGGGCGTCTGCTGGCCGCGGCCGGGCAGGACGGCCGGCGGCTGCCGCTGGTGGTCACCCCGGACGGCACCCCGCTGCTGGAACCGGAGCCGGCCGAACTCGCCGCCCATGTGGGGCTCGCGACGACACCGGCGGCCGAGTTCTACGACCTGGTGGTGGTCGGCGGCGGCCCCGCCGGGCTCGGCGCCGCCGTCTACGGGGCCTCCGAGGGGCTGCGGACGGTGCTCGTGGAGCGCTCGGCGACCGGCGGACAGGCGGGGCAGAGCTCCCGGATCGAGAACTACCTCGGGTTCCCGGACGGCGTCTCCGGCGCCCAGCTCACCGACCGGGCCCGCCGGCAGGCGACGCGGTTCGGCGCGGAGATCCTGACCGCGCGCGAGGTGACCGGGCTGGAGGTCTGCGGCGCGGGGCGGAGCGTGCGGTTCTCCGACGGTTCGGCGGTCTCCGCGCACAGCGTGATCCTGGCGACCGGCGTGTCCTACCGGCAGCTTCCGGCGGCCGGCGTGGAGGAGCTGACCGGGTGCGGGGTGTTCTACGGTGCGGCACTGACCGAGGCGCCCTCCTGCCAGGGGCAGGACGTCTACATCGTCGGCGGCGCCAACTCCGCGGGGCAGGCGGCGATGTACCTGGCCCGGGGCGCGAAGTCGGTGACCCTGCTGGTGCGCGGGGCGTCGCTGGCGGCGTCGATGTCGTACTACCTGATCCAGCAGATCGGCGAGGCCCCCAACATCACGGTGCGCACGGGCACCGTCGTGGACGCCGCGCACGGCTCGGGCCACCTGGAGAAGCTGGCGCTGCGCGACACGGCCACCGGGGACAGCGAACTCGTCGACGCGCAGTGGATGTTCGTGTTCATCGGCGCGGCGCCGCGGACCGACTGGCTGGACGGCACGGTGCTGCGGGACGGGCGCGGGTTCATCCTGTCCGGGCCCGACCTCACCGCCGACGGGCGGCCGCCCGCGGGGTGGGAGCTGGACCGGCCGCCGTACCACCTGGAGACCAACGTGCCCGGCGTGTTCGTGGCCGGTGACGCGCGGGCGGAGTCCGCCAAGCGGGTCGCGTCCGCCGTCGGAGAGGGAGCCATGGCCGTGTTGCTCGTCCACCGTTACCTGGAGCAGTCGTGAGCGGCCGGCCGATGCCGTGCAGCACCCGTGAGATCGGCTCGCTGTTCCTGTTCGAGAAGCTGCGTCCCGAGCAGTTGGGCCGGCTGTGCGCCGAGGGACGGGTGGAGCGGTACGAGGCCGGGCCGGTGTACACCGAGGGTGAGCCGGCCACCTGCTTCTACGTGATGATCGAGGGCACGGTGGTGCTCTCCCGCCGGGTCGGCGGCGACGACGTGGAGGTCAGCCGGAGCTCGCAGCGCGGGGTGTACTCGGGCGCCATGCAGGCGTACCTCGGGGACCGGCTGCGGCAGGTCTACATCAACTCGATGCGGGTCACGGAGCCGACGCGGTTCTTCGTGCTGCCCGCCGACGCGTTCGCGGACATCATGCGGGAATGGTTCCCGATGGCGGTGCACCTGCTGGAGGGGCTGTTCCTCGGGTCGAAGAGCACGCAGGCGGCCGTCGGGCAGCGGGAGCGGCTGCTGGCGCTCGGCTCGCTGTCCGCCGGGCTGACCCATGAGCTCAACAACCCCGCGGCGGCGGCCGTCCGGGCCACCGCGACACTGCGGGAACGGGTGGCGAAGATGCGGCGCAAGCTCGCCGTGATCGCCGAAGGGCCCTTCTCCCGGGAGCAGTTGACCGGTCTCGTCGAGATCCAGGAGCGTACGGCCGAGCGGGTCGCCAAGGCCCCGGACCTCAGCCCGCTCCAGGCCGCCGACCGCGAGGACGCGCTCACCGACTGGCTGGAGGACCACGGCATCGACCAGGGCCCGCAGTTGGCCCCCACCTTCGTGCAGGCGGGCCTCGACGTCGACTGGCTGGAGCAGGTCGCGGCGGCCGTCGACGACGAGATCCTGCCGGGCGCCGTGGGGTGGCTCAACTACACGGTGGAGACGGAGCTGCTGATGGACGAGATCGCGGACTCCACCACCCGGGTCTCCCGGCTCGTGGACGCGGCCAGGCAGTACTCCCAGCTGGACCGCGCCCCTTACCAGGTCGCCGATGTGCACGAACTCCTCGACAGCACCCTGCTGATGCTGTCGGGCAAGATCGGGCCGCGGATCGAGGTCGTCAAGGAGTACGACCGCACGCTGCCGCGGATCCCCGCCTACCCGGCCGAACTCAACCAGGTGTGGACCAATCTGATCGACAACGCGGTGTGCGCCATGGACGGCGCGGGCGGCGAGGGCACGCTGACCGTGCGGACCGCGCGCCACCACGATTGGCTGCTGGTCGAGTTCCGGGACACCGGTCCCGGGGTGCCGCCGGAGATCCGGGACCGCATCTTCGACCCGTTCTTCACCACCAAGCCGGTCGGCCAGGGCACCGGCCTCGGCCTGGACATCTCCTGGCGGATCGTCGCCAACAAGCACCACGGCGCCCTCCGCGTGGAGTCGGTGCCCGGCGACACCCGGTTCCAGGTGCTGCTCCCGCTGAACGCCGCGGAGGGCGACGAGGCGGCGGCGGGCACGACGCCCACCGCCGGGGAACGCCCGACCTCCGAGGAGCCGACATGACCCGTGACACCGGTATCGACCCCCGTGTGCCGCCCAGCGGCACCGGCTGCGCCGAGTGCGACGCGGCCGGCGGCTGGTGGTTCCATCTGCGGCGCTGCGCCCGTTGCGGCCACATCGGCTGCTGCGACGACTCCCCCGGCAAGCACGCCACCGCCCACCACCGGGCCACCGGGCACCCGGTGATCCGCAGTTACGAGCCGGGCGAGGGCTGGTTCTGGAACTACGACACGAACGAGCTCTACGACTCAGGACCCGAACTCGCCCCACCGACGAGCCACCCGGCGGACCAGCCAACCCCGGGCCCGGCGGGCCGCGTTCCCCCCGACTGGGCGGATTCTCTGCGCTGAGCCGCGCGGCCCGCCGTGTGTGCGGATGCCCCGCCGAAGGGCGGGGCATCCGTGTGTCCTGACGGGCCCGTCAGTGGCCTGCGCCACCGCTCCCGGTGACCACGGGTCCGTGACCCGCGCCTCGCGGACGAGGGCGGAGGCACTTCCGGGGCGCCCCTGGCCGGCGCCTGCCACGGCGTGCCCGCCCGCCTTCCGGGCTGCCCCCGGCAGGAGCGACCCCAACCACCCCACTCAGTGATCGGGGTGCGGGCAATTGTGTGTCGGGCTGGGAGATCTGACCGGATGGGAGAGGGTTGCACTGCCCGGATGTGGTCGGATTCGCACGGATCGCCGCGCGGACGGAGACGGAAGAGGAATCGGATGGCCTCACGAACGGTGTGCAGCGGCGCGGTACTCGGATCGCTGCTGCTCGCCCTGCTGGCGGGACCGGCACACGCGGTGGACCACCGGCCCGGCACGGCGGCGCCCAACGCGCTGCCCGCCCCGGACACGGCGGCACTCGGCACCCTCCTGCGCACGGCGCTGAAGCAGGGCGCGCCGGGCGCGATGGCGCGGATCGACGACCACCGCATCTCCTACGACGACCACGCCACGGTGTACAAGGCCATGGAGGGCGTCGCCGACCGCGGGACCAGCGACTGGATCAGCACGGCCGACCGGTTCCGCATCGGCAGCGTCACCAAGACCTTCTCCGCGGTCGTGCTGCTGCAACTGGCCGCCGAGGGAAGGGTGAAGCTCGACGACCCCGTGAACCGCTACCTGCCGGGGCTGCTGCCCGACGACCGGATCACGGTGCGGCACGTGCTCAGCCACCGCAGCGGTCTGTACGACTACACCGACGAGATGTTCGGCGCCACCGTGCCCGGCTTCGAGGCCGTGCGCACCAAGGTCTTCACCTACCGTCAGTTGCTCGCGCTGTCCCTGAAGCACCCGCGCACGCAGGCGCCCGGCGCCGCCTACGCCTACTCCAACACCAACTTCGTGGTCGCCGGGCTGCTCATCGAGAAGCTGACCGGCCACCCGGTGCGCACCGCGTACGAGAACCGCGTCATCAAGCCGCTGAAGCTGAGCGACACCTTCTACGTCCACCCCGCCACGAGGATCCCCGGCCGGTACGCGCGCGGCTACCTCACCCCCGACGAGGCCACGTCGCCGCTGGTGGACGCCACCGAGCAGACGATGTCCTGGGCGCAGAGCGCGGGCGCGCTCATCTCCAGCACCCACGACCTCAACACGTTCTTCTCGGCGCTGCTGGGCGGACGGCTGCTGCCGCCCGCCCAGCTCGACCAGATGGAGCGGTGGATCCCCGCGGGCACCGGCCAGGCGTACGGGCTCGGGCTGCGCCGGCGCGACCTGTCGTGCGGGGTGTCGGTGTTCGGGCACACCGGCGCCGTGCAGGGCTACTACACCTACGCGTTCACCAGCAAGGACGGCAGGCGCAGCCTGGCCGCGCTCGCGAACACCTCCAACAACGGCGCGGTGCAGCTGACGATGCTGCGCACCCTGGAGTCGGCGTTCTGCGGCAAGCGGGCGAAGGCGCGCGGCGCCGCCCACCTGCCCGGCACGGCGCTGGAGAACGACCTCGTGCAGTGATCTGGGCGGAAGGGGTGCGTCCGGGCCAGGATGCCCGCATGAAGGGCGACCTGTTTTCCAGTGAGTACGTGGTGGGCCCCGCGATCGCGCCGGGCATGTCCGTCGAGAACTCCAAGTGCGTCAAGTACACGGTGGACGGCGAGATGTTCGCCCGCCAGGGCTCGATGGTGGCCTACCGCGGCGACCTGCGGTTCGAGCGCCGGGGCCAGGGCGTCGGCGGCATGCTCAAGCGCGCGGTCACCGGGGAGGGGCTGCCGCTGATGACCGTGCGCGGACAGGGCGAGGCCTGGTTCGCGCAGGAGGCCCTGAACTGCTTCGTCGTCGAGGTCGACCCGGGCGACGAGTTCACCGTCAACGGCCGCAACGTGCTGTGCTTCGACGCGACCCTGTCGTACGAGATCAGGACGGTCAAGGGTTCGGGCATCGCGGGCGGCGGACTGTTCAACAGCGTGTTCACCGGGCAGGGCCTCCTGGGGCTGGTGTGCGAGGGCAGCCCGCTGGTCATACCGGTCACGCCGCAGCAGCCGGTGTACGTCGACACGGACGCGATCGTCGGCTGGACCGCCCGCCTGAGGACGTCGCTGCACCGCTCGCAGTCGTTCGGCTCGATGCTGCGCGGCGGGTCCGGCGAGGCGGTGCAGCTCATGCTGGAGGGCGAGGGGTACGTCGTCGTCCGGCCGAGCGAGGCGGCACCGCACCGGCCCCAGCAGCACTGAGGGGAAGCCGGCCCTCCTCGCGGGCCGGATCCGGCGGGACCTGTTGACCTGCGCGCCCCCGGCAGGTCAGGGTCGGGTCGGCGCGGATCACCACCCGCGCCGGAAAGGTGGACTGCCTTGATCGGCATCTCGGAGATCGAAACCGCCGCCGAGCGGATCGCCGGACACGTCGTGCGCACCCCGACCGTGCCGAGCCCCGGCCTGTCCGCGCTGCTCGGCGCCCCGGTGACCGCGAAACTGGAGCTGCTGCAGCGCACGGGCTCCTTCAAGGCGCGCGGCGCGACGGCGAGGCTGCTGTCGCTCGACGAGGCGGAGCGGGCCGCGGGCGTGGTCGCGGTCAGCGGCGGCAACCACGGGATCGCGCTCGCGGTGATGGCCGCCGCCCTGCATGTGAAGGCCACCGTCGTCATGCCGCGCTCGGCGCCCGCCCGGTCCGTGGCGATCGCCGAGGAGGCCGGGGCGTCGGTGCGCCTGACCGACGGCATGGACGAGGCGTTCGCCACGGCCGCGCGGCTGCGGGACGAGGGGCTCACCCTGGTCCACCCCTTCGACGACGAGGTGGTCGTCGCCGGGCAGGGCACCGTCGGCCTGGAGCTGGCCGCGGACGCCGGGGAGCTGACCGACGTATTCGTCAGCATCGGGGGCGGCGGGCTGATCGCGGGCGTCGCCGC
This sequence comes from Streptomyces sp. NPDC014889, assembly GCF_043081205.1. Taxonomy (NCBI): domain Bacteria; kingdom Bacillati; phylum Actinomycetota; class Actinomycetes; order Kitasatosporales; family Streptomycetaceae; genus Streptomyces; species Streptomyces sp. NPDC014889. The sequence goes on from NZ_JBIBWH010000009.1 coordinate 55,382, forward strand.
GGCGCTGCACGCGCTGCGGCCCGGGGTGCGGATCTGGGGCGTGGAGACCGAGGGCGCCCAGGCCATGTCCGAGGCGCTGGCGTCCGGCGGTCCGGTCCCGGTCGCCCTCTCCTCGATCGTGACGACGCTGAGCGCCCCGACGGTGTCGCAGCTGACGTACGACCATGTCCGTGCGCTCGTGCACGAGGTGCTCGTGGTGCCCGACCGGGAGGCCGTGCGGGGCTGCCTCGACCTCGCCGAGCACGCCAAGGTCTGGGCCGAGCCCGCCGCGGGCTGTCTGCTGCCGGCCGCCCGGCAGGTGCGGGAGCGGATGGGCCCGGACGTCCGGCTCGGCCTGGTGGTGTGCGGCGGCAACGCGGCCGTCGCCGACGTCATGTCCTGGGCGGACCGGTTCGGAGTGCGCTGACACGCACCAACCGTCCGGCCGACGCGGCACCGGGAGATTACTTCGAACGGCCGGGCATCTCGCGCGGATCAGGGGTACCAGAGGGGTCTATGTCCCGCAGTCGTCCTCGGAGGGCCGAATTCGTGAACGCCATGGTGCGCAAGAGCCTGGTGGTGCAGTTGCAGGCGCACGGCACGGAACGCTTCCCTGTGCTGGCGCACCTGGACTACGACGTCGACGACCCGTTCGCCGTCACGATCGTCTTCTCCCACGACGGGCGGGTGCTGGCCCGGTGGAAGGTGGACCGGGGCATGCTCGGCGAGGGGCTGAGCAAGCCGGTCGGCGTCGGCGACGTCCGCTTCCGCCCCGTCGCCGGCGGCCCGTCGGAGGAGCTGTGCATGGAGTTCTTCGGCGACGTCCACGCCGACGGGGGACGGCAGCACGCGAGGGTGTTCGTGTGGGCGGCCGCCGTCGCGGCCTTCCTGCGGGAGACCTACGCCATGGTGGCGCCGGGCGAGGAGGACGCCGGGGTCGACGACTTCCTCGCGGAGGTGCTCACCGGCAGGTGAGCGGGTCCGCCGCCGTCGCCCCACCGGGCGGTGCGACGGGGCCGGCCCGCGCCGGCCGGCCCCGGGGTCCCGCGGATTCCCCGGCCGGCCACTACCAGCGGGCCTCCACCTGGTCCTTGATCCGGCGCTCGTAGAGGTCCCGGATCGCCGCGAGGGTCTCCTCGCCCAGCGGGGGCAGCTTCGCGGCGGCCGCGTTCGCGCGTGCCTGCTCCGGCGAGCGGGCGCCCGGGATGACCGAGGTGACGCCGGGCTGCTGGATGATCCAGCGCAGTGCGAGCTGGGCCGGGGTCCAGCCCTCGGGGGCGAGCGCGGCGAACTCGGCCGCGGCCTCCACGCCCGTGGCGAAGTCGACGCCGGAGAAGGTCTCGCCCTGGTCGAAGGCCTCGCCGTGCCGGTTGTAGGTGCGGTGGTCGTCGGCGGCGAAGACGGTGTCCTTGGTGTACTTGCCCGACAGCAGCCCGGAGGCGAGCGGGACCCGGGCGATGATGCCGACGCCGGCCTCCCGCGCCGCGGGCAGCACCTCGCGCAGCGGCTTCATGCGGAACGGGTTGAGGATGATCTGCACACTGGCCACGTTCGGCCGGGCGATCGCCGTCAGCGCCTCTGCGCAGGTCTCCACGCTGACGCCGTAGGCGGCGATCCGCTCCTCCTCCACCAGGGTGTCCAGCGCGTCGAACACCGCGTCGCTGGAGTACACGGAGGTGGGCGGGCAGTGCAGCTGCACCAGGTCGATGCGGTCGACGCCCAGGTTGCGCCGGGAACGGTCGTTCCAGGCGCGGAAGTTGTCCAGGACGTAGTTCTCCGGGATCTGCTCGACGCGCCGGCCCATCTTGGTGGCGATGAGCACATGGTGGTCCGGCCGGCCGGCGAGGAAGGTGGCGATGGCGCACTCGCTGCGCCCGTCGCCGTAGACGTCGGCGGTGTCGAAGAAGGTCACCCCCGACTCGGCCGCCGCCTCCAGGACGGAGAGGGCTTCCTTGTCGTCCACGTCGCCCCAGTCGGCGCCCAGTTGCCAGGTGCCGAGCCCGACGACCGACGCGTGCTGGTGCGACCTGCCGAATTCACGTTCGTCCATGGCGACAGTCTGTCATCAGCCGTCCGCCCGCGCGGGGCGGGCCGCTCCGGGGCCGGCACCCGGTTCGCGGCCGGCGCGGCTATCCGGCGGCCGCCGCGCGGCACTCCGGGTGGCCCCAGCCCTGGTCGTTGCGGGCGATGGACTCGCCGGCCGCGTAGGGGCGGCCGCACACGCAGCGGCCGGGGAACTTCGCCTTGATCGTGCGGGTCGACGAGCCGCCGGTGCGCGGCCGTGCCGTGCTGGTCCCGTTCGCGCGGCGGCGCGGGGCGGCGGACACGGGGGCGGAGGGCGGCGGCTCCGGCGAGCCGAGGGCGCTGCCCGCGGACAGCTGCGCGCTCGCCGCCTGGCTGGCCGCCCGGTCCGCGAAGTCGTTGAGCGGGTCGCCGTCGACCTGGTGGGCGGGCACGTAGCGGAAATCGACCGAGCGGCCCTGGAGCAGCTCGTCGATCCGCACGACCAGTTCCCGGTTGGCGACCGGCTTGCCCGCTGCCGTCTTCCAGCCGTTGCGCTTCCAGCCGGGCAGCCAGGTGGTCACGGCCTTCATCGCGTACTGCGAGTCCATCCGCACCTCGAGCGGCACATCCGGCTCGGTCGCCGTCAGCAGCCGCTCCAGCGCGGTGAGTTCGGCGACGTTGTTGGTGGCGGTGCCGAGCGCTCCCGCCTCCCAGCGGACCGGGCTGCCGGCGTCGTCCGAGACGACCCACGCCCAGCCCGCCGGACCCGGATTTCCCTTCGACGCCCCGTCGCAGGCGGCCACCACACGTTCACGCATGGGCTCGATCATGCCACGGCCGGACGGGTCCTTCGGACGGCACTAGGACACGTCCGCGGCCTGTGGCTTCTCCCCCTGCGTGGTGGTGACGTCGATCACCGAGAAGTTCGCACCCTGCGGGTCGGTGAGCGCCGCGAGCCGGCCGAAGGGGCTGTCGTGCGGGCCGAACCGCAGCACACCGCCCCGCCCGGTGGCGGCGGCGACGGCGTCGTCGCAGTTCGCGACGGTGAAGTAGACATTGATGTACGACGGCACCTCGGGCGGGAAGTCCTCCGACATCCTCATCCGGCCGAGGACCGGCTCGCCGCCCACCTCGAACACGCGGAAGTCGATCGCCTCGTCCTGGAGCTGCTTGGCGGTGTAGCCGAAGACGGTGGACAGGAAGGTGTCCGCCTTCGCGGGCTCGCGGGTGAAGACCTCCGCCCAGCAGTAGGCGCCCGGCACGGCGATCGCCTCGAAGCCCTCGTGGGTGCCGCCCTGCCACACACCGAACACGGCGCCGCTGGGCTCCCTGGCCAGGCACATGGTGCCGAAGTCTCCGACCTGCATGGGCTCCATCAGCACCTCACCGCCGTGCTCGCGGATCCTGCCGGCGGTGGCGGCGGCGTCCGGCGAGGCGAGATACAGGCACCACTGCGACTGCCCCTCCTGCCCGGGCATGGGCGGCACGACGGCGGCCACCGCCTTTCCGTCCGCGTAGGCCTGGGTGTAGTTGCCGTACTGCGACGAGGACTCGCCGAAGGTCCAGCCGAGGACGTCGGCGTAGAAGCTCTTGGCCCCCTCGACGTCGCTGAACATCGCATCCGCCCAGCAGGGGGTTCCCTCGGGTCGTACCGCCATGGCCGCCGCCCTCTCCGGTTCGGTGACTCGTTCCGTCCTCACGCTAGTGACTCCCCTGTGCGGTCGCGCGCCGAGCGGGCCCGCCTGTCCCACACTGGGACGGACGGCGAAGGACCCGGCGGTCACGGCGGACGGGACGCGAGATGACGGATGGCACGATGCGGGCGTGGACGGTGACCGGCCCCCGGCCCGGCCCCCGGCCCGTGGAGGAGGGGCCGCTGCGGCTGACGGAGAAGCCGGTCCCCGTGCCGGCGGACGACGAGCTGCTGGTGCACGTACGCGCGTGCGGGGTGTGCCGCACCGATCTGCACGTCACCGAGGGCGATCTGCCGGTGCACCGGACCGGGGTCACGCCCGGCCATGAGGTCGTGGGCGTGGTGGCGGGCCGGGGGCGGGCGGTGAACGGCTTCGCGCCCGGCGACCGGGTGGGCGTGGCCTGGCTGCGCCGCACCGACGGCACCTGCGCGTACTGCCTGCGCGGCGCGGAGAACCTGTGCCCGGCCTCCCGGTACACCGGCTGGGACGCCGACGGCGGCTACGCCGAGTACACGACCGTCCCCGCCGCCTTCGCGTACCGGCTGCCCGGCGAGGTCGACGACGTGGCGCTGGCGCCGCTGCTGTGCGCGGGCATCATCGGCCACCGGGCGCTGCGCCGGGCCGCGCTGCCGCCCGGCGGACGCCTCGGCCTGTACGGGTTCGGCGGCAGCGCCCACCTGTGCGCGCAGGTGGCCCTCGCGGAGGGCGCCAGGGTGCACGTCATGACCCGCGGGGAGGCCGCGCGGGCGCTCGCGCTGGAACTGGGCGCGGCCTCGGCCCAGGACGCCTACGCGGCGCCGCCCGAGCCGCTGGACAGCGCGATCCTGTTCGCCCCCGTGGGCGACCTGGTCCCCGTGGCGCTGCGGGCCCTGGACCGGGGCGGGGTGCTGTCCGTGGCCGGCATCCATCTCAGCGACACACCGCCGCTGCGCTACGAGAGCGAGCTGTTCTACGAGAAGGAACTGCGCAGCGTCACCTCGAACACGCGCGAGGACGGCCGGGACTTCCTCGCCCTGGCCGCCCGGCACGGGGTGCGCGCCACCACGCACACCTATCCGCTGTCCCGGGCGCCGCAGGCGCTGGAGGACCTCAAGGCCGGCCGCTTCGACGGGGCCGCGGTGCTGGTGAACGACCTGCCCTGACCGGAGCGCGCTCCTTCGCCCCGGCGCCGGCCCGGTGGGGCCGGTCCACTCCCCCGGATGGGTGGACCGGCCCCGTCGCCCGCCGTCACTCGCCCGCGTACGCCCTTTCCAGGGCGTCGATGTCGAGCTTGCCCATGGCGAGCATCGCCCGCGTGGTGCGGGCCGCCTTCTCGGCGTCGGGGTCGCCGATCATCTCGATGAGCCTCTCCGGGACCACCTGCCAGGAGACGCCGTACCTGTCCTTGAGCCAGCCGCACGGGCCGGGCTCACCGCCGTTCTCGGTGAGCTTGGTCCAGTAGTGGTCGACCTCCTCCTGGTCCGCGCAGTGGATCTGGAAGGAGACCGCCTCGTCGAACGTGAACTGCGGACCGCCGTTGAGCGCGACGAACTTCTGGCCGTTCGCCACGAAGTCGACCGTGAGCACGGATCCGGCCGGGCCGGGCCCGGCCTCGGTGGAGCGGCCGATCCGCCCGATGCTGGAGTTCTTGAAGACCGAGACGTAGAAGTGGGCGGCCTCCTCGGCCTGGCCGTCGAACCAGAGACAGGTGGTGAATCCTTCGGTGACCACGGGTTCCTCCTGGGGTGTGGGACGCGCTCATATGTATCGACCGGCCCGGGCCACGAAACTCATCGGGCCTCCGCCAGAAAATTCCGGGGACCCTCGCGGCCCGGAACTACCATCGCGGACATGACGACGTCACCGCCCGCCGACGGCATCCGGCCCTTCCGGCTCAGCGTCCCGCAGAGCGATCTCGACGACCTGAACGACCGCCTCGACCGAACCCGCTGGCCGGACGAGCTGCCCGGCGCGGGCTGGGACCACGGCGTCCCCGTCGACTACCTGCGGGAGCTCGTGGGGTACTGGCGGCACGACTACGACTGGCGGGCGGCCGAGGCGCGGCTGAACCAGTGGCCGCAGTTCACGACCACGATCGACGGGGCGAACGTGCACTTCGCCCACGTCCGCTCCCCCGAGCCGGACGCCACCGCGCTGGTCGTCACGCACGGCTGGCCGGGCTCGATCGTCGAGTTCCTGGACATCGTGGGTCCGCTCACCGACCCGGCCGCCCACGGCGGCGACCCGGCCGACGCCTTCCACCTCGTCCTGCCGACCATCCCGGGCTTCGGGCTGTCCGGGCCCACCACCGAACGCGGCTGGGAGGCGGGACGGGTCGCCGACGCGTGGGCCGAGCTGATGCGGCGGATCGGCTACGAGCGGTTCGGCGCGCAGGGCGGCGACTGGGGCGCGGCGATCTCCCGCGAGCTGGGCCGCGCCAACCCCGGCCGGGTGATCGGCGTCCACCTGAATCTGCTGCCGGGCGCGCAGCAGACCACCGAGCCGACCGGGGAGGAGCTGGCCGGGCTCGGCGCCGAGGAGCGGGAGCGGACGCTCATGTCGTGGCGGCGCTGGGACGCCTGGCAGCGGGAGGGCACGGGCTACGCGACGCTGAACGCCAGCCGCCCGCAGACGCTGGCGTACGCGCTCACCGACTCGCCGGTCGGTCAACTCGCCTGGATCGTGGAGAAGTTCCACGAGTGGACGGACTGCGAGGAGCTGCCCGAGGAGGCCGTCGACCGGGACCGGATGCTCACCGACGTGATGCTCTACTGGCTGACCGGGACGGCCGGTTCGTCCGCGCGCATCTACTACGAGCGGGCGCACGCCTTTGGCCGGACCGCCGCGCCCGCCGAACCGTCGACCGCCCCGACCGCGCTCGCCGTCTTCCCCGCCGAGCTGCAACTCCCGCTGCGGCACAGGGCGGAGCGCACCGACAACATCGTGCGCTGGACCCAGTTCGAGCGGGGCGGCCACTTCGCGGCGATGGAGGAGCCGGACCTGCTGGTCGCGGACGTGCGGGCGTTCTTCCGGCAGCTCCGCGAGAAGGGATGACCGGACCGCTCCGCCCGTGGCGAATCTGCCACGGGCAGAGAAGCCGTACGCGGCGGCGGCACCGGGCCGACAGTGGGGTCGACGGCATCAGAGCCACGACAAGGAGACCCGATGACGCCACCGACCGCACTGCTCCCAGCCGGCGCGCTCGCGCCGCGCGCGGAGGAGCACGACACCCCGCCCAGCCGGTTCGACGACCATCTCGCGGCCGGGCTGCTCGCCCAGCGGATCGTGTTCCTGGGCACCCAGGTCGACGAGGTGTCGGCCAACCGGGTGTGCGCCCAACTGCTGCTGCTGTCGGCCGAGGACCCGCGCACCGACATCGCCCTGTACATCAACAGCCCCGGCGGATCCGTCACCGCGGGGCTCGCCATCTACGACACGATGCGGCTCGTCCCGAACGACGTGTCGACGCTGGCGATGGGATTCGCCGCCAGCATGGGCCAGTTCCTGCTCGCGGTGGGCACGAGCGGCAAGCGGTTCGCGCTGCCGAACGCGAGGATCATGATGCACCAGCCGTCGGCGGGCATCGGCGGCACCACCGCGGACATCGAGATCCAGGCGGAGAACCTGGAGCACACCAAGCGGACCATCGAGCGGCTCACCGCCGAGCACACCGGGCAGAGCGAGGAGACGATCCGGCGGGACGGCGACCGGGACCGCTGGTTCACCGCCGAACAGGCAAGGGAGTACGGAATGGTGGACCGGGTGGTGGAGTCGCTCGCCGACGTCCGCCCGGCCGACTCGCGCCGTCGGATGGGGCTCTGACATGGGGTCGTACACGGTTCCGTACGTGGTCGAGCGCACCGCGCAGGGTGAGCGGTCCTACGACGTGTTCAGCAGGCTGCTGAACGAACGCATCGTCTTCCTCGGCACCGAGATCGACGACGGGGTCGCGGGCGTCGTCATCGCCCAGTTGCTCCACCTGGAGTCGGCGGCCCCGGACCAGGAGATCGCGATCTACCTCAACTCGCCCGGTGGATCGTTCACTTCGCTGATGGCCATCTACGACACGATGACGTTCGTGCAGGCGCCGATCTCCACGTTCTGCGTGGGGCAGGCGGCCTCGACGGCGGCGGTGCTGCTGGCGGGCGGCGACCCGGGGCGGCGGTTCGTGCTGGAGCACGCCCGCGTGCTGCTGGGGCAGCCGGCCAGCGGCGGCCGCCAGGGCACGGTCTCCGATCTGGCGCTCCAGGCCAGGGAGATGAGCCGGATCCGCTCCCAGGTCGAGGAGGTGCTGTCCCGGCACACCGGCCACGACGCGGCGACCCTGCGCGCGGACATGGACCGCGACAAGGTGTTCACCGCCGAGGAGGCGGTGGCGTACGGACTGGCCGACGAGGTGCTGAGCCGGCGCCTCGCGCGGATCTGACGCACCCGGGCCGGACCCTCGCGCGGTCCGGCCCGCGGCTCCGGGGCGCCGGCCCGGGTGCGGATGTCAGGCGGCCAGGCACAGTCCGTTGTGACGGGGGACGGACGTGCCGCGGCCGCGGCCGTGGACGGCGCCGCGCACCGCGGTGCGCGCCAGTTCGTCCTGGACGAGGGAGAGCAGGTCGCCGAGGCCGATGCCGAGCGCCTGCGCCGTGGCCGCGAGGATCTCCGAGGAGGCCTCCTTGCGGCCGCGTTCGACCTCCGACAGATACGGCATCGAGATCCGCGCCGCGTCGGCGACGTCCTGGAGCGTGCGCTCCTGCGCCAGCCGCTCACGGCGCAGGACGTCGCCGACGAGATCGCGCCAAAGGGGTTCTTTCGGCGCCGCCGCCGGGGTGCGGCCCTGGGCGGGACGTCCGGGTGCCGGGCGGGACGGCGCCGGGCGCGCGGCCGGCGGGCGCAGAGGGATGACGGGGACTCGGTTCGGCGCTCGTTCACTCATCACCTCAGCCTAGGAGTTACGGATCCGGGCGGAAGGGAGGGCGGTTGCGCCCTGGGTGAAGTCGCAGCCGGGTTCCCTCCCTCGCCGCCGGCTCTTCGCTCCGCGTACCGGCGAATTCACGCCGCCCCGGCACACGAAGGGCATGGCCACGGTCACTGCGGGTATCCGCAGCTCCAACGGCGCGGCAGGCAGGGAGCGGACCGCGACCCCCGGGTACGGCGGCGGGCATACATCCCGGCGCCCCGGGTACCCGGGGGTCGCACAGCCGCCCGGTGCCGGAGCGCCGGAGCAGAAGTACGCAGGCCGACGAGGCAGAGGGCGAACCGTGACTGACGTGGGAGAGGCGATGGACACCACCGTGATCCGGTCCGGGGCAGCGGTCGGGGAGACCCGGGAGGCCGTGACGGGTGGTGGGTCGCTGCCGGGGGTGGAGGACCCGCGGTCGGTCGCTCCGCGTGACGCGCGCGAGCTGTCCCGCCACTTCTTCCGGCGGCTGACCGAACTCGACGAGGGCACGCACGAATACCAGTACGCCCGCAACACGCTCATCGAGATGAACATGTCCCTGGTGCGGTTCGCGGCCGGGCGGTTCCGCAACCGCGGCGACGACATGGAGGACATCGTCCAGACCGGGATGATCGGCCTGATCAAGGCCATCGACCGGTTCGAGCTGGCGCGCGAGGTGGAGTTCACCTCCTTCGCCCTGCCCTACATCGTGGGCGAGATCAAGCGGTTCTTCCGCGACACCACCTGGGCGGTGCACGTGCCGCGGCGGCTCCAGGAGCTGCGGGTGGAACTGGCCCGGGCGCGCGAGGAACTGTCCAGCCGCCTGGACCGGGACCCGACGGTGGCCGAACTCGCCACGCTCATGAACATCTCCGAGGACCAGGTGGTGGAGGCCCAGATCGCCTCCAACGGCTACAACTCCGCGTCGCTGGACGCCGCCCTCACCGGTGAGGGGGCGGAGGACGGCGAGGCGGTGCTCGCCGACTTCATCGGCGTCGAGGAGGACGGGATCAGGCTGGTCGAGGACTTCCACGCCCTCGCGCCGCTGGTGGCCGGGCTCAGTGAACGCGACCGGCAGATCATCCATCTGCGGTTCGTGGAGGAGGCCACCCAGGCGGAGATCGGCGAACGGCTCGGCTGCTCGCAGATGCACGTCTCCCGGCTGATCAAACGGATCATCACCCAGCTCCGCCAGGGCATGCTCGGCGAACTGGGCTGCGCCTAGCACCTGTTGTGAAAGTCCCGTCGTCCGCCCGGAGGGCGGGCCTCGCGGCGTCAGGTGCGTGCTCTCGCCGTGCCGGACCCTGGCCCTAGCGCCTGTCGGCGCGCGCTCGCGCCGGCTTTGGCGATCGCTCCGTCGCGCGCTGGTCACTCGCTGCCGAGTTCGACCAGCGCGCGGACGCGCTTGCCCACCGGGACGCGTTCCACGGTCACCTCGAGCGCCAGTGCGTGCACGATCTCCAGGCCGTGCCGGCCCACGCGCCGCGGATCCCGGGGGAAGCGCCGGGGCAGTACGGCGCTGCTGTCGTACACGCACACGTCGACCGCGCTGTCCGTGCCCTCCAGCTCCAGGATGTACGGCCCGTCGCTGTGCCGGTCGGCGTTGGTGACCAGTTCACTGACCACCAGCAGGAGCGCGTCGCCGCAGCGGCGGCCGATCTCGGCGCACCACGCGGTCCTGAGCTGGTCCAGGAAGTGCGCGGCGAAGGACCGCGCCTCGGCGATGCAACCCGGTTCGCCGGTGAAGTGCGTCGCCCGCCGGAGCGGTTCCACAGGAACGTCGAAACCAGTCGTTATCACTGCCCCGTCCAGATGGTCGGTCATGGGTGTCTCTCTCGGAAGCCGGCCAGGCCGGACACTGCTGCACCTGTGCTGTTACCCCGAGCCGCGCCCGGCAGTCCCACCTGTCGGCGGATGCGGACAAACGCGGACGGACCGTCCGGCAGGCGCGGCGCCGGGGCCCTGCATAGCGTGGCGGTGTGAGCCCCGCGAGCCTTCCGGTCCCGCCGAGCCCGCCGGTCGCGCCGACCGCCCGCCATGGCTGGGCACAGGCCCTGGCCACAGTACTGGCCGCGGTGGTGGGCATGGGCGCGGTCGCCGCGCTCGGGCTGTGGGCTGCCGGTGCGGCGCGTCTTCCCGGCAACGCCTTCCCCCGGGTGGTCGCCGCGACCGTGGTGACGGCCGTCGGCGGCAGCGTGGAACTGTCCGGCGACGCGGGCGCCCTCGCCAGGACGCACGCGGGGATCACGGTGATGCCGCTGTCCGTCACGCTGGTGGGCACGCTCGTCGTCGCCGCGGGGTTCCTGCGGCCGCTGCGGCACCGCGCGGTGGCCGGGGCACGCGAACTGGCGGGCTGGGCCGCCCGGATCTCCGTCCTGTGGCTGCTCGCGCTGATCGGCCTCGCGCTCGCCGCCCGGCAGACCTTCGCCGTCGACCTCGGCAACGGGGTGCTCGGCGTCATCGGCGGCCTGTTCGGCGCCGCGCCGGAGGTCGGCTTCGCCGCACAGGTGCCCCTCACCGTGGTCTTCGGGCTGCTGTGGCTGGCGGGCGTACTGGTGCTGGCCCTGCTGGTGGCGCCGGGGGCGCCGTTGCCCGGGCGGCTGCTGCGCCGGCGGGAGGCGGTGCGTCCGGCGGCGTACGCCATGGTGGTTCTGCTGCTCGCGTGCGTGGCCGTGGGCCTGGTCGTCGCGCTGGTGACGGCGGGCACTCGGGGGCGCCCGGCGGAGCACCTCGCCGTGATCCTGCTCGGGCTGCCGAACGTGGTCTGGCCGGTGTTCACCATCGGCCTGGGAGCCACCTGGAACGGCCGGGTGGACGGCCCGTTCGGGCTGCCGATGCCGCGCCTGCTCGACGAGGTGCTGCGCACCCCGGACGTCTCCGCGCTCAACCTGGGCACGCTCGCCGAACACGACGGCCGGGTGTGGTGGCTGGTGGTCGTGGACGCGGTGCTGCTGCTGGGCGCCGCGTTCCTGATGGCGGCGCGTTCCCCGGCCGGGACGCCGACCTGGCGGCACGCCGTCCGCATGGCCGTCGCACTGCTGCTGACGGTCCTGACGGTCTGTGTCGTCGGCCGGATCTCCGCGCACTACGGTCTGTCGCTCCTCGGCATCGGAGACGTGGGCGGCGGCCTCTCCGGGGAACTGCTGCTGCGTCCCCGGTTCTGGGGCGCGCTGGGCCTCGCCGTCCTGTGGGGTCTGGTCACGGGCTTCCTGGGTGCTCTGGCGGCGCGCCGGTCACGTCACCGGGTGCTCAGGCCATCGGCATGACGAGCGCGGGCAGGGTCCGGTGCATGCGCAGGGCGTCCACCGACTCGGCGAGCAGTTCGTACTCCGTGGTCTCGTCGCCGGCGGCGATCCGCACCAGCCGTCCCTCGGTCAACTCGTCCGCCATGACCTCCTGTTGGGCCACGTCGGCGCACCAGGCGCGCAGGATGGCGGGAACGTCGGGCACGGAGTCGGGCACCGGGACCAGCGCGCCGGGCGGGACATGGGGGGTGTCGGGGCCGGGGTCGAGCCGCTCGGCGATCCAGGAGGCGCGGTCGCGCAGCCACCACAGGGCCAGGGCCAGGGTGGGCGCCCGGTAGGTGCCGAGCGGTACGCCGACGCGGCGGCCGTCGCACACTCCGTACGCGGTCACGTGGCACAGGAATTCGTCGTGCACTGCTCCTCCCCCGTGGCGTCGCCGCCCGGTCGGCCCGGCCCGTGCGGCTTTTATGCGGTGAAGTGCCCCTGAATTCGAGTATGTTCACTGCTGAACCACTGTCACCACGACTTTCCGGCCAGTCTCCCGGCATATTCCTCACGCCAGGTGGCCGAAACGCGACGGTCCGTGACCGGCGGGCATGACCCGCGCGGTAATCGACCCCGGCGGCACTCGCGCGGCAGGGTGGTCCCATCGGGTCGCCGAGCACCAGGACCCGGGCTCCCACCAGCGTTTACGACCTCGATGGAGGCTGATTCAGCATGTCCGCGCAGACCGACCGGTACACGATCGCCGTCACCCGCTACTTCGAGGCCTGGAACGCGCCGGACGCCCAGGCCCGGGCCAAGGCGGTGGCCGACGCCTGGACCCCCGGCGGCAGCTACACCGATCCCCTGGCCGAGGCCGGCGGCCATGACGAGATCACCGCCGTGATCACCGCCGCGCGCGAGCAGTTCCCCGGGTTCGCCTTCCGGCTCACCGGCACCGTCGACGGCCACCACGACACGGCCCGCTTCTCCTGGGAGCTGGTGAGCGAGTCGGACGGCTCCGCCCCGGTCGCCGGCTCCGACGTGATCACCCTGGACGACGGGGGCAGGATCCGAACAGTCCTCGGCTTCCTCGACCGGGTGCCCACGGCGGCATGAGGTCCGGCCCCGGCGGAGCGTCCTCCGCCGGGGCCGGTACGACCGCGCGTCCGGCCCGCACCGCGGGCCGGACGCGTCGTCCTAGGAGGCGACGACCGCGTCGATGCGGGCCAGTTCCTCCGTGTCGAAGTCCAGGGAACGTGTCGCGGCGACGCTGTCCTCCAGTTGCCGCGGGCTGCTCGCGCCGACCAGGGCCGAGGTGACCCGTCCGCCGCGCAGCACCCAGGCCAGCGCCATCTGCGCCAGGGACTGCCCGCGGGACTTGGCGATCTCGTCCAGCGCGCGCAGCTTGCCCACCAGTTCGCCGGTCACCGCGGCCGAGTCGAGGAAGGGGCTGTCGCTCGCCGCCCGGGAGCCCTCGGGGATGCCGTCCAGGTAACGGGCGGTGAGCAGGCCCTGCTCCAGCGGGGAGTAGGCGATGGAGCCGACCTGGAGCTCGTCCAGGGCGTCCAGGAGGCCCTCCTCCTCGGGGCGCCGGTCGAGCATCGAGTAGCGGGGCTGGTGGATCAGCAGCGGGGTGCCCAGTTCGCCCAGGATCCGGGCGGCCTCGCGGGTCTGCTCCGGTGAGTAGTTGGAGACGCCGACGTAGAGCGCCTTGCCCTGCTGGACCGCCGAGTGCAGGGCACCCATGGTCTCCTCCAGCGGGGTGTCCGGGTCGGGGCGGTGCGAGTAGAAGACGTCGACGTATTCCAGGCCCATGCGCTTCAGGCTCTGGTCCAGCGACGACAGCAGGTACTTCCGGGAGCCCCATTCGCCGTACGGGCCGGGCCACATCAGGTAGCCGGCCTTGGTGGAGATGACCAACTCGTCGCGGTACGGCCCGAAGTCCGCCCGGAGCGCGTCGCCGAGGGCGGACTCGGCGGAGCCGGGCGGCGGCCCGTAGTTGTTGGCCAGGTCGAAGTGGGTGACGCCGAGGTCGAAGGCGCGGCGCAGGATGGCGCGCTGGGTGTCGACCGGGCGGTCCGGGCCGAAGTTGTGCCACAGGCCGAGCGACAGCGCGGGAAGCTTCAGGCCACTGCGTCCGGTGCGCCGGTAGGGCATGTCCGCGTAGCGGTCGGGGTGGGCGGTGAACAACGCGACTCCATCGGGGTTGGCACGGTGGTGAACGGTTCCGGCGGAACCGGTGCCCCCACTCTCGCGCGCTCCGGGGGCAGTGGTCCAACAGGAGAATCCGATGGGATTCAACGACTACGCTGCTCAATCATGGAACTGCGTCATCTCCAGCACTTCGTCGCGGTCGCCGAGGACCGGCACTTCACCCGGGCGGCGGAGCGCCTGATGGTCTCCCAGTCGGGGCTCTCGGCGTCGATCCGCGCGCTGGAGCGCGAGTTGCAGACCTCCCTGTTCGTGCGCACCACGCGCCGGGTGACGCTCACGGAGGCCGGGCGCGCGCTGCTCGGCGAGGCACAGCGGATCCTGGCGCAGGTGCGGGCCGCGCACGAGGCGGTGGCGGCGGTGCAGGGCGTGCTGCGCGGCACGCTGTCGCTGGGCACCGAGCAGTGCATCGCGGGCGTACATGTGGCCGGGCTGCTCGCCGCGTTCCGGCGGCGGCATCCGGACGTGGAGATCCGGCTGCGGCAGACGGGGTCGGGCGCGCTGGCGGAGGAGGTCGCGGCCGGCCGGCTCGACCTGGCGTTCGCCTACCGGACCCGCGCGGACACCGACCAGTTGCGCTCGGTGTCCCTGGCCGGCGAGCCGATGACGGTCCTCTGCCACCCGGGGCACCGGCTCGCGTCCGCCGAGGCCGTCCTGACGCCGCGGGACCTGGACGGCGAGGTCTTCGTCGACTTCCACCCGGACTGGGGGCCGCGCCGGACCACCGACGCGGCCTTCGCCGCCGCGGGCGTACGGCGCACGGTGACCCTTGAGGTCAACGACGTGCACAGTCTGCTCGACCTGGTCGACGAGAACCTGGGCATCGCCGTCGTGCCCCGCCATTTCCGGCACAAGCGGCCTTCGCTCACCGCGCTGCCGCTCAAGGGCGCCACGGAGACGGAGTACGAGACCGTCGCCCTGCTGCCGCCGGAACAGGCCACCAGTCCGGCGGCCCGCGCCCTGATCACCGTCCTCGGGACGCAGGAGCCCGGCACCGCCTGACGCGGTCCGGGTTCCGGACGCGGGACGGTCGGCGATGCGCCAAGGTGGACTTATGCATGCGAAGGACATCCTCATCGACGGCTACGGCCGCATCCGGGAAGAGGTCCACGCCGTCGTCGACGGCCTGCCGGCCGAATGGCTCAACGCCCGTCCCGCCGCCGACGCCAACTCCGTCGCCTGGCTCGTCTGGCACCTGACGCGCGTACAGGACGACCACGTGGCCGACGCCTTCGGCCTCGACCAGGTGTGGCTCGCGCGGGACTGGCAGAAGCGCTTCGGACTGCACCTGAACCGCCACGACACCGGCTACGGGCACACCCCGGCGAAGGTCGCCGAGGTACGGGTCGACGACGGCGAGCTGCTGACCGGCTACTACGACGCCGTGCACGAGCAGACCCTGACCGCCCTGCGCCAACTGACCGCCAAGGACCTGGAACGCGTCGTCGACGAGAACTGGGATCCCCCGGTCACGCTGGGCACGCGCCTGGTCAGCGTCCTGTCCGACGATCTCCAGCACGCCGGACAGGCCGCCTACGTCAGGGGGCTGCTTCAGAGCGCGGACTCGTAGCCCGGCAGCACCACGTCCCGGATCAGGCTCACGCGCTCGTCGAAGGGGAGGAACGCGCTCTTGACGGCGTTGACCGTGACCGTGCGCAGGTCCTCGGCCGTCCAGCCCGCCTGCTCGACCAGCAGGGACATCTCGCGGGTCATCGTGGTGCCGGAGACCAGGCGGTTGTCGGTGTTGAGGGTGACCCGGAAGCCGAGGTCCTTCAGCTCGGTGATGGGGTGCTCGGCGATCGAGGTGGCGGCGCCGGTCTGGAGGTTGGAGGTCGGGCACATCTCCAGGGCGATCCGGCGGTCGCGCACCCAGCCGGCCAGCCGGCCCAGCTTGCCGTCGACGATGTCCTCGGTGATGCGCACGCCGTGCCCGATGCGCTGGGCGCCGCACACCTGGAGGGCCTGGTGGATGCTGGGCAGGCCGTGCGCCTCGCCGGCGTGGATGGTGAACGGCACGCTCTCGCGGCGCAGGTGCTCGAACGCCTCCAGGTGGTCGGCGGGCGGGAAGCCGTCCTCGGCGCCCGCGATGTCGAAGCCGACGACACCGGCGTCGCGGTGGGCGACGGCCAGGTCCGCGATCTCACGGGTCCGGTCGAACATCCGCATGCCGCACAGCAGCGTGCCGACCCGGACGGGCGTGCCCTGGGCGGCCGCCTTGGCCATGCCCGCCGCGAGGCCCTCCTGGACGGTCTCCACGACCTCGGTGAGGGTCAGCCCGCCGTTGACCATCAGTTCGGGGGCGTAGCGCACCTCGCCGTAGACGACGCCGTCCTCGGCCAGGTCGAGGACGTACTCCTCGGCGGTGCGCAGCAGGCCCTCGCGGGTCTGCATCACGGCGAGGGTGTGCTCGAAGGTGGCTATGTAGCGGACCAGGTCGCCGGAGTTGGCCGCGTCGTAGTACCAGGCGGCGAGTTCGGCGGGGTCCGTGGTGGGCAGGGTGTGGCCGACCGCGTCCGCGAGTTCGACGACGGTGGCGGGGCGCAGGCCGCCGTCGAGGTGGTCGTGCAGCACGGCCTTGGGGAGCCGGCGGAGGGTGTCGGTGTCGATGCGGGGCGCGGTCATGGGGCGTTTCCTAGGGCAGTCGAGCGTGGTGGTGTGCGCGGTGGTGGTGTGCGGTGGTCAGCCCGCGTCGGGGGCGGGCTGGAGCAGGTCCCAGCGGTTGCCGTACAGGTCCTCGAAGACGGCGACCCTGCCGTACGGCTCCTGACGCGGCTCTTCCAGGAAGGTGACGCCCGCCGCCCGCATCCGGGCGTGGTCGCGGGCGAAGTCGTCGGTGTGCAGGAAGAACCCGACGCGTCCGCCGGTCTGGTCGCCCACCCGGGCCCGCTGGAGCCCGGTCCCGGCGCGGGCGAGCAGCAGGGCGGTCCCGGTTCCGTCGCCCGGTTCGACGACGACCCAGCGCGAGCCGTCGGGGCGCGGGGCGTCCTCGGCGAGACGGAAGCCGAGCGCCCCGGTGTAGAAGCGGATCGCCTCGTCGTAGTCGTCGACGACAAGGGTGATCAGGGCGATGCGTCTCATCGGGGCCTTTCGGAACAGCGATCGGAGGGACGATCGTCGGGTGAGGTTATACGTAAAACCTCCATGGCGCCAGTCATCCCGGACACCGGTCGGCAAGGGGTCAGCGGTCGGTGTCGCCCTGGGCGACCTCGACCCGGTGGTGGACGTCGATCAGGCCGGTCGCCGAGGCGGCGAAGGAGACCGCGGCGCAGGCCACCAGCAGCGCGGCGATCCCGGCCGCGGCGCGGCGCGTGACGCGCGGGGCCGCCAGGAGCGCCTTGACGCGGTGCGGGACCGGTCCCGAGGTGGCCGCGGGCGCGAACTCGGGCCGTACGGAGCGGGCCTCGTGGCCGGCCAGGGCGGCGCGCGCGATGGCGCGGGCGGTCAGACGGCGGTCGCCGACGGCCGCGGCCGCCGCCTCGTCGGCGGCCCGCTCGGCGGCGAGGCGGATCGCCCCGCGGACCCGCCGCAGCGCGGGATGGCAGTGGGCGGCGAGCTCGGCGACGGCCAGGAAGTAGTGGTGGCCGCCCCGGTTGTGGGCCCGCTCGTGCGCGAACAGCGCCTCGCGCTCGGCCGCGTCGAGACTGCGGAGCATCGCGGTGGTGACGACGATGCGGTGCGGGCGGCCGGGCAGCGCGTACGCGTCGGGGTGCGGGGAGTCCACCACGCACAGGTCTCCGGCAGCGGGCCTGCGGCCGGCCTCCGTGTGCGCGCTGCGGAAGGCGCGGAACTCTCTCAGCGCCGCGCGCCCCAGCGTGCACGCGCACACGGCGAGCGCTCCGACGGAGATCGCGGCCGCCGGGACGACCACCAGGTCGGAGGGGGTGGACACCGGGTGCACGAGCTTGCCGAGCGCCGCGACCAGGGGCAGCTTGAGCAGTCCGGTGAGGACGAAGGCGCCGAGCGCCGCGAGGGAGCAGCCGGCGAGCACGACCGCGGAGCCGGTGATCATCCACAGCGCCGTGACGGGGGCGAGGCGGTCGAGCGCGCGCCGGGCCAGCGCGGGCGCGGCGAACGGCAGCAGCAGGGGGAGGAGCAGAAGCAGGGCGGCGGTCATCGCTCACCGGATTCGAGCAGGTCGCGCAGGACGCGCTCGTCGTCGGGGCTGAGCTGGGCGACGAAGCGGGCGAGAACCGTCTCGCGGTCGGTGTCGCGGTCGAGTTCGGAGTGCATGCGGCGGGCGGTCAGCCCGTGCGCGTCCTGGACGGGGTAGTAGGCGTATCCGCGCCCCTGGCGGCGGCGCTCGACGACGCCCTTGTCGTGCAGCCGGGTCAGGATGGTGGTGACCGTGGTGCGGGCCAGGCCGGTGCCGAGGCTGAGCTGGACCTCACCGGGGGTGCGGGGCGCGCCGGCGGCCCACAGGACGGCCATGACGCCCGCTTCGAGCTCACCGGCCGGCCTGCGCTCGTCCTTGTCGTCGTCGGTCATGGGTACTTCCTCACCCCGTTGTCGCCCACAGTCATAGGTCGTCTACATGATTGTAGTCAGTCCGGCGCCGTGCTCCGCTCGCGGCCGTGCCCGCCCGCCCATTATGGAAGGAGCCGCCGGGAACGACCGCGGGGAGCACACGCGCCCCGGTGCGCTCGGGCGGGGCCCGCTGCACGACCGGACCGCCGGCAGTAGCGTACGAAGGGGTGCGAACCGGACCGTGAACGGCGGGCGGCGGCACGGCGAACGCGGCAAGGATCCGCAAAGGCCCCTCCGCCACTGTCCGGCCGGGCGCCGATCCTCGATCCGGCAAGGAGTTGAGCGCCATGTCCGAGCGGCCGAGGCCCGCCGAGACGCCGGCTCGGCAGAACGTCACCTTCCCGAGCGCGGGGGCCACCGCGCACGGCTATCTCGCGCTGCCCCCTTCGGGAAGCGGTCCGGGCGTTCTCGTCATCCAGGAGTGGTGGGGGCTGACGGACCACATCGCCGACGTGGCCGACCGGCTCGCCGCCGAGGGTTTCGTCGCCCTGGCTCCCGACCTGTACGGCGGCAGCGTGGCGCACGACTCCGACGAGGCCCGGCGCATGGTGAAGGCCCTGCCGGTCCTGCGCGGTGTCGAACTGCTCTCCGGCGCCGTCGGCCACCTGCTGTCCCTGCCCGAGGTCACCTCCGGCACGATCGGCGCGGTCGGCTTCTGCATGGGCGGCGGGTTCGTGCTGTACCTGGCGGCCGTCGATCCGCGGGTGAGCGCGGCCGTGCCGTTCTACGGCGTCGTCCGCGGCGAACTGCCCGACTTCTCCGGGCTGCGCGCCCAGCTCCTCGGCCACTACGGGGAGCAGGACCGGAGCATCCCGCTGGAGCAGGTCGAGGAGCTGCGCGAGAGGATCCGGCGGCAGTCGGGCGTCACCGCGGACTTCCGCCTGTACCCGGCCGGCCACGCCTTCTTCAACGACCGCCGCCCCGGCCACGAGCCCGACTCGGCGGACCGGGCCTGGCAGAGCACCGTGGCTTTCCTGCACCGGCATCTGGGCTGACGGACTGACCCGGATCGGACACCGCGGCCGGGGCCGCGGCGCACGCGGGGTCGCTCACGCGGTCCCCGCGTGCGGCAGGCGTGCGGCAGGGGACGCCGCTCATTCGTTCCCGTCGTCGGCGCCGGTGTGCAGCGCGTCGAGGCGGTCCATCTCCTCGTCGGTGAGGCGCAGGGTGCCCGCGGCCACGTTCTCCACGAGGTGGTCGGGGTTGCCGGTGCCGGGGATGGCCAGCACGTGCGGGCCCTGCTGGAGGGTCCAGGCGATCCGCACCTGGGCGGGTGTCGCGTCGTGGGCGCGGGCGACGGCCGCGACCTCCTCGTCGTGGGCGCCGTCCGCCGCCCCCTGGGAGCCGCCCTCGCCGGCGATGGCGAAGAACGGGACGAAGGCGATGCCCTCCTCACCGCAGACCCGCAGCAGTTCGTCGGTGCCGGGGGCGTGGAGATCGAGCCCGAAGCGGTTCTGCACGCACACCACCGGCGCGATGGCGCGGGCCTCTTCGAGATGGCGCGGCTCCACGTCGGAGATGCCGAGGTGGCGGATCAGACCCTCCTCGCGCAGTTCGGCGAGCGCGCCGAAGTGCTCGGCGATGGAGTCCTGGCCCATCCGGCGCAGGTTGACCACGTCCAGGTGGTCGCGGCCGAGCTGACGCAGGTTCTCCTCGACATGGCCGCGCAGGTCGTCGGGGCGCGCGGAGGGGCCCCACTCCCCCGAGAAGTTCCGGAACGGACCGACCTTCGTGACGACGACCAGGTCGTCCGGGTACGGCGACAGGGCGCTGTTGATCAGTTCGTTGGCGGAGCGCCGGGCGGAGAAGTAGAAGGCCGCCGTGTCGATGTGGTTCACGCCGAGCTCGACCGCCCGGCGCAGGACGGCGATCGAGCGGTTCCGGTCGCTCGGGGTGCCGAGGTGGAAGGCGGCGCTGCCCGTCAGCCGCATCGCGCCGAGGCCGATGCGGTGGACGGGCAGGTCGCCGAGTTCCCAGGTGCCCGCGGCGTCCGCGGTGATCGTTTCGGAGGTCATCGGCGGAGTCTCGCACACCCTCGTGTCGCGATTGCGTGCGCCATAGGGCTGGATGTCACGGATATGTGTGGGTGTTCAGCGCGTTCACGGCGGCCGCGGGGTCGCCGAGGTCGTAGCGGTCCACGGCCAGGAAGTTGGGCTTCCTGCGTGCGGCGGGCTCGCAGAACCGCTGGGCGCGGTCGGCGAGTTTGCCGTTGTCGGTCTGTGCCGTGGCGGTGATCGTGCTGTCCCGGAAGTGGTTCATCACGAACAGCGGACGGAAGCCCGGTTCGGTGTGCGTCAGCGGGATGTTCAGGTCGGCGCCGTACCAGCGGCTGTAGCAGGACCAGTCGGACGCGCCGAGGCCCGGCCCCATCGACCAGTAGTTCTCGACCGTCCACTCGCGCTGGTACATCACGCCGAAGCCGTCCCGGGTCAGGCCCGCGGCCTCGTCGGCCGAGCGGCTGTGGTCGGTGAGGATCAGCAGCCGGTGGTTGTCCGCGATCAGGTCGGCCATCCTGGGCCAGCCGCTGTCGCGCACACCGGTCAGGTCGGGCCGGTAGAGCACATCGGACAGGCCGCGGACACGGGCGAGTTCGGCGCGCAGGACGCCCGGGTCGACGTAGTCCTCCAGGAACACGGTGACGAACTGGTCGGGGTGCGCCTCGAGGAAGTCCACCATGCGCTGGAGGTCCACCCACAGGGCGACCGGCCTGCTGACCAGTGTGCAGCTGTTGTGGCACAGGATCGCGCCGTCCGGGGTCTGATGGATGTCCAGCATGAACCCGCGTACGCCGTCGGCGAGTTGCTGGTCGATGCCACGGCTCTGGTTGGGGAAGAGGTTGACGAACGGCGGGGCGAAGCCGCCGTCGACCCCGTTGGCGTAGGCGTTGTGGGCGGTGAGGAACGTGACCTGGTCGAGGGTGCGCTGATACGCCGGCGGCATGGGCCGGGTGTCCGGTGTCACCGGGGTGAGGTACCAGCGGGCCAGGTCGCCCGCGGGTCCGAGGGCCAGCGGGGCGGGGTAGTTGGCACCGGACGGCCTGGCGCCGACGGTCAAGTAGCGGTCGGCCCCGGGCGACTTGAGCGTGTACTGGTCGTTCCCGGCCGGGGCGATCTCCCAGGCCGCCTCCGCGTCGGCGCAGGCGACGGTGCGCGCCTGGTCGCCCGAGCGGCCGAGGCAGGTGCCGGCCAGGTCGGCGCTCTCCAGGACGTACGACGGTCCGTTCGCCCTCAGGTTCCACTGCTGGTGGTCCTCGTCGCCCCTGGGGTTGTGCTGTTCCACGGCGCCGGTCCCGGCGGCCGCCGCGGCCAGGCCGGTCGTGACGCTCTGGACGTAGTACGCCCCGGCGGCCGGGGCCTGTGCCGTGGCGCTCGCGGGAGCGGATGCGGGGGATGCCACGACGGCGGCGAGCGCCGCGGTCGTGGCGAGCAGCGCGTGGGGGGTGCGCATGGCGGTGTTGCCCTTCGTCCGGACGGTGGCCGTCGCCACGGGGCCGCGCCCCGGCGGCCGATGACACCGTCGGTCAGGATGGTCAGGTGCATGACACCACGCCCGGCGCCCGGACGTCAGGCGAACTGGCCTGCGCTCCAGGGGAGTTGGAGGATCCGCAGAGCGCGGCCGCACCCCCGCGAGGCCGGACGGAGCCGGTTCCTCGCGCGCACGTGCCGGCGGTACCGGGCACGGTGTGGGGGCGGCCGCGGTGGGGGGTTGGGGGCACTCAACCGCACTGGTCTGTACCAGTCAAGGGTGTAGACCAATCGAAGTGCCGGGCGTCAGTCCCCGGCCGGGTGCAGGAACGGCCGCACCTCGATGGGGAGGGTGGTGGCCAGGCTCGCCTTCCGGCCCCACTCCACGGCCGCGTCCAGATCGGGCGCCTTGATGAGGCACAGACCGCCCAGGTATTCGGCGCCCTGGGCGTAGGGGCCGTCGGTGACCCGTACCTCACGGTCCACGGGACGCAGGACCACGGCGGCCTCCGGGCCGTGCAGCCCGCCGGCGAAGACCCAGGCGCCCGCCTTGCGCAGCTCCTGGTGGAAGCCCTCGACCTCGCGCATGATCCGCGCCAGCGCCTCGGCCGCGGGCGGCTCGCCCTCGGCCGGCTGGATCACGCTGAGCAGGTAGTACTTCATGACGTTCTCCTTGACGTCGTGCCGTCGTCCCACCTCTCGCTCGAACGGTGGGCCCCGCACCGGCACCTCGCCCGACGGCATCGGCGGAATCCTTCCCCGGGCATCGCCGCGCGGCAGCCACGGCCACGCGATCGGCCCACGGAAAGCGTCGTGCGCGCATCCGCGAGGGCCGTCCCGGTGGAAGCCTTCCGGTAGGACACAAGGCACCGACACGCGAGGGACCGGGACGATGAACGGTGAGGACACGGGCGACGGCCCGCTCTGCCTGGTGACGGGCGCCACGGGATACATCGGTGGCCGGCTGGTCCCGGAGCTGCTCGACGCCGGCCACCGGGTGCGCTGCCTGGCCCGCTCCCCCGGCAGGCTGCGCGACCACCCGTGGGCGCCCCGCACGGAGGTGGTGCGCGGCGACGTCACCGACCCGGAGTCGGTCGCCGCGGCCCTGCGGGACGTCGACGTCGCCTACTACCTGGTGCACGCCCTCGGCACCGGCAAGGACTTCGAGGAGACCGACCGCCATGCCGCACGCGTGTTCGGTGAGCGGGCCCGGGCCGCGGGCGTGCGGCGCGTCGTCTACCTCGGCGGCCTGATGCCCGCCGGCGTGCCGCAGCGGGAGCTGTCCCCGCATCTGCGCTCGCGCGCGGAGGTCGGCCGCATCCTGCTGGCCTCGGGGGTGCCGACCACCGTCCTGCGCGCCGCCGTCGTCATCGGCTCGGGATCCGCCTCCTTCGAGATGCTGCGCTACCTCACCGAGCGCCTGCCCGTGATGGTCACCCCGAGCTGGGTGGGCACCCGCATCCAGCCGATCGCCGTGCGGGACGTCCTGCGCGTCCTGGTGGGCAGCGCGGGGATGCCCGACGACGTGAACCGGGCCTTCGACATCGGCGGGCCGGACGTCCTGACGTACCGGGACATGATGCTGCGGTACGCGGCGGTGGCGGGCCTGCCCCGCCGGATCGTCGTCCCCGTCCCGGTCCTCACCCCCCGGCTGTCCAGCCAGTGGATCGGCCTGGTCACCCCGGTACCGGCGGCCCTCGCGCGCCCGCTCGCCGAGTCGCTGCGCCACGAGGTCGTCTGCCGGGAGCACGACGTCCTGCGGTACGTGCCCGACCCTCCCGGGCATCCGATCGGCTTCGACGAGGCGGTGCGGCTGGCGCTGCGACGGGTCCGCGACGCGCAGGTGACGACCCGGTGGTCGTCCGCGTCGGTGCCCGGCGCGCCCAGCGATCCCCTGCCCACCGACCCCGACTGGGCCGGCGGCAGCCTCTACACCGACCGGCGGGAACGCACGGTGGACGCCCCGCCCGAGGACCTGTGGCGGGTCGTCGAGGGCATCGGAGGCGACCACGGCTGGTACTCCTTCCCCCTCGCCTGGGCCCTGCGCGGCGGGCTCGACCGGCTGGTGGGCGGCGTCGGGCTGCGCCGGGGACGCCGTGACCCGCGGCGGCTTCGGGTGGGCGACTCGCTCGACTTCTGGCGCGTGGAGGAGATCGAACCGGGGCGGCTGCTGCGGCTGCGGGCCGAGATGCGGCTGCCGGGCCTGGCCTGGCTGGAGATGCGCGTCGGCACCGACGCCGAGGGCCGCACGCTGTACCGCCAGCGCGCGGTGTTCCATCCGCACGGGCTGCTCGGGCACGCCTACTGGTGGAGCGTCTCGCCCTTCCACGCGGTCGTGTTCGGCGGGATGGCCCGCAACATCGCCGGGGCGGCGGCCGAACAGGCCCGGCTCACCCCGTCGGGGGAACGCACCTCCGTCCGCTGACGCCCGCATCCGCCGGCGGCCCCGCGCCAGAAGCAGTCCGGAGCGCCCCGGACCGTCAGGAGCGGTCCTGACCGTCAGGAGCGATCCGTCCGGCCCTCCCCGACCCCGCCACGGAGCCCCACCATGAACGTCTCGGTCGTCCTGTTCACCGCCGACCTGCGGGTGCACGACCACCCGCCGCTGCGCGCCGCCCTCGACGGCTCCCGGCACGTCGTCCCGCTGTTCGTACGCGACCCGGCCGTGGACGCGGCGGGCTTCGCCGCCCCGAACCGGCTGGCGTTCCTCGCCGACTGCCTGCACGGCCTCGACGCGGAACTGCGCCGGCGCGGCGGCCGGCTGGTCGTCCGCGGCGGCGACCCCGTCGAGCAGGTCCGGGAGGTGGCCCGCGAGGCCGACGCCGGTGAGGTCCACCTGGCGGCCGACGTCAGCGGCTTCGCCCACCGCAGGGAGGAGCGGCTGCGGCGCGCCCTGGCGGCGGACGGACGCCGGCTGCACGTGCACGACGCGGTGACCACGGCCGTCGCGCCGGGCGCGCTGACGCCGTCCTCCTCGGACCACTTCGCCGTCTTCACTCCCTACTTCCGGCAGTGGTCGCGGCAGCGGCTGCGCGCTCCACTCGGCGCCCCCCGCGCCGTCCGCGTCCCGGACGGCGTCGCCTCCGATGAGCTGCCCTCCCGGCCGGCCGCCTCGGAGCTGTCGGCGGGCCTCGCGCCGGGCGGCGAGGCGGAGGGCCGCGGGCGGCTGGCCGGCTGGCTGCGCTCGGGCGCCGCCGCCTACGGGGAGCGGCACGACGACCTGGCCGCCGACGCCACGTCCCGGCTCTCCCCCCATCTGCACTTCGGCACCCTCTCCCCGGCCGAAATCGTGCACCTGGCGCGCGACGCGGGCGGTCCGGGCGCGGAGGCCTTCGTACGGCAGCTCGCCTGGCGCGACTTCCACCGCCAGGTCCTGGCGGCGCGGCCCGCCGCGGCGAGCGCCGACTACCGCACGAAGCACGACCGGTGGCGGTCCGAGCGGTCCGCGCGCGAGGACGTGGACGCGTGGCGCGAGGGCCGCACCGGCTATCCGGTCGTCGACGCGGCCATGCGCCAGTTGCTGCACGAGGGCTGGATGCACAACCGGGGCCGCCTGCTGACGGCGAGCTTCCTCACCAAGACCCTGTACGTCGACTGGCGGGTGGGCGCGCGGCACTTCCTGCGCTACCTGGTCGACGGCGACCTCGCCAACAACCAGCTCAACTGGCAGTGGATGGCGGGCACCGGCACGGACACCCGGCCGGGCCGGGTGCTCAACCCCGTCACCCAGGCCAGGCGGTACGACCCCGACGGCACGTACGTACGCCGCTGGGTGCCCGAACTCGCCGGGCTGGAGGGGCCGGCCGTGCACGAGCCGTGGAAGCTCCCGGGGCCGGCGCGGGCCGCCCTCGACTACCCGGACCCGGTGGTGGACCTGTCGGACGGGCTGGCCCGCTTCAAACGCGCCCGCGCCCGCGACTGAGGGAACCGCGCTTCCCGGCCCCGGGAGACGCCGAGGAAGCGGAGGACGTGGCCCGGCAGGTCCTCCGCGGCGTCCGGCGGGGCAGGCACGGCTACCGGCGCCGCCGCTTCCTGCACCAGGCCGAACCCACCGGTGTGGCTCCGGTTCCAGCGGGAATGCGAAAGGGCGCGGGGGTCACGACGCAGAGGGGCGGAAGATGGAGATCACGGGCATCATCAGTGCCATCGTCATCGGCTTGATCATCGGTGTCCTGGGACGGCTGGTCGTTCCCGGACGCCAGCACATAGGCGTTCTCTGGACGATCCTCATCGGCATCGTGGCCGCGCTGATCGGCGCGGCGATCGCCTCCGCGCTCGGCGTCGCGGACACCAAGGGGGTCGACTGGATCGAGTGGCTCATCCAGATCGCCCTCGCCGCCCTGGGTGTCTCCCTGCTGGACCGGGCGAAGGCGGGTCACCGCTGAGCCGGCGACCCCGGCCGTGAGCCCGCAGGCGGGCTCACGGCTCGTACACGTACGGCGTCGTGGTGGTCAGGGCGACGAAGCCGAGGCGTTCGAGGATGGGGCGGCTCAGGCTGGAGGCGTCGACCTGGAGGTAGCGGTAGCCGCGGTCGGCAGCGGCACGGGCGCGGTGGGCGACGAGGGCGCGGTAGACGCCCCGGCCCCGCCAGCCCTCGACGGTGCCGCCGCCCCACAGGCCCGCGAACCGCGTACCGGGGACCAGCTCCATCCGGGCCGCGCTCACCGGCACGTCCCCGGCGAGGGCGACGACGGCGACGAGCGTGTCCGGTTCGGCGGCGAGCCGGGCGAGCAGGCGGTGGCGCAGACGGGAGGCGTCCTTGCCGAACGCCTGCTCGTGCACGCCGACCACGAGATCGACACCCGCCTCGTCGGTGACCGTGCGCAGACGCACGCCCTCGGGCGGCTCGGCGTCGAGGTCCAGCTCGGCGATCTCGGCGGCCATCAGCGTCTCCTGCGGCTCGGCGGCGAAGCCGGCGGCCAGCAGGCGCCGCCCGAGGTCCACGGGGCGGTCGTGCCCGTACACCTTCCATTCGAACGCGAGGCCCGAATCAGCGTAGCGGGAGGTCTGTTCGGCGATCGCGGCGTCCACGGAGGACTCGTCCAGGTCCGACCACAGGACGCCGTTCCAGTCCTGTGCCGAGCCGATCTGGCGCACCACGTTCCCGGCGCGCTCCACGCGCAGTCCGGGACCGTCGGGCCGGACGCCTTCGCGCAGCTCGCGGTCGTACAGGGCGAGTACCTCGGTGTGATCCATACGCCCACTGGACCAGGGCGCGGACGTCCGCGGCAACAGGTTTACGGTGCGGGGCCACGGCCTGGGGGGCCGCACCGGGCGGGGGCCCGCCGGACCGGTGTCCGGTGGGCCCCCGCCGCGGTCGCGGCTCCGTGTCAGCGGAGCGCGCCGGGCCGGAAGCGCCGGTACAGCACGGCTCCGCCGAGCACCAGGGCCGCGCCCGCCGCCACCACGGGCGCGGTCTGGTCCGCGCCGGTGTGGGCGAGCGACACCTGCGTCTGAGGCACGGCCGCGGGCTGCGGACGCGTCACGTGCCTCGGCACCGGCTGCGGCTCGGACCGCACGGGCGGCGGGGGCGTCGGGGTGACCTGCTCGCCCGGCGTGTTCGTGGACGTGTTGCCGGAGGCCGCGTTCCCGATGCCCACCACGTTCACGCTGTTGCCGCTGACATTCACCGGAACGTGCACCGGCAACTGGATGGTGTTGCCGGAGACCACCCCGGGGGAGTCCTGCGCGGCGGCCTGTGCCACCGCACCGCTTGCCGCCGGCGTCCGGTCTCCCCCGTCGGACGCGTTGGCGCACCGGTTGCCCGCCGCGGGGTTGAGAAGCCCCACCACGTCGACGGTGTTCCCGCACACGTTGATCGGAACGTCCACCGGCAGCTGGATGGTGTTGCCGGAGAGCACACCGGGCGAGCCGGACGCGGCACCCTCCGCCACGGCGCCGCCGTCCGCCGCGAAGGCGGACACCGGCATCGCCATCGCCATCGCGCCGGAGGCGGCGGCCACGGCGATCACACTGTTCCGCGTGACCCGTTTCATAGGTTCCCTGCCTTCCAGACATGGTCGCGGGCGCTCACCCGCACCCCGTAAAACGCTGGTGAAAGGTTCCGGGTTATGGCCTCTCGCCCTTTCACCCCATCGGGGGGCCCGTTATCGAACGGCGCGCGAACCCGCCGAGGCCGGCGGCGGCCTCCCGGCGTCCGCCTGCCGACGTCGCGGGGCAGGCGGGAATGTGGCGACGGGCCTAAGGTGGGCGAAGGCCTGTTCCCGGTCCGCGGCGGAGCGTTGCTGGAGGCGCCCATGCTGGCCAAGCTGTCGACGCGGCGCGCGGCCCGGCGCGGCGCGTGCGCCGGGGCCGTCACGCTCGTCCTCCTCGGCGCGGGACTGCCCGCGCGGGCCGACGCCGGCGCGCCGAGGGGCCTGAGCCGGTTCTACCGCCAGAAGGTCGCATGGGGGGCGTGCGAGGCGGGCGCCCCGAAGGACATGCAGTGCGGCAAGGTCACCGTTCCCCTCGACTACGCGCACCCGGGCGCGGCCACCCTCGACCTCGCCGTGGCCCGCTACCGGGCCACCGGCCCCTCCCGGGGCTCGGTGCTGCTGAATTTCGGCGGTCCCGGCGTCGCGGGCGTGCCCGGACTGACCACCGACGGCAAGCGGTTCCTGGACCTGACCAACGGCTACGACGTGGTCGCCTTCGACCCGCGGGGCGTCGGCAGGTCCTCTCCGGTCGGCTGCGGCCTCGGCACCGACGACCGGGCGACGCGGGCGACCGGCGGGAACGGGGACCTCGGCGACCCGAAGGTGGCCCGCGAGAAACTCACGGCCTGGCAGCGGACGGCCGCCGAGTGCGCCCGGCACTCGGGCCCGGTCCAGGCGCACATGGGCACCGTGGACGCGGCCCGGGACATGGACGTGATGCGGCAGGCGCTCGGCGACGACCGGCTCGACTACCTGGGTTTCTCCTACGGCACCCGGCTTGGCGCGGTGTACGCGGCCCTGTTCCCCGGCAAGGTCGGCAGGATGGCCCTCGACGGGGTCGACACGCTGACCGAGCCGCTGGAGCGACAGGGGCTGGTCGCCGCCGAGGCGCAGCAGACGGCGCTCGGCGACTTCCTCGACTGGTGTGTGCGGGACATCGCCTGTCCGTGGGGCGACGACCGCCGCCTGGCAGGCGACCAGGTCGTCCAGCTCGTCCGCTCGCTCGACGAGAGACCGGTGCCGAACGGAGTCGGCGGGAAGCTGTCCGGTCAGGACCTGGCCCGGGCGATCGGACAGGCGCTCTACAGCAAGCAGTTGTGGCCCTCCGTCGAACGGGCGATCGCCTCCCTGGTACAGGACGGCGACACGCGCGGCATCGAGGCCTTCTCCGCCGGTGGCGGGACCCTGCCGGGACGGCGGAGCGCGCCGCGTGCGGCGGACGGCGGGCTGGTCGGCTCCGGCGAGATCCCGCCGGACAACCAGCCCGCCGCGACCATCGCGGTCAACTGCGCCGACGACCCCGACCGGCCCGGCGCCGCGCAGCTCACCAGGGACCTCGGCCGGCTGAGCGCCGAGTACCGGCGGGCCTCGCCGGTCTTCGGCCGTGCCCGGCTGAACGAACTGCTGATGTGCTACGGCCGCCCGAAGGGCACCGACTTCATCCGCGAGAAGGTGAAGAACGTCGACACGGCGAGGATGCTGCTGGTCGGCACCCGCGGCGACCCGGCGACCCCGTACCGCTGGACGCTGGAGACGGCGCGGCGGCTCGGCCCGTCCGCCGTGGTCCTCGACAACCGGGCCGACGGGCACACCGGGTACCTGTCCTCCCGGTGCGTGCACAAGAAGGTGAACGACTTCCTGTTGTACGGCTCCCTGCCGGCCGGTGGCAGTTCCTGCGGGGCGGACCGGGAGCCGGACGCGAGCGGCTGACCGGCCGGCCGGGCTCAGCCGGTGACGATCTGCGGCTGGTACATGTCCAGCCAGACGGCCAGGTCGAGGGTCCGCTCCAGGCCGCGACGCGCCGCCTGGTTGCCGCCGAGGGGGGTGTCGCTGTGCGCGAGGCGGCGCAGCCGTTCCTGGTCCACGAGGTCGAAGACCGGGTGTCCCGGCCGGCCGAGCAGATCCTTGGCGTGGTCCTGGAGGGCGAGGGCGTACTTGGGGTCCTGGGTGGACGGGTACGGGCTCTTGACCCTGTCGTACACGGACCTGGGCAGCAGATCCGCGGTGGCCTCCCGCAGCAGGCTCTTCTCCCGGCCGTCGAACGACTTCAGGGCCCAGGGCGCGTTGTAGACGTACTCGACC
This sequence comes from Streptomyces sp. NPDC014889, assembly GCF_043081205.1. Classification (NCBI taxonomy): domain Bacteria; kingdom Bacillati; phylum Actinomycetota; class Actinomycetes; order Kitasatosporales; family Streptomycetaceae; genus Streptomyces; species Streptomyces sp. NPDC014889. The sequence continues at coordinate 85,637 of NZ_JBIBWH010000009.1, forward strand.
AGGCGGTGGTCGCAGTAGGGGACGCGGACCTCCAGGCCGACCGCCATGCTCATCCGGTCCTTGCGGTCGAGCAGCGCCCGGACGAAGCGGGTCAGGTGGAGGTGGCAGATCTGCCGCATCCGGAACTCGAAGTCGCTCTCGCCGTCGAGGCGGCCGACGGCGGCGATGGCGGTGCGGTAGCCATCGGCGACGTAGCCGCGCAGGTCGAGGGCCCGGGCGAGGTCGGAGCGCAGGACACCGGCGTCGTCGCCGAAGTCGCGCAGGAAGCGCACCAGCCAGGGGAAGGTGTCGGCGCGGCGCGCGTCCTCGTCGAAGAAGTGCCGGTAGCCGCCGAAGACCTCGTCGGCGGACTCGCCGGACAGGGCGACGGTCGAGTGGTCCCGGATGCTGCGGAACAGCAGGTAGAGGGAGGAGTCCATGTCGCCGAAGCCCATCGGCAGGTCCCGGGCGCGGACCACCTTCCGGCGGATCTCCGGGTCGGCGAGGGTGTCCGCGTCGAGCACGATGTCCTGGTGGTCGGTGTCGGCGGCGCGCGCCACGTCGTGCACGAACGGCGTGTCGGGGGTGGCGCGAAGGTCGTCGGCGACGAAGTGGTCGCTCTGCCCGACGAAGTCGACGGCGAAGCTGCGCACCTTCTCGCCCTGCTCGGCCAGGCGGCGGGCGGCCAGCGCGGTCATGGCGGAGGAGTCCAGGCCGCCGGAGAGCAGGGTGCAGCGGGGCACGTCGGCGACGAGCTGGCGGCGCACGATGTCGTCCAGCAGAGTGCGGACCGTGGCGACGGTCGTGTCGCGGTCGTCGGGGTGGGGCAGGGTCCGCAGCCGCCAGTAGGCGCGGGTGCGCAGGCCGTCGCGGCCGACGGTGACGACGGTCCCGGGCTCGACCTCGTGCATGCCGTCCCAGACGGCGTGGCCCGGGGTCTTGACGAAGGTGAACAGCTCGCGCAGGCCGTCCAGGGTGACCCGGGGGCGGACCATGGGGTGGGCGAGGATCGCCTTGGGCTCGGAGCCGAAGAGGACGCCGTCGGGGGTGGGCCGGTAGTAGAAGGGCTTGATGCCCATCCGGTCGCGGATCATGACGAGCTCGTCGTGGCGGCCGTCCCAGATCGCGAAGGCGTACATGCCGTTGAGGTGTTCGGCCACGGCATCGCCCCACTCCAGGTAGCCGCGCAGGACGACCTCGGTGTCGGAGTCGGTGCTGAAGCGGTGGCCGCGGGCGGCCAGTTCGGCGCGCAGCTCGGTGAAGTTGTAGGCCTCGCCGGAGTAGACGAGGGCCACCGTGCCGTCCGGGGTCCCGGCGGTCATCGGCTGGCGGCCGCCGGGCAGGTCGATGATCGCGAGCCTGCGGTGCCCCAGGGCCGCGGGCCCCTCGGCCCAGGTGCCGCGGTCGTCGGGGCCGCGGCAGGCCATCGTCTCGGTCATGGCGCGCAGGGTCGCGTCCTCGGTCCGAAGATCACGGTCGTAGGAGACCCAGCCGGTGATGCCGCACATCCGCTACCTCCCGCCCTCCGGCCCGCGGAGAACCAGTTGCATGGAGCACCTATATGACGAGCGTCCGCCACCGGGGCGGTGGCGGTCAACGCGTCCTTCACCCGGATGCCGCCGCGACCCGCCGGTTCCGGCCGCGCTTTGCTCCCGGAACAGCACGGAATGGGCCCCGCACCTGGGGCGGAGCAGCGCGAACCGGTCAAGGGCAAAGACTTCTCCATGTCCGCGGACCACTCCCGCGCCGGTGCACCGGGGCCGCGCCGGCCCGGGGCGGGCGCGCCGCACGGTCCTGGGCGGGCGCGCCGCACGGCATGCGGGGCCTCCGAGGGCGTACCAGCGAAGGGGCCCGCGCGCCAGCCGAGTTGCCCCGAATGCCTGACGTGCGAATCGGACCTATCGTGCTGTCATGGAGCACGAGCTGAGTCCCTCGATCCTCGCCGAGCTGCGGCGTCCGCGCCCCTACCCGGCGGTGTCGGTGCTGACGCCGACGCACCGCCGCGAGCCCGACAACGCACAGGATCCGGTCCGGCTGCGCAATGTCGTGGCCGAGGCCAAGCGGCAACTGGAGGCCAACCCGCAGGTGGGCCGGGAGCAGCGCCACGACGTCGTCCGGCAGCTCGACCAGGCCCTGGCGGAGGTGGACCTGACGTACGCCGAGGACGGGCTGGCGATCTTCGCCGCGCCGGGCGAGCACCAGGTGTGGTCGCTGACCCGTACCGTTCCGGAGCGCGTGGTCCTCTCGGACACCTTCCTGACCCGCAACCTGGTCTCCGCGCGGACCGCCGAGCGCCCGTTCTGGGTCCTGTCCGTCTCCGCGGACCGCGTGACGCTGTGGAGCGGCGGCGGCGACCGGGTGACGCAGGACCATACCGGCGGCTTCCCGCTGACCAGGAAGCTCGTCGAGAACTTCGACGCCGAACGCCGGATGCAGATCGGCGACGAGCCGAGCACGTTCCGCGACCAGAGCACCCGCCAGTTCCTGCGGGAGGCTGACAGCGCGATGAGCGCGGTCCTGCGCGAGCGCCCGCGCCGGCTGTACATCACGGGCGAGCCGGCCGCGCTGTCCGCGCTGGAGGAGGTCGGCAGCGTCGCGAAGTGCGCGGTGCCCGTCCAGCACGGCGGCCTGGCGCACGCCACCCCGGAGGCGGTGTGGCGGGCGATCGGGCCCGTGCGCGACGAGAAGACGCGGGGCGACACCGAGGCGGTGGCGCGCGAACTGGAGGGGGCCCGCGGGCGCAAGGAGTACGCGGCCGGTGTCGACGAGGTCTGGCAGACGGCGCGGGAGGGCCGGGTCCGGCTGCTGGCCGTCGAGGAGAACTACCGCGTGACGATGCGCGACTCCGTCGGCGGCCATCTGGTTCCGGCCGGGAGCGAGGAACCGGGTGCCCGCGACGACATCGTGGACGAGATCGTCGAGCAGTGCCTGGAGACGGGCGCCGATGTGCGCTTCGTTCCCGACGGCACCCTCGGCGACGCGCAGGGGATCGCCGGGGTGCTGCGCTACTGACGCCGTGCGCCGGGCCCTGGGGGAGGCCCGGTGGCGGTGGCCGGGTCAGACGGTGCCGAACAGGGTGCTCAGTCCGTGGTCGACGGCGGCGGTGAGGTCCTCGTGGCCGGGGGCGACCACGGCGTAGCTGCGCAGCAGGAAGCGGTGGAGCGCCGGGGTGTCGAACTGGAGCAGGGCCAGACCGGCGGGCGAGTGCAGCTCCAGCACCGTACGGGACCCGCCGCACGGCCACAGATGCACGTCCCCGGCGCCGGCCTGGCCTTCGAGGCCCTCCTCCAGCAGGACCCGGGCGAAGGTCCACGAGACCGCCTCGCTGTCCAGGGAGGCCTCGGGCGGGAAGTCCATGTGCACGGCCAGCGGGTCGGTGGAGACGTAGCGCAGGACGGCGGGCACGGGGAGTTCCCGTCCGTCCGCGGTGATCAGGCGGGCGCTCGCTGTCTGTTCGAGGGTGGTGTCCATGGTCGGTCTCCTGTGCGGGTCGTCAGGTCGGCCGGTTGTGCCGTTGTCCTTGGGAGCCCGCAGGAGCCGTTCGCATTACGCCTGACCGCCCACCAATCCATGTGAGGTGCGTCACTGTCCCGGCGATCGGCTGCGGGGGCCCGCCGGAAGGGAACACACAGCCGTAGAACACATGCTTGAACGTCCGCGTGCCGCCTCGGGCCGACCGTCAAATCGCGTACACCGTCTACGCCTCGACCACCCGCGCGGCTACACAGAAGATGCCGGTCAGACGCCGGGGGAAGACTGTGGCATATGCCAGGTGCACCCTCGCGTCGCGTCTTGCCAAATCCCTTACGGGGCGCCGTCGGCTGTGCCACAGTCGTAGCGCTCCCTCCCGCCGCCTCGGCCGTACCGTCCCCGCATCGGAGTGCGCCATGCCGCCCCATGTCTCCGCGGACCGCTCCCCCGCCCAGCCACCGGCGGGCGGCCCGGTCGACGCGCTGATATCGCAGGCGCGCCGGCTCAGGGGCGAGGTCGACGCCGTACGGCGGGACACACAGGGCGACGCCTCGGATCCGCAGGGCAGGTGGGAGCGCGCGCTGTGCGATCTGGCTCTGCGCCAACTCGGCGACCTGGCCGCGCACCTGGCGCAGTTACGGGACGGCCCGCCACCGGTGCCGGCGGCCGATCCCCGCGCCCCGGCCGCCGCCCCGCGCGGCTCGCTGCTCAGCCGTGTCGGCAGCGCCGAGTGGAACCTGATGACGGACAAGGCCGCCTGGTCGGGCGAGCTGTTCCGGATCCTGGGCCGCGACCCGGCCGTCCCCCCGCTCACCCTCGACGAACTGCCCTCCGTCGTGCTGGACGAGGACCGGCCGCGGCTGACCGCCATGGTCACCGACTGCCTGGTCGACGCCAAGCCCATCGACGGGGAGTTCCGCATCGTGCGGCCTGACGGCGCCGTCCGCGCGGTGCACATGATGGGCGAGCCCGTGCTCGACGCCGACGGCGGCACCGCCTCGATGTGGGCGGTGCTGCGGGACGTCAGCGAACTGCGGCTCAGTCAGTCGGCCGTGCGCGAGACCCGTGACTCGCTGCACCGCCACCGGCATCGCGCGCAGACCGAGCGCCGGCTCGCGGTCGAGCCGCAGGAAGCCGCGCTCCCCCCGTGGCGCGGCTTCCTGCGGCTCCCGCACCGGGGCCGCCCGGGACTCGACCTCGCCGCCCACCGCCTGCCGTCCTCCACCGGAGCCCCGGCCGGGGTCGGCTGGTACGACGCCCTGGAGCTGCCCGACGGCGACACCCTGCTCGCCGCCGGGACACTCACCGGCCGCGGGCCGGGCACGGCCACGGGCGCGGCGATGCTGCTGGGCGCCCTGCGCGGCATGGCGATGGCTGGGGCCCGGCCGGAACAACTGATGACCTGGCTCGACCAGTTGCTTGACGCCACCGCGCAGCCGGCCGCGGGCAGCGCCGTCTGCTGCCACTACCGGCCCGCCACCCGCACCCTGACCTGGGCGCGGGCGGGACACCCCGCCCCGCTGCTGTTCCGCGGCGGGACGGGGCGGATGCTGGACGCCCCGGACGGCGCCCCGCTCGGCACCGCCTCCCGAGCCTCCTACGGGCAGGCCGAGGAGACCCTGGAGCCGGGCGACCTGCTCCTGCTGCACACCGACGGACTGGTACCGCGGTGCGGGTCCCCCCGCGCCGGCGCGGCCGGGGGTGAGGGACGGACGGCCACCGCACACCGCCTGCTCGGCCTGGCACCGCGGTTCGGCGCGGCGCGCGGCGCGCGGGACTGCCTACGGACGGTCGTCGAGGAGTTCGCCGGAACCGGGCGCGCGGACGACACCTGTGTGCTGGTCGCCCGGGTGACGTCGTAGCCCGCGTACCGAACCGGGACCCTACGCCGGCGCGCTCCCGGTGTTCCTGCCCTTCGGCCTGGGCAGCGCCAGCCGGATCTCCTCCCTCAGCTCACCGACCTTCGGATAGGTGGCGTACTCGGCGGTGAGCCGGTACATCTCGCGCAGCCGGTCCCAGGTGCGGCGGGAGGAGTTCGAACCCATCGCCATCAGGGCCAACCGCGCGTACCGGTCCGCCTGTTCGGGATCGTCCGCGATGAAGCAGGCGGAGGCCATGGACAGATGGTCGAAGATCTTCGACCGCTCGCGCCCGTCGACCCGCAGGGACAGGGCCTTCTCAGCGTAGTGCTGGGCGTGCACGGCCGCGTCCGGGTCGTGCTCCGCCAGCGTGCGGTACGCGAGCGCCGTCATGCCGTACAGGTCCTCGTCCTTGAAGGTCTGCATCCAGTCGAGCGGCTCCGCGTCGCCGGTGTCGGAGACGAAGAGGTCCTCCGCCTGTCCGAGGGTGCGGCGCATCGCCTGGCCCTTGCCCATCGAGGCCTGCGCCCATGCCTCGATGGTGTGGAACATGGCCTTGGTGCGGGGCTGGAGGCGGTCGCCAGCGCCGGAGTGGGCGAGCTTCATCAGGTCCAGCGCGTCGTCGGGCCGGCCCAGGTGCACCATCTGGCGTGCCGCGCGGGACAGCGCCTCCCCGGCGCGCGGCCGGTCGCCGCCCTCCCTGGCGGCGTGGGCGGCGATGACGAAGTACTTCTGGGCGGTGGGTTCCAGGCCGACGTCGTGGGACATCCAGCCGGCGAGGACGGAGAGGTTGGCGGCGACGCCCCACAGGCGCCGCTGGAGATGGGATGGATGGCGGTAGGCGAGCATGCCGCCCACCTCGTTGAGCTGGCCGACCACCGCCTTGCGTTGCAGCCCGCCGCCGCGGGCGGCGTCCCAGGCCCGGAACACCTCCACCGAGCGTTCGAGTTCCTCGATCTCCTGCGACCCGACGGGGGCGGCGTCATAGCGGTCGTACCCGGCGGGGTCGGCGTGCAGGGGATGGTCGAGGGCGGGGGTGTCGGTCTTCAGTGTCGGATCGGATTGCAGCCAGTCGTGCATGGCGCTGCTGAGTGCGGAGCCCGCGGCGAGCGCGGCGCCCGCGCCCACCAAGCCGCGTCGGTTGAGCATGAGGTCCATTCCCGTGAATTCGGTGAGGACCGCGGCGGTCCGCTCGGGCGCCCACGGCACTGAGTCGGGATGTTCCGCACTCCCGTCGCCCTGCCGTTTCCCTGTACGCCCGTGCCGCACCAGACCTAGGTCCTCGATGGTCACGACACGGCCGAGACGCTCGGTGAACAGGGCCGCCAGCACCCGTGGCACGGGATCGCGCGGGATCTCTCCCATGTCGATCCAGCGCCGCACCCGGGAGGTGTCGGTCGCCAGCTGGGGATGGCCCATGGCCGCCGCCTGCCGGTTGACCAGCCTCGCGAGTTCCCCCTTGGACCAGCCGGCCAGGCCGAACAGGTCCGCGAGACGGGTGTTGGGTTGTCCTGTCACGTCAAGCCCCCAGGTACTCGGCTGAGTTGACAGTAGACCCGCCGCGACTTGCCGGGCGACTATTCGCCAGGGTTCGCCAGGGTGCGCCACATGGTGTGCCAGTGCGCGCCGGGTGTCAGGTAGGAACGCGCCACCCCGACCCGGTCGCCGAGGGACATTCCCCAGGGTGCACCCGGGCGTCCGGGCCGGGAGGCGCTGAAGCAGCAGGCACACGAAGGGATCGGTCCCGCCCCATGTATGCAGCATCGTCCTCCGTGTCCGCCCCGCCCCGGTCGCTGCGTCCCCGTCCGGGCGCCGGCGGCCCCTACCTCGACCCCGTGCGTCCGGCGGCCCCCGCGCTCGGTGCCGGCCGGCCGCGGCACGCCGTGGGGCCCGGCACGCAACCGCTCAGCGGGAGAGTCGACTTGTCCGGCCCTCAGGGCGCGCAACTGCGCACGGCGATCGCCTCGGTGCACCGGATCTGCCCGGAGTTCGCCCCGGTGCAGGTGCTGCGGCGCAGCGGGCGGTCCGTGCTCCTGGTCGGAACGATCGGACGCAGCACGGCCGTCGCCAAGTGTTTACTCGACCACTCCCCCGCGTGGGCGGAGCGCTACCGTCACGAAATAGCCGCATACCGCTCGTTCGTCCGGCACCGGCCACCGGTCCGTGTGCCCCGGCTGATCGCGGCGGATCCGGACAACTGCACGCTGGTGATCGAACGGACGCCGGGCCGGGTGGCCGCGCTGCAGCGGCACCCGGTGGAGGCGCCGCCGAGGGCGGACATCGGGGCGGCCCTGGGCGCGATCTGCCGGCTGAACGCCTGGCGGCCCCCGGCGGGCACGTTCGACGCCCCGCTGGACTATGCCGCCCGTATCTCCCGGTACCACGAGCTGGGTCTGCTCACCGACCGGGACCTGGGTGACCTGCAGAAGCTGCTGCACGGCATCGCGCACGCCGCGGGCCGGCAGGGCATGGGCCAGTTCTGCCACGGCGACGCGCTGCTCGCCAACGTCCTGCTCTCCCCGGCCGGTCCCGTACTGGTGGACTGGGAGCACGCCGGCTGGTACCTGCCGGGCTACGACCTGGCGACGCTGTGGTCGGTGCTCGGGGACGCCCCGCTCGCGCGGCGGCAGATCAGCCAGGTCGCCCAGGCGGCGGGCCCGGCCTCACGGGACGCGTTCCTGGTGAACCTGATGCTCGTGCTCACCCGGGAGATCCGCACCTACGAGACGGCCGTGCAGCGTTCCATGCACGACACGGCCCCGTCGGCACCGGGCACGGCCCACCCGGGTGCCGTGCCGTCCGGCGAGGAACAGCGGCTGCTGCTGCGACGGCTCCACGACGACTGCCAGATGGCCCGCCGGGCCGTACGCGCGGCCGTCGGCACTCGCTGACCGGGACAGAGGTCCGCGGCGCACCCTGCGACTCGGGTGGCCGCGGACCTCCCTCATGCTCGCCCTTGCCCGGCTCTCGTGCAGCTCGTCCGGCGTCGCTGCCCGTCGGGAGCCGATCTCTTTCGGAGCACTGGCCGCGGGGGCCATTGGTGTAAGCCACTGACGCCGCGCAGGCCTGGGGGGCACCGCGGCGAAACTCGCCGAGATGCCGCTTGACATGGGTAATCGCCTTGCTGCGCGCATGATTGACGGATCGTCGGACAGCCGGTACCACTGATCCACGCCGGCCCCGCACGCCCCGCTACGCCCGAGCGCCCCAGGAGGCTGCATTGCGAGGATCCGCCACCACCGACCCCAGATCCATGCCGGGACGCAGAAGCGCACGGGCCGCGGCGGGAGTCGTCGCCTCGGCCGCGCTGCTGCTGCCGCTGCTCGGCGGCGCCCCGTCCGCGGGCGCCGCCACGGACGACACCGGCCGGTTGCAGCGGGCGTTCACGTCCGCGTCCGCCGAGTACCACGTGCCGCTCAGCGTCCTGCTGGGCGTGTCCTATCTGCAGTCGCGCTGGGACGGGCACGGCGGCGCCCCGAGCGTGACCGGCGGCTACGGACCGATGCACCTGACCGACGCGCGCACCGCGCTCGCCTCGGCCCCGCACCACGCCGAGGGCTCGGAGGACGCGCGCGGTGACGACGCGCGGGCCGCCCTGCACCCCGAGGCGGAGGTGCCCTCGGAGTCGGCCCTGCCCGCCCGGCTGAAGACGCTGCCCCGGGCGGCCGAGCTGACCGGGATCCCCGCCGAGCGTCTGCGTGAGGACGAGTCGGCGAACATCGAGGGCGGCGCGGCCCTGCTGGCGGCCGCCCAGAAGAAGCTCGGCGAGCCGCTGAGCGCGGATCCGGCCGACTGGTACGGCGCGGTGGCCCGGTACTCCGGCGCGGACGACAGCGCGACGGCGGCGGCCTACGCCGACGACGTCTACAACGTGATCCGCTCCGGTGAGCGGCGCACCACCGATTCGGGCCAGCGGGTCGTCCTGGCCGCGCGGCCCGGCGTCGCCCCCCGCAAGGCCCAGCTGACGCGGACGGCCCTGCCGCGCCGCTCGGCGGAGGGCACGGAGTGCCCGGCCTCGGTGTCCTGCGAGTGGGTGCCCGCGCCGTACGAGGAGTTCGGCGGGGACGACTACGGCAACCACGACCTGGGCGACCGGCCGAAGGCGCAGTCCATCCGGTACATCGTCATCCATGACACAGAGGGCAACTGGGACGGTGTCCTCAACCTGATCCAGGACCCCACCTATGTGTCCTGGAACTACACGCTGCGCTCCACCGACGGACACATCGCCCAGCATGTGAAGGCCAAGGACGTGGCCTGGCACGCGGGCAACTGGTACATCAACGCCAAGTCGATCGGCCTGGAGCACGAGGGCTTCCTCGCCTCGCCGGACGCCTGGTACACGGAGGCGATGTACCGCTCCTCGGCGCGGCTGGTGAAGTACCTCGCGCGGAAGTACGACATCCCGCTGGACCGGCAGCACATCCTCGGCCACGACACCGTGCCGGGGACCACCACGCCGAACATTCCGGGCATGCACACCGACCCGGGCCCGTACTGGGACTGGCGGCACTACTTCAAGCTGCTCGGCCACCCGTTCGAGCCGTCCGCGGGCAAGCACGGCGGCCTGGTGACGATCCGCCCCGACTACGCGACCAACCGGCCCGAGTACACGGGCTGCGTCACCAGCGGCCGGCCCTGCGCGGCGCACGGCTCCAGCGAGGTGCGGCTGTACTCGCAGCCCGACACCTCATCGCCGCTGATCAAGGACATCGGTCTCAGGCCGGACGGCAGCCCGTCGACGATCGACGTGAACGACGTGGCCTCGCGGGTGGAGACCGGGCAGCAGTACGCGGTCGCCGACCGGCAGGGCGACTGGACGGCGATCTGGTACCTGGGCCAGAAGGCCTGGTTCCTGAACCCGGCGAAGCAGCGGACGGCGGTGGACGCGGCCGGCACGGTGGTGACGCCGAAGGCCGGGCTGGACAGCGTGCCGGTGTACGGCAGGGCCTACCCGGAGGAGGGTGCCTATCCGGCGGGCGTGCCCGTCCAGGCGGTGTCGCCGCTGCCGTACAAGCTGCTCGCGGGCCAGAAGTACGTGGTGGGCGATCTGCTGCCGGGTGAGTACTACTACTCGGCCACCTTCACCACGGACTCGCACCGTGTCGTGGTCGGCAAGGACATGTACTACCAGGTCCAGTTCGGCCACCGGGTGGCGTTCGTGCGCGCCGCGGACGTACAGGTGGAACGCTCGTCCCGGTAGCGGGCCGGGGGTGTACGAGAACGACGAAAGGGCCGGCCCCGTGGGGCCGGCCCTTTCGCTCAGTGACCGGTCAGCCCTGCTGGAACAGCTCGGCGGGCAGCGGCTTGAGCAGGGCGTACAGATCGTCGGTGATCGGCCGGTCCCAGGCGGCGATGGTGACCAGGACGCCGTCGCTGCGGTCGAACTGCACGCAGGAGACACGGCTCTCGGAGAGCCTCAGCCGGCGCACGATCAGGAGGTTGTCGCCCTGGAGCACCGGCATGTCCTCGGTGCCGACGACGGTGACCTCCTCGTCGTTCTCCAGGGCCAGCAGGAGCTGCGCCACCTCGAAGGGGACCTCGCCGTCGGCGACCTCGCGGGCGGCCGAGCCCTCGGGCAGATTGCCGATGATCATCGCCGTGCCGCGGCCGCCGAACAGGTCGTAGCGCAGGAAAACGCCCTGGCAGGTGCCGTCGGGCGCGGGCAGCAGACCGGCGCCCAGGTTGCCGGGCCAGTCGCCCGGATCCATGGCCAGGACATCGAAGTCGGGCCCGGCGGGCGTGGCGTTGCGGCGGCGGAGGAACGACATGCCGCCATGGTACGTGCCCCGCCGGGCCCCGCGGCGTGAGGGAGGCCACCGACCGGGGGTGGAATCACCCGTGGTCCTTCCCGTGGTGCGACTCGTGGTGGCGGCGCCGCGGGCGCGGTCACCGGGGCGCGGGGTGGCCCGCTCGGGGAGGTAGTGGTGCTTCGGGACGGATCGTCCGCGGCGGGTGCGTGGCGTGCGGGCCGGTGCGCCGGGAGAGCTCGGCGCACCGGCGCGCACGGCGTGGGTGCGGAGCCCCGCACGGCTGGGTGAGGAGTGCGGGGGGCGGGCGGAGGAGTGACCGGCGTCACTCCTCCGGTGGTGACGGGGGCACCACCGCGATGGGAGCGGCCGCGTGCAGCAGGACGGCCTGGGTGACGGAGCCCATCATGCGGGCCGGGGCCAGGAGCCGCCGGCGGTGGCGGCCGACCACGATCAGCTCGGCGTCGCGGGAGGCGGCGACCAGCAGGCCGGCCGCGTCGCCGGGCGCCACGTGGGGCTCGGCGGTCACCTCGGGGTGACGGGTGCGGTGCGGGGTGAGGAAGCCCTCGGCCAGGGTGCGGGTCTCGTTCTCCACGGCGTCCTGGTCGACCATGAGCGCGGTGACCTCCGCCGGGGCTACCCAGGCCGGGGGCGGCCACGGGTAGGCGGCGACCACCTGGAGCCGGGCCCCGCGCAGGGCGGCCTCCGTGAAGGCGAAGTCGAGCACGGCGTCGTCGGGGCTGTCGATGTTGACGCCGACGACCACCCGTGGCCCCGGCCGGCGGCCGTCCCGTCGGGGACCTCGCGGCCGGGCCGGGGCAGCACGACGACCGGGCACTCGGCGTCGCGGGCCGCGGCCAGGCTGCTGGAGCCGAGCAGCAGGCTGGCGAAGCCGCCGCGCCCCCGTGAGCCGAGCACCAGAAGCTGCGCGCCGGCGCCGAGTTCCGGCAGCAGGGCGCCCGGAAGCCCGTCCAGACCGGAGCACTCGACGTCCGTACCGCGGGCGCGCTCGCCGAGGTGGGCGCGTGCCTGGTCGAGCACCGGGTCGCCGTCGTCGCCGGGCGGCCCGGCGACGAGGACGTCGGGCTGGGCCAGGGCCGCGTACTGCCGGACGTGGACCGCCCGCAGGGACGCCCCGCGCCGCCGGGCGGCGTCGAGGGCCCAGTCCAGGGCGCGCAGGCTGTCGTCGGAGCCGTCGACGGCGGCGACGACCGGTGGGGTGCTCATGAGTTCCTCTCCTCCGGACGGAGACCTCCCCGCGGGGCCGGCGCCGCTCGGCCGCCGGCCCCGGCGGTGCTTTCAAGGTCCCCTGTCCCCGGACACGAGGGGAAACACCCCCGCTCCGCGGCCGGTCAGGTGAGGTTGAACTCCCCCTGCCGCGCCCCTGACATGAACGCGCCCCACTCGGCGGGGGTGAAGATCAAGGAGGGGCTTTCCGGGCGGCCGCCGTTGCGCATGGCGACGAAACCCTCGACGAAGGCGATCTGGACATCTCCCAGGCCGCCGCTGCTGGACTGCCACTGCGCGCTGCTGAGATCCAGTTCCGGCTTGTCCCATCCCGTGAACGGGTGCTGCTGGACAGTGCTCTCGGCCACGTCCGTGCTCCTCTGCAATCGTCGTCCGCGGGTCAGCCTAGCGACCGAGTCCGGGCGTCAACAGGCCACCTGAGGGGACTTTTCAGCGCAAGCGTCACGCCGCGTGCGGATGTGCAGGTGGCCGTCGAGCGGATAGTCGGGCGGCGCCGCCGGCAGGATCCCGGCCTGCTCGTACCCGCATTTTCGCGCGACCCGGCAGGAGGCCGTGTTGTCCACCTGGTGCAGCAGCTCCAGCCGGGTCGGCCCACGGTCCCCGAACAGGGCGAAGGCCCAGTCGGTCAGGGCCAGCAGGGCCCGGGGCGCCACTCCCCTGCCGCGCGCGTGCGCGGCGGTCCAGTAGCCCACCTCGGCGGACGGGCCGCCGGGACGCAGGCCCTTGACGACGGCGTGCCCCACCAGCCGCTCGCGCCCCTGGGGCCCCTGGGTCTCCAGGACGGCGAACGAGAAGCGGTCCCCCGTCTCCCAGTCCCGCCGCCGCTCCCGGATCCACCGCGCCGCGCCGGTCCCGTCGTCCACGACCGGACCCGCCCAGCGGCGCATCGTCTCGTCCCAGTAAGCCTCGACCAGGTCGCCGGCGTCCTCCGGGCGCCAGGGGCGCAGGGTCAGCGCGGGGGCGCCGGGGGCGGCCTCCGCCGCCGGGTACGCCGTCATCGCGCGCCGAACCGGTCGCGCAGTTCCCGCTTGAGGATCTTCCCGCTGGCGTTGCGCGGCAGTTCGTCCACGAAGATCACTTTCTTGGGCGCCTTGAACGACGCCAGCTTCTCACGGGCGTGGGCGATCAGACCGGCCTCGGTGACCTCGCCGCGTGGGACCACGAACGCGGTGACGGCCTCGATCCACCGCTCGTCGGGGAGCGCGACCACGGCCGCCTCGGCCACACCCGGGTGCGTGTACAGGACGTCCTCGACCTGCCGCGAAGCCACCAGTACGCCACCGGAGTTGATGACGTCCTTCACCCGGTCGACGACCGTGTAGTAGCCGTGCGGGTCGCGTACGGCGAGGTCGCCGGAGCGGAACCAGCCCGCGCGGAACGCCTCCGCGGTCTCCTCGGGCCTGTCCCAGTAGCCCTCGCACAACTGCGGTGAGCGGTAGACGACCTCGCCGGGTGTGCCGTCGGGCACGTCCTTGCCGTCCTCGTCGACGACGCGGGCGTCCACGAACAGCACCGGGCGGCCGCAGGAGTCCATGCGGCCCTTGTGCTCGTCGGGTCCGAGCACCATGGCCAGGGGGCCGATCTCGCTCTGTCCGAAGCAGTTGTAGAAGGCGAGCCGCGGCAGCCGCTCCCGGAGTCGTTCCAGCACCGGCACCGGCATGACCGACGCGCCGTAGTACGCCTTGCGCAGTCCGCCGAGGTCGCGGGTGGCGAAGTCGGGGCGCCCGGCCAGCCCGATCCAGACCGTGGGCGGCGCGAACAGGCTGTCCGCGCGTCCGGCCTCGACCAGGTCCAGGATGCGGTCGCCGTCGGGCGCGTCGAGGACGATGTTCGTCGCGCCGACGGCGAGGTACGGCAGCAGGAACACGTGCATCTGCGCCGAGTGGTAGAGGGGCAGCGCGTGGACGGGGCGGTCCCCCGCGCTGAAGTCCAGCGCGGTGATCGCGCTCAGGTACTCGTGGACCAGCGCCCGGTGGGTCATCATCGCGCCCTTTGGCAGGGCGGTGGTGCCCGAGGTGTAGAGCAGTTGTACGAGGTCCTCCGAACGCGGCTCGGGACCGTCGTACGGGAGCGTGGAGGGCAGCCGGGCGAGCAGCGAGTCGCCCGCGTCGCGCAGCGGCAACGTCCTTGCCGTGGCCGGGAGCCGTCCGGCCAGGTCCGGGTCGGTGAGGACCAGGGCGCTGCCCGACTGGGCGACGATGTAGTCGAGGTCGTCGCCGGTGAGGCTCTGGTTGACGGGCACGTGCACCAGCCCCGCGCGGGCGCAGGCGAGGAAGCCGATCAGGTAGGCGTCGGAGTTGTGGCCGTAGGCGGCGACGCGGTCGCCGGGGGCGAGGTCCTGGCCGAGCAGGACGTTCGCGGCGCGGGAGACGGCGTCGTCGAGTTCGGCGTAGGTCCAGGAGCGCTCCGCGTACTCGACGGCGACGCGTGCCGGGGTGCGCCGGGCGCTGCGCCGCAGGACTCCGTCGACCGTACTGCCGTGTCCAGGCGTCATGAAAGACGATCCTCGGTCCGGCGCGGCGGAAGGTCAAGGATCTCCGTACACACCCATCACTCAGCGGTGGTTGACGGGCAGTCAGGTTCATTCACACGCGCACGCACCGTTGACACAGGCCCCACCTGACACGAAAGTTTCACCCCGCACGACCATCCGCGAAAGATACTTTCAGACGGTGGGCGGGAGGCCTCATGACGACCGACGACGCGGCAGGCAGAGGAGCGACGGGCGGGTTGACACGCCGCCAACTTGGCTTGGGGACAATGGCGTTGGGTGGCGCCCTGGCGCTCGCGGCCCTGCCCGCGGGCCCGGCCGCCGCCGCTCCGGCGAACGGCAGCCCCACCCTGCGGTACGGATCCCCCGAGCGGGCGGGCCTGCTGGCCACCCCGCTGCGTCAACTCGTCGAGGACGCCGGGGCGTTCCTCGGCCCGTCCCCCACGCACCCCTGGTACGCGGGCGCCGTGCTGCTCGCCGGGCGCGGCGGAACCGTGGCGCTGCACGAGCCGATCGGCATGGCGGTGCGCTACTCGGCGTACGACGAGAAGACCGACACCGCCGTGGAGTTCCCGGCGGAGCAGCAGATCCCGATGGCCCGGGACACCGTCTTCGACCTGGCCTCGGTCTCCAAGCTGTTCACCTCGCTGCTCGCGGTGCAGCAGCTCGAACGGGGCACGCTGGAGCTCGAGGGCAAGGTCGCGTCCTATCTCCCGGACTTCGGGCGGGCGGGCAAGCAGGACGTCACCATCCGGCAACTCCTCACCCACACCTCGGGATTCCGCGCCTGGATCCCGCTGTACGACGCGCCGACGTACGAGCGGAAACTGGAACTCGTCTGGAACGAGGCCCTGATCAACCCGCCCGGCACCGCGTACCTGTACTCCGACCTGAACATGATCTCCATGCAACTGGTCCTGGAGGCGGTCACCGGGCAGCCGCTCGACACCCTGCTGCACGAGCGGATCACCGGGCCGCTCGGCCTCGACCGCACCCGCTACAACCCGCCCGCCTCCTGGAAGCCGCGGATCGCGGCCACCGAGGACGCCCGCAAGCCCTGGTCGGGACTGAACCGCGGTCTGGTGTGGGGCGAGGTGCACGACGAGAACGCCTTCAGCCTCGGCGGTGTCGCGGGGCACGCGGGCGTGTTCTCCTGCGCGTGGGACCTCGCGGTCCTGGGCCGCACGCTGCTCAACGGCGGCGCGTACGGGCGTACCCGCGTCCTGCGGCCCGAGTCGGTGGAGCTGATGTTCACCGACTTCAACACCGCCTTCCCCGGCGACGCGCACGGCCTCGGCTTTGAGCTCCACCAGCACTGGTACATGGGAGCGATGGCCACTCCGCGCACCGCGGGGCACACCGGCTTCACCGGCACGTCGCTGGTCCTCGACCCGACCACCGACTCGTTCCTGGTCGTCCTCGGCAACTCGGTGCACCCGGTGCGCAACTGGCGTTCCGGCTCCGCTCCGCGGGTCGCCACCGGCAACGATCTGGCCCGGGCCGTACCGGTCCCTGCGACACGGGGCCGCACTGCGTGGTTCTCCGGGATGGCGAGCTCCACGACGGCGACCCTGGCCCTCCCGGCGCTCGACACCTCGGCCGGCGGCGCCCGGCTGCGGTGCGACCTGTGGTGGGACACCGAGCCCGGCTCGGACGTGCTCGTCCTGGAGTGCACGGCGGACGGCGGCGCCACCTGGCAGCCGGTGCCGTTCACCACGACGCACCGGGGCGAGGAGCCGGAGCGGCACCCCACGGGCACCGCCACCGGCTACTCGGGCCGGGTCTGGCACGGGCTCACGGCGGACCTCCCGGCGGCCGGGCAGCTGACCCTGCGCTGGCGCTACACGACGGACCGCCTGTACGTGGGCCGCGGAGCCTACGTCGACGCCCAGCGGGTCGAGACCGGCCGCGCCGTCCTGTTCGACGAGGCGCGCCCGGCGGACTCGTCACGTATCGAGGCGAAGGGCTGGACGGCCTCCGCGGACTGAGGAAATCGACACCCGGTCGACTTCGATCAATTCCGGCCTTCCCGCACTCAGGAAAACGTCAGCAATCGCCAACAGCGGAAACAGACAAATGCTGTTCCCCTGCTTTTCCCTCAGTTCCCCTTCGACTCCCCCACCAGCGACGCGGCGACGGAAATAAAAAGCTCACGAATGCGGGTCCCATCCGCATCACGGGCGATAATGTGAATCCGCAACCGGATGGGGGATTCCGGGATCTGCGCTCAGTCCGGCTGTCTCTGTGTCAGGGCCGTTCCATGCCTGAAACATGTGCGACAACGGTCGCCGGCCGCCTCCGCGGGCGCCGGCGGCCGTATTCGGGGGGTGAGGAACAGTGCAGTCGGAACCACGGTGCGAGGACCGCGGCGGCCGATCTTCCGGCCGGCGCCGCCCGACCGGCACGGGATGGCGCGGCTGCTGTCCGCCGCGGCCCCGCCGCCCGCCCACGCCTGGCGATCCGCCTGGGAGGACGTGCTCGCCGAGGAACGCAGCGGGCGGTCGCGCACGGGCCTGGGCTGGGTGCTCACCCAACTCGCCTCCGGCGCCCTCCCGTCCCTGGACGTCCTGGAGGCCGGCTGCGAGCGGCTGCGCCTGCACCGGCTGGCCTACGCCCCCGGCGCGACCGGTCCGGAGCTGGTCCGGCCGGCCGAGTCGTCCTGGACCGAACTGGCTCCCGTGTCCGCGGTGCTCTCGCGGGAGCGGCCGAGCCGCCTGTTCCTGCTCGCCGGCGGGGCTCCCGGCACCGCGGCCCGGATCGGCCCCGCCCTGCGGAACTCCCTGGCCGCCTTCACGCGGACCGGGCACCGCGACACGGCGGAGCCGCTCGTGGTCGGCCGCGGCGGTCCGGTAGCGCGGCGGGCACCACAGCACTCCGGCAGCACACAGCCACGTACAACCGACGGCCCCGCGGCGGTGCGATAGCCCGGCGTGCACGGGGGGCGGGGGCGCGGTCCCACTGCCCGCCGCGCGGCAGCGCGCAGCCACGGCCCCGGACCGCAGCCGCCCGCCCGGCCTGCTGGAGCGGGAGCGCGGGTCGTGGCCCGCCGCGGCGGCGCACGCCACCCTGATCCGGACCCGACAGCACGCCGCCGGCGTGGCGTGCAGGAAGGGGCCCGTGGGTCTTCACCGTCCGGGGGGCGGGACTCCGGGCCCCGCCATCCGGGGCGTCGGCCGCCCGCGCCGTCCGCGGGAGCGAGGGCGCGGGTCCCCACCATCCCGGGGCGCGCGACGCGTGTCGTCAGGCGTCGTGGTCTTCGAGGACCGCCATCGCGGCGTTGTGGCCCGGTACTCCGCTGACTCCGCCGCCGCGTACCGCGCCCGCGCCGCAGAGGAGGACGTTGGCGTGCGGGGTCTCCACGCCCCAGCGGCCTGTGCCCTCCTGGGCGTACGGCCAGCTCAGGGCGCGGTGGAAGGTGTTGCCGCCGGGGAGGCGCAGGTCCCGTTCCAGGTCCAGTGGGGTCTTGGCCTCGATGCAGGGCCGGCCGTCGGCGTCGGTGGCCAGGCAGCCGGCGAGTGGCTCGGCGAGGTGGGCGTCGAGTTGCGCGAGCGTGGACTTCAGCAGTTCCTCGCGTACGGCGTCGTTGTCCCGGGCGAAGAGCCGGGCCGGGGTGTGCAGGCCGAACAGGGTGAGCGTCTGGTACCCCTGTTCGACCAGGTCGGGGCCGAGGATGGTCGGGTCGGTCAGGGAATGGCAGTAGATCTCGGAGGGCGGCGCGGTGGGCAGCTCCCCCGCGGCGGCCCGGGCGTGGGCGTCGGCGAGCTGCCGGTACCCCTCGGCGATGTGGAAGGTGCCGGCGAAGGCCTCGCGCGGGTCGACCGCGGTGTCGCGGAGCCTGGGCAGTCGCCTGAGCAGCATGTTCACCTTGAGCTGGGCGCCCTCGGCGGGCTCCGGCGGCTCCTCGCCGGTCAGCGCGGCCAGGGCCTGCGGGGAGGCGTTCACCAGCACGTGCCGGGCGCCGACGGCGCCCTCGCCGTCGCGGGTGCGGTACGTGACCTCCGCCGCGCGCCCGTCGCTCGCCACCCGCACCGCCTCGTGGCCGGTGGCGATGACGGCTCCGGCCCGGCGGGCGGCCGCGGCGAGCGCGTCGGTCAGGGCGCCCATGCCGCCGACCGGTACGTCCCAGTCTCCGGTGCCGCCGCCGATCACGTGGTACAGGAAGCACCGGTTCTGCGCCAGCGACGGATCGTGGGCGTCGGCGAAGGTGCCGATGAGGGCGTCGGTGAGGACGACCCCCCGTACGAGGTCGTCGGCGAAGCGGTCCTCGACGGCCACGCCGATCGGCTCCTCGAACAGGATCCGCCAGGCCTCCTCGTCGTCGACGCGGCGGCGCAGTTCCTCCCGGGTGGGCAGCGGCTCGGTGAGCGTGGGGAAGACCCTGCGGGCGAGGCGGCCGGTCATGCCGTAGAAGCGCTGCCAGGCCTCCCACTCGCGGTCGGAGCCGGTGAGCCCGGCGAACGCCTCGCGGGTGCGCTCCTCGCCGCCGCCCACGAGCAGTCCGGTGGGCCGCCCGCCGCGCTCGACGGGCGTGTACGAGGAGATCGTGCGCGTGCGCAGCCGGACGTCCAGGCCCAGGTCCTGGACGATCTTCCGGGGAAGCAGGCTGACCAGGTAGGAGTAGCGGGACAGCCGGGCGTCCACGCCCGCGAACGGGCGGGTGGAGACGGCGGCGCCCCCGGTGTGGTCCAGCCGCTCCAGCACGAGCACCGACCGTCCGGCGCGGGCCAGGTAGGCGGCGGCGACCAGGCCGTTGTGCCCTCCGCCGACGATGACGGCGTCGTACGTACCGTGTCCCTCGTGTGCGCTCATGGTCCTTCGTAACACGCGGTGATCCACTTCGGCCAGGGCGCGGTCCGTGGAGGATCCAGGACCTAAGGCCCGTCGGCCGCTCGCTGTCCGCGCAGGACGGCGACCCTGCGGTACAGCTCCACGGCTTCCGGGCCGCGGCCGAGTTGTTCCAGGCAGTGGGCCTCGTCGGTGCGGCTGGCGAGGGTGTCGGGGTGGCCGGCGCCCAGGACGCGCTCGCGGGCGTCGGCCACGGCACGGTACTCGGTGAGCGCGTCGGCCCAGCGGCCGAGCCAGCCGAGGCCGACGGCGACCTCGCGGCGGCTGACGAGGGTGTCGGGGTGGCCGGGGCCGAGGACGCGCCCGCGGATCGCGCACACGTCGCGGGACTCGGCGAGGGCTTCCTCCCAGCGGCCGAGCCGGCCGAGGTTGACCCCGAGACCGTGGCGGGCGCGCAGGGTTTCGGGGTGCTCCGGGCCGTGCACGCGGGTGCGGTCGTCGATCAGGGCCCGGTACAGCTCCAGCGCCTCCGCGCTGTGCCCGAGCCGGCCGAGGCTGATGCCGACCTCGTAGCGGGCGGTCAGGGTGTCGGGGTGGTCCGCGCTGAGCGCACGGGCGCGTGCTTCGGCGACCTCGCGGTAGGTTTCCAGGGCTTCCGCCCACCGCCCCAACTGTCCAAGCGCGTAGGCGACTTCGAATCTGGTGACCAGGGTGTCGGGGTGCTGCGGCCCGAGCACGCGGGCGCGGGCGGCGGCGACTTGGCACGCCATGCGGTAGGAGTCGTCCGGGCGGCCGAGCCGGCTGAGGCTGAAGGCGAGGTTGTGCCGGCAGCGCAGGGTGTCGGGGTGGTCCGGGCCCATGGTGCGCTCGCGCGCGGCGAGCACCGCCGCGTACACCTGGTGCGCGTCGAAGTGGCGGCCCAGGCGGCCCAGCACGTACGCCATCTCCTGGCGCACGGCGAGCGTGTCCGGGTGGTCGGCGCCGAGGGCCCTGATGCGCGCCTCGGCCACCTGCTTGTACTCACGCAGTGCCTCGGCCGGGCGACCGGTGCGGCTGAGGCCGAAGGCGAGTTCGTAGCGGCCGGCGAGGGTGTCGGGGTGTTCGGGCCCGAGGAGGCGGGCCCGCTCGTCCGTGATCGCGCGGTGCGCCTCGGCCGCCTCTTCCCAGCGGCCGAGCCGGCCGAGAGCCAGGGCCGCCTGGTGCCGGTCGGCCAGCGCCCTGACCGCCTCCGGCGGCGGGACGGGCCGCCCGCCGGGCGCCCGCGCGGTCTCCGCCGGGCCGCCGGTGGCGGCGCGCGGGGTCCACTCGCCGGTCAGCCCGGCCGCTCCGTCCGGGGGCGCGGTGCGCGGTGCCGCCCCGGCGGCCTTGTGACCGGTGGTCATGCCGCGGGTCCAGGACGGCAGTCGGGCGTCACGACCGGCCGGTCCGGACGGGCGCGGCCGTGGCAGCGGGGTGACCACGGTGGGCGCGTACCGTGGCGCCGCCGTGCGGCCGGCGGTGATGCGGCGGCTCAACGCCTGGGCGTCGTCGGGTCGTTGCTCGGGCAGTTTGGCGAGCAGGTCGAGGATGATCCGCTCCAGGTACTCGGGGAGTTCGGCGCGGTGGCGGCGCGGGGGCTCGGGCGGGGTGTCGCGGTGCCCGACGAGGACCGCCCAGGCGTCGTCGAAGTCGAACGGCGGGGCACCGGTGGCGAGTTCGTACAGCACACAGCCCAGCGAGTACAGGTCGCTGCGCTGGTCGAGCTCGGTTCCGCCGATCTGTTCCGGCGACATGTAGTGCGGGGTGCCCATGGCGACGCCGGTGCCGGTGAGCCGGGCGGTGAAACCGATGTCGTGGCCGAGCCGGGCGATGCCGAAGTCGCAGATCTTCACCGTGCCGTCGGTCAGGCGCATGATGTTCGCCGGTTTCAGATCCCTGTGCACGATGCCCTGTTGGTGGGTGTAGGCGAGGGCCGCGGTGACCTGTTCGGCGATCTCGACGATCTCGGGCACGGCCAGGGGCCGGTGGTCGTTGTCGTCCAGGAGCTGCCCGAGGTTGCGCCCGTCGAGCATCTCCATCACGAGGTAGAGCACGCCGTCGGACTCGCCGAAGTCGTGGACCACGGTCACCCCGCGGTGCTGGAGCGCGGCGGCCACCCGGGCCTCGCGCCGGAACCGCTCGCGCAGCACCCGGGTGAAGGACGGGTCGCGCTGGGGGCCGAGCGGTTTGAGGCACTTCACCGCGACATGGCGGCCCAGTGACTCGTCCCGCGCCCGCCAGACCTCGCCCATGCCGCCCCGGCCGATGGTGTCGAGCAGCCGGTAACGGCCCTGGATCAGCATGGTGTCCGACATCTCGCGCCGCCGCCCCCGTCGCCGTGTACCCCGCCTCTCCGGACCGGGCCCGCCGTCCGGGCCGCCCCTGGCCCCGTCCCGGCACCGGCCTGCTCCGCGGGGAGGCCCTCGTCCAGTATGGCGAGCCACCGCCCGGCTTTGTACGGTGCGGAACGGACTCGGGACCCGGGGCCGGTCCCTCTACCAGCCCTGATGCAAGTGCCGAAAACGGCGACGAAAATGGGCAAGGTACCTGATTCTCAAGCGAAAGGGAGCCAGTAATGCGACGTCGACTCACACGCGCACTGGCCACCGGCCTCGCTGCGGGCGTCATGGCGGGTGGCGCCGCCGTGGCCTCCGTGGGCACCGCATCGGCAGCGCCCGCCAAGAGCACCACCTCGTACTCGACAGCGCACCACTGTCACAAGGTCAAGGGACACTTCACGACCCGCCACGGCAAGAGGGTCTGGGTTTCGGAGCACATGGTCTGTACCACCAGGATGCGCTGAGGCTGGAACCGCCTCGCCATCAGTGAGGGAGGGCCCTTCTCGTCCACGGGCGGGAGGGGCCTGGGCATGCGGCGGAGGGGCGAGGGCGGGGCCTCCTTGCTCCCGGTGTGCCGGCGCGCTGCGGCGGCGTGACGATGGGAGTGCCGGGTGCGGCCGGGCGGGTGGGTCGCCGGGTTTGCACGGCCGGAGGCCGGTCACCCGGACCGCGGAGAGGAGGCGCCGTCGCCATGTCATGTCCCACCCCGTCCCCTCCGGCGTCGAGCGGCACCGGCCACCGTGACGGGCGTTCACGGCGGCCGGGTTGAGCGAGCGGAAGTCCTCCGACCGCCCGACGACACACCTGGGGTGGGCCGCTGAGCTCTACCGGCGTGGCAAGCGGCTGGAGCTCATGCACCGGGCGATGGGGTTCGCCACGCTCTCCCTGGTCACCCTGGCCCCGTTGCTGATCGTGGTGGCCGCGCTCGATCCCCTGCACCACGGCGGGTTCGCGTTGTGGCTGGTGGACGGCATGGACCTGTCCGGCCGGTCCGCCGACGTGCTCTCGGAGGTCTTCAGCCCGGCACGCAAGGTGGCCGGCACCACCAGTGCGTGGGGCCTGGTGCTGCTCGCGGTGTTCGGCGTGTCCTTCGCGTCGAGCGTGCAGAACGCCTACGAGCGGGTGTGGCGGCTGCCCGCCGGGCCCTGGCACCGGATCTGGCGGCAGGCCGTCTGGCTGGTCGCGCTCATGGTGTACCTGTACATGCAGGTGCTCACCCGGACGGTGTTCGACGGGACCTACCGCATGCTGCTGAGCGTGGGCGTCGGCGTGCTGTTCTTCTGGTGGGGCCCGCACTTCCTGCTCGGCCACCAGGTGCGCTGGCGGCTCCTCTTCCCCGGCGCCGTCGCCACCATGGTGGGCCTGGTGGGCCTGCGGGCCTTCTCGTTCCTGGTGTTCACCCCGCTGATCGTGACCAACGCGGTCAGCTACGGCGCCATCGGCACCATCCTGGTGGTGGAGTCCTGGCTGGTCGGCGCGGGGTTCGTCGTGTACGGCGGCGCCCTGTTCGGCCATCTGTTCTGCGACCGCATGGGGCATCTGCTGGAACACGAGGAGGGCCCCGACGAATGAGTCCGGGCCGGACTCATTCGTCGGGGGCGGCCGGTCGCGGGGGGGGGGGGGGGGGGGCGGGGGCGCGCGGCGCCGCCGCCCCCCCCGCGGCCGGGGGCCGGCGCGCGGCGGGGGCGTGGGGGGGGGGGGGGGGGGGGGGGGGCGGGGCCCCCCCCCGGCCGCCCCGCCGGTCTCACCTGCTCCGCAGTGTCGCGAGCGTCGCCTCGAGCCGGGCCGCGCGCGGCCGGTTGTGGGGGAGCTTCCCGAGCAGGACGGCCATGCCGCAGGTGTCGGTGAGGGCGGAGAAGACCAGTCCGCCCGCCACGCCCGCCGACAGGATCAGCAGGGCCGGGTGGACGAGCAGTCCGAGCACCAGCCCGAGCAGCACCAAGGACCCGGCCGTGAGACGCACTTGGCGTTCCATGCTCCAGCCGGCCGGGTTCTCGCGGGCCGTGGGCCGGTGCAGTTCGTGACCCGCCGCCGCCCAGGCGCCCGTGCCGCCAGTGAGGGTGGCGGCGGCGACGCCCTGCCGGGCCAGGTACACGCAGGCCTTGGCCGAGCGGGCGCCAGAGGCGCAGACGACGAGGATCTCGCCGCGCTCCGCCGCGTGCCGTATCTCGGGCAGCGCCTGCCCCACACGGTCCAGCGGGATGTTGAGCGCGCCGGGCAGGTGTCCCGAGGCATACTCGCCGGGCGTGCGCACATCGATGACGGTGAGCTCGTCGAGCCGTGAGCGTGCCTGCTCGACGGCCAGGGGTACGGGGGTGGAGGGAACGGTCACGGCGAAACGGGTCCTTTCCGGTCGGTGGGGCGGTCGACGTCGTCCCGGGGACGGACGTACAGTACCCCCAGGGGTATTTTGCAAGGAGTGATCGTGGAACTGGAGCTCGAGGGCGCGGACCTCAAGGCCGTGCTGAACCGGTTGCGCCGGGCGCAGGGCCAGATCTCCGGGGTGATCCGGATGATCGAGGAGGGCCGGGACTGCGAGGAGGTCGTGACCCAGCTCGCCGCCGCCTCCCGCGCCCTGGACCGGGCCGGTTTCGCCATCATCGCCACCGGCCTGCAGAAGTGCGTGGCCGACATCGAGGCGGGTCGGACGAACGGCCAGGACCCCGCGATGATGCGGGCCCGCATGGAGAAGCTGTTCCTGTCGCTGGCGTGAGCGTGCGGGCCGGTGCGGGGCGGCCGGGCGGCGGGCATCAGGCCACCGCGTCGATGAGCATGAACGCCGCCACCGCAAGCAGCGCCACGGCGAAGATCCGCTGCAGCACCGGCCCGGACACCTTGGCGGCCAGCCGCCTGCCGTCCCACGCGGCGAGGACCGCCGCACCGGCGAACGGCGCGATGACCGCCCAGTCGAGACCGTCGACCGTCCCGGCCCGCAGCCCCAGCGCGGCCAGTGAGTTGACGGTGATGACCAGCAGGCTGGTGCCCACGGCGGCGCGCATGCGCAGCGAGAGCACGCCCACCAGGGCGGGGACGGCGAGGAAGCCGCCGCCGACGCCGAGCACGCCGGTGACCGCGCCGAGTCCGGCGCCCGCGGCCGCCGCCCGGCCGTGCCGTACCGGACGGTCCGCCTCCGGCGCCGGGCGCGGGCGCAGCATCCGGGCCGCGGCGACCGCCGCGACCAGCGCGAAGGCGGCGGTCAGCACGGCGTCGGGCAGCCGTCCGGCGACCGCGCCGCCCAGCACGGCCGGTCCGGCGCCCGCGGCGGCGAACAGCAGGCCGGTACGCCAGCGCACCTGGCCGTCGCGGGCGTGTGCGACGAGCGCGGTGGCCGAGGTGACGGTGACGACGACCAGGCTCGCGGTGGTGGCCGCGACCGGGGTGAAGCCGAGCAGGTAAATCAGGGCGGGGACGGCCAGGACGCTGCCGCCGCCCCCGAGTGCGCCCAGGGCCAGGCCGACGACGGCCCCGGCGGCGAGGGCGAGGAGCAGAGCACTCACGCGATCGTGCCGTCCTCGCCCCGCACGTCCGCCACGGGAAGTCCGGCCCGTACCCGGTCCCACGTCCCGCCGATCACGTCGACGGCGTCGGCGCCCCGGGCGGCCGGCAGGCCGGCGACCCGCTGGGAGCGGCTGCCCGGGCGGCAGACGGCTCCCCCGTCCAAGGGCACGGCGGTATCGGATCCGCCGCCGACCGGGGTGCGACCCGGGCGTGCGAAGGACTCACGAGCCGTGGGCCGAGCGGGGGCGGGGCGGACCGGACTCATCGGCACTGTTCCTCCCGTGGGGTCCGCACGGTGAGTCCGGCCTTCTCCGCGGACTCGAACCCGTCGTCCACCGCGACCACGTCGCGGCCCTCCGCGTCGAGCAGGGACGCGGCCACGGCGGCCCGCATGCCGCCCGCGCAGTGCACCCACACCTGGCCGTCGGGGACCTCGCCGGTCCGCCGGTGCAGCCGGTGGACCGGGATGTGCACCGAGCCCTCGACGAAGCCTCCGGCCCGTTCGGAGTCGCGCCGCACGTCCAGTACGACGACGCCCTCCCCCGGGTGCCGCTCGGCGAGGTCCGCGAAGGTGGCCCTCGGGAAGGAGGCGGGCTCCTCGCCCGGGCGGAGCCAGGCGGACGGCCCTCCGGTGGCCGCGGCGGCCGGGCGGTCGATGCCGACCCTGGCCAGTTCTCGCTGCGCGTCGGCCAGTTGCGCGGCCGTCCCGGCGAGCAGCGTCACCGGCCTGCCCCAGGGCACCAGCCAGGCCAGATAGGTGGCGAGCCTGCCCTCGGCCTCGAAGTTGAACGACCCCGCGACGTGCCCTTCGGCGAAGGCCACCCGGTTGCGCAGGTCGACGACCCACTCCCCCGCGGCCAGCCGGGCGGCTATCTCCTCGGGGTCGGCCACGGCGGGCGGGGTCAGGTCGACCGGAACGGGCCCGGCGGCGTTGGCCGGTCCCATGTGCGTGTAGTACGCGGGGATGTCGTCCAGGCCCGCGAGCAGGTCGGCGACGAAGGTGTCGACATCGCGGGTGAGCGCGTCGTTGACCACACGCTCCCGGCCGATGGTGGTGGCGTCGCCCTCGGTCTGCCCGGACGAGCAGAAACTGCCGAAGCCGTGGGTGGGGAGCACCGCGGTGGCGTCGGGCAGCGCGTCGGCGAGCCGGTGGGCGGAGGCGTGCTGGGCGCGGGCCAGGCCCTCGGTCAGCCGCGGTTCGACCAGGTCGGGGCGGCCGACGGTGCCGATCAGCAGCGAGCCGCCGGTGAACACGGCGAGGGCGGCTGCGGCCTCGCGCAGGACGTACGAGGTGTGATGCGGGGTGTGTCCGGGGGTGGCCAGGGCGTGCAGGGTCAGCCGGGCGTCCCCGTCGACGGTCACCGTGTCGCCGTCGCGGACGGGGGTGCGCGCGAAACCGACGCGGGCCCCCTCGGGGACGAGGTAGTCGGCTCCGGTCAGCCGGGCGAGTTCCAGACCGCCGGAGACGTAGTCGTTGTGGACGTGGGTCTCCACGACGTACGCGATGCGCACCCCGCGCCGTGCCGCCGCCGCCAGCACCCGGTCGACGTCCCTGGGCGGGTCGACCGCCACCGCCGTGTGCTCGCCTCCGGCCAGGTAGCTGCGGTTGCCGAGTCCTGCCAGCTCGATGGTCTCGACGAAGAACACAGGCGCTCCCTTCCTAGCGAAGAATTACCCCCGGGGGTATCTAGGACCGAGAGTAGCACGAGTACCCCCCGGGGTATTCCGCGCCCTCTTCGGCAGCGGGAGGTGGACGGTCCAGGGGCGGGGAACGGGATTCAGTCGGGCAGAACCAGGGCGCACGTCTCGCCCGGCTGGACGCTGACGGCGCGGTCGGCCAGGCGTACCTCGATCGGCGAGCCGCCGGACTCGGGGACGGTGATCCGGATCCGGCCGTGCTCGAGACGCAGCCCCACGCCCCAGTGCCCCCGGTAGCGGACCGAGACGCCGTAGGAGGACAGCTCCGGGAGCGGGGCGGGGTCGAGCCACAGCGCGCCCTCGCGCGTCTCCAGACCGGTCAGTCCACGCTGCACGAGGTCGAGCGTGCCGGCCATGGCGCCGAGGTGGATGCCCTCGCCGGTGGTGCCGCCCTGGACGTCGGCGATGTCGCTGCGCAGCGCCTCCTGGACGAAGGCCCACGCCTCCGCCCGTCGGGCGCGGGCCAGGACCCAGCCGTGCACCAGACCGCTGAGAGTGGAACCGTGGCAGGTGCGGTCCAGGTAGTAGTCGACGGTGCGCCGCCACAGGTCCTCGTCGAAACGGTGGCCAAGGCGGGCGAACAGCGCGCGCAGCTCGGCCGGGGAGAAGAGGTAGCCGAGCATGAGCACGTCGGCCTGCTTGGACGCCTTGTAGCGGTTGACGCTGTCGCCCTCGGCCTCCAGGATCCGGTCCAGGCGGCGGATGTCGCCGTAGCGTTCGCGGTAGCCGGCCCAGTCGAACTCGGCGAGGCCCCCGTACCCCTCGAACTGGCTGATGACGCCGTCGTGGAAGGGCACGTGCAGCGTGCGGGAGACGTGCTCCCAATGGTCGAACTCGGCGTCGTCCACGCCGGTGCGCTCGACGAGTTCACGGCGGCGCGGCTCGGGCAGGACGCGCAGCGTCCGGAGGGCGCGGTCGAGCACCCAGGCGGCCGTGACGTTCGTGTAGGCGTTGTCGTCGAGGCCGGGGCGCTCGGCGTCCGGGTAGGCGTCGTGGTACTCGTCGGGGCCCATCACGCCGAGGAGGCGGTGGCGTCCCAGACGCTCGTCCCAGGTCGCCGAATCGGCCCAGAAGCGGGCGATCTCGAACAGCGTCTCGGCGCCCTTGGTGTGCAGGAACTCCGCGTCGCCGCTCGCCTCCCAGTACCGCCACACGTTGTAGGCGACCGCTGAGCCGACATGGCGCTGGAGATGCGAGTGGTCCGGCAGCCAACGGTCCGAGCGGGGGTTGAGGTGCAGCCGTTGGCTCTCCTCCCGGCCGTCGCTGCCGCTCTGCCACGGGAACATCGCGCCGCGCCGGCCGATCGCGCGCGCCGCCGAGCAGGCCCGCTCCAGGCGCCGGTGCCGGTAGTGCAGCAGGGCGCGGGAGACCTCGGGGAAGTGCAGGTTCAGATACGGCAGGACGAACAGCTCGTCCCAGAAGACATGGCCGCGGTAGGCCTCGCCGTGCAGTCCGCGGGCCGGCACGCCGACGTCCAGGTCGGCGGTGTGCGGGGAGATGGTCTGGAGCACGTGGAAGAGGTGCAGGCGCAGGATGCGGCCCGGCTCCCCGGGCACGTCGACGGCGGCCCGGCGCCACAGCCGCGCCCAGGCCGTACGGTGGCTCTCCAGCAATTCCTCGAAGGCGGGCGCCGCGCCCACCCGGTCGATCGCGGCGTCCAGCGGGTCGCTGATCGCCAGGTCGCGGGAGGTGTGCAGGGCGACGGTCTTGTCCACCGTGGCGGTCCGGCCGGGCGCCAGGCTCAGACGTGCCCGCTGGATCGCGCGCGGGTGTTCGTGCCGGGTGCCGACCGGTCCGGCCGCCCGGTCGCCGCTCAGGCGGGCGGCCAGGCCGATCCGGATGTCGGAGGTACGGGTACGGCAGCGCAGCCACACCGTGTCCGGGGCCGCGCCGCCGGTGTGCACCTGGGTGAGGTGGCGGCCGTCCAGGTCCTGGTAGCGGCGCACTCCGGCGTTCCTCACACCGCCGTCGAGTGCCGCCTCCACCTCCAGGTCCGCAGGGCCGCCCTCGGTGGTGAACTCGGTGCGCAGGGCGGCCAGATACGGGTCGGCCATGTGCACGATCCGCTGCTGGCGCACGGTCAGCGTCCGCCCGTCACCGAGCCCGTACCGGGTGCGGCGCTCCAGCACGCCCGGGTCCAGGTGCAGGACCTGGTGGTGGTCGAGGACCGGCGCCGTGTCCGGGGTGAGCCAGGCTCCGCCCGCGAGGCGGAAGCGCAGCGGCAGCCAGTCGGGCAGGTTGACCAGGTCCTCGTTCTCCACCTGGCGCCCGGCGACGTGGGAGACGAGCCGGTTGTAGCAGCCGGCCAGATAGGTACCCGGGTAGTGCGTCTCGTCCGCGGCGCACTCCGGCAGCGCTCCGCGGGTGGCGAAGCGGCCGTTACCGAGAGTGCACAGGGCCTCCCTCAGCCGCTCCCGCGCGGGGTCGTAGCCGTCGTACGCCCAGGTCGGCGCCGTCTCCGCCGGCACGGCGCGGTCACGCCCGCTGCGGCACGACGGCCACCGGGCAGTGCGCGTGGTGCAACAGGGTGTGGGCCGTCCGGCCGAGCTGGAGACCGAAGTGGCCCTCCCTGCGCCGTACTCCGACGATCACGAGGTCGGCGGCGGCCGACCGGTCCACGAGCACCCGGTGTGCGGGACCCTCGACCGTCGCGGGGCGCACCCGTACCGCCGGGTGTTCGGCCGCCGGTTCGCGCAGCAGCTCCTCCAGGACGGCGGCCGCGTGTTCCTCGTGCCGCTGGGCCGGCTCGTCGGCGAGCTCCGGGTTCCCGACACCCTCGTGCATGGGGCGCCGCCAGGTGCGTACGAGGTCGAGGACGCAGCCGCGCACCTCGGCCTCCCGGAACGCGAACCGCACGGCCTCGTGCCCGGTGTCGGCGTCACCGACGGCCAGCAGGATCCGCTCATGGGTGCCGGCCAGGCCCGCCCGGTCGCCGCGGACCACGACCACCGGGCAGTGCGCCCGGGCCGCCACGGCCAGACCGACCGATCCCAGCAGCAGCCCCTTGAGCTGTCCCCGGCCACGAGAGCCGATGATCACCGCGGAGGCGTTGGCTGCCTCGCCCAGCAGGGCGGTGACCGCGTCCTGCGGGAGGACATCGGTGGAGACCTTCACCTCCGGGTCGCACCGCTGGGCGCGCTCCGCGGCGGAGGCGACGATGTGCTCCGCCATCACCTGCTCCGAGGAACGTCCCACGGTTCCCGACGGCATCGCGCCCTCGTACCGCTCCCACAGGGACGCGTACACCAGGCGCAGCGGCAGTCCGAACCGGGCGGCCTCGCCCACCGCCCAGTCCACCGCTGTCAGGCTCGGGTCCGACCCGTCGACGCCCACCACCAGGGGCAGTTCCATCGACCCCACCGCCTTCCACCGGGGCTGCCGCCCTCCTGCGGCAGCGCGTCCCACTTTCACCGTCGCATCCGGCACGGCGCGGCGCGAGAGCGGTTCGGTCCTTCCGGGGCCGGTTCGGTGGGCCGTTCGGCCCCCCTCACCCCGCCGTCAGGTCTCGGGTCCGGTGCCCGTCCCCGCGGCGCCAGGCGGCTGCTCGCCGGCCAGATCGGGTTCCAGGAGGGGGCGGCGCCGTGGCCCCGTGAGGTCGCACCGCACGTCCACCACGCCGTCGACGCTCCGCGCCAGGCGGATGACGAGCGGGATGAGAGAGGCGTCCGGGAGCCGGCCGGTGAGCGTGACCACGCCCTCGCGCGCCGCCACGCCCACCGAGTCCGTCAGGAAACCGGCGGCGACGATCTGACGGCGTACGTCCGCGGCGATGTCCTCGTCGTCGCGGAGGAAGACCTTGAGCAGGTCGGAGCGGCTGACGATGCCGACGAGCACGCCGTCGTCACCGACGACCGGCAGGCGCTTGACGCCGTGCCCGGCCATGAGGCGGGCGGCCCGGCCCAGGGTGGCGGCGGGGTGGACGGTGACGGCCGGGGTGTTCATCAGCTCCTCGGCGGTCACGGCCCGGGCCTTGGCCGAGCCCGCGCCGGCCACGGGCCGCGGCGGCCCGCCGGGCAGGTCCGGGTCGTCCTCGCGCTGCTCCTCCTTGCGCAGCAGATCGGCCTCGGAGACGACGCCGAGCACCCGGCCACGGCCGTCCAGCACGGGCATCGCGCTCACGCCCCACTCCTCCATGGTCCGCACGATCTCCTTGAACATCGCTCCACGGGCCAGGGCCACGACGGTCGGGGTCATCACGTCGCCGACGGTGTACTGGGAACCCTGCATGGCGTCCTCCGGCGGGCTCGAAGAAGAGGGTCGGACTGAAGAGGGGGTCGGGGATCGAGCGGAGATCAGAGGACGGAGTCCAGGCCGTGGATGCTGAGTCCGCCGACGAGTTCGCGGCCCGTGACCAGTTCCGGTTCGATGCGGACGAACACCACCCGCGGCGAGGGCACCCAGGAACGCGGGCCGCCGTGAAGCAGGCGCCGGTGCTCGGCGGGGTCGGTCACCACCGAGGCGGGGCCGGTGACGACGACGCTCCAGCCGGAGTGCGCGACCGCGTCCACCTCGTCGGCTTCGAAGGCGACCAACGCGCCGTCGATCGCGCGGACCAGTTCGGAGGTGGCCGAGGTGCACAGCAGCACCGCGCCGTCGCCGTCCAGGGCGAAGTTGACCGGGAGCACCGCGGGCAGGGCGTGCCGCGTGTGGACGATACGGCCCACCGGTGCCTTGGCCGGCAGCCGCAGGCACTCCTGCCGCCCCAGCTCGCGGAACCCGTCGTTGCGATACATCAGTCATCCGTCTTTCCGCCTGGCGGAGCGCGTGCGGCCGTTCCGCGCCGCGTCTCCCGCGTGTCTCCCGCACCTCTCGCGCACGTCCGCGCACGTCCGCGGCCGGGTGGAGCCGTCCGGCCCGTCAGGCCGCCGTCACCGGGACGACCTCGCGCCGCGGACCGCCGAGCACGACCTTCAGGGCGCCCGTCTCGGCGGGGTGGGCGAAGACGTCGTACGCCTCCTCCATGCGCTCCATCGGGAACGTGTGCGTGACGAGCTGGGAGGTGGGCAGCCGGCCGGCCGCCGCCATGCGCAGCAGGGTCGGCGTGGAACGGGTGTCGACCAGGCCCGTGGTGATGGTGACGTTCTTGATCCACAGGTCTTCCAGGTGCAGGGTGGCGGGCCTGCCGTGCACTCCGACATTGGCCACGTGTCCGCCGGGCCGCACCATGCGCGTGCACAGTTCGAACGTCTCCGGCACGCCCACTGCCTCGACGACCACGTCCGCGCCGAGGCCTCCGGTGAGGTCCTCGACGAGCTGCTCGGGGACCTCGCGCGCGTCGGCCACCGCCTCGGCGCCGAGCTTGCGGGCGGCCTCGAGCCGGGCGGCGGCCAGGTCCACGACGATGATGCGCTCGGGTGCGAACAGCCGGGCGGTGGCGATCGCCGCGAGTCCCACGGGCCCGGCGCCGACCACGACGACGGTGTCCCCGGGCCGTACCCGCCCGTTGAGCACGCCGACCTCGTACGCGGTGGGAAAGATGTCGGTCAGCAGCACGGCGTCCGTGTCGGTCACCGCGGCGGGCAGCGGATGCACGGAGAGGTCGGCGAAGGGCACCCGGACGTACTCCGCCTGAGTGCCGTCGACCAGGTGGCCGAGGATCCAGCCCCCGCCGCCGCGGCACTGGCCGTACATGGAGTCGCGGCAGAAGCGGCACCGGCCGCAGGCGGTGATGCAGGAGACGAGGACCCGGTCGCCCGGCCGTACGGCGCGTACCTCGGCGCCGACCTCGACGATCTCGCCGACGGCCTCGTGCCCCAGCACCGTGCCGGGGCGGACCTCGGGCACGTCGCCCTTGAGAATGTGCAGGTCGGTCCCGCAGATGGTCACGGCGTCGACGCGCACGACGGCGTCGGTGGCCTCCTCGAGGTCCGGGTCGGGGACCTCCTCCCAGGCGGACTGCCCGGGGCCGTGGAAGACATAGCCTTTCATGCCGAACCTCACCCTCTTCGTTCCGGAACGGGTGGCCTTGACGGACGGACGGCCGTCGCGGGCGGCCTTCTCGGACGGCGCTTTCAGTTGGCCTTCTCGATCGGCCGTCCCGGTCGGTTCGGCCGGGACCCGGCGGTCCGCGGCCGGCGGGCGCGGACCGCGCTCCGGCGTGGCACCGCCACCGCCCACGTCTTCAGCTTCTCCGACGACCCGGGGTTCCGCATGGGCCGGTCGGCCCCATCGGCCGCCCGCGGGGGCGCGTACCCGCGGGCGGCCGCCCGAGGGCGCTTCGGCCGCCGCGGAGAGGACCGAACGGCCCTTCCCCGCACCCCGCCGGACCGGCTTGGCTGACGGCATGTCCGAACGTCCCACCGGGTCCGCCGACAGCCATGCGGAACGCACGGTCGGCACGACGACCGTCGTCATACTGAGCGGCGACGTCGACCTGGTCACGAGGCTGTCCCTCGCCGCACACCTCGACACGCTGACCGACGGGCCCCGGCCGGACCTGGTGCTCGACCTGCGGCCGGTGCCCTTCATCGACTGCGCCGGGCTGGGTCTGCTGTGCCGGGTCCGCAACCGGGTCGCGGCGCGCGGCGGCCGGCTGCGGCTGGTCAGCGGCAGTCCGTCCTTCCGGCGGATCCTGCGGCACACCGGCCTGACCGGTGTCTTCCAGGTGCTGCCGGAGTTCGGCGAGGGCCCGGTCGCCGGGCCGGCGCACCGGCGGGGGGTGGCCGCCGCGGGACAGGGATGACGCCTGCGCGGCAGGGTGCCCGGTGAGCGCGAGAAAGGGAGGCGGCGACGGTGGCGGGGCGCGCCGCGGGCCAGGAGTTCGCCTGGCAGCGCGCCGCCCGGCAGCCCGTGCGGGCCGTGCTGCTCACGGCCGCTCCTGACACCACGTCGACGGGTGACGCGACCTGTCTGGCACCGGCGAAGGTCCGCTGGACGGGCCCGACGGCACCATCCGTACCGGGCAGGCCCTGGTGAGCACGGACCTGCACGCCGGTGCGACGGTCACCGTCCGGCAGGACGGCCGGGGGCTTCCTGGCCGCCGAGCCGCCCGGCCCGGCGGAGGCGACCGCGCAGGCCGCTCTGTTCGGCACCGGGCGGCGCTCGTCCTCGGCGGGCCGGCCCGCGCGGCGACGGCCCTGGTCCGCCGGCGGCCGGACCGGCGCCGCTACGACCTGTGGGGCGCGGAGTGGGACCTCGTCGGACCGCGCTGGGACCGGACCGTGAGCTGCCCCGGCAAGACGTCCGCGACCCGCCCGGAGGCGTGCGCACGCCGGAAGCGTTCGAATGGAGTCGAGGCGGTTTGCCGCCGCGCCGCCGGAACCACGTACGAGGAGGTGGCGGCGCATGCGCTACGAGAACCGCGCGGACGCCGGACGACGCCTGGCCCGGTGCCTGGAGTACCTGCGCGACGAGGACGTGGTGGTGCTCGGAGTGCCCCGGGGCGGCGTCCCGGTGGCCTTCGAGGTGGCCCGGCACCTGGGCGCCCCGCTCGACCTGGCCGTGGTGCGCAAGCTGCGCGTGCCCTGGCAGCCGGAGCTGGGTTTCGGCGCCCTCGGTGAGCACGGAATACGCGTCATCGACCGGACCGTCCTGAGCGAGAGCGGCCTCGATCCCGCCGGGCGGGAGACCGTCGAACGCGCCGAACGGGCCGAACTGGAACGCCGACTGCGGCACTTGCGCGACAGCCGGCCGCCGCTGCCCGTGGCCGGGCGGACAGCGCTCGTCGTGGACGACTCGCTGTCGACCGGCGCCGCCGCCGAGGCCGCATGCCGGGTGGCCCGGACCCGTGGCGCCGAGCAGGTGGTCCTCGCGGTCCCGGTCGGACCGGAAGCGGCGCTGCCGCATCTGCGCACGGTGGCCGACCGGGTCGTCTGTCTCCAGCCGCTGCGGCACCTCGGCTCGGTCGGCGCCTGGTACACGGACTTCGGGCGCGTCACCGACGCGGAGGTCGCCACGCTGCTGGGCGAGAGCCGGCAGGCCACCGCGTTCGCCACCGGACCGCCCTCCGGTCCTCTCTCGGAGGCACCCTCGCCGGACCGGGAGGTGGAGGTGCCGGCCGGTCCGGTGCGCCTGGCCGCGCGGCTCGCCCTGCCGCCCACGCCGCCGGTGGCGGTGGCCTACGCCCTGGGCGGCGGCAGCGGCCGGCACCGCCCGCCCCACCAGCGCGTCGCCGCCGTCCTGCGCCGGGCGGGCCTGGGCACGCTGCTGATCGACCTGCTCACCGAGGACGAGGAGCGCACCCCGCACAACGTCTTCGACATCGTGCTGCTGGCCCGGCGCCTGCGGGCCGCCACCGACTGGCTGCGCCGGGAGACCGGCCTGCCCGTGAGCCACTGCGCGGCGGGTACGGGCGCCGGTGCCGCCGTGGAGGCCGCGGCGGACGACGACATCCGCGCCGTGGTCTGCCTCGGCGGCCGTCCCGACCTGGCCCCGCCCTCCGCGCTGGCCCGGGTGCGCGCCCCCTGCCTGTTCGTCGTCGGCGCCCAGGACACACGGCTGCTCGGCCTCAACCGGCTCGCGGCGGACTGGATGTGCTGCGACCACCGCGTCGTCCCCGTTCCCGGCGCCACCGACCTGTTCACCGCACCGGACACGGTGGAGACGGTGGCGGAGCTGGCCCGGGACTGGTTCACCACCCATCACGCCCGGCCGGAGCGGGCGGCGAGGCCCCTGACGTCGGCATGAGCGGCGCCCGTCGTCCACGCGGCCGCCCGGGTGCGCCGACGCCCGCCGGGAAGTACGGTGTCCTGCTGTGACGGCCGACAACGGGGCGGCGCTGCCGCGCAAGACCTACGAGCGCGAACTGCTGCGCCTGCAGACGGAGTTGGTGAAGCTCCAGGAGTGGGTGCGGACCACCGGGGCCCGGCTGGTCGTGGTGTTCGAGGGGCGGGACGCGGCCGGCAAGGGCGGCACCATCAAGCGGGTGACCGAGCACCTCAACCCGCGTATCGCCCGGATCGTGGCCCTGCCCGCGCCGACCGAGCGCCAGCGCACTCAGTGGTACTTCCAGCGGTACGTCGAGCAGTTGCCGGCCGCCGGGGAGATCGTGCTGTTCGACCGGTCCTGGTACAACCGGGCCGGGGTCGAGCACGTGATGGGCTTCTGCACCAAGGAGGAGCACCAGCGGTTCCTGCGCCAGTGCCCCATCTTCGAGCGGATGCTGGTGGAGGACGGGGTTCTGCTGCGCAAATACTGGTTCTCGGTGAGTGACGCCGTCCAGCAGGAACGTTTCCGGCGCCGTCTGGAGGACCCGCTGCGACGCTGGAAGCTGTCGCCGATGGACCTGGAGTCCATCACACACTGGGAGGCGTACTCGCGGGCCAAGGACGAGATGATGGTGCACACGGACATCTCCGAGGCACCCTGGTACGTCGTGGAGAGCGACGACAAGCGCCGTGCCCGGCTGAACATGATCGCCCATCTGCTCGGCACCATGCCGTACCACGAGGTCTCACCGACGGCGCTGCGGCTGCCCGAGCGGCCGGCGTCGACCGGCTACGAGCGGCCGCCTCGCGATCTTCAGACCTACGTCCCCGATCGCACGGCGGACCTGTGACCTCACGCCCGTTCGGGCACCACGGCCACGGGGCAGGCCGAATGGTGCAGGGCCGTATGGGCGACCCGGCCGAGCTGGAGCCCGAACCGTCCCGCCCGGCGCCGGGTTCCGACCACGAGCAGGTCGGCGCCCGGCGAGGCGTCAAGGAGCACGCGGCGGGCCGGACCCTCCGCGGTGCGCCGGCGCACCTTCACCTCCGGCGGCACGTCCCGCAGCGCCGATTCGAGGGCGTCGACGGCCCGCTCCTCGTACACCCGCTCGGGCTCCCCGCCGAGCAGCGGATGGTCGAGGGCCTCGTGCGCGGGACACCGCCAGGCCCGTACGGCCTCCAGTTCGACCCCGCGGCGCAGGGCCTCCTCGGCGGCGAAGCGCACCGCCGCCGCGGACCGGTCCCCGACGCCGACGACGACGCGGCCCCGCACCGGGGTGCGCGCCTGGTTGTCGTGGCTGCCGCGGATCACGATCACGGGACAGTCGGCGTGCGCGGCCACGAACAGGCTGACCGAACCCAGCAGCAGGTCGACGACCGCGCTGCGGCCACGGGCGCCCACGACCAGGGCGGAGGCGTTCTTGCCCTCCCGCACCAGCGCGTACTCGGGCGCCTCGGGAAACGCGGCCCTGCTGATCGGCAGGTCCGGATGGCGGGCGCGGGCGCGCCGGGCGGCGGCCGCGACCACCTCCTCGGCCTCCACCTGGTCGTCCGGCTTGCCGAGCTCCCGCGCGAGCGCGGCGCCCTCGTAGCGCTCCCAGAGCGAGGCGTACACCACCCGCAGCGGCACCGCGCGCCGGGCGGCCTCGTCCGCGGCCCAGTCGGCGGCCCGCAGACTGGGTTCCGAACCGTCGACTCCGACGACCACCGGCAGATCCATGGTCCTCAGCCTCCCTCTCCGAGGTCGAAAACGATGCGAGCCTTGACCTGACCGCGCAGCACCTCGTCGATGGACTCGTCGACGGAGCCGAGCGGGCGGCTCTCCCGGATGACCCGGGTGCGGCCCTCCGCGTGCAGTCGGAAGACCTCCGCGAGGTCCTGCCGGGTGCCGACGACGGAGCCGGTCACCGAGATGCCGCCGAGCACGGTGTCGAAGATCGGCACCGGCAGCCCGAGCAGTCCGGCCTCGCGCGCCGCCCATTCGGCGGCGCCCCGGCTCTCGGGTGAGCCGTCGAGACCGGCGGTGACGGTGCGGGGCATGGACTCCCACCTCCTGCGGCGCTGCCGCGACGGGGACTTCGGTGATCCGCTGATCGGTTGATCCGCTTCCGAGAATCGCCGCCGGCCGGCGCGGCGGCCAGGGGCCGCTGGTCCCGCACCAGGGCCGACCGGCCCCTGACCGGGACGGTCCCTGGCTGGCACGGTCGCCTCGGGCCGGGCAGCGTGGACGTAGGCACAACGACTGCTCAGTGAGGTGGCCATGCAACCCTCTGAACCGCGACGCCGGGTGGTCGTGGGCGTGGACGGTTCGCCCTCCTCGTGCGCGGCGCTGCGCTGGGCGGCGGGATACGCCCGGCTCGTCGGCGGTGTCGTCGAGGCGATCCACGCCTGGGACACGCCGTCGTCCATCGGCTGGACCGGACCGGCGATCGATCCCGAGTTCGACCTGGAGCAGGCCCGCGAGCGCTTCGCGGAGGGGCTGCACGCTGTCTTCGGGGACGACCGCCCGGCGCACCTGGTGGAGTACCTGGTCGAGGGCGATCCGTCGGAGGTGCTCGTCCGCGCCTCGGCAGGGGCGGACGTCCTCGTCGTGGGCAGCCGGGGCCGCGGCGGCTTCTCCCGCGCGATGCTGGGCTCGGTCAGTCAGCGCTGCGCCCAGCACGCGGCCTGCCCGGTGGTCGTGGTACGCCCGGACCACGAACGACAGGCCTGATCCGCCCCGGACGCCCGGCTCAAGAGCGCCAAGTCCCTCGAACGCCGGGGGCGGCACCTGCTCTCGGCGACCCCGGGTCCGGTCACTCCCCCGGCGAAGACCGCACGGCCTCCCCCGAGCCCACCGGCGCGTGCCAGAGCAGCCTGGTGCCGCCGTGCTCGGGTGTGGTCCACTCCAGGCCGCCGCCCAGCCGGCGGGCCCGTTCGGCCATGTTGGCCAGCCCGCTGCGACGCCCCTCGGCGGGAATCCCCACTCCGTTGTCGGTGACCGTCAGCCGCACGCTGCGGCCGTCGGTCTCCAGGGCCACCTCCGCGCGGTCGGCGTGCGCGTGCCGGGCGATGTTCGTCAGGGCCTCCGACAGGACCGCCACCACCTCGTCCGCGGTCTCCCGGGACACATGTGTGTCCAGCAGCCCCTCCATCCGCACCCCGGGCGCGAACCCGAGTACCGGCGCGGCCTCCCCGACCACCTGCACCGCCCGCGTTCGCAGTCCGGCGCCCGCCTCCTCGTCGTGCGCCCGCAGGCCGAAGATCGTCGACCTGATGATCTTGATGGTCTCGTCCAGGTCGTCGACGGCTCGCAGCACCCGCTCCTTGGCCCCCGAATGGTCGATGAACCGGCCCGCGCTCTGCAGGGTCATGCCCGTCGCGAACAACCGCTGGATCGCCAGGTCGTGCAGGTCCCTGGCGATCCGGTCACGGTCCTCGAGCAGCGCGATCTGCTCCGCGTCCCGCCGCCGCCCCGCCAGCTCCATCGCCACGGCGGCCTGCGCCGCGAAACCCTTCAGCAGTTCCAGCTCCTTGCCGGAGAAGTCGTTCCCGCCGGCCTCCCGCACGAGCAGGACCACCCCGCGCACATGATCGCCCGGGTCCCCGACCGGCACCGCCACCGCGGGACCCAGGCCCGAGAACCGGGGCGGACCCGCCGTGACCCGCGGGTCACGCGAGATGTCCGGGCTGCTCACCGGCACCCCGCCGGTGAACGCCTCCCCGGTCAGCGTGCCCTCCACCGGCAGCACCAGTCCCCGGTGCGCCTCAGCCTCCCGGCCGATCGCCAGCTCCACGCTCAGCGTCCCGGTCCCCTTCACCGGCGTCGACATCGCCGCCAGCGCCGCCCCCGTGATCTCCCGCGCGCGCTCGGCTATCAGCCCCAGGACCTCCGCCTGGTCGGCACCCGACATCAGGCTCTGCGTGATCTCCGCCATCGCCCGCAGCCAGCGCTCCCGCAGCCGCGACTCCTCGTACAGCCGCGCGTTGTCGATCGCCACGCCCGCCGCCACGGCCAGCGTGGCCAGCACCGACTCGTCGTCCTCGTCGAACTCGAGACCGCCGCGCTTCTCGGTCAGGTACAGATTGCCGAAGACCTGGTCCCGCACCCGGATCGGAACGCCGAGGAACGTGTTCATCGGCGGATGGTGCTCCGGGAAGCCGTACGACGCCGGATGCTCCGACAGCTTCGTCAGCCGCAGTGGTTCCGGATGCCGGATCAGCTCGCCCAGGATCCCGTGCCCTTCGGGGAACGGGCCGATCCGCGCGATCCGCTCCTCGCTCACCCCGATGGTGTGGAACGCCGACAGCCGCCTGCCGTCCGGACCGATCACGCCCAGCGCCGCGTACTCGGCGTCCACCAGCGTCGCCGCGGCGTCCACGATGCTGTACAGCACCTGCTCCAGGTCCAGCTCCCGGCCGACCGCGAGCACCGCCTCCAGCAGACTGTGCACCCGGTCCCGGGTACCCCGCGCCGCGTCGAGACGCGCCTGCAACTCCCCCAGCAGCTCGTCCAACCGCAACTGCGGCAGCCGCACACGGGCCTCCATCGACTCCCCGGAACCACCCACCGGTGACCCTCCAAACCCCCGCGCACCACCGAAAGCCGTCTCACCCACCTGCCAGCCACATTAACGGCCCCGGCAGGGGCGGGGCACCGCGAGCCCGGCCGGTTCCACTGGTGGCGCCGTGACGGCCCGTCCACAATGGTCCTCTGTCCCGCAGGGGAGGACCGGATGACCCGTTTCCTCATGGCCGGGATCGACGCGTCCCGGGAGAGCCTCGTCGCGGGCGAGTGGGCGGCCGGGGAGGCGGACCGCCGCGGTCTGGAACTGCGGCTGGTTCTCGCCGTTCCCGACCCCGCCGACGGCATCGCCGAACCCCCGTTCGCCCTCTCCTGGCAGCGGTCGGGCGAGGAGGTGCTGGGACGCGCCGAGGCCGCTCTCGCAAAGAGGCGTCCCGGTGTGGTGATGAGCGGCGTGCAGGTGACCGGCCCGGCCCCGGACGCCCTGCTCTCCGTCGCCCGGACGGCCGAACTCCTCGTCGTCGGGGCGCGCGGGGACGGCGGATTCGACGAGCTCGTGGTGGGTTCGACGGCGCTGGCGGTGGCGAGTCACGCGCCCTGTCCCGTGGTGGTCGTGCCCCGGCCGCCCGCCGCCGCACGGCACGAGGCGGAGGTGGCGGTCGGTGTCGACGCGCGCAAGGCGGCCGAGCCCGCCCTGGACTTCGCCTTCGGCGCGGCTCTGCTGCGTACGGCGCGGTTGCGTGCCGTGCACGCGTGGGCCCTCACCGGCGCCCCGCCGTGGACCGCGCTCGCGGTGCCCGAGGAGGACCGGGCGGCCTGGGAGGACGAGGAGGTCCAGCGGCTGTCCGACGTGCTCCGGGAGCCACGGGGGAGGTATCCCGGCGTCCCCGTGCTGCCCGACGTCGTGCTGCTCCACCCGGCCCACGCGCTGGTGCACGCCTCGCAGCGGGCGGGCCTGCTCGTCGTCGGCCGGCGTACGGGCCCGCGGGCGGCCGAGCAGCGGCTGGGTCCCGTGGCCCACGCCGTGCTGCACCACTCCCACTGCCCGGTGGCCGTGGTGCCCCACGGGTGACCGCGCGTGCGGTGACCGCGCGTCAGGTGCCGAAGAAGACGTCGAACTCCTCGTACAGCTCCATGGGGACCCGCTTGTTCGTGCCCGCCACCTCCGCGAGCGGGACGCGTACGACATCCGTGCCGCGCAGGGCCGTCATCGTGCCGAAGGCGCCGTCCCTGAGCGCGTCGACCGCGTGCAGACCGAAGCGGGTGGCGAGCCACCGGTCGTAGGCGGACGGCGTGCCGCCCCGCTGGACGTGGCCGAGCACCGTCGTACGCGCCTCCTTCCGCGTACGGCTCTCCAGCTCACGGGCGAGCCAGTCACCGATGCCGGACAGGCGCACGTGCCCGAACTCGTCGCGCGACTCGTCCTTGACGACCATCTGCCCGGCCCGCGGGACCGCGCCCTCGGCCACGACGACGATCGGCGCGTAGTTGATCTCGAAACGCCGCTCCACCCAGGCGCACACCCGGTCGACGTCGAACTCCACCTCCGGGATGAGGATGGCGTTCGCGCCGCCCGCGACGCCCGCGTGCAGGGCGATCCAGCCGGAGTGGCGCCCCATCACCTCGACGACCAGCGTGCGCTTGTGCGACTCCGCGGTGGTGTGCAGACGGTCGATGGCCTCGGTCGCGATGCCGACCGCGGTGTCGAAGCCGAAGGTGTAGTCGGTGCCGCCGACGTCGTTGTCGATGGTCTTCGGCACGCCGACCAGATCGACCCCCGCGTCGGCCAGCGCGCTCGCGACGCTGAGCGTGTCCTCGCCGCCGATGACGACCAGGGCGTCGATCTCCTGGTCGCGGAGCGTCTCGCGGATGCGGTCGATCCCTCCGTCGATCCGGAGCGGGTTGGTGCGCGAGGAGCCGAGGATCGTGCCGCCGAGCGGCAGGATCCCGCGCACGGCCGCGACGTCCAGGGGACGGGTGACGCCCTTGACCGCGCCGCCCCAGCCGTCCGCGATCCCGGTGAACTCCCAGCCGTACTCCTGCGCGCCCTTGCGCACGACACTGCGGATCACCGCGTTCAGACCGGGGCAGTCGCCGCCTCCGGTCAGCACTCCCACCCGCATGGCCACTCCCTCGCAGATCTCCCTCCAGCTTGGACCCGCCGGCGGCCTGCCGCACGGCACGGCAGAGGTGAGGCGGGCGGTGGGGCGGGGTACGCAGGAGCGACGCGGCGAGGCCGCGACGGATCCACGCGAAGGAGACCAGAGGTGCAGCAGCGAGGGCCCCGGCACGAGGGCGTGCGCGATGCCACATGGCGTGTCGGGGTCGTGGCCGATCCCGGGCTGCCGAGCAAGGTGGCCGCCGACGTGGTGAACCGGGGACTGACGGACCTGCTGGCCTTCCGCGTGAGCCCGGACGTGCGCTGGGAGGTGCAGTTGCTCCACGAGACGCTGCCCCTCAACGAGCAGCGCACCGTTCCGCTGCTGGAGTCGGCGGCCCGGCGCAGGCCCGACAACGGCTGGGACGTGCTGGTGTACCTGACGGACCTGCCCCGGCGTCTGGACTCCCAGCCGGTGATCGCGGACGTGAGCGTCGGCCACCGGGCGGTGCTGATCAGCCTGCCGGCGATCGGGCCGTTCCGCCTCCGCCACCATGTGA
Organism: Streptomyces sp. NPDC014889; assembly: GCF_043081205.1. Lineage (NCBI taxonomy): Bacteria > Bacillati > Actinomycetota > Actinomycetes > Kitasatosporales > Streptomycetaceae > Streptomyces > Streptomyces sp. NPDC014889. Next base: position 128,580 of record NZ_JBIBWH010000009.1, read on the forward strand.
CCGAGACGCTGGTGCGCCTGGTGCGCCGGATCCACCAGCAGCCGCCGAGCCCGGAGGGGGTGGCCCGTGGGCCGGTGGGCCGGCTGCTGCGGCGTCCGGGTGAGTGGGTCTCGCCCGTGCGGGAGATCCCCACGGTCGACGAGGGCATCGACGCCTCGCTGGCACTGGTCGGCCTGCGCGGGCGCCTTCGTCTGCTCCTGGGGATGGTGCGTGCGAACCGGCCCTGGCTCCTGGTGCCCCATCTGGCCAGCGCGACCGCGGCCGCCGCCGCCACGGCGGCGTTCGGGCTGTTCTACTCCAGCATCTGGAACATGGCCGACGCGCTGGCGCCGGCCCGGCTCGTCCTGATCATGTTCCTGGCCATCGCCGTCATGGTCGGCTGGCTGCTGCTGTACAACCACCTGTGGGACGCCAGAACCGGCCAGGCGTCCAGGCGGCAGGTCGTCCTGTACAACGCGGCCACCCTGTGCACCGTCTTCATCGGCGTGCTGTGCATGTACGCGCTGCTGTACGCACTGGCGCTGGTGGCCGCGCTCGTGGTCATCGACGCCGGATACCTCTCCTCCCAGCTCGGGCATCCGGTCGGCTACGGCGCCTACGCCGGGCTGGCCTGGCTGTCGTCCTCGATGGGCATCGTCGCGGGCGCTCTGGGATCGAGCCTTGACACCGAGGAAGCCGTACGCCAGGCCACCTACAGCCGCCGTGAGCGCGACCGGCAGGCCCGCGACCGTGCCACCGCCGCTTCCCCGTCGGGCACCACCGAGGACGCGTGAGACGTCCGGGTCCACGGCCCTGGCCGCCGCCCGTGGCGGCCAGGTCGCCCGGCTGAGGATTTGTCACTTATGGTCTGGTAAGAGTCTTTTATGTTCCGGCGGCACCAGCCTGGCGCGAGCGCCGAATGCCGCAGAGTGAGGGCTGGGTGACGGACATGACAGCCAGTGGACTGTTCGTGGGAGTGCGGGGGCGGCCGAGGCGTGCCCTGGTGGCGCTCCCGTTCGTGCTGATCGCGGTGATCTCGCTCGCGGACGCGCTGACTCCGCCGTACGTGGAGCTCGGACCGCTGCTGATGGCGGCGCCCGCCGTCACCGCCGCGTTCGCCGGCCCCAGGCTCACCGCGCTGGTCAGCGTCCTGGCCGTGGGTGCCCGGCTCGCGGTGGCCTCGCTCCAGCACACCGTGGGCATCGCGAGCCGGGACGGGGAGATCGCCGCGCTGGCCGCCGGCACGATCGTGGTGGTCGTCTTCACGGCGGTACGCGACCGGCACCGGCGCGTGCTGAGCCAGGTGCGCTCCGTGTCCGAGACCGCGCAGAAGGTGCTGCTGCGGCCGCTGCCGGACCGGATCGGGCCGCTGACGGTCGCCTCGGTCTACCTCGCCGCCGAGGCCGAGGCGCAGATCGGCGGTGACCTGTACGCCGCGGCGCGCACCCACACCAGCACCCGGCTGCTCATCGGCGACGTGCGGGGCAAGGGAATGGCGGCGGTCGGGGACGCCGCGATGCTGCTCGGCTCCTTCTACGGGTTCGCCCACCGCCAGGAGGACCTGCCCGCCCTGGCAGCCCACCTGGACGGCAGCGTCAGATGGGATCCGCACCGAGGCGAGGACAGCGGCGAGGAACGCTTCGTCACGGCGGTGCTCCTCGACTTCCCCGACCACGGCGGCTGCGTCGACATGGTCAACTGCGGGCACCCGCCGCCGCTGATGCTGCGTCACGGCACGGTGGTGCCGCTCGACCGCGGCCCGTCGGCGCCGCCGCTCGGACTCGGCGAGTTCAACGGCGGCGACTACGTCCTCGACAAGTTCCCCTTCGAGGCGGACGACCTGCTGCTGCTGTACACCGACGGAGTCGTCGAGGCCCGTGACAGGTCCGGCGCCTTCTACCTGCTGGCCGAACGTCTCGCCGCGTGGCGGGACCGCGCGCCCGACGACGTGCTCCGCCTGCTGCGCGGCGACCTCCTCGCGTACGCCGGGGGCCGGCTCACCGACGATGCGGCGGCCGTCGCGGTCATGTGCGCGCCGCCGCATCGGCCCCCGTCGGCCCTGGGGGACGCCGGACCGGAACAGCGGTGACGGGTGGGAGGTGACCCGCTCTCCTCAGTCCCGCGCCACCACCCGGAACGTCTTGACCGACGGGTCGGCCGCGTCCGTGATCAATACCCCGTGTTCGACACCGCTGCGCAGGTATTCGACCACCTCGTCGGTGATGACCTCGCCGGGGGCGACGACCGGCACGCCCGGAGGGTACGGGCTGACCGTCTCCGCGGCGATCCGTCCCGCGGCCCGCTCTGCGGGCACATGGTCCACCGGTGCGAAGAACGCGTCACGCGGCAGCAGCGCCTGCTCGAGTTCCAGGTCCGAGGGCCCGGGCAGGTGGACCGGCGGCCGCTTCTCGATCGAGTCCGCGCCGGCGGCGAGCGCGCGCAGCGCGCTCAGCAGCACCTCCTCGGTCTCGTCGTCGTCGGCGTGCGTGATCGAGGCGCTGATCCGGCAGGTGTCGGAGCCGCCGACGTCCACGTGCCGGTGTGCCCGCAGCCACTCGGCCGCCTGCATGCCGCTGACGCCGAGTTCCCGCACGTCGATCACGATCTTGAGCGGGTCGAAGTCGGCGACCAGGCCCTCCTTGACGACCTCCCGGCCCATGGGCCGCAGTCCGGGCAGGTCGCCGGCGGCCGTCCGGACGCGTTCAGCGCGCTGCAGCGCGGCCTCCAGGAGGCCGTGCCCCTGTTCGACCATCTGGCGGCGCCAGCCGTCGAGGGTCGCGTACACCAGGGACGAGGCGCTGGTGGTGCCCAGCAGGTCCTCCCGCTGCTTGAGGGCCTCGGGCGAGACCCGGTCGTACTGGAGGTGGAAGACGGAGCTCTGCTCGATGGCGCCGCCCATCTTGTGGACGCTGGTCACCACCAGGTCGGCCTCGGCGTCCATGCCCCAGGCGGGCAGCCCGGGATGGAACGGGAGGTGGGCGCCCCACGCCTCGTCCACGATCAGCGGGACGTCGAACTCGTGGCACACCCGGGCCACGCCCGCCACGTCGGCGCAGGTACCCCAGTCGGTGGGGGTGATCAGCAGCATGCCCTTGGCGTCCGGGTGCTCCCGCAGGCGGCGGCGTACGTCGTCGGGCTCCGGCGGGTGAGCGAGGTGCCGCTCGGCGTCGAACTTCGGGTGCACCCAGATCGGTTCGACGCCGTTGACGACGACGGCCGCGATCACGGACTTGTGCGCGTTGCGGGACAGCAGCAGCTTCTCCCCGGGCCCGGCCACGGCCAGCATGGCGGTCTTGACCGACAGGGAGCTGCCGCAGGTCGAGAAGAAGGCCTGCTCGGCTCCCACCGCGTCGGCCATCAGATCCTGGGCCTGCCCGAGCACCCCCTGGGACTGGCGGCGGTCGTCGAGTCCGTTGAGGGACAGGACGTCCGAGCGGAACACGTCGATCCCGACGATGTCCGCCACCCGCGGGTCCGCGCCCCGGCCCTGCTTGTGCCCCGGTGGGCCGAAGACCACGTCCCCACGACGCCGGAACTCCTGCAGCGCCTCCAGCACGGGTACACGCGAGTGGTCCATCGTTCCTCCCTGGTCACGGTCCGCCGCCACTCACCGGACGTGTTGCACCCGTGGCGCCGTCGAAACCCGTAGGTGTCGCGGTGCCGGAGAGTGGCACCCGGCGGATACCTCACGACCGGCTCCCGCACCCCGAGGAGATCAGGTGGCCCCTACGCCCGACGACGTGAGCGCCGACGTCCACGACAGGCTTCGCGCGGCGGTCGACGAGCGGGCGGACATGCTGTGGGAGGTCGCCCTCAGCCTGCACGCCGAACCCGAGTACGCCTTCGCCGAGCACCGGGCCGCCGCCCTGCTGACGGGCGAGCTCGAACGAGCCGGTTTCGCGGTGGAGCGCGGGGTGGCCGACATGCCGACCGCGTTCACCGCCCGCACGGGTCACGGCCACCCCGCCGTGGCGCTGCTGCTGGAGTACGACGCCCTGCCCGGCCTCGGCCACGCCTGCGGGCACAACCTCATCGCCGCCGCCGGCCTGGGCGCGGCGCTCGCGCTGAACACGGTGCTCGACGGCTCGGCCGGGTGTGTGATGGCGGTGGGCTCACCCGCCGAGGAGGGCGGCGGCGGGAAGGTCGTGGAGGTGGAGGCCGGTGTGTTCGACGGCGTCGACGCCGCGCTGATGTTCCATCCGGGGGTGTGCAGCTGGACGCGGGCGCCGCTGACCGCGTCGGTGCAGTACCGGGTGGCCTTCCACGGCCGCGCCGCGCACCCCACCGGCAACCCGGCCGAAGGCAACGACGCGCTCCTGGCACTCGTGGAACTGTTCAACGTGCTGACCGCCCTGGGCCGGCGCCTCCCGGAGGCCTCCCACATCCAGGGCATCATCACGGCCGGCGGCACGGCCACCAACATCGTCCCGGACTACGCGGAGGGACTGTTCGGCCTGCGCGCGGAGACGAGCCGTGCGCTGGGGGACCTGACCGGGCAGCTCCGCGCGTGCACCGAGGGCGTCGCGCTGGCCACGGACACCAGGGCCGAGGTGGAACGCACGACGCTCCGCTACGAGCACTTCCGTGACAGCGGCGTCCTGTCCGAACGGTTCGCCGAGCACCTGTCACGGACCGGGATCGCACTGACGCCACCCGTGCCGGGGGTCTACCTGGGCTCGTCCGACATCGGCAACGTCAGCACGCGCGTGCCCGCCATCCACCCCTTCGTGGCCATCACCGACGAAGGGTCCGACCACACCCCCGAGTTCGCCGCGGCCGCCGCCTCCCCCCGCGCCCGCGACACCCTCGTCGCCGTGACCGGCGCCCTGGCCTGCACGGCGGCGGACGTACTGTCGAACGCGGACCTGCGCGAGAGGGCGTGGACCCGCCACCGGCAGGAGGACCACTGACCCACGCGGACCTGCGGCTCAGTGCCCGGCAGGCGTGGGGCCTCGTTCGCGCCTGAGGCGGCGTGCGACGACCGTCAGGTCGATCGCCGCCAGGAGGGTGAGCACGCCGTACACGACGGCGATGGTGGTCAGCGGGCCGGGTCCGGGGCTGTCCCCGGAGCCCGAGTCCGCCGCCCACACCGCGAAGTACGCGGTCGCCGCGGCGAAGACCGGGACGAACACGGCGGACAGGAGCAGGCGCAGTCCGAGGGGGCTCTGCGCGGTGACCGGTTCCGTGCCGGTGCGCGGGGAGCGCCGGCCGATCGTTCCGGAGTCCTTGCGGGTCGTCCGCTCCTCGTGACGGCCCGGATTCGTTCCGCTCATGACGTCGTCCCTCAGGGTTTCGGCGATCCGGCGGTGGTGGCCGTGCCGGTGCCCGCCGCGTCGCCGAGGCCGGGAGCCACCGCTCCGTCGTCCGAGATGCCGAGGGCCACCTTGGTCCAGCCCGTCTCCCTGCGGTCGAAGCGGCGGTACGCCTCGACGGCGTCCTCCGTGACCGCCCAGCGCGTGACCAGCGGGGTGGGGTCCAGGCTCCCCGAGGCGACCAGCGAGACCAGATCGGGCACGTAGCGGCGGTGGTTGCAGTTGCCCATCTTCAGGGTGAGGTTCTTCATGAACGCCTCACCGAACGGGTAGTGCTGCACCTGGGGCGGATACACGCCGACCGTTCCGACAGTGCCGGCCTTCGCCACCATCCGCACCGCCCAGCGCGCCGCCAGCGTGGGGGCGTCGCCCGGTACCCATGTCCCGCCGTCGGGGTTCTGCTCCGGCGCCGCCTCGGAGCGCTCGTGGGCGAACTCCTGTGCCTGCTCGCCCAGGGCCTCGGCGGCCGGGCCCCGGGACGGCTGCTGCGCGTCCACGCCCACCGCGTCGATCACCCGGTCCACGCCGATGCCGCCGGTCAGGTCGCGTACCGCCTCGACCGGGTCCTCGGCGTTGAAGTCGACGGTCTCCGCGTGCTGGCTGCGGGCCACGTCCAGCCGGTCGCCGACGCCGTCCACGACGATGATCCGCCCGGCACCCTTGAGGCGCGCGCAGGCCACGGCGGCCTGTCCGACGGGACCCGCCCCGAGGATCGCCACGGTGTCGCCGTCGCCGACCTCGGCCAGCCGCGCGCCGAACCATGCGGTGGGGTACACGTCCGACAGCAGGATCGCCTGCGCGTCGTCCACGGTGTCCGGCAGGGGCACGAGACCGACATGGGCGAACGGGACACGGGCGTACTCGGCCTGCAGCCCGTCGAGGCCGCCCGCGGCCTGCGGGCCGCCGAAGAACACGGTTCCCGCCAGCGGTCCCCCGGGATTGGCGTTGTCGCACTGCGCGTAGTAGCCCGCGCGGCAGTAACTGCACGTCCCGCAGGCGACGGTGGAGGGCACGACCACCCGGTCGCCGGGGCGGAGATTGGTCACCCCCGTCCCCACTTCCGCCACGACGCCCACCGCCTCGTGGCCCAGGATGCGGCCCTCCCGCATGCCGGGCATGGTGCCGCGGACGAAGTGGAGGTCGGTGCCGCAGATGGCGGAGGTCGTGATCCGCACGATCGCGTCGTACGGGTCCTTGATCACTGGTTCGGGCACGTCATCGAGACCGATGTTCCCGAGTCCGTGCCAGACGACGGCCTTCATACGGTGCTCCCTCGGCGACTCGGCGACTCGGCGTTCAGGTCGGAGTTTCCTCTCCGGACGCCGCTGAAACGGCGGCCTGCGGCCCCGGTGGTCGCGCGCCGGCCGGCCCGACGTTCACGACTTTGCCATCCCTTTACAACCCGGTCCCGTCCCGCCTCGTCTCTCCGCTCGATCCGCAACCGCCCGCCGACCGGCGGGCGCCGACGAAAGAGAGCGAATCGATGCGCCGAACCATCCTCACTGCCGCGGCAGTCGCCTGTACCGCCGTGCTGGCGGGAACCGCGCCCGCTTTCGCCGCGGGGGACGCTCCCTCCCCGGTCCCCACCCGGGCCGCCACCCCGTCCCCGGTTCCCACCAGGGCGGCCACGCCCGCTCCGGCCGCCGAGCCGACCCGTGCCCCGGCCCGCGGCCAGGTCCGCGCGGTGCCGGCGGGCGCGCCCGACACCGGTGTCACCACCCCGGCCCAGGACTCCGGCTCCCGGGACGGCCTGATCGGCGGCGGCGCCGGCATGGCGCTCGTCGTGGCCGGCGGGGCCGTCCTCGTCGTCCGCAAGCGCCGGACGACCGGCGCATGACACCGCTCTCCAGGCGCGCGTTCGGCACCGCGGCGTTGGCCGGGCTCCTCGCGGGCTGCGGCGGCGCGGGGAGGGACCGGTCCGTGACCTCCCACCCCGCAGCCGCCCGCGGCGGCACCCCGGACCCGGCCGGCACCACGCCGGCCGCCCCGGGCGCGGCCGTCTCCCCGCGCCCCCTGCCGCGCTCGGTCCCGGTCCGGCTCCGTATCCCGGCCATCGGGGTCGACACCCCGCTGCTGAGCCTCGGGCTGGAACAGGACGGCACCGTGCAGGTCCCCCCGGTCACCGCACACGACCGGGCGGGCTGGTACCGGAACTCCCCCACGCCGGGCCAGCTCGGGCCGTCGGTCGTCCTCGGCCATGTCACGGTCGGCCCCTACGGCGACGGGGTCTTCCGTCACCTGGACCGGCTGCGGACCGGCGAGACGATCACCGCCCGCCTGGAGAACGGCACACAGGCGCAGTTCGCCGTCACGTCCACCCGGACGGTGGCCAAGGCGCGCTTCCCGACCGACGACGTCTACGGGGACGTGGACCGCCCGGAGCTGCGGCTCATCACCTGCGGCGGCCCGCGCGACGGTGACGGCTACCGCGACAACGTGATCGTGTTCGCCGTCCTCGGCGCCGTCTTCCGCTGACGGCGACGGCCCGTCCTGCCAAAGCCCGTACTGCGAGGGCCGTACGGCGACGGTGGCCGGGCCGGCGGAACGCCATACCGCCGGCCCGGCATCCTCCCGCAGGAGCCGCCGCCCGCCCGCAGCCCCTCGTCCGACACACTCGTGCCGGAAACGGCACCCCGACCCTGGAGAGCGTTGAAACGGTCCCGCGACAAGGCAGCGGCCGAACTGTTCGCCGCCCTGTACCCGCGCCTCGCCGGCTGGTGCCGCCGGCTCGTCGACGACGACGAGACGGCCCACGAGATCGCCTCCGAGGCGTTCACCCGGCTCTGGGCCCGCTGGACGTCCGTGGAGGAGCCGCACGGGTTCCTCTATGTGACCGCGGCCAACATCGTCCGCGACCACTGGCGCAAGCAGGAACGTGAGCGCCGCGCCGTGCGCCGCGCCACCACCGAGGCCGCGATCCGCCCCCACAGCGAGCAGACGGACCCGTCGGTACGCCTGCTCGTGCAGTCCCTGCCGGAACGGCTGCGCGTCCCGATCCTGCTCCACTACTACGCTGACATGCCGATCCGGGAGGTGTCCGTGCTGACCGGACGCAAGGAAGGAACCGTCAAAGCCGACCTCCATGCGGCCCGAGAACTGCTCCGCGTCCACCTCAGGAGAAGCCTTGACCACTCGCTTTGACAACGACCCGGAGTTCGCGCCCGACGACCCGCTGGCGGTGATCCTGCGGCCCCCCGCCGACCGTCTCGGCCCGCCCCCCGGCCGCTACGAGGCGATCCGCCGCGCGGCCGGCCGCCGCAGGCTGCTGCGGGCCGCGGCCGGAGCGGTGGTGACCTGCGCGGCGGCCGCCATCGTCGTACTGCCGCTGCATCCGTCGGCCCCTTCCGATCCCGTCACGCGCACGGTCCCCCTGGCTCCGCCGCCTCCGCCGCCCTCCGCGACCACACCGGCCCCCACTCCCTCGACGGCACGGACGGCTCGCTCCTCCGACCCCGCCACCCCCCACGCCCGCGAGGACACCGCGACCAGGGGTACCCCCAGCGCGCCGGGCCGCACCGCGGTGGCCGGCACGCGCGGAGCGGCCGGGCCCGACCCGGCGCGCACGATTCCGGCCGCCCCGCAACGGTCCCGGGTCGTGCCCACACCCGAAACGGCGACTCCTCGCTGACGCCTGCCGGTTCACAGGACCTCGGACGCGCGGAGAGGGTGCCCGCGGCCGTCCGTCACGACGGTCCAGGACACCCTCTCGTCATCGGCTACCAGCCGACGGCCACCAGCAACCACTGCGGGTTGCCGTGGGAGATGAACGAGGACTGGCCCGCCACGTCGTCGTAGGGGAAGCCGTAGGCGAGCCGGTTGATGGCGTTGTCGTGCCAGAACTTGGCGTAGTAGTTCGCGGGTGCCGCCTTGTAGTACTGCGCCGGGTCGGACCGCTGGGAGGCCGGCAGGGTGGCGACATGACGGTTCAGAGCGGCGCACATGTCGGGGTTGCCGGCCAGGGAGGCGGCGCAGCCGAAGATGTCGGAGGTGGCCGCGTCGACGCCGACGGACTGGGCGTAGGACGTGAAGTAGTTGGCGTTCGCGCCGCCCGAGCGGAAGCTGGGGTCGCTGCCGGGGGCGATGATCCGGTACGGGGCCCGGGTCTGGGCCAGCACCTTGAACTGGTCGGGAACGGCGCTGGTGAAGCGCTGGAACGTGGTGGCGCGGTCCTCGGCGAAGGTCTGCCGGTTCTCACCGACCTCGGCGTCGTAGCCGTCCTTGGTGTGCAGGCGCATGGCGAGCTTCAGGCCGAAGGCGTCGACGCGAGTGGTGTTGCCGTTGAAGACGGTGTTGCCGACGGTGAACTCGATGAAGTCGTAGTAGGGGCCGTTCGGCGAGCCGAGGTAGAAGTACATGCGGCCCGCCGAGTTGGCCGGCATGTCGAGGTAGGGCTGCTCGGCGATGGAGTGGACCTGGCCGTTGAAGCTCCAGTACACCTGGCTGTCGGGGTACTTGCCGTTGGTGTGGTTGAGGATCTTCACCTCGACGGCGTTCTTCGCGGCGGGTATGTCGCTCGTGCCGCCCCAGAAGTCGTCCGGCGGGGTGGTGGTGCCGCCGGGCCCGTAGACCTGGAACTCCCACAGGGAGTAGCCGTACGGGGTGGCTCGCTCGGTTCCGTTCACGCGTACGTAGCGGCCGCTGCCCGTGACGGCGAGGTTCTGAGTGCCGCCGGTGGCGTTGGTGGTGGAGTAGACCGTGGTCCAGGTGTTCGCGTCGGTGGAGGTCTGGATCTGGAAGGACTTGGCGTACGCGGCCTCCCAGTCGAGGGTGACGCGGGTCAACTGCTGGACGGATCCGAGGTCCACCCGGAGCCACTGCGGGTCGGAGAAGGCGGACGACCAGCGGGTGCCGGTGTTGCCGTCCACCGCGGCGGCGGCCGGGAAGGTGTCGTTCTCGACCGAGGACGCCACGGCGGGGCGTCCCTGGGACAGCAGTTGGTCCGCGGCGTGCGCGGACGACGGTGTCAGAGCGGCGAAGCAGGCGGCGAGCAGGACGACGACGAGTCCGAATGCCGTGCGGGCACGGGCGGTGGTCGCCGGTCTGCGGGTGAGTGCGCCGGGGAAGGGCTGCATACAGGTCTCCTCAAGCCGGTTCGGCGAGCGTGGGGGTGGAGCGGCAGCAGACGTGAGAGCGCTCTCTCCGGGTTGTATCCCCACCACCGGCCGGCGTCAACAACTGAAGCCGGAATCCCGAGAGTTGCCGATGCATGCCTTCACTACTCGACACGAGCCGTCCCGATCCCGTGGACGGCTCCTGCGAGCCCGCACCGGCGGCCGGCCGGAACCTGGCCGGCCGCCGGTGCGTTCCGTGCCGTCAGTCCTTGATGAAGTCCGGGACCACCTTCGGCGGCCAGACGCCCACCTTCAGCACCCCCATGGAGTACGCGCGGGAGACCAGCGCCGCCCGGTTGGGCACCCGGAGCTTCCGCAGCAGACAGGTCACGTGGTACTCGATGCCCTGCCGGCTCAGGTGCAGCCGTGAGGCGAGCGGGATCGTGGAGAGTCCCGAGGCTATGCCCTCGAGTATCCGGGCGTCGATCTGGCTCAGGAGCTTCTTGCCGCGCCCGCCGACGACCTCCGAGTCCGCCGGGTCGTTCTGCGCGCTGGGCATCATGACCAGGATCGAGGACTCGTCCGGGAGACCGCCGCGCACCATGAGTGCGGTCAACGGGACGGTGAACGTGGCGTCGTCCCGTCCCACCGCGATGACGTCGGTGGCGAAGCGGTCACGCCGGCCCTCGATGAGACCCGTGAACTGCCGCATCAGCGGCTGCTGGACACTGGGGTGGACGAGATCGCTGAAGGTCCGGCCGCACAGATCCGCGGAGGAGCCTCCGAACTGCCAGAAGAACCCCTCACTGGCCTGCTGGATGGTCAGGGCCCGGTCGAGACGGGCCATGTTGAGGCGTCCCTCGTCGAGCGTGGTCTGCGGCGATCGGCCGTCCTCCGGAAGTTCGCGGGCGTGTCCCTTGCCGGAAGCGGCAAGGGTGGACGTGAACTGACTCGTCACACGTCGTGAGTTGGTGACCTGCGGCATAATCGCCCTTCGTGCGGTGGGGGGTGTACGCCGCGCGCGGTGGACCCGATGGCTTCGGGCCCGGCAGGACGGCTCGGCACAAGGGCGCCCGGGCGTCCCTGCGTGGGGGCGCACGCCGGCGATGATGGCGGCGTGCAGTGCCTCACGCGTCTGACAACGTTGCCGGGCAGCGACCTCTCGTCGCCGTCACCGGACCGTCGGTCTGCGCAGCGGTTGGTACTCATGAGATGGGTGAACAGGTAGCGGGTTCCATTGCCTTGCCGGTCGGGAAACTCACCGGCCCTCCAGGGCTTCCCTCTCTCCTCCCTCACGGAAGAGGAAAGCCGAGAAGAACTCGGTTTTCCTGACCATTCAATTCTCCATTACCACTGGAACCACACCATGAACTCTAGAGAGTTGACGGCGACCGGGTCAACGTGAACCGGCCCGATCCCGCCGATTCTGTGGAGTTGCGGGGGAAGGTTCGGTCTCTCGCCCGGGCACCGGTCCAAAGGTTCGGTACGGTTGCTAAACCCCAGGTCAGAGGGCACATTGCCGGAACACGGGGACCGAATGCCCGTTCAGCCGGCGGCGTGCACCCCGGTTTCCTGCAGAACTGCGGCCAGCTCTCGCCTGCCCGTAATGCCGAGTTTACGATAGGAGTTAGTCAGGTGCTTTTCCACGGCGCGGGCACTCACTTGAAGTTCAGCTGCAATTTCCTGATTGGTGAGGCCGCTGACAACCAGTGATGCCACCCGGCTCTCGGTACGGGTGAGTGCCGTCCGTGCGGCCGGGGCGAGAGGCCGGCCCTCCGCGGTGACCGGCCCGGGCAGCCAGGGAACGCCGCAGGACTCCGCCAGTTCACCGGCCTCGCGCAAGGACTCCCGGGCCTCGGCGCCGTCACCCAGCAGCCGCCCCAAGTCTCTTACGGCCATGAAGAGTTCGAGTTCGTTGACGGAGTCGCGGAGTGTTCCCACGGCCTCCCTCAGCAGATCGACCCGCTCGTCCGCCCCGTCGGTGCGGGCGCGCAGCCGCAGTGCCCGGCCGATGGCCACCGGCGCTCCCCATTCCTTCGCCCGCGCGTACTCCTCCGCCGCCAGGGTCCGGGCCAGGTGGTGGTCGCCCAGTTGGTGGGAGAGGGAGACCGCCCAGGGGCGCCAGGGGAACAGAACGGGGTTGCGCCAGCCCGCGCACTCCAGTTGCCGACCGCATTCCATGGCCGTCTCCAGGGCCGTGTCGGCGTCGCCCTCCTGGGCCTGTTCCGCCATCCGGAGCAGGCTCAGCAGTGCGGCCGGGATGGGCGGGAGCGACCGGTCGGCCGCGTCGCCCACGATGCGGGAACCCAGTTGCGCGTCGCGCGCCGACAGCGCCAGTGCGCCCAGCACACCGTAGACGAAGCAGCGGCTCTCCTCGCCGATCGTGCCGGCCAGTTCGACGATGCGTTCCGCCTGCTCCCGGGCCTGGGGAAGCCGGCCGCGCGCGATGTGGAACAGGGCGCGCCGCGCGTGCGTCACGGCATCGGCCCCGCCGTCGTCTCCGGGGCCGCCGCGTTCCGCGGCGTTCAGCCAGGACTCGGCGGCCTGCAGGGCGTCGGCGCCCACCAGGGAGAACATCACCAGTTGCATCACCGAACCACCTCCCGAGGTGGTCGCCGGTTCCCAGTCGAGGACGGCGCGGGCCTGACGCACGACCTCGGACGCCTCGCCGTCGGCGTTGAGCGTCGTCGCGTGCAGGAGCACGGCCAGCAGTTCCCTGCCGCCGCGCGACCGGACCGGGGGGTCGAGGACGCGCAGTCTGCTGACGGCGTCGGCGAGTTGGGCGTAGTCGTCGAGCCCCGTGTACCGCAGCCTCGCCTCCAGGCTCAGCGCCTCTTCGCCGCCGAAGTCGTCGCCCGCGTACGGGTCCAGAAGGTCGTCGGCGGCGCGCCTGAGCAGGGCGGCGGCCGACGGGGTCATGGGGCTGGTCACACTGGGCGAGAGCCGCAGCACGGCGGCGGCCCGGTCACGGACCGTGGGGAGCAGGGGAAGCGCCTGCGCAACGTGGGATTCGGCGGCCGGCGGGTCGAAGGACAGCTCCACAGAGGCCAGTTCGACCAGCAGTTGGGCCCTGGTGCGGTCCTGCTCGACGGCCTCCAGCAACGCGCGCCGCAGATACCGGGCGGCCGACTCCGGCCTCCCTTTGCGCCGTGCGCTGTCCGCCGCGCTGCGCAGCACCGGTACGGCCCACGCGTACCGGGGCGTCGGGATCGCCATCAGCTGGTCGGCGACCTGCTCCGCCGGGAGCCCGCTGTCGTACAGGACCCCCGCGGCGGCCTCCTGCCGGCGCTGACGTTCGGTGGCGCTCAACGAGCATTCGACGGCCTCCCGGACGGACGGATGGACGAAGCGCGTGTCGTCCTCCTCGGTGGTCAGCCCCAGTTCGCGCAGGACCCGCAGCGCCGTCGTGAGGTCGACGTCGTCGAGTCCGGCGATGCGGCCGAGAAGCGCGGGGTCCTCGTGCCCGGCCAGCGTGGCGATCGCGGCCGCCGTGTCCCGGACCGGCGGCGGCTGGAGCAGCAGGCAGTTCAGTAACCGGTCGCGCAGTTGCGCGGGGTGGATCGTGGGGAGGAGGCCGATGCTCGCGGCCGCGGGCGGGCAGCCCGTGAGCGCGGCTTCGGACAGCACGGACCGGAGGAACAGCGGTCGGCCCCGGGACAGGTCGTGGCAGGCGTGGACGAAGTCCTCGTCGGCGGGCTCCCCCAGGTGCGTGCGGACGAGTTCCCCGGTGGCGGCCGGGGACAGGGGCGCGGGACGCAGGATGCGGGCCGACGCGCTGACCACTTCCTGCACCAGGGGGTCGCGCGAGCCGGGGTCCCCGTCGCGCAGGCTGCATACGAGGAGCAGCCGCAGTCCGTCCAGCCGGGGCGCGAGCCGGGCGAGCCAGCGCAGCGACCAGGAGTCCGCCCACTGGAGGTCGTCGACGAGGACGAGCAGGGGCGCCGTGGCGCTCAACGTGGCCAGCAGGGCCCGCAGATCACGCAGAACCGTTCCGTCCGAGGCGTCGCTGTCGGGCGCCACGTCGTCGCCGAGCACCTGCCGGGCGGCTCCAGCGCCGGCGAGCAGCCGTTCCCGGTCCGGCCCGGACGCGGTGGTGAGCAGGCTGTCGAAGAGCTGACGCACCACACCGTGGGCGAGCCCTTGTTCCGTCGGCGCGGCGCTGGCCCGCAGCACATGCACGATGTCCTCGCCGGCGCAGCGCGGCAGTTCGTGCAGCAGCGCCGAGCGGCCGATGCCGAGGGGGCCGGCCAGCACCATGAAGGAGGAGCGTCCCCCGGCGGCGGCGCGCAGGGCCTGTCGCACCGCCGCGAGCTCGACACCTCGTTCGAGCAGCATCCCGTTCAGTGTCCTTCCATCGCGCGGACCAGTTCCCGCAGTTCCTGGCGCCCGTTGATCCGCAGCTTGCGGTAGACGCGGGCGAGCCGGAGTTCGACCGCTCGGCTGGAGATCTCCAGCAGCGCGGCGATGTCGCGGTTGCTGCGGCCGCGGCCGGCGAGGAGCGCCGACTGCTGCTCGGCCTCCGAGAGGGCGTCCCAGCCCGGAACCGCCACCGTGCCGGTGGCCGCTCGGGCCAGCGCTCGGGCCCTGACCGCCATGGGGGCGGCCGGGTGAGCGGCGGTGAGCGCGCACAGTTCGGCGAGCGACCGTGCGGCCATCCGCCGGTCGCCGCCGCTCTCGGTCATCTCCAGGGCGGTGTACTCCGCGAGGACCCGGGCGTACTCCGGGCCGGTGGGCGCCGAGCGCACCGCTCCCATGGCCGAGCGGACGCCGTTCAGACGGTCCTCCCGTCCTGCCACCAGCACAGCCGTCAGCTGGGCCCAGGCGAGGGTGCTGCCCGCTCCCCAGCGCCGGGCGAGCGCCAGTTCCTGTTCGCTCAGCCGCCGCGCCTCGACCGACTCGCCCAGGGTGTGGCAGGTCAGTGCCGTCAGCGAACGCCACGGTACCAGTGCGGAGTTGAGGTGATGACGGCTCAGCAGCCGACGGCCGCACTCCCGGAACTGGTCACGTGCTTCAACGGGGTTGCCGGCGCGCAGCGCGATCACGCCCCGCGCGAACAGCAGACGGGGCCAGTGCTCGCTGTCCTCCGCCGCGGGCGGCAGGGGGGTGGCGGCGCGTTCGCGTGCGGCGTCCTCGTGGCCGCTCTCCACGTCCACGATGATGCGGATGCCGTACAGATGGGGCAGGAGGGCGTCCGACCTGGCGAGCGCGCCCGCCCCCTGCTCGGCGGCCTCCAGGTCCCGCTCGGCCTGGGCGTGCCGGCCGCGGCGGGTGTTGAGTTCGCCGCGCAGGGCGAGGATCTGGGGGGCGGCGAGCCGGAGCCGGCTGCCGTCGAGTGCGCCGAGCAGCCGGTTCAGGCCGGACTCGGCGTCGTCCAGCGCGTCGGTGAGGCACAGGGCCCCGCAGGCCGCCAGGGCGGGCTGGATGAGCGGGCCGTCCGGCCGCCGGTCGTCGGCGAGGGCGGCCCTGGCCAGGCTCCCGACCTCGTCCAGGCTCTCGCCGTACAGCGCGAGTTGCCAGGCGCGCACGGCGGCCTGCGCGGGTGTGGCCGGGCGCTGCGGCAGGGGCGGCACCGCGGGTACGGACGGTGCGCCGATCGCCTGGCCGGTCGGGTCGGCGGCCCAGAAGAGCGCGAGCAGGTCGTCCCGTTCGGCCCCGTCCGCGGTCGTCAGCGCGTCCGCGAGCGAGCGGCGCACCACGTCGGCTCCGCCGCCGGTGAGGCCGAGGTCGGCGGCGTGCAGGCGTACGGCGGCGGGAGTCTGCGGGGTGCGGATCAGCCGCTCGATCCGCAGGTCGCCCGCCTCGGGTTCGGTGACCAGGTGGACGGCGGCCACTTCGAGGCCGAGGCGGGCGCGCTCCGCGGGGTCCTGTTCCTCCTCCGCCGCGCGGGCGAGGAGCGCGGCGGCGCGGTCGTGCTCGCCCTCCCGTACGGCGTGGTCCGCGTCGCGTCGCAGCGTGTGGATCGCCCAGGGCGCCCCGGCCTGGCGCGCGGCCAGCAGCAGGTCGGCCACGGCACGGTCCTCGGCTCCGGCGCGATGGGCGAGTTCGGCGGCCCGGACGTGCAGATCGGTGCGGTCGTCGGTGGTCATCTCCTCCAGCACGCGGACGCGCAGGACCGGGTCGACCGTCAGGCGGCCGTCCGGCAGGGCGCGGATTCCGGTGGTCCGGGCCAGGGCCGCCCGCAGCCGGCGTTCGTTGAGCGAGCCCGCGCGGGCGAGCGTGCGCACGAGAGGAAAGTCGAGCAGGTCTCCGCAGACCGCCAGCACCCGCACCACCTCGCCCGCTTCGGCGCCGAGTGCCCGCACGGCGCTCATCAGGTGGTCGCCGAGCACGGCGGAGCCGGCCGCACGCAGCACCGGCACCTGGGCCGCGGCGGGCCGGTGGCCGAGCGCGGCGAACCGCTGCAGCAGATCGTGCAGCACCGCGGGATGTCCGCCGCTGATCCGGCCGGCCTCGGCCGTGAACGCGTCGTCCGCGCGTCCGCAGACCCGGGCCACCTCGGCGGCGACCTCGTCCGGGGGCAGCGGCGCCAGGGTCAGGTGGTGGGCGGTCGGGCCGGGCGCGGAGCCGAGTTCACCGGACCATCCGGTATCGGCCGCCGCCGCGTCGTCGCCGCCGCACACGACCGCGAGCGGCGTCCCGGCGCATCGTCGCAGCAGCGCCTGGAGCCAGTGCCGCGACTCCCGGTCGAGCCAGTGCGCGTCCTCGACGGCCAGGACGGTGGGACACGCGCGCGCGGCGCGCAGCAGCCCGGCCAGCCCCGGAAAGGGCTCGCGCCGGGTCGGCCCCGGGGGTGTCACGGACGGGACGTCGAGCGGTTCGAGCAGTTGGGTGACCACTCCGTACGGCAGCTCGGACTCCGACAGCGCCGCTCGGGCGCGCAGCACGCGGTGGCCCGACGCGCGGGCCCGGTCGGCGGCCCAGCGCACCAGGGCGGACTGGCCGAGGCCGCTCCTGCCCGACAGCGTGACGAGCACCGGGCCCGAGGTGCCGAGCCCGTCGAGGACGGCCGCCATCATCGTCCGCTCGCGCGCCCGGACGCGGGACGGCGGGTCCTCGACGGCCGCCGCCGACCGTGTGCGGTCCCACACGTGGGGAGAGGGGGTCCACCCCGTCATCCGTCCATCACCCCGTCTTCCTTCCCCCGGTCCATTTCTGCGGCGCCTGAGTCCCCGGCAGGACGGATCCTCACGCCCCTTCCAGCACCGGCCGGCCCGGCCATGAGCCGCCGTGCACGGCGCGCAGGGCGTCCATGAGCTGGTCCCGTCGACGGACCCCGAGCTTGCGGTAGACGTTGGTCAGATGGGACTCCACCGTGCGCACCGTGACGAACAGCCGTTGCGCGATCTGGCGGTTGCTGGCCCCGGACACCGCGAGACCGGCCACTTTGAGCTCCGTGGTGGTGAGCAGGCCTCCGGTCGGCGCGTCGGCGGCGTGGCCCATACGGCCCCCGGCGGAGACCAGCAGACTGCGGGCCGCCTCCGCCAGCGCGAGCGCCCCGCAACCCCCCGCGATACCGGCCGCCTTGCGCAGCCGCTCCCGGGCGCCGGTCTCGTCGCCGTGCACCAACAGGGCCCGGCCCAGCGCGTATTCGGCGCGGGCGTACGCGGACACCGCGGGCGACCGGGACAGTTCGTGAGCCGACTCGGCGAGCAGGTCGAGCCCGGCGCTGCCCGGTGTCAGGACGCCTTCCGCGAGCGCGGCGAGGCCGAGAGCGCGCGGCGTTCCCCAGCGCCGGGCGCGTTCAGCCCCTTGTTCGGCCAGTTCCCTGCCTTCCGTGGGCCGGATGGCCGCGAGGATCAGGCAGGTGTCCACCCACCAGGGGGTGAGCACCGGGTTCAGCACACCGGCGGTCTCCTGCACCGCGCCGCACTCGCGCATCAGCCGCAGCGCCTGGCGGGGGTGGCCGGTGGCCCAGCGGGTGCGGGCGCGGGTGTGCAGATACACCAGGTAGGCGAGGGCCGAGCCGGTCGCCTCGCCGCGTCCGATCCGGTCCAGCAGCCGCTCGGCCTGCTGCGGCTCGCCGCGGTCGACGAGCACCGACGCCAGCACCGCCCGTGCCGTCACCAGCCGTGCCTCGCAGTTCGTCCGGCCCACCGCGTCGATCGTCGCGCGGGCTTCCGCGGCGGCGTCGACGAGGGCTCCGTCACGGTGCAGCAGATGGGACCTCAGGGAGCCGGCGAGCACCCGGACCCAGGTCGTCGGTTCGTCGCCGGCGCCTCGCAGCATGGTGTCCAGCGCGGCGTGCGCCTCGGTGGTCTCGTCCGCGAGGACGAGTGTGGCGGCGGCCGTGAACCGCAGCCAGGGCGGCTGCTGGAGGGAGGTCGTCCCCAGCGCGCTCCGTGCGCCTTTCAGGGCCTCCTCCCGGGAGTGGCCGGCCAGCGCGGTGCGCAGCGCGGCCAGGGCCTCCGTCTGGTGCCGGTCGGTGCGCAGCCGGTACGAGGCCGTCACCGTACTGCGGTGCTCCCGCGCCGCCACACCGGTCCCGCGCCGTCCCATGAACAGCAGCACGGCCGCCACCTGGTCGCGCAGGTGCGGGGCGCGCTCGGGGCCGGTCGTCAGGGTGTCCCAGGCGGTCTCCAGGGCCCCCAGGATCTCCGCCCGGCAGACCGCCGGGAGCGGTACGGACAGGCAGGCCATGGCGTACTGGACCGCGATGCCGGCACGCGCGCGTGCGTCGGCCGTGCCGGCGAGTGCCGCGCGGAACATCGGAACGGCGCTCAGGGGGTCGCCGGGCGCCACGGCGAGTGCCAGCCTCAACCGTGTCTCGGTGTCGTCGGGCTCGGCGTCCAGGACCCGGCGCAGGCAGTCGGCGGCGTCGGCGAAGGCGCCGCGCTGCTCGGCGCGGGCGGCGGCGTCCCGCAGGACCGCGGTCATCCACGGCTCCAGGGCGCCCGGCATCCGCATCAGATGCCGGGCCACCTCCTCGGCGGGCCGGCCGGCGTCGCTGAGCAGCAGCGCGGCACGGGCGTGCAGCTCGGCGGTCCGCTCGGTGCCGAGCGGTTCGCGCAGCGCGGAGCGTACGGCCTCGTGCACCAGCGCCGTGCCGTCGGAGGTGAAAGCTCCCGCCCGGCGCAGCACGGCGATCGCCTCGTCGGCCTGCGCGCGGTCCACCGCCGCCAGCACCGCGACGCACTCCGGCGGCCGGGTGCCGCCGAGCAACGCGATCGCCGTGGCGACGCTGCGGACCGCGGGCGACTCGCGGTCGAGCACCCGCCGCACCGCCCGGGCGGCCATGCCTCCGCCGAGGTCCCACGCCTGGTGCGCCCCGGCCTCGTCCGGAGCCGCGCCGCGTCTCCTCAGCTCGCGCAGCAGTCCTACGGCGGTGCGGGGGCTGCCGCCGGTGACCGTGGCGACGCGCTCGGCGAGCCGGGGGTGCACCGGCCGGCCGAAGACCTCTTCGGCGAGGGCGCCGACCGCGTCGGCGCCGAGCGGCCTGAGGGGCGTCACCGACACGGCGGGGTGGGCGAGAAGGTCGACCCAGGCCCGGGGAGCGCTCGGTTCGGTGCCGGAGCTGCGGGCGAGGACCACGAGCAGCGGTTGTCCGGCCGCCCGCCGCATCAGGAACTCCAGCCAGCGCAGGGAGTGTTCGTCGCAGTGGTGGGCGTCGTCGAGGGCCAGCAGCAGCGGCCGCTCCGCCGTGAGCCGCAGCACGTGCCCGACGAGCCGGCGGAACACCGGATAGGCGGGGGCGAGGGCGAACTGCTGGGCGTCCCCGGGGCCGGGCAGGAACATGGCCGGGCTGTCCGTGCCCGGTTCCGGCTCCTGGCGGTCCGGGGCAGGGGTGCCCGCCGGCGTGAACAGCGCCCTCAGGCCCGCGTAGGCCCCGGCGCCGCCGGCCGCCTCGCCGCAGTGCGCCCGCAGCACCGTCATGTCCCGGCAGGCGGGAGCACGCAGCAGGGCGTCGAGGAGAACGCTCTTGCCGTAGCCGGGCGGTGCGGTCAGGACCACGCACCCCGTCTCGCCACCGCGCGCGGCGGCCGCTCTGGCGCCGAGGGCGGTCAGCTCGTTGTCGCGGCCGTGCATCACGTCGTACTCCGGAGGCGGTCGAGCAGATCGTCCAGGATGGCCAGGTCGTCCTCGCTGAACTTCGCGAAGGAGGCCAGCAGGTTGCGTACGTGTCCGACCGCGGCGCGGGCGAGGATCTCGTGCCCGGCGTCGGTGATGGCGGCGTAGGCGATCCGCCGGTCACTGAGGCAGGGGCAGCGCTCGACGTAGCCGGCCGCCTGGATCCGGTCGATCAGCCTGGTGACCCCGCTGGTGGTCAGGGCGATCTGGTCGGCCAGCGTGCTCATGGTCAACTGCCCTCTCTCCGCGCGGGCGAGCCGTATCAGCACCTCGAACCAGAGGTGGGGCAGGCCGACTTCCGTCTGCATGGCCGTACCCAGCCGCCGCTCGAGGTGACTGTGGGTCTCCACCAGGCGGCCGAACGTGGTGATGAGCGGGTGGTCGATCAGGTCCGAGGAAGGCACTCAAAGATTCTATGCCAGAACAGTTGTGCAGTCAGCTATTGCCAAGTCAGAGGCATGCGGTTCACGTGCGAATGTCCGGCCGAACAGCATTACGCGCCGATGTCTGTGTTCGCACGAGTCCAACCCTCATGTCCCATGGCCTGCTTTGCGACAGTCAACGGTCGCGCGCTCGCTCTGCGGCGGTATGTCGTGCGGTACTCACGGGTCGCCGAGACCGATCGGACCATGTGTACCGGGCCCGCCGCCCACGGAGGACCGCGGCCCGGCGGCGGCATGAACGCCCCGACGGTGCGCCGGCGGCGGCCGGGCCGGAACCCGCCGGCCGCCCCACCCCTCGCACGCGTCGCCCGCACACCCCCTCACCTGCCCCGTCCCACGCTCGACACTAGGGAATTTCCGGCGGCGCGCATGAGATCACATAGGAGGGCGATGTACACCCGGACCGGAAGGAGCGGGAGTTTGATGACAATCACAAGGCCGTCGGCCCACCCCTGCCGCACTCGGGTTTGCGTGCGCCTCCACACCCTGAATCCCGACCCCGGATAGGCACGTTCGTTCTCGACAGCAAATACCTTCGGATGAACCGCGCTTGAACAGCGCAATTTCGCCCACCCGGTTCCTCTCAGGCAGAGGAACCGCCTTGTCCTGGTGTCAAGAATAGGGACTGCCCGAGCGACGCCCGCTTCATGACCGAATTGCCACGGCCGGAATCAGCGCACTTCTCCCACCTTTCGGAAACCGAGCCACCCAATCCGCAGCACGGGGACCGACGCCTGCCCGTGTTCCGGCTGACGACGCTCCTCCTCCGACGCCCTGGTCCCGGTCCCGCACACATGGAGCGAGGACCCGCGATGCGCACTCTGCTCGTCGACAACGACGATTCCTTCACCCAGAACCTGTTCCACCGCCTCGCCGAGGTGAACGGCCGGGAGCCCGAGGTCGTCCGCTTCGACGACCCCTCCTGGCGCCCCGGACTGCTGAGGGGCTTCGACAACGTGGTGCTCTGCCCGGGCCCCGGCACCCCGCACCACCGCGTGGGCAACGCGGTCAGTGCCGAGGTCTGCCGTCAGGGCCGGCTGCCCGTGCTCGGCGTGGGGCTCGGCCACCAGACGATCGCGCTGCTGCACGGCGGTGCGGTGGGCCGGGCTCCCTGGCCGTGCCACGGACGGATCTCACCCGTGCGGCACACCGGTGCCGGGCTCCTCCGGCAGCTCCCCAACCCCGTCGAGGTCGTCCGCTACCACTCGTTCGCGGTCACCGGTCTCTCCCCCGCCCTGGAGCCCACCGCCTGGGCGACGGACGACGGCGTGGTCATGGCGCTGCGCCACCGGAACCTGCCGCTGTGGGGAGTGCAGTTCCATCCGGAGTCAGCCGGGACGGACACGGGTCATCAACTGCTGACCGGGTTCCGCGAACTGACCGAACGGCACCACGCCTCACGCACCGGGCCGTCCCTGTTCACCGCCGGAACACGCGGCACACCGGGGATCACCACAAGTCCCGCGAAGGCGCCGGCGCGGCTCCCCGGCGCCGACCGGCCGGGGCGGCCACGCCGCCGGCTGCGGGTCCTGGCCGAACGGCTGGACACACGCTGGGAGGCGGAGACAGTCTTCGACCACCTGTTCCGCTCCGGTGACCATCCCTTCTGGCTGGACAGCGGCAGGGCGGACGGCGGACGTGGCCGGGTGTCCGTCCTCGGCAACGCGGACGGGCCGCTCGCCCGGGTCGCCACCGCGAACGTGGTCAGGGGCACCGTGTCCGTGCGGGCCGCCGGGACGGCACCGGAAGTGGTCCGCAGTCCCTTCCTGCACCTGCTCGACGAGGATCTGCGGTCCCTGACGGTGGAGACCCCGGACCTGCCGTTCGACTTCGCGCTCGGCTGGGTCGGCTGCCTGGGCCACGAGTTGAAGGCCGAGTGCGGCGGCACACGGGCACACCGCTCGCCGGCCCCGGACGCCGTCATGGTCTTCGCCGACCGCGCCGTCGTGCTCGACCACGGCACCGACACCACGCATCTGCTCGCCCTGGCCGAGGAGGGGGACGAGGGCCCGGCCCGCTCCTGGCTCACCACCGCCTCGGCGCGGCTCGCCGTCCCGCCCCCGGCGCCCGTTCCGGCCCTTCCGGCCGCCCGTATCGCGTCGCCGGTCCGGCAGCCACGGCAGCGTCTGCGGCTGCGTCATGAGCGCGAGAGGTACCTCAAGCTCGTCGCCGCCTGCCAGGAGGAGCTGACCTCAGGGCACGCCCATGGGCTGTATCTCGCCAATATGGTCGAGGCCAGGACGGACCTCGACCCGTGGCAGGCGTACCGCCTCCTGAGGCGGCTCGCCCCGGCACCCTTCGGGGCGTTCCTCGGGTTCGGCGCGCTGTCCGTGCTCAGTTCCGCCCGGGAGCGTCTCCTGCGCGTCGACCGGCAGGGGTGGGCGGAGTCCACGGTCACCAACGGCTCCCGTCCGCGCGGGAGTACGCCGGAGGAGGACGCCCTGCTGATCGCGGACCTCGCCACCAGCGAACCGGAACGGGCCGCGCATCTGACCCTCGTCGACCTGGCGCGGCACGATCTGGGTTCCCGCGCCGAGGCCGGCGCCGTCACCGTCGATCCGCTGTTCGACGTGGTGACGTGCCCCGAGGGGCACCGTCTGGTGAGCACGGTCAGGGCGCGGCTGCGCCAGGACACCACGGCCGTGGCGGCGTTGCGTTCGGCGTTCCCGGGCGGCGCGGTGACCGGTGTTCCCAAGCCGGGGACGACACGGGTCCTGGACCGGCTGGAGAGCGGGCCGCGCGGCCTCCACACCGGGGCGATCGGCTACTTCTCCCTTTCGGGAGCCGCCGACTTCGGCCTCGCCACCCGCACCGCGGTGTTCAACGGCCACCGGCTGCGCTACGGAGTCGGCGCCGCCGTCACCGCGCCGTGCGACCCGGACGCCGTGTTCGAGGAGACGGCACGCGAGGCCGGGCCGCTGCTGTCGCTCCTGGGTGCCCGGTTCCCCGGCCATGGCACACCGGAGCCCTCGGGCGTCGGCCCGCGCGGCGTCGTCTCCAGGGCTTTTCCGGGCGCCGCTTCCTGAACACGGGCGCCGAGGACGGGCGCTGAGCACGGGCGCGGGCTCCGGCGACAACCCCCGTCCGACGCCCGCCGGGAGGTCTAAGGATCTTCCGGCATCCGGCATGAGATCACAGTGCCGGGCGATGCGGATCGCCCGGGGAGGTGCTCCCCGACCTGCGGTCACCGACGAAAGGTACAAGGCACTTGATGGAATCTGCCCGACGGCCGATCCTCTTCGTCAGTCTCCCCGAGAGCGGTCTGCTGAACCCGCTGCTGGTCCTGGCAGGTGAGCTCTCCCGCCAGGGCGTGGAGGACCTGTGGTTCGCCACCGACGAGCCCCGCAGGGAGGACGTGCGCGGGACGGCGCACCGCACACCGGTCCGGTTCGCCTCCCTCGGCGAGGTGATGCCGGAGCTGTCGGCCGTGACCTGGCCCGACGACGTCTACCGTGAGGTCACGCAGCCCTCCCGCTTCCGGGCCCACCGCGCCGTCATCAGGCAGTCCTACAAGCCCGTCCTCCAGGCGGAGAAGTTCCGTCGGCTCCGGAAGATCGTCGACGAGGTCCGGCCGACGCTCATGGTCGTCGACTGCATGAGCGGTTTCGCCGTGGACCTGGCGGTGGCACGTGACATCCCTTTCGTGCTGAGCGTGCCGTTCCTGCCCAGCAACGTGCTGACCTCGCACCATCCCCTCACCAAGGGGCACACCCCGCGCGACTTCCCCGTCCCGCACTCGGGGCTTCCGCGCCGGATGAACCTGGCGCAGCGGGTGGCCAACCAGCTTTTCAAGTTCCGCACCCTGGCCATGTTCCTCAACCCGGCCATGGGCAGGGTGCTCCAGGAGGACGCCCGTATCCGCAAGAAGCTGGGGCTTCCACCGCCCAACCCGATGACCCGGATCGACAGGGCCGAGCTGGTGCTGTGCAACTCGGTCGCGGAGCTGGACTATCCGTTCGACATCCCGGAGAAGGTGCGGCTCGTCGGCGCGGTGCTGCCGCCCCTGCCGGAGACCGACGGAGACGATCCGGTGCGCAAGTGGCTCGACGACCAGTCGTCCGTCGTCTACATGGGTTTCGGCACCATCACCCGGCTGACCCGGGAGCAGGCCGGCTCCCTGGTGGAGGTGGCCCGCCGGCTCGCGGACGAGCACCAGGTGCTGTGGAAGCTGCCCGCCGAACAGCAGCACCTGCTGCCGTCGGCCGGTGAACTGCCGCACAACCTGCGCATCGAGAGCTGGGTGCCCTCCCAACTCGACGTCCTCGCCCACCCGGCGGTCAAGGCGTTCTTCACCCACGGCGGCGGCAACGGCTTCCACGAGGGCCTCTACTTCGGCAAGCCGCTGGTCGTACGCCCCCTGTGGGTGAACTGCTACGACCAGGCGGTACGCGGCCGGGACTCCAGGGTGAGCCTGACCCTGGACCACCCGGAGACCATCGTCGTCGACGACGTCGTGGACAAGCTCACCCGGGTGCTGACCGAGCCGTGCTTCCACGAGAACGCGGAACGGATCGGCGCGCTGCAACGTGCCGCGGGCGGCCGCACGGCCGCCGCCGACCTGATCCTCGGCCTGCCGGCCCTCGTCTGACGGACAGCGCCCCGGACAGGCCGTCCGGGGTGCGGCGCCTTCGGCCGTCAGCGGGTCCGGCAAGGGGGCACGCCGGCGATGCGCGCGCCCCCTTCGGGTCCAGCGGCGCCCGCTACTAGCGCACGACGATCACGACGGGTCCGCCGTCGAATCGGTGGTCGAAGCGGAATCCGCCATGGTCGCGGAACCGGCCATGGTCGAAGCGGAACCCGCCATGGTCACGGAACCCGCCATGGTCGAAGCGGAACCCGCCATGGTCACGGAACCCGCCATGGTCGAAGCGGAACCCGCCATGGTCGAAGCACCGCCAGTCGTCGCCGAAGCACCGGCTGGTGGTCACATGAGTGTGCGCGGCAGGGGCTGCTGCCGCGGCCGTACCGGCTACGCCGATCGAAGCGCCGCCGGCGATCAGAACGGCGGCCGACGTCGCCATGAGACGCCTGGCCACTTCTACTCGCATGGTGAATGCACTCTTCCTTCTGCCGCGTCGGCCCGTGCCCGGGCCTGGGCGGTATTGGCGGCACGAAATGGAGGACCGCGGCCGCAGGGGAGCGGCACGGCCGGAGGCGTCACTCCGCGTGTTCGAGGAGCACGTCTCGCATCCAGGATCCCGCTTGCACGGGAGCGGGCCGACCAGGGACACATGCCCAGATTGCAGCCGTTACATCGGGTACGTGAGCAGGGCCCATTCGGATTGCGGTTCTGACGGAAAAAACCGTGCGGCACGGTCGCCCGGGGCCAGACACCGGGAGGGGTTCTGGGCGCGTTCCCCGTGAACGAACCGGATCGCGTTACGCGGAGGGGCGTCCGGCAGTCTCCACCGTCACAGGCGCATCAGCTCCGGCCGGGCGGGCAACGCCTTCTCGTAGCACACCGACAGCGGATCCTGGTCGTGCGGCGCATAGTTCGCGATCTTGCGGTACCCGGTCCGCTCGTACAGGCGGATCGCGGCGGGCTGCCGCACGCCCGTCTCCAAGCGCAACGTCCGGCCGCCGAGCTCCAGGGCGAGCTGCTCGGCCTCGGTCAGCAGCAGGTCGGCGACTCCCGTTCCCCGGACGGCCGGGGACACGAACATCCGCTTGAGCTCCCAGGTCTCCGAACCGATCGGCTGCACCGCGCAACAGCCCACCGCCCGGTCGTCCTTCCGAGCCAGCAGATACCGGCTATCCGATGCCAACGGAGCGGGCCGGGCATCGGAAGGAAGCCCGTACACGGCAATCAGTTCCGCCGTCATCGCGTCGACCAATGCGCGCAGAGCGGGGTCATCCGCCACACAGGAAGAAACCATCAACATCGCGCCATCCTCACACCGCCCTGCGCTCCCCCGCTACAACCGGATCACCGCCAAGGCCGCGCCCGCGGCCGGCCTAGCGGCTCAGCCGCGCGAATCTCCGTACCGCCAGGGGGAAGAACACGGCCAGCAGTGCCAGGGGCCAGGCGATTGCCGCCCACGCGTGCCCCGGCTCTCCGCCGGGGCCGCCGAACAGGTCGCGTACGGCCGTGGCCGTGTGGGACATCGGGTTCCACTGGACGACCGTGCCGAGCCAGCCCGGCATGGACTCGGGCGCGGCGAAGGCGTTGGACAGGAAACCCACCGGCCAGACCAGGATCTGCACCGCCTGCACCAGCTCGGGCTTTCCCGCGACCAGTGCCAGGTGGATGCCGATCCACAGCATCGCGAACCGGAACAGCAGGAGCAGTCCCACGGCGCCCAGGAATCCGGCCGGCCCGCCGGCGCCGCGCCAGCCGAGCGCGGCGGCGACGGCCAGGAGCACCGCCAGGCCGATCGCCGACTGCAGCATGTCGGCGGCACAACGTCCCACCAGGACCGCGCCGTTGGCCATGGGCATCGAGCGGAAACGGTCGACGACGCCCTTGTTCAGATCCTGGGTCACGGCGATCATCGTGCCCTCAAGACCGAAGGCCATGGTGAGCGCGAGCATGCCGGGGACCAGGTAGTCGAGGTAGTCGCCGCTCACGCCCCGGCCGCCGCCGACCAGGTAGCCGAACATCAGCAGCAGCATCACGGGGAAGACCAGGTTCACCACCACCGCCACCGGCTGCCGCCGCCAGCGGGCGAGTTCGCGGCGGGTCATGGTCCAGGAGTCGGTCAGTGCGTAGGTGGTCACGCGGTCTCCTCCACTCGGTCGTCGTGTCCGGTGAGGCGCAGGAACACCTCGTCGAGCGTCGGACGCCTGAGCGCGATGTCCTCGGCCTGGATGCCCGCCCCCTCCAGGGCGCGGACGATCCCGGCCAGCGCCGCCATACGGTCGGCGACCGGAGCGCTCAGCAGCCGGCGGTCGGCGTCCACGGTGATCAGCTCCTCCGGTACGGGCAGCAGCGCCGCGGCCGCGCCCAACTGCCCGGCGTCGCGCAGGACCACGTCGACGCGGTCGCCGCCGGTGGCCGCCTTGAGCTCGTCCGCCGTGCCGTCGGCGATGACCCGGCCGGCGTCCACGACCGAGATGCGATCGGCGAGTTGGTCGGCCTCGTCCAGGTACTGGGTGGTGAGCAGGACGGTGGTACCGCCGTCGACCAGGGAACGGACCGAGTCCCATACCTCCGCGCGGCCGCGCGGGTCGAGACCGGTGGTCGGTTCGTCCAGGAAGAGCACCTCCGGTTCGGTGATCAGGGAGGCGGCGAGGTCCAGGCGGCGCCGCATGCCTCCGCTGTACTGCCGTACCGCTTTGCGGCCGGCTTCGGCGAGGTCGAAGCGCACCAGGAGTTCGTCGGCACGCGCGCGTGCGCGTCGCCCGCCCAGGTGATGCAGGCGGCCGAAGAGTTCCAGGTTCTGCCGGCCGCCGAGTTCCTCGTCGAGTGCCGCGTGCTGGCCGAGCAGGCCGATGCGCAGGCGTACCGCATACGCCTCGCGCACCACGTCGTGGCCCGCCACCTCGATCCGGCCCGCGTCGGGCCGCAGCAGGGTGGCCAGGATCCGCACCAGGGTGGTCTTGCCCGCGCCGTTCGGGCCGAGCACTCCGTGCACCGTGCCGCGCGCGACCGTGAGGTCGAGCCCGTCCAGCGCGGGCCTGCCGTTCTTCGTGTTCTTCCCGCCGTATGTCTTGCGTGCTTCCTCGACGACGATCGCCGCGTCGGCCACTGAAACCCCCTCGCTAGTCAAACTTGACTACAGGCCTGCGAAAGATAAGCACCCCCGAGCCCATTAGTCAAACTTGATTAACACCCCGGGGCGAGCCCCTCAGCGCTCGTCGCCCGGGTGCCGCTCCCCCGTCGCGTACGGGTTCTCCTCGCCGTCGGCCAGGACGCCGACGAACGGCTCGCCCTCCCCGGCGAAGGTGTAGGCGCCGGCCTCGATCCGCCCGATCAGCCCCCTGGTCCACTCGGCCTCGGCGTCGGCCGTGTGCACCCACAGGTTCATGATCTCGCCGATGTGGCCCAGCGGCTCGGGGCCGCCCTCGGGCACGTAGTGCTCGGTGACCGTGGCCCGCCACTCCTCGATGCGCCGGGTCCGCTCCCTGAGCAGCGCCGTCGCCTCCTGCCGCGGCAGATCCACGACGAAGCCGATGGCCGCCGACTTCACGTCCATCTTCTGGTCGTAGGCGACGAGGGCCTCGCGCAGCAGCGTGAAGTACTCCTCGTCGCCCGCCGCGGTGAGCTCGTACTCGGTGCGCGGGGGGCCGCCGGCCGTCGAGGGCGCGATCTCGTGCGCGAGCAGCAGCCCTTGCTTCGCCATCTGCTTCAGGGCGTGGTAGATCGAGCCGGGCTTGGCGTTGGACCACTCGTGCGCGCCCCAGTACTCCAGGTCGTTGCGCACCTGGTAGCCGTGGGCCCGCCCGTGCTGGCGCACCGCGCCGAGCACGAGGAGACGGATCGCTGACATGCGGTCCAGCCTAGGTCGCCACGGCTCACCCGCCGGAACCGCCCTGCTCCTTGGCGACCAGTTCGAAGGCCGTGGCCCCGTCGAGGGATTCGCGGATGATGTCGGCGTGGCCGGCGTGCCGCGCGAACTCGCGGATCAGATGCAGGGCCAGCCAGCGCATGGAGACACGTCCCTCGGGCGGGAACCAGGGCTGGTCCGGCAGCGGGAAGGTGTCGTCGAGACTGGGCACCGCGCGGAAGAACGCCTCGGTCTCGGCGGCGACCTTCTCCCAGTACGCCAGTTGCGAGGCGACGGTCTCGTCACCGACCAACTGGAAACACTCGTGCCAGTTCGACGCGTCCCGCTCGACCGCCGGCGCCTCCTCCCGGGCGCGCGCGATCCAGCTCTGCTCGACCTCGGCGACGTGCTTGACCAGCCCTCCCAGCGACAGCTCGCCGGCCGTGGGCCGCGCCGCGGCCTGCTCCTCCGTGAGGCCGAGCACCGACCGGCGGATACCGCCGCGCTGCTCCTCGATGAACGCCAGCAGCGCTCCCCGCTCGTCACCGTGCGCTTCTGCTGAAACGTGAGTGACCATTTCCGGCCGCCTTTCGTCGATTCACACCGGGACTTCTGCCCCGACCCGAACGACGCTACGGGCCATTGAGGACAGCTTCTGTCCTCAATAGCCCGGCACAGGAGAATTCCCGCGGACCGGCCCGGCCCGGGACGGGTGACGTGGTCACTCAGCGTCGTGCCAGGGCTTGTTCGCCGCCCAGTGCCGGACCCAGCCGGCAAAGCCAGGTGCACCGGTGGTGAAGCCGAACCGCGCTCCGAAGGGAACGGCTCGCTCAGATCACGATCCCGCTCATCACCGCCCCAGTCGTCCGGCAGCTCCGTCACCGGCAGCAGTCCGTACTCCGGCGGCCCGGAGTACGAGCCGTCCGTCAGCTCGGCGACGAAGGTTCGATACGGCTCAGGCAGCACGATCCCGTGGTCTGCCTCGAAGGCGCGGACCGCCTCCCAGCCGAGAGCCGACCCACCACCGCCATCGACGTCGAACGCCGCTCGAAGCGCCGCCAGATCAGCAGGATCGGCTTGATCGATATTCATACGACACAGGTACCACCGCCTGCCGACATCCGGTCAGGGAATGCGGGCCACAGCCGCGTAGATTCCGCTCTCCTCCGGCGAGGGCAGCTCCTGGTCGGCGCCGTGCCACTCGGTGGCGGTGACCAGGCCGGGCGGCACCAGTTCCAGTCCGTCGAAGAAGCGGGCCACCTCCTCCCGGGTGCGGAAGCTGAGGCGGATGCCGCCCTTGGCGTACTGGGCGATCACCTGCTCCGCGAGATCGGGGAAGAGGTCGATCGCGGCGTGCGAGAGGACCAGGTGGCTGCCGGACGGGAGGGTGTCGACCAGGCCCTTGACGATTCCGTGGGCGTTCTGGTCGTCGCGGATGAAGTGCATCAGGGCGATCAGCGAGAGGGCGATCGGCCGGTCGAAGTCCAGCACTTGCCGGGCGTGCCGCACTATCTCGTCCGGAT
The DNA here is from genome assembly GCF_043081205.1 of Streptomyces sp. NPDC014889. Classification (NCBI taxonomy): domain Bacteria; kingdom Bacillati; phylum Actinomycetota; class Actinomycetes; order Kitasatosporales; family Streptomycetaceae; genus Streptomyces; species Streptomyces sp. NPDC014889. The sequence goes on from NZ_JBIBWH010000009.1 coordinate 159,379, forward strand.
CGCGCACATCGGCCTGGATGTAGTCCGTGGCGCCCTCGGGGCAGCTGACCAGCAGGGCCTCCGCGTGCCGCAGCACGATCGGGTCGTTGTCGGCGTAGACGATCCGGGCGGTGGGCACCGTCCGTTGCACGATCTGGTGAAGGTTCGGCTCGGTCGGGATGCCGGTGCCGATGTCGAGGAACTGGTCGAGGCCCTGTGCGGCCAGGTAGGCCGCCGCCCGGTGCATGAACGCGCGGTTCTGCCGCGCCGCGTCGCGCGCTTCGGGCGGCAGCGTCTCACCGACCGCCTCGTCGACGGGGTAGTTGTCCTTGCCGCCCAGCAGCCAGTCGTAGACCCGCGCGGGGTGAGCCCGGCTGGTGTCGATGCGATGAGGCTGCGATTGGTCCGTCGTCATAGCAGACTCCGTCGTCCGGGAGTTGAAGCTCGGCCGCCTTTTGATCATCGTACTCGGTGGCGTTCCGAGCCATCTGCCGAACGGGGCGGCGACGGCGGGCACTTCGGAGGCCGGGACCGCGTTCCGCGTGCGGGCCGGAGCGGGGGCGCTGTCAGTGGCGGGTGGCAGCATCGGACTCATGACGGACACAACGGCATTCGACTGGCGGTCCTTCCTGCTCAGGTGGAGCGGGGAGTGGGCGGACTCCCTGCCGGAGGACGAGACGCGGGGCGGTGACGACGAGGCCGCGCGGCGGGCACGGTGGCTGGGGCTCCCGCCCGCGTCCGAAGAGCGGATCGCGGCCATGGAGGAGCGTCTCGGCCGGCGAATGCCGCGTCGTACCGGAAGTTCCTCGAAGTCAGCGACGGGTGGCGGCACGCGGGCGGGTTCGTGTGGCTGCTGGCGGGGACCGCGGACGCGCACTGGCACAACGACGAGTCGGGACTCGCGGACGTCTTCGAGGAATACCTGGACGAGGACGCCGGGCCCGAGGAGCGGCGGGAGGCGGACATCTGGCGGCGCGGGCTGCAGCTGGACGTCGAGTCCGACATCACCCACGTCCTCATGGATCCCGAGGACGTGGACGAGGACGGTGAGTGGGCCGTGTACACATGGGCGAGCTGGCGGGCCGCGCCGCCCGAACGGCACGCGAACTTCCTCGAGTTCATGCGGGACATGTACCGGGAGTTCCACAGCCTGCGGGCGCACCCGCGCGACGCGGAGCCGGTGTTCGTCAACGACACGACGCGAAAGCTGGACGCCCAGGTGGCGGAGGCCCGGCTGGAGGCGCTGCGCGGCGGCTGGGAACGGGCCGGGACGGCGCTGGACGAGGCCAAGGGGTACGGCAGGCCGCGGGCCGCCGGGCTGGGCGACCAGATACGCCGCCTGCTCGGACAGACCTCCATGGTGTACTTCGACGGTCTGGTGACGGACCCGCGGTACGCGCCCGAGCTGCTGCCACCACTGGTCGCCGAGCACGCGGCGCACTCGTACCGGGACGACTCCACGCTGACGTTCCATCTGCGGGGCGCCGACGACGACTTGGTGGAACTGGCCTACGCGACGCTGGATCAGGTGCGGAAGGGCACGTACCGGTACACGGCCGACGGACCGTTCGGGGAGGCGGTCGAGCGGGCGCGGGAGCTGGCGCGGTGGGGAGACACCGACGGGGCATGGCTGACACTGATGAACGCTCTGCCCCTGTGGGAGCCGCTGGGACCGGACCACCTGGCGCCGCTGGGGTGGGTGGCCGACCCCGTGCTCGGGCCACTGCTGACCCCGGAGCGGGGCCGCGAACTGCTGTCCACGCCACGGGGCGGGCAGACGGGTGAGGCACCGAGCCCGACGGCCTCGCTCGACCCGGGCGACCTGGCGTGGCTCGCGGAGCCGGACCCGGGCAACCATCGCACGTCCTACCGGTTCGTCCTGGTGGAGGGGGTGGCGCCGCAGGAGTTGCCCGGACATCTCGCGGACGGGGACGGCACCGTGCTGAACGAACCGATGACCTTCTGGGAGGCGCGCCAGAAGTCGCTGCACCCCCAGAGGGAGTTCTCCTCCTACGACGACAGGGCTCTCATGACGGTCGGCCGGGCCGGCGCCGGTTGGAGCTTCGCCTTCGAGGGCGACCCTGGCCCGTTCCACCGGGAGCGGTTCGTCTCCCCGGCCGCGGCCGCCGCGGGCACCCGCGCGGTAGTGGTGTGGAGCGGCCTGCGGACACGGCACGGGGAGCCGTTCTTCCACCTTTCCGTGGCGCGAGAGGGTGCCGAGCAGTACGCGTTCACCTACGCGGACGGAGAGATCCGGAGAAGCGGAGAGATACCGCGGACGCTGGACCCGAGCCGGTTCTTCGGCGACCTGAGGGACGGCGCCGAGGCGGAACGGTCGCTGCTGAAAGCGGTGACCGGGGAGTTCGGTGCCCATCTGCCGCGTCACGCCATCGTGAACGGGCGGCTGCACACGTTGACCACCCGTTCCTGGAGGCGGCCGCCGGGGGACGGCGAGACATACGTGGTGATCCGCAAGCACCATGGCGCCGTCCGCCCGCCGGGCGGCGGGCGGGCGGAGGACGAGGGGCCGGAAAGCGGCTGGAGGCCTGCTGGGCCGCGCACAGACCCTCCAGGACCGCTCAGCCCCGCAGTCCCGGAGTCGTAATCCCGGGGTGCAGTCGGAGGCAGCGGCATGGGTCACCGCGGTCGGCGTTCACGTGTCTCGTGTCCGGCCGCGGTTGGGCTCCGGCCTCGTAAGCGGAAGCGCTGCTGCACATGGTGGCGCAGCGGGTCTCGGCCTCCGGGGCGTTCACCGTGTACGACACCCCAGGGCGTCCTGTCCGTGGGCGCGGCACGTCTGACTGCGCTCGGGCTCTCTTCGGCAAAGGCCGGGGACGTCATCGGCCCTGGGTCTCGGCCCCCGGGCTAGCCGCGCGCTGGGACAGGGGATCGCCCGTTTCGGAGCACCACCGGTGCCCCGTTACAGCCACCGGGCACAGGGCACTCGCCAGGCATGGCACTCGTGCAGGGCATGCAGCGCACGCGCGGTTCTGGCCGGGGATCGGCCGCGTCCCTCGGCATCGGGGTCGCGGCAGGGGTGACGGCCGCGGCCGGCCTGCTGTTCGGCCGCAAGGTGGCGACGATCAGCAAGGTCGGCAAGGGGCACCCGCTCAAGCACCGCGCGCTGGATCTGGCGGCCGGCGCGATGCAGCCGAAGTATCCGCTCGATGCGATGAGCACGTATCTCAACGGCTTCCACCTGTACGCCGACGACATGGGCCGGCAGGTGGAAGCCACGCACTTCTGCATCCATCTCCAGCACGACCTGCACCAGTGCGTGATCTTCGACCGCAACGCGCCCGACGCCCGTCTGATCGGCATCGAGTACATCATCAGCGAGGAGCGTTTCCGCGACCTGCCCGAGGACGAGAAGCGGCTGTGGCACAGCCACCACTACGAGGTCAAGTCCGGCAGCCTCACCGCCCCCGGTATTCCCGACCTGGCCGAACACGCCTACTTCGAGGACCTCGTGACCACCTACGGGAAGACGTTCCACACGTGGCAGTACGACCGCGACGACTTCCCCTACGGGATCCCGCAACTGATGATGGGCTTCACCCAGGACGGGCAGGCCGCGGACGAGATGATCCAGGCCCGCGACGAGCGGCTCGGCATCTCGACCTCGCACAAGCGGCAGAACCGGGCGGACATCCCCATGCCGGAAGTGGCGCCGGGCGCCAACGCGTGGGAGAGCGGCCGGACGGTGCAGACACGCATCGAGGAGACGCAGTTCAAGCGCTGACCGTCACGGCTGAACTCCGGGACTCCGGACCGCCTCTCCTGCGGGACGCTCCTCGCGGCTGCGCCACCAGCGGCTTGGTACCGTGTGGCTGCCGTGGTGTACGGGAAACCGGTGGGAAGCCGGTGCGGCCCTCGCCACTGTAGTCGCGGAGTCCCGCGGCCCTCGCTGACGGCTCCCGGAGCGGTCAGGGCCACTGGGTGGATCGGGAACGAACCACCTGGGAAGGCCGGCCTCGTGACGTTGATGCGGAAGCCAGGAGACCGGCCACGGCGCGACATGTTCCACGAGGGTTGGAGAGCACATGCCCCGCGGTCCCCTGCGTCCGTTTCGATCTCAGCGTTCCATACGCCGCGCGCGTGCCGTGCGCTCCAGCCTCGCCGCCACGGCACTCCTGCTCGTCGGTGCGCTCGGCGCCTGTACGGGTGCGCCCGCGGCCGACAAGCCCGCCGCGGCGACCGGGAGCAGCCGCCCCGCGCCGGTGAGCGTCAGCAGTTGCGGCGTCACCACGACCGTCAGCGCACCGCCGAGCCGGCTGATCACCCTCAACCAGGGCGCCACCGAGGTGGCCCTGGCCCTCGGTCTGCAGTCCCGGATGGCCGGAACGGCGTTCCTCGACGACGCGGTCCCGGCGAAGTGGACGGCGGCCTACGACGCCGTCCCGGTGCTCTCCAAGGAGTACCCGACCGCGGAGAAGCTCCTCGCGTCGCGTCCGGATTTCCTCTACGCCTCCTACTCCAGCGCGTTCAGCGGCAAGGTGGCGGGCACGCAGGCGGAGCTGAGCTCCAAGGGCATCGAGTCCTACCTGTCGCCGTTCGGCTGCGCCGACAGCAAGCAGGTGCCGCCGGTGTCCTTCCAGGCGGTGTGGGACGAAGTGGGCGACATCGCCGAGGTGTTCGGTGTCGGACCGCGTGCCGCCGCCCTCCAGAAGGAGCAGAAGCATCAGCTTGCCGACCTCGAGGCCAAGGCGGCGGGCAAGGGCCTGAACGTGCTCTGGTACGACTCGAACACCAAGGCCCCGTTCGTCGGCGCCGGCCACGGCGGACCCCAGCTCGTGCTCGACGCCGTCGGCGCCCACAACGTCTTCGGCGCGCTGCCCGGTGGCTGGAAGACCGTGAGCTGGGAGAAGGTGACCGCGGCGGACCCGGACGTCATCGTGCTCGCGGACGCCAGCTGGGACACCGCGCAGTCCAGGATCGACTACCTGGAGCACGACCCGGTGCTCAGCAAGCTCACCGCCGTCCGGCACCGGGCTTTCGTGGTCGTGCCGTTCTCCGAGACGACGCCCGGCGTGCGCCTCGCCGACGGTGCCGCCCTGGTCTCGGCAGGCCTGAGCAAGCTGCGCCCGCGTTCATGACCGTGGCGGATCGTCCCGCCGCACGGCCCGCGGGAGCGAGTCGCGCGGCGGCGGGCCTGACCGTTGCCGCGGTCCTGCTGCTGGTCACCGTCCTGCTCGGCCTCGCCGTGGGTTCGGTCCACGAGCCGCCGCACGTCGTGGCCGGCGTCGTTCTGCGCCGGCTCGGCCTCGGCGGCTCCCATGTCACGCTGCTGGACGACCAGATCGTCTGGCAGTTGCGGCTGCCCCGGGTCCTGGGAGCCGCCGCGACCGGCGCCGGGCTCGCGGTCTGCGGCGCGGTGCTGCAGACCCTGACGGGGAACGACCTGGCCGACCCCTACCTGCTCGGGATCTCCAACGGTGCCGCCGTCGGCGCGGTCACCGTGATCGTCCTCGGCGTCGGAGCCACCGGCGCCGCGGCGATCAGCGCGCTCCCGGCGGCCGCTTTCGCCGGCGCCCTGCTCGCCGTGGTCGTCGTACTGGCACTGGCCGCCGCGCGCACCCGGTCCCTGCCGGCCGCGCGGACCGTGCTGGCCGGCATCGCGGTGGGGCAGATGTGCGGCGCGTACACGTCGTTCGTCGTGCTCGTCCTCGGCGACCGCAACGCCGCCCGAGGTGTCATGGAGTGGACGCTGGGCTCGGTGGCCGGGGTCCGGTGGGACACGGCCGTCTTCCTGAGCGCCGTGACCGTCGTCGGCACGGTGGTCATGGTCGCGGCCGCCCGGGACCTGGACGCGTTCGCGTTCGGCGAGACCGCGGCCCGCTCCTTCGGCGTCCACGTCGAACGCACCCGCTGGGCCCTGGTCGCCGCGGCCGCGCTGGTGACCGCGTGCCTGGTCGCCCACACCGGCGTCATCGGGTTCGTCGGCCTGGTGGTGCCGCACGTCGTCCGTCTGATCTGCGGCCCGCGCCACGCCCTCCTGCTGCCCCTGTCCGCACTCCTCGGTGCGTCGCTGCTGGTGGGCAGTGACATCGTGGCGCGCTCGATGCTCCCGAACCAGGAGATCCCCGTCGGCGTCGTCACCGCCGGGCTCGGCGCGCCGTTCTTCGCGTGGCTGCTGTGGCGCCGGGCAGACGGCAGGTCGGCCACGCGAGGCCGGCGTGATCGCCGCGAGCCCGGTGGGGCTGCGTGCCGAGGGCGTCGGCGTGCGTGTCGACGGCGCCACGTTGCTGACGGACGTGACGCTCGGCTTCGCCCCCGGCAGGACGACCGGCCTGCTCGGGCCGAACGGGGCCGGCAAGACGACGCTGCTGCGGGCGCTGGCGGGACTGCGCCGGCCGCAGACGGGCCGGGTCCTCCTGGACGGCGGCGACCTGTACGCCCTGACGGCCCGCCAACGCGCGCGGCAGCTGGCCTTCATGGAGCAGCAGGCCGACACAGCGCTGCCGCTGACGGCCCGCCAGGTCGTCGACCTGGGGCGCACGCCCCACCGCGGCCGGTGGCCCGTTCTGGCGGGCGCCGTGGCCGACCACGAGCAGTCCGTGCTCGCCGAAGCCGTCGCCGCCACCGACGTGGGCGGGCTGCTCGACAGGGCCTGGTCGTCCCTGTCCGGCGGCGAGCGCCAGCGGGTCCAGCTCGCGCGGGCCCTGGCACAGGAGCCCGGGGTGCTCCTGCTGGACGAGCCCACCAACCACCTGGACCTGCGCTACCAGCTCGGCTTCCTCGAAACCGTACGCGGGCTCGGTGTCACCACCGTCGCGGCCCTGCACGACCTCGAACTCGCAGCCGCCTACTGCGACGACGTCGCGGTACTGCTCGACGGCCGCCTGGTGGCCCACGGACCCGCCTCCGAGGTGCTCACCTCGGCCACCATCGCGCGCGCCTACGGAGTCGACGCGACCGTGGAGCGGCACCCCCGGCACGACAGGCCGCACATCCGGTGGAACGGACTGCTTCCCGAGGGGCCCGCGTCATGAGCCAGAACCGTACGGGCGCCCCCTCGGCGGCCCCTGCGGCAGCCCTCCCGGCGCGAGTCGCGGGCCGTGCCACGGTGCTGGTCGGCATGTCCCTCACGGAGGCCAACCGCCGGGCCGAACTGCTCGGAGCTGCCGCGCCGTCGGGTGCCACGACGGCGTTCCTGCAGCAGGGCGAGCCGTCCCTGTCCGCCGAGCTGACCAGGCTGGCCGACGCTGGCACGGAGACCGTCGTCCTGATCGGCGTCCGCCTCGGGGCCTCGGGTCCGGGCCACTCCTGGCTGCGGCGGATCGCGGCGTACTGGTGGCGGGAGCGCGCCGGCCACCGCCCCGCGCTGCTCGTCGCCACCCGGCTCGCCGACTCTGCCGACTCCGTGGCCGCGGCCGCGGAGTCCGTCAAGCCGATCAGCGGCGAGGAACCCGGCCTCACCTCCCCGGCCTGGGAGGAGGTCACCGGCCACCGGCACCAGGTCATGGTGTGCCGCGGGCCGCGCTGCACGGCCAAGGGCGCGGACGACAGCGTGCGCGCGCTGGCGCGGCGGCTGGCGGAGCACGGGCTCGGCGACGACGACGTCCTCGTGGTGCAGACGGGGTGCCAGTTCCCCTGCAACCAGGCGCCGGTGGTCAGCGTGCAGCCCGACGACGTCTGGTACGGGCACGTGGACCCGGCGGCGGCCGCCACGATCGTGGCCGACCACCTCGTAGCCGGCCGGCCGGTCGCGGCGCACCGGCTCCCGCGGCGCCGGAAGGACCGCACTGACCGCGAGGAGGACTGAGCACGGCCACCGCCACGTCCACACCTTCTGCCAGGCCGCTTCGGCAGCCGCTTGCGGTGGTCCAGCGCGAAAGAGCCCCCTCCACTGCGCCCGGATCCACCACTCGACCAGCCTCCCCCTGTGCCGGTATGACAGGTGCGGGCCGGCCAAGCGGAACGGCCGGGAGCCCGTGGGTGCGCATTCCCTCGTTCGCCTGACTGGTCGCCACAGGTGACCATCGCCGGGGTAGGGCCGATACTGCCGATAGGAGCCTTGCGGCCGCCCCGGGTCGCAGCTCCCCGACCTTGGCCGCCCCGTCACCAGTACCGCCGGAAGCCGCTTTCAAGCTCTGCAGGAGGTATCGATGAAAATGCTCATCAATGTCGCCGAGACCGTCGTGGCGGACGCGCTGCGTGGTATGGCGGCGGCCCACCCCGAGCTGACGGTCGACGTGGAGAACCGGGTGATCGTGCGGAGGGACGCGCCGGTGGCGGGGAAGGTCGCGCTGGTCTCCGGCGGCGGATCCGGGCACGAGCCGCTGCACGGCGGGTTCGTCGGGCCCGGGATGCTCTCGGCGGCCTGTCCGGGGGAGGTCTTCACCTCGCCGGTGCCGGACCAGATGCTGCGGGCCGCGGCGGCCGTGGACAGCGGGGCGGGTGTGCTGTTCATCGTGAAGAACTACACCGGCGACGTGCTCAACTTCGACATGGCCGCCGAACTCGCCGAGGACGAGGGCATCCAGATCGCGAAGGTGCTGGTCAACGATGACGTGGCGGTGACCGACAGCCTGTACACGGCCGGGCGGCGCGGTACCGGCGCGACCCTGTTCCTGGAGAAGATCGCGGGCGCCGCGGCCGACGAGGGGCAGCCGCTGGAGCGGGTGGAGTCGATCGGCCGGCAGGTCAACGAGAGCTCCCGCAGCTTCGGCGTCGCGCTGAGCGCCTGCACCACCCCGGCCAAGGGCAGCCCCACCTTCGACCTGCCGGCCGGTGAGCTGGAGCTCGGCATCGGCATCCACGGCGAGCCCGGCCGGGAACGGCGGCCGATGATGACCTCGCGTGAGATCGCCGACTTCGCGGTGCACGCGATCCTGGAGGACATGAGCCCGCGCAACCCCGTTCTGCTGCTGGTCAACGGGATGGGCGCGACCCCGCTGCTGGAGCTGTACGGCTTCAACGCGGAGGTGCACCGGGTGCTCGCCGAGCGGGGCGTGCCGGTCGCCCGCACGCTGGTGGGCAACTACGTCACCTCCCTGGACATGGCGGGCGCCTCGGTCACCCTGTGCCAGATCGACGAGGAACTGCTGCGGCTGTGGGACGCACCGGTGAGCACACCGGGCCTGCGCTGGGGCAGGTGAGTCAGCGAGCGCCTCGACCGTACCTACCACGCAAGGGAGATCCAGTGCTCGACGCCGACTTCTTCCGCCGCTGGATGACGGCGACCGCCGTGTCCGTGGCCCGCGAGGCGGAATGGCTCACCGCCCTCGACTCGCCCATCGGGGACGCCGACCACGGCAGCAACCTTCAGCGCGGGTTCACGGCCGTACGGACCGCGCTGGAGAAGGAGGACCCGCGGACGCCCGGCGCGGTGCTGGTCCTCGCCGGGCGGCAGCTGATCTCCACGGTCGGCGGCGCGTCGGGGCCGCTGTACGGGACGCTGCTGCGGCGCACCGGCAAGGCGCTCGGGGACGCCGCCGAGGTGAGCGAGGAGCAGCTCGCCGAGGCGCTGCGGGCCGGGGTGGACGGGGTCATGACGCTGGGCGGGGCCGCCCCGGGCGACAAGACCATGATCGACGCGCTGGTGCCGGCGGTGGACGCGCTCGGTGACGGCTTCGCGGCGGCCCGCGCCGCCGCCGAGGCGGGCGCCGAGGCGACCACACCGCTGCTGGCCCGCAAGGGCCGGGCGAGTTATCTGGGCGAGCGCAGCATCGGGCACCAGGATCCGGGGGCCACCTCGTCCGCCCTGCTGATCGCCGCACTGGCCGAATCCGCCGCGGCGGAGGCGTGACATGAGTGGTGAGAAGGCGGTCGGGATCGTGCTGGTGTCGCACAGCGCCGAGGTGGCGTCCTCGGTGGTCGAGTTGGCGAAGGGACTGGCGGGCGGGGCGGCGGGCGTGCCGGTGGCCGCCGCCGGGGGCCGGGAGGACGGCGGGCTGGGCACCAGTGCCGAACTGGTCGCCGCGGCCGCGGCGGCCGTGGACCGGGGTGCCGGGGTGGCCCTGCTCACCGACCTGGGCAGCGCGGTGCTCACCGTGAAGGCGCTGCTGGCCGAGGGTGACGAACTGCCCGAGAACACACGGCTGCTGGACGCCCCGTTCGTCGAGGGCGCGGTCGCCGCGGTGGTCACGGCGGCGGCGGGAGCCGACCTGGACGCCGTGGAGGCGGCGGCCTCGGAGGCGTACGGCTACCGGAAGGTGTGAGGGGCGGGCAGGGCCGTGTGAGAGGCCCGGGCGGTGCGAGGCAGGCCGGCGGGCCGGGCAGGCCGCCCGCCTACGGCTTCGCCCTTCCGCCGCTCACCACAGGGGGCCGTCGCGGGTCGCCCGCTTACGGCGTCGCCGTCCCGCCGCTCACCAGAGGCCGGTCGTCCGCCCGCGGCCCCGCCGTCCCGCCGTTCGCCACAGGCGGGCGCGGCGGGTCGTCCGCCTGCCCCGTCGCCGTCCCGCCGTTCACCAGTCGGCGTGCCAGCCGCTCGCCGGTGGCGACGGCGGCCGCGTGGTCCTCGATGGCGCTGATCCGGGAGTGCTGGAAGACGATGTAGGTGACGCCGGAGCGGACACCGCCGCCGTGCGGGTCGGCGGGGATGCCGAGGCGCCGGGCGGTGGCGTAGGAGGCCTCGCCGATCAGCTCGCGCGGCCCGATGTCGCCGACGACCGCGTACTGCACGCGGTCCCGGTAGACGACGGCCGCGACCGATCCCCCGCCCACGCCGTGGGCGCGGTGGTCCCAGATGCGGCTCGGGGCGGGCAGGACGACGTACGGCAGCCGTGCGGCGTCCAGGCGGTGGCCGTTGGACTGCTCATAGGCCGCGGTCGGGGAGAACTGCGGATCGGTGCGGCGGTTGCAGCGCACCGTGGGCTGTCCGTCGCAGTCGATGTCCATGTCGGCCTTCCAGAAGACGGCGCCGGGCAGTCCGCACACCGGGACGGTGGCCGGGTGCCCGGCGTCGGGGCGGTAGCGGCCGCGGGAGACCGGTCTGCAGTCACGCACCCTGGCCAGCAGGTCGGCGGCCTGGACAGCACCGTCGCCGTGGGCCGCGGGCTCCCCGCGGGTGCGGTACGCGTACGGCACGGTGGGCGTCGGCAGCGTCGTGGGAGCGAGCAGGGCGGCGCTCGCCGCGACGAGCGTCAGCGACTGGGCACGCACGATGAGGGGCCCCTCTCCTCGGGGACATGACGGGCATTCACCCCACGTGAGGTGAATTGCGGAGCAATCGGTCGCGCGGCCCACGTTAGGGGAAACGGAGGGCGCATGGCCCGCACCGCCCATCGGACGGCCGGGGGCCCGGTCCCCTACCGGACCGGCCCCCGGACCGCCCGTGGCGACGCGGGAGACAGCGACGACAGCTACCCGCGCCACAGCGTGAACTCACCTGAGACACAGGGGAGTTCAGCCCGGAAGGAACTTCAGCATACGTAACGCCCCGGGCCTCCCACCAACCCCGGCCCTCTTGATGCGCCCCCGTCAACACGCCATATTGGTCCGGACCATTGTCCGTGCGGTGTGCGGGGCCGCCCACGCCGCAGCTCCTGGGGAGGCAGACCCGTGCGACGCGTTCCCGCCCCCGCTACCCGCCGTCTCCGCGCGCCCGGGCGTGTCGTGGCCCTGTGCGCGGCGGCGGCGCTGCTCGCCGCCTGCGGCCGGAGCGCCGCGGACGACGGGGAGGGAGGCCGGCTGCCCGGCGCGCCGACCGGCGTCACCGCCGCCGCGGGGAGCGCGACCAGTGTGCACGTGATGTGGCACGCGATGCCCGCGGCCTCGGGCATCGGCGGGTACGAGGTGTACCGCGACGCCACGAAGGTGACGGCCGTACCGGCCCGTGAGCGCATGGTGGACATCACCCGGCTCAGTCCGTCGACCACGTACGTCTTCACCGTCCGGGCGCGCGGCACCGACGGCCGGCTCGGCCCTCGCAGCCGACCGGTGCGGGCGACGACACCGGCCGCCGTCGCGGCCGACCGCTCGGCTCCCAGCCGCCCGCTCGACGTGCGCGGCCGGGTGGTGGGCAGCCGGGCCGTCCAGTTGACCTGGTCCCCCTCGGCGGACGACCGGGGCGTGGCGTCGTACGACGTCTACCAGGGCGGTACGAAGATCCACAGTGTCGGCGGCAGCCAGACCGCCACCGTGGTCACCGGCCTGCGGCCGGGCACCTCCTATGCGTTCACCGTGCGCGCCCGCGACGCGGCCGACAACCTCTCCCCCGCCGGTTCCGCCGTCCGGCTCACCACCGCGCCGGGCTCCGACGACGGCCGGGCCACCGCGCCGTCCTCCTTCCGCGCCACGACCCACCGGGCGGACGGAGCGTACTACCTGGACCTGAGCTGGGTCCCGCCGCACACGGACGGTGTGGTGACGCAGTACCAGATCCAGTTGGACGGACAGCCGGCCACCTCGCTCGTCTGGGGCGGCACGGCACCGCGTGAAAAGGCCTCGTACAGCTTCTACCTGGGGCGCGAGGCCGGGGTGGGCCACCGGGTGCGGATCCGGGCGATGCTCCCGGACGGCACCTGGGGCGGCTTCTCACCCGAACGGTCGATGACGACCGGCAAGCCCTGAGCACGGACAGGGCGGCGACGAACCGGGCGGCCCCGCGCACCCGGTCGGGCGCGGACGCCCCGTGCACCCGACCGGGTGTCGGCCGCCCGGGCGGTGCCCACCCGTACGGCCGCGCACCGCATGCGGGCGGCGGCCGGGAGACGTTGGCTGGCTCCGAGGCAGCACGGGCGATTCCCCTATCTCCGGCGGCACATGGGATGGTCCGCCGACCGTGCCGCCGGAGGACAGTCCCATGCGCCACACTCAGCCACCCTCCCGCTCCATAGCCGTGGCCGCTACGGCCGCCGCGCTCTCACTCGGTCTCGCCACCGGTACGGCCGAGGCCGCCGGTATCTCCGTGACCGCCAACGGTTCGACCGTGTCCGTGACGACCAGCGTCTGCAGCCAGGTCAACGGCAGTTGGGGCACGGCCTCGCTGCTCTCCGCCGGCCAGACGAGCTTCACCCAAGGACGCCAGGTGGCGCTCACCGGGACGGCCAGTGGCCAGTCCGCCGCCTGGCAGAGCGTGAGCCCGGGCACCTACACGGTGGCCGTCGTCTGCGCGAACAACATCACGGCGGGCACGCAGTCCGTCGTCGTCTCCGGCGGCCGCGCCACTCCGACGGCGGCGGCCACGTACCGGCAGACGCCCGCGCCGAACGTCGCTCCCACATACGCACCGAACGGCGTACGCACTTACGCGCCCAACGGTGTACCCACCTACGTACCGAACGGCGTGCCCACGGCGGCGCCGACCCGCGGTGTGCTGGGCGGCCTGGGCGGGGGCGTCAAGGACTACGGAACTCTCACGCTCGCGGCCGGCGGGACGCTGGTCGGGGCGGCTGTGGTCGCCACCGGGTGGGTGCTGCGCCGCCGTTCGCGTGCGAAGGCGCACCGGTACTGACCGCGCCTCCGGGCCCCGCTGTCCTCATTCCGGATCCTGGCCGGGCAATTCCGCTGCCCGGCCCGGCACTTCGGCGAACCCCTCCAGCGCGCGCCGGAGCCATTGGATCCAGAAGGTCTCCAGGTCGACACCGCCCCGCAGGACCAGGTGCCGCAGCCGGTCCTCGGGACTGTCCTTGCCGGGCGGGAAGTCACGTTCCTCGATCTCCCGGTACTCCGCCAACTGCCGTTCGTGCAGTTCCAGATGGCGCTCCAGGTCGGCGCGAAGGCCCGCGGTGCCCACAACGGCCGCCGCGCGCATCCGCAGCAGCAGGGCGTCGCGGTACGGCTTCGGCTCCTGGGAGGCGGCGGTCCAGCGGGCCAGTTCCGCGCGGCCCGCGGGCAGCACCTCGTAGTCCTTCTTCTGCCCGCGGGCCGGCTCCTTCGCCGGCAGGCCGCGGATCAGGCCGCCGGCCTCCAGCCTTCCCAGCTCGCGATAGATCTGCTGATGCGTCGCCGACCAGAAGTAGCCGATGGACTTGTCGAAGCGGCGCGTCAGTTCGAGCCCCGACGACGGCTTTTCGAGCAGCGCGGTGAGGATCGCGTGCGGAAGTGACATGGGGATCATCCTAGGGACGGCCCGCACGCCGGCCCGTCCCTAGAGCGCCGCCGCCAGTTCGGTGCCCTGTTTGATGGCGCGCTTGGCGTCGAGTTCGGCGGCTTCGTCCGCGCCGCCGATCAGATGCGCGCGGCGCCCGGCGGCGACCAGTTCCTCGTAGAGGTCGCGCCGGGGCTCCTGCCCGGTGCACAGCACGATCGTGTCGACCTTCAGGACCGTGCTCGTGCCGTCGACGGTGATGTGCAGGCCCTGGTCGTCGATCCGGTCGTAGCGCACGCCGGGCACCATGGTGACCCCGCGCCGGCGGAGTCCGGTGCGGTGGATCCAGCCGGTCGTCCTGCCCAGTCCGGCGCCGACCTTGGTGGTCCTGCGCTGGAGCAGGTGCACCGTGCGCGGCGGCGCGGGCCGCCGCGGCGCGGTGAGTCCGCCGGGCTCGCGCTGGTCCATGTCGACTCCCCAGAGCCGGAAGTACGCCGCCGGGTCCTCGCTCGCCCCGTCACCGCCGTCGGTGAGGTACTCGGCCACGTCGAAGCCGATGCCGCCGGCGCCGAGGATCGCCACCGTCTCGCCGACGGGTGCGCCGTCCCGCAGGACGTCGAGGTAGCCGAGGACGCTCGGGTGGCCGACTCCGGGGATGTCGGGGATGCGCGGGGTGACGCCGGTGGCGACCACGGTCTCGTCGTAGTCCGCGAGGTCACCGGCGCTCACCCGGGTGTTCAGCCGTACGTCCACGCCGTGCGCGTCGAGCCGGTGGCGGAAGTAGCGCAGGGTCTCGCCGAACTCCTGCTTGCCGGGGACCTTGCGGGCCACGTCGAGCTGGCCGCCGATCTCGCCCGCCGCGTCGAACAGGGTGACCTGGTGGCCGCGTTCGGCGGCCGAGACCGCGCAGGCGAGCCCGGCGGGTCCGGCGCCGACGACGGCGACCCGCTTGCGCCGCCGGGTCGGGGACAGGACCAGCTCGGTCTCGTGGCAGGCGCGCGGGTTGACCAGGCAGGAGGTGATCTGCCCGCTGAAGGTGTGGTCGAGGCAGGCCTGGTTGCAGCCGATGCACGTGTTGATGGCCTCGGGGCGGCCGGCGGCGGCCTTGGCGACGAAGTCGGGGTCGGCGAGCATCGGGCGGGCCACGGACACCATGTCGGCGTACCCGTCGGCGAGCAACTGCTCCGCGACTTCCGGGGTGTTGATGCGGTTGGTGGTGACGAGGGGGAGGGAGACCCGGCCCATCAGCTTCTTGGTGGCGAACGCGTAGGCGCCGCGCGGTACGGAGGTGGCGATGGTGGGGATGCGGGCCTCGTGCCAGCCGATGCCGGTGTTGATGAGGGTAGCCCCGGCGGCCTCGACCGCCCGGGCGAGTGTGACGACCTCGTCCAGGGTCGAGCCGTCGGGCACCAGGTCCAGCATGGACAGCCGGTAGATGATGATGAAGTCCTCGCCGACGGCCTCGCGGACCCGGCGCACGATCTCGACCGGGAAGCGCGTCCGGTTCTCGTAGGAGCCGCCCCAGCGGTCGGTGCGGTGGTTGGTCCGCGCGGCGATGAACTCGTTGACGAGGTAGCCCTCGGAGCCCATGATCTCGACGCCGTCGTAGCCGGCCCGGCGGGCGAGGAGGGCGGTGCGGGTGTAGTCGTCGATGGTCCGCTCGATGTCGGCGTCGGTGAGTTCGCGGGGCTCGAACCGGCTGATGGGCGCCTTGAGGGGGCTGGGGGCGACCAGGTCGCGGTGGTAGGCGTAGCGGCCGAAGTGCAGGATCTGCAGGGCGATCCGGCCGCCCTCGCGGTGCACCGCGGCGGTGACGGTCGTGTGCCGCTCGGCCTCCTGCTCGGTGGTGAGCTTCGCGCCGCCCTCGTACGGCCTCCCCTCCTCGTTGGGGGCGATGCCGCCGGTGACGATGAGTCCCACTCCGCCGCGGGCGCGGGCCGCGTAGAACTCCGCCATCCGCTCGAAGCCGCGCTCGGCCTCCTCCAGGCCGACGTGCATCGAGCCCATGAGGACGCGGTTGGGCAGCGTGGTGAAGCCCAGGTCGAGCGGGCGCAGCAGATGGGGGTAACGGCTCATGTCTGTAGTTGTAGAGGACCCGGGGCCGTTTATGCAACTAGTTGCATAAACGGCCCCGGGTCCTCTCGGCGTCCGGTGTCAGCCGCTCTGCAGACGGACGTGGAGTTCGCGCTCCTGGTCTCCGGAGGCCATGCTCAGGTCGTCCACGGTGAACAGGGAGCCCAGGGTGGTGCGGAAACGGTCGATCGCCCAGTAGCCGCCCTGTACGTCGGCCGTGACGGACGCGCCGAGCCGGGTGGGCCGGCAGTCCGCCCCGTGCTCCTCGGCCACGTCGAACGTGCCGAGCCACACGGTCGGGCGCACCTCGTGGTAGTCCCGGGGCACGTCGTCCGCGCACCGGTCGGAGGAGAAGCAGGCACACAGGGCGTCGAACACGGTCCGGGCGTCTTCCTTGGTGCATCCGCTCAGCTCCACCGAGACGGATTCGGGGTGCTCCGGCTCGCTCGCCATCGCGATCACTCCTCTCGTGGCCTGGGTACCGAACGAAGTTCCCTCCGCGCGGCGCTCCACTCGCAGAATCCAGCAAAGCACCGTTTCCCGGCGGAACACCACCGCCGCCGACTGCCCGCTCGCCCTCCGGCCGGGGGCATCGGTCCTTCTGCCGATTCGGCGCGAAGGTGCCCCCGCGGTGCGGGATGGTGGAGGGAAGCGACGGACCGCCTCGAAGACGGGTGCGGCACGGTACGGCAGGGGTGCCCGCACCGGGACGACGGGCCGCCGCGGACGGTGAAGGCGGTGCGTGGGATGACTGCTTCCGGGGCTTCCCCGGCCGAGGGCGAGGAACCGGCGGGACGCCCGGCACGGCCGAGCGGGCTGCTCGACGTGCTGGGCGTCGCCTCGGTGGTCCTCGACGCCCGGGGACGCATCGTGCTGTGGAGTCCGCAGGCCGCGGAGCTCTTCGGCTACTCGGCGCGGGAGGCGCTGGGGAGGAACGCGGCCCAGCTCATGGTCCACGAGCGCCACCTCGACCTGGTGATCGAGCTGTTCTCGGAGGTGCTGCGGACCGGTCGGGGCTGGGCGGGCGCGTTTCCCGTCCGGCACAAGGACGGCAGTACCCGGCTGGTGGAGTTCCGCAACATGCGGCTGCTGGACGACCGCGGGGAGGCCTACGCGCTCGGGCTCGCCGCCGACCAGTCGACCGTACGGCGGCTGGAGCGGGACGTGGCGCTGTCGGAACGGATCGTCTCGCAGTCCCCGATCGGCCTGGCCGTGCTGGACAACCGGCTGCGGTACGTCTCGGTCAACCCGGCCCTGGAGCGGATCAACGGCCTGCCCGCCGAGGCGCACGTCGGCCGCACGGCGGTCGAGCTGCTGCCCGAGTGGGGCGCCGAGGCCCTGGAGTCCGCGGCGCGCCGGGTGCTGGAGACCGGGCAGCCGCTGGTCGACCTGTCCACGGTGGGCCGGACCCCGGCCGCCCCCGACGAGGACCGTGCCTGGTCGTTCTCCCTGTACCGGCTCGAGGACGCTTCCGGCACCGTGCTGGGCGTGGCCGTGTCGGTCGTCGACATCACCGAGCAGTACCGGGCGGGCGTCGAGGCGGAGGCCGCGCGCCGCCGCCTGGCCCTGATCGCCGACGCCTCGGCCCGTATCGGCACCACGCTGGATCTGGAGCGCACCTCCCGGGAGCTGGCCGAGGTCGCCGTACCGGAGCTGGCCGACGTGGCCGCGGTGGATCTGCTGGAGCCCGTGGTGGAGGGGCGCCGCAGCAGCCTCGGACCGGCCGAACCGGCGGTGATCCGGGCCCTGGCGGTACGGGCCGACCGCGCGGCGGACGCCCTGGAGGCGGCCGATCCGCCCGGTCACATCGCCCGCTACGGCCCCGAACGCCTGGTGACGCTGTGTGTGCGTACCGGCCGCCCGGTGCTGGTCGCGCGGGTCAGGGACGAGGACCTGCCCAGGATCGCCCGGTCACCGGAGGCGGCCGTGCTGCTGGGCCTCGCGGGCGTGCACTCGTACCTGGCCGTGCCGCTGACCGCGCGGGGCGAGGTGCTGGGGGCGCTGGACCTCAAGCGCACCCGCAATCCGGAGCCGTTCAGCGCGGACGACGTGCTGCTGGCCGGGGAGCTGGCCGCCCGCGCGGCCGTGCAGATCGACAACGCCCGCTGGTACCAGAACGCCCGCGACGCCGCCCTCACCCTCCAGCGCAGCCTGCTGCCCCGGCATCCGTCGGTCACGGGCGGCCTGGAGGTCGCCTCCCGGTACCAGCCGGCGGGCGCCACCGTCGAGGTGGGCGGCGACTGGTTCGACGTGATCCCGCTTGAGCGCGACAGGACGGCCCTCGTCGTCGGCGACGTCATGGGCAGCGGCATCAACGCGGCGGCCACGATGGGCCGGCTGCGCACCGCGACGAAGGCGCTGGCCTCGCTCGACCTCGATCCCGCGCGGCTGCTCGAACACCTCGACCGGATCACGGAGGGCCTGGACCACTCCATCGCCACCTGCCTGTACGCCATCCACGACCCGCACCTGCGGCGGTGCCGGATCGCCAACGCCGGGCACCTGCCCCCGGCGCGGATCCCGGTGGGCCGTCCGCCGGAACTGCTCGAACTGCCCACCGGGGTGCCGCTGGGCGTCGGCGGCATCCCGTTCTCCACCACGACGGTGCACCTCGACCCGGGCGACCAGCTGGTGTTCTACACGGACGGGCTCGTCGAGACGCGCCGGGAGTCCCTGGACGAGCGCCTGGCCACGCTCCTGAACCTCCTCGGCGGCCCGCCCCGTCCCCTGGAAGAGCTCTGCGACCTCCTGCTCCGCACTCTCCACCAACCGGACAACCACGACGACGTGGCCCTGCTGATCGCCCGCGCCCAGCCACTGCCGTGACTCCCCCGCCCGCGGGGCCGGCTCACCCGGTCAGTGTCTGGTTCCCGTCACCACGTGTGCGCTGAATTCCTCCGACACGGCGAGGTGGGCGGTCAGGCCGGCCTCGAGGAAGACCGCCAGCGCCTGCGGGGTCTGGTGCTCGCTGGTCTCGACCAGGAGGCAGCCGTCGGGGGCGAGCCAGGTGGGGGCCTCGGCGGTGACGCGGCGCAGGATGTCGAGGCCGTCGGGGCCGCCGTCCAGGGCGACCAGCGGCTCGTGGTCGCGGGCCTCGGGCGGCAGCAGGCCGACCTCGTCCGTGGGGACGTAGGGCACGTTGGCCGCCAGGATGTCGACGCGGCCCCGCAGACTGCCCGGGAGCGCGTCGAACAGGTCGCCCCGGTGGACCGCGCCGCCCCTCGGGACGATGTTGCGCCGGGCGCAGCGCACCGCGGCCGGATCGATGTCGGCGGCGTGCAGTTCGACCGGTCCGAGCGCCTCGGCCAGCGCCGCGCCCACGGCTCCCGAGCCGCAGCACAGGTCCACGACGACGGACGCCTCCGGGGACCGGGCCACCGCCTGGTCGACCAGGAACTCGGTACGGCGCCGCGGGACGAAGACACCCGGCTCCACCGCGATCCGCAGACCGTGGAACCCGGCCCAGCCGAGGACCTGTTCGAGGGGGAAGCCGGCGACGCGCCGCTCCACCAGGGCGGCGATCTCCCGTGGCGTGCGGGCGCCGGCGAGGATCAGTTCCGCCTCCTCCTCGGCGAACACGCAGCCGGCGGCGCGCAGCGCGGCGACCACCCCGGCACGCGGCGGCGGAGAGGCGGAGGAGGAGAAAGAGGCAGAAGGGGGAGGAAGTACGGGCATCGAATGCCGGGACCTTTCGGGAGCCGAAGGGCGCTCCCGCGGTCACCTACCGACGGTGATCCGCGCCGTTTCGAGGGGAGAGCACCCGACCTGACACAGCGGTAATGGGTCTCACCTCCTCGGCTTCCTGCGACCGGGACCCTCCGCGGCCGCAGGTCACCCTACCCCAACGCCCGGCCGCCGGCCCCTCCTCGCCCCATCAGTTGTACTATGCAACCGGAAGAGCAGGGGAGGCATTCGGTGACCGCAGCGACAGAACCGGAAGGACGCGGCGCCGCACGGCGGACGCCCGCCGGGGAGACGGCCGTCGAGACCATCCACCGCGAGATGACGGTCTTCGCCCGCCGGGCCCGTGCCTCGGCGGGACGCATGCACCCCGAGCTGTCCCTGGTGTCGTACACGCTCCTCGGGCATCTGGAGGAGAGCGGCGGCTGCCGGGCCACCGACCTGGCCGCGCACTACGCGCTGGACAAGTCCACCGTCAGCCGGCAGGTGTCCGCCCTGGAGCGCGCGGGCCTCGTCGAGCGCCGTACCGACCCCGGCGACCACCGTGTCCAGGTGCTCCATCTGACGGCCGCCGGGCGGCGGATCCTCGCCCGGGTCACGGAGAGCCGCCGCGCGGCCTTCCACGAGCGCCTGGCCAGCTGGCCGGAGGACGACCTCGAACGGTTCGCGGGCTACCTCACCCGTTACAACGCCTGGCCCGGCCGGGACGAGGACGGCGCCTGACGCGCCCGGGACCGCCGTCCATCACATCCGGCACGTCCGGAACGAACACCTCCGCTGACGGCGGCCCGCGCCGAGGCCGTACGGTGTGGCCCCCGCAGTCTCTTCAGTCTCTTCGCGAAGGCGGTTGTTGATGGCCCTGTTCGACCTTCCCCTCGACGAGCTCCGCGAGTACCGCAGTTCGTCCGCCGAGCCCGAGGACTTCGACGCCTTCTGGTCCAAGACGCTCCAGGAGGCCCGCGAGCACGACCTGGACGCCCGGTTCGACCTGGTGGACACGGGACTGGCGACGGTGAAGGTGTACGACGTGACCTTCACCGGCTTCGGCGGGCACCCGGTCAAGGGCTGGCTGACGCTGCCCGCGCGGGTCGACGCGCCGCTGCCGCTGGTCGTGGAGTTCGTCGGCTACGGCGGCGGGCGCGGCCTGCCGCACGAACACCTGCTGTGGGCGTCGACGGGCCGCGCGCACTTCGTGATGGACACGCGCGGGCAGGGCAGCGCCTGGGGCGGCGGGGGCGGCACCCCCGACCCGGTCGGCGGCCCCCCCGCGTACCCCGGCTTCATGACCCGCGGTCTGGACGCGCCGGAGAACTACTACTACCGCCGGGTGTTCACCGACGCGGTCCGGGCGATCGAGGCGGCCCGCTCCCACCCGCTGACCGACGCGGGCCGGACCGCGGCGATCGGCGCGAGCCAGGGCGGCGGCATCACGCTGGCGGTGGGAGGGCTGGTGCCGGACCTGGTCGCGATCGCGCCGGACGTGCCGTTCCTGTGCGACTACCCGCGCGGCGCGACGCTGACCGACCGTCACCCGTACCGGGAGATCGGCCTCTACCTCAAGACCCACCGCGGCCGCACCGAGGACGCCCTGCGCACGCTGTCGTACTTCGACGGCGTGCACTTCGCCGCCCGCGGCCGCGCGCCCGCGCTCTTCTCGGCGGCCCTGGAGGACCAGACCTGCCCGCCCTCCACGGTGTTCGCCGCGTTCAACGCCTGGGCGCACCAGGACAAGCGGATCGAGGTGTACGACTTCAACGACCACGAGGGCGGCGGCCCCTACCAGGAGGCGGCCAAGCTCCGCTGGCTGCGGTCGTACGCCTGACGGCGCGGGGCACCCCTGAGCACGACCTCGGGCCCGGGCGCCCCCCGGGGGGGGGGGGCCGGGCCCGGGGGGGGCCCCCCCCCCCGGGGGGGGGGCCCCCGCCCGGGGGCGCCCCGCCCCCGGGGGGGGGGGGGCGGGCGCGGGGGGGGGGGGGCCCCCCCGCCCCCCCCCCGGGGGGCCGCCCGCGGGGGGGGGGGGGCCCCCGGGCCCGGGTGTTCCCGCACCGGACGTGGGGCGGAGCTACTTGATGTAGACGAGACCGTCCGTGGTGAGAGTCGGGCGGCCGGAGGTGCCGACGACGACGATCTTGACGGTGTGCTTGGCGCTGCCGGACCAGGTCTTGGTCCAGATGGCCTGCCGGTACTGCGTCGAGGAGGACTTCAGGTCGACCGTGGCGGTCTTGGTGCCGTCCACGTAGACATAGGCCTTGCCCGAGGTGGAGGCGCGGGAGACCACCCAGGCGGCGGAGCGGCCGGTGAACGTCCAGGTGAGACTGGCGCCCTTGGAGCCGCTGGAGTACGACTTGCCGCCGAGGTAGCTGCTCGACGAACGGGTGGTCCAGCTGCCGGACTTGGTGGCGGAACTCTCCTGGAGGATCACCGGCGTGTACGACACGGACGACGTACGGGAGTTGCCCGCGTAGTCGATCGCGCGCATCGACCAGGTGGAGGCGCTGCCGGACTTGGCGGTGCGGTTGGAACTGGTGGTGGCCGGGCCGAAGGTGGCCGTGGTCGGGGACAGCAGTTGCACGGAGCGCAGGGCCGTGGTGTCCGCGGCCTTCCAGCTCAAAGTGACCGGGACGGCCGCGGTGTTGACGGTACCGCCACGCAGGGCGAGCTTCGGCGCGGTGGTGAAGGTGGGGGCCGTCGTCTCCGCCGTGACGTTCAGCGTGGCGCTGGTCGCGGTCTTCCCCGACTGGTGCACGGCCCGCACGGCGACGGTGTGCTTGCCCGCGGCCAGGGTGACGGTGGCGGAAGCGGCGGTGCCGGACGTGGTGGCGACCGCCTTGCCGTCCACCAGCACCTGGAAGCTCTTGATGAGCGAACTCGGCGTGGTCGCCGTCCACTTCACGGTGAGGCTGTTCTTGGTGTAGTACGTCGAACCCGACAGGGTCGCGCCGGTGACCGAGGCGACCTTCAGGCCCTGCACCGGGCCGGCCGCCCAGGAGCGGATGGTGGGCAACTGGGCGTACAGGGAGCCGCCGGGGCACTCGGTGTTGTAGCCGTCGCGGTGGCCGGAGATCCGGTTGAAGGTGTACGTGCGGCCCGCGGTGAAGCTGGTGCCGGAGTAGTTCGTCTGGGTGGCGGCCGTGGTGAGCTGGACGGTGCCGGCGGGGTCGGCCCCGTACTGGCCGAGCTTCCAGGCCGCCACCCGGGCGACGGAGGCCAGCGCGGCGTCGGAGGCGCCGGCCGAGGTGTAGTCGCCGAGCACCGCGATGCCCGTGGACTCACGGTTCCAGCCGTAGGTGTGGGCGCCGAGGACCGGCAGGCCGACGCCTCCCTTGCGTCCCTCGAAGACGGTGCCGCACTTGTCGACGAGGAAGTTGTAGCCGATGTCGTTCCAGCCGTTGCCGCTCGGCTCGGCGTGCGTGTGGAAAGCGTAGATGCCGCGCACGATCGACGCCGACTGGTCGCAGGTGTAGGCGGCCCCGTCCGTGTGGTGGACGAACACGGCCTTCACGTCGCCGTTGTACTCCGAGGGGTCGGGGCTGAGCGACTCGTCGGCGCCCCAGTCGGCGCGGGGCACGATCGGCGGCTCGGGGACCGTGGACGGCGGCGCGTCCGGCGCCGACGGTGCGGTGTCGCCGCTCACCGGGCCGGTGACGGCCCCGGCGACGAAGGCGGCCGGCTCGTTCCCGGCGGGCGCCTTGGTCTCGGCGTCGGTCACCACGCCCGGATCGACGAGGTTGACCTTGAGCCCCTTGGGCATCGGGCCGGTGGTGCCGTTCTTGCGGACGATCTGCACCTGGACGCCGTCGGATGGCCCGACCCACAGCGGCTCGGACGCGCCGCGCACACCGCGGCCGGGCTTCTCCAGCGGGTCGGCGTCGAGTCCGAGGCCGTGCCAGGCGCTCCACTCGCCGGTCGCCGTGCTCCGGGTGCGCACCTGTGCCGTGCCGTGCAGTCGCTTGCCGGCACCCGTCCAGGTGACGCCGAGCAGCGAGAACTGCTGGGTGTCGGTGCGGGGCAGCTCACGCCTGGCGTCCGTGTCGCCCTTCAGCGCGAGGTCGTAGATCTTCAGCGGACGCTTGGCCCGGCCCGTGGCGCCGTGGTCGCCCGAAGGGCTGGCGACGGCATACGTCACGATGCCCCCGCCCCCGAGGACGACGGCACCGAGCGTCAGCCACGCCCGTCTCTTCAAGCTCAGCGGTCGGTACGCATGCGACGTACGACGGCTCACGGCGAATCCACCCCCACAGGGCCCGAAACGGCCCAAAGAAGAAAACGGGAGACACACCCGTCACTCGGGGGCCCGGTTCTTACAGCGCGCCGCGGCCGGTGAACGTCACCGCACCGGGGTCGGCTGTGCCGCAGATCACTGCTCTCGCCGCGCACGCGAGCCGGGTGGTACCCTGGCGTCAGCACCTGTGTACGCCCCGTTGTGGGCGCCGGTGCGGTTCTTCATCAGCTCGCCGGGTCGCCGCGTCTGTCGCGGTCGACGCGATCTGCTTCTCCTCACCTTCTCCGTGAGCGGCGCTCCGCGCCCTTCCCGGGCAGCGCGCCGCGGCCGAGGTGGTGTCCTCCGCCGCCGGAGGCCGTGCTCCACGCCTCCCCGTCGCGGCTTGTGCCCTTCCCCCATCGCACGTCCCGTGCCGTCCGTCCGCGAAAGGACCTTCACCCATATGACCACCACACTCGAACGCCCCGCCGCACCGCGGCAGACGTCCGCGGCCCCCCAGGCCGTCACCGGTGTCCTGGACATCGACGCGACCGGCAAGGGGCATCTGCGCGGCGCGGACTTCCTGCCCGCCCCCGCCGACCCGCGGGTCTCCGCCGCGCTGATCCGCCGCCACGGCCTGCGCAAGGGCGATGCCGTCGCAGGCCTGCTCGGGCAGCAGCACGCCGTCACCGAGATCACGGGCGTCGGGGGCCGCTCGCCGGACGAGGCCCGGGCCCGGCGGCGCTTCCACGACCTCACTCCGCTGCACCCGCGCGAGCGGCTGCGCCTCGAACACCCGGCCGCCGGACTCACCGGCCGCGTCGCCGACCTGATCGCGCCCGTCGGCAAGGGGCAGCGCGGTCTCGTCGTGGCACCGCCCAAGACCGGGAAGACCGTGCTGATCCAGCAGATCGCCGCCGCCGTCGCGGGCAACCACCCCGAGTGCCGGCTGATGGTGGTGCTGCTCGACGAACGCCCTGAGGAGGTCACCGACATGCGGCGCCGGGTGCGCGGCGAGGTGTACGCCTCCACCTTCGACCGGTCCCCGAGGCAGCACATCGCGCTCGCCGAACTCGTCGTCGAACGGGCCAAACGGCTCGTCGAGGCCGGCGAGGACGTGGTCGTCCTCCTCGACTCGCTCACCCGGCTGTGCCGGGCCCACAACAACGCGGCCGCGGCGGGCGGCCGCACCCTCAGCGGCGGTGTCGACGCGGGCGCGCTCCTGGGGCCCAAGCGGTTCTTCGGGGCGGCGCGGTCGGCCGAGGAGGGCGGCTCCCTCACCATCCTCGCCACCGCGCTGGTGGAGACCGGGTCCCGCGCCGACGACTTCTTCTTCGAGGAGCTGAAGAGCACCGGCAACATGGAGCTGCGGCTCAGCCGCGAACTCGCCTCCCGTCGCGTCTTCCCGGCCGTCGACATCGACCCCTCGGGCACCCGGCGTGAGGAACTCCTGTACAGCCCGGCCGAGTTGACGGCTGTCCGTGGTCTGCGCCGCGCCCTGCGCAGCCGCGAGGGCAGGACCGGTATGGAAACGCTGCTGGAACGGCTGCGCGACACGCCCGACAACGCCACGTTCCTGCGCCGCGTCCAGCCGACGCTGCCCACCGACTGAGCCAGGGCGCGCCGGACAACCGACGCCCCCTCAGCACCGTGCCCGCTGTGGGCCCGTCGGGGTACGCAGCTAGGACATCCGGGTGCTCACGGACCCCGTTCGGCTCTCGGCAGCGTCCCGCCTGCACCGTTTTGTCCCTACGTTTGCGATATGAAGATCAGATTTTCTAAGCGCACCACGGTATCGGCCTGCGCACTCTGCGCGGCGAGTCTGCTGGCGCTGACCTCTCCGGTCGCGGCCGCCGGTCCGACGGGCGGGGGCACGGGAGCGATAGTGCAGCCGAGGGCGACGGTGCCGCAGCCGGCCCTGCTGGACGGCGAGGGCACACAGGTCCGGCTCCGCGCCGGGGCGCCCGACGTCCCGGCCGTCTCCGCGCTGTCCTGGGTGGTGGCCGACGCCGCGTCGGGCGAGGTGCTGGCCGCGCACGACGCGCACCGCAGGCTGCCGCCCGCGAGCACCCTCAAGACGCTGTTCGCCCTGACCGTGCTGCCGTCCTTCCCCGCGGGCATCCAGCACACCGTCAGCGCCAAGGAACTGGCGGGCATCGGCGAGGGCAGCAGCCTGGTGGGGGTCGTCGAGGGCCACACGTACCAGGTGGCCGACCTGTGGCGCGGGGTGTTCCTCAACTCCGGCAACGACGCCGTGCACGTGCTCGCCGCGCTCAACGGCGGCTGGGAGCACACGGCCCGGCAGATGGAGACCAAGGCCCGCTCCCTGGGCGCCCTGGACACCACGGTCGTCTCCCCCGACGGCTACGATGCCGACGGGCAGGACTCCTCGGCGTACGACCTGGCCGTGTTCGGGCGGGCCGGGCTGCGCAACCCGGACTTCGCGCGGTACTGCTCCACCGCGCACGCCGCCTTCCCCGGCAACGACGGCACGTTCCAGATCGCGAACACCAACCGCCTGCTCACCGGTGCCGACGGCGTGGAGCCGTATCCGGGTCTGATCGGCATCAAGAACGGCTACACCACCAACGCGGGCAACACGCTCGTCGCCGCGGCCCACCGGGACGGGCGCACCATCCTGGTGACGTTGATGAACCCTCAGGAGGGCAACGTCTACGAGGAGGGGCGCGCGCTCCTCGACTGGGGGTTCGGCGCCGCCGGTCACGTCGATCCGGTGGGTTCGCTCGACGCCCTGCGGCCCGTCTCGCACGAGACGACGACCGAGGCGAAGCGGGGGACGGAGCACGGAGCGAAGCCCGGTACGAAGCCGGGGGCGGCGGTCGTCGCGTCCGCGGGTGCGCCCCGGCCCCAGGAGTCGGACTGGCCGGGGACGGGAACCATCGCGGGCGCCGCCGGTCTGGGCGCGGGGGCCCTGCTGCTCGGTCTGCGGTTCCGGCGCAGGCGCGCCTCGCGCGTCTGACCGGCCGACGGGACCCGGCACGGTCCGCGGACGTCGGTGTCGCCCCCGGAGCCCGTCGCGGCCGAGACCGCGGCGGACGCCGACCGGGCCGGGACGCCGGGCTGCCGTCCGCGCACCGACGGCGTGCGCTCGGGTGACGCGCGCCGGGCGGCCGTTCAGAAAACCGACAGGCCGGTGAGGGTCGTGAAGCGGTCGAGGGCCGCCACGCCGGCCACCGAGTTGCCCCGCTCGTCCAGGCCGGGGCTCCACACGCACAGCGCGCACCGGCCCGGTACGACGGCGATGATGCCGCCGCCCACGCCGCTCTTGCCGGGCAGGCCGACACGGTAGGCGAAGTCGCCGGCCGCGTCGTACGTCCCGCAGGTGAGCATGACCGCGTTGACCTGCTTGGCCTGGCTGCTGGCGAGCAGCCGGGAGCCGTCCGCCCTTATGCCGTGCCGGGCGAGGAACGTGGCGGCCAGCGCCAGGTCGGCGCAGGAGGCCGCGATCGAGCACTGGCGGAAGTACTGGTCCAGCAGGTCCGGCACCGGATTGTCGATGTTTCCGTAGGAGGCCATGAAGTGGGCGAGGGCGGCGTTGCGGTCGCCGTGCGCGCTCTCGGAGGCGGCGACCTCCTCGTCGAAGTCCAGCTCCGGGTTGCCGCTCTCGGCGCGCAGGAAGCCCAGCAGCTCGCCCGCCGCGTCACCGGTACGGGTCTGGAGCCGGTCGGTGACCACCAGGGCGCCGGCGTTGATGAACGGGTTGCGCGGGATGCCGTTCTCGTACTCCAGCTGCACCAGGGAGTTGAAGGGGTTGCCGGAGGGCTCGCGACCCACGTGCTCCCACAGTTCGTCGCCCTCGCGCGCCAGGTCGAGGGCGAGGGTGAACACCTTGGTGATGGACTGCGCGGAGAACGGCTCCCGCCAGTCCCCCACTCCGTACACCGTGCCGTCCAGTTCCGCGACGGCCATGCCGAAGGCGCGGGCGTCCCGGGCCGCGAGCGCCGGGATGTAGTCGGCCGGGCGCCCGCGGCCGGGCGTGTGCTCGATCTCCTCGGCGATGTGCTCAAGGACCGGAAGATAGGTCGGGGACGACGTCATGATCGCCATTCTGCCTCCGGGCCGGTCCCGGTGCGCCGCGGCGGTGGGCCGGGCGGCGGGCGCAGAAGCGTGCTCAGCTGGTGAGGACGCCCGTTCCGAGCAGGCCGAACAGCAGCAGGCCGACCAGGATCCGGTAGACGACGAACGCGTTGAAGGAGTGCTTGGCGACGAACTTCAGCAGCCAGGCGATGGAGCCGTAGGCGACCACGAAGGACACGACGGTGCCGACGGCCAGCGGGACGGCGCCCACACTCGCGCCGAGCGCGTCCTTGAGCTCGTAGAGGCCGGCGCCGGTCAGGGCCGGCAGGCCGAGGAAGAAGGACAGGCGGGTGGCGGCGACGCGGTCGAGGTCGAGGATGAGCGCGGTCGACATGGTGGCGCCGGAGCGGGAGAAGCCGGGGAAGAGCAGGGCGAGGATCTGCGAGCTGCCGACCAGCATCGCGTCCTTGAAGGAGGTGTCGTCCTCACCGCGCTTGTGCCTGCCCATCTGGTCCGCGCACCACATCACGACACTGCCGGCGATCAGCGAACCGGCGACCACCCACAGGGAGCCGAGCGGCCCCTCGATGAAGGGCTTCGCGGCCAGGCCCACCACGACGATCGGCATGGTCGCGAAGATGACCCACCAGGCGAACTTGTAGTCGTGGTGGTAGCGCTCCTGCTTGTCGGCCAGCCCCCGGAACCAGGCGGACACGATCCGCACGATGTCCTTGAAGAAGTACACCAGCACGGCGGCGATGGCGCCGACCTGGATGACGGCGGAGAACGCGACGACCGACTTGTCGTCGACGGGGATGCCCATGAGCCCCTCGGTGATCTTCAGATGGCCGGTGGAGGACACGGGGAGGAACTCGGTCACCCCCTCGACGACTCCGAGGACGACGGCCTGACCGACGGAGATGGCGCTCATGGGATCCAGTTCTGAGGACGGTGATCGACAGTGGTGGACACACACTTACGGTGCTGAGGTGACGGGCCGGTGACGGGCGGCGGAATCGGCGGCGACCGTCAGAAGCCGCCGGCTATCCACGCCCCGGCGAAGGCCGCGCCGAGGCCGGCCCCGACACTGGCGACGACATTGGCGAGGGCGTAGGTGCCCGCGCCGGTCTCGGTGAGGCGCAGGGTCTCGTAGGAGAAGGTCGAGTACGTGGTCAGGGCCCCGCACAGTCCGGTGCCCAGGAGCAGTTGCAGATGCGGTCCGGCGACGCCCGCGGCCGCCGCGCCGGTCAGCAGGCCGAGGATCAGGCAGCCGGCGACGTTCACCACGAAGGTGCCCCAGGGGAACACCGAGTCGTGCCGGGACTGCACCGCGCGGTCGGTGAGGTAGCGCAGGGGCGCCCCGACCGCGGCCCCGAGGACCACGAGCAGCCAGTTCACGAGGACTTCCTGCCCTTCGCGCCCGCGCCGCCGGGGCCGGCCGCGCGGCCGACGTACCGGATGACCTCGCAGTCGTCGAGTATCACCAGTCCCTCGGCGACCAGTTCGTCCAGTTGCGGGAGGAACGCCCGCACCCGCTCCTCGGTGTCCACGATCACCACCGCCACCGGCAGGTCCTCGCTCATCGACAGCAGCCGCGAGGTGTGGATCAGGGAGGTCGCGCCGAACCCCTCTATACCGCGGAAGACGCTGGCGCCCGCG
Source organism: Streptomyces sp. NPDC014889 (assembly GCF_043081205.1). Lineage (NCBI taxonomy): Bacteria > Bacillati > Actinomycetota > Actinomycetes > Kitasatosporales > Streptomycetaceae > Streptomyces > Streptomyces sp. NPDC014889. The sequence continues at coordinate 188,985 of NZ_JBIBWH010000009.1, forward strand.
AGGCCCGCCGCGTGGGCCCGGTGGACGATCTCCGAGTACAGGGGCCGGTGGTGCCAGGTGTCGTTCTCTCCGACGAAGACGGTCACGCGCAGCGCGCTGCCGGTGAGCCTGGTCATCGCTGCCTCCACTTCAGAACACGGCGGGCCGCCGTCACGGCCAGCCACACCGCCGCGAGCGCCGCGCACGGGGTCGCGGACAGGTACGCCAGCCCGGTACGGGCGTGGCCGGAGTCCACCAGCCGCTGGACGTCGACAGCGTAGGTGGAGAAGGTGGTGAAGCCGCCGAGCACACCAATACCGAAGAACGGGCGGACCAGGCGGTGGGCGCCCCACACGTCGGTGATGACCACCATGAAGACGCCGATCACCGCGCAGCCGAAGGCGTTGACCCAGAAGATCGCCCACGGGAACCCCCCGGCCGGCGTCGGCAGCCACTGCGAGACCGCGTACCGGGCGGTGGCCCCGAGCGCTCCGCCCAGTGCCACCACGGCGACCACCGGCGCCTGTGTCCGCCACGCCCGCCGTCGCGCGGGGCTCGTCCGCGCCCGAAGGCTCTCGGTTTCCGGGACTGTCATGCTCGTACGTCTCCTGCTCGCCCGCGCCCGGACATGCCGGGGCGCTCCTTCGACGCGAGTAGGGACCGTTGGCGGCACCAGTGCCACGGTTTCGGTACGGCGGGCCCCACCGCCGCGCTGCGCATCCTTCGCGGCCGGGCTACAGGCTAACGCGACCGGATCGGCACCGCACACGCCCGGCGCGGTGTGTACGGCGGCCGGGTGACGCCGCCCGGCAAGCGGTCAGGATCAAAGAAGCCGCACGGCGCCCGCCTGTCCTAGCGTGGAACCACCGACACACCGTCGGCCCGTGCCGCCTCCGCCGAGTGCGGAGCCGCGCCTCTCCCAGCAACCCCGATGGCAAGGAGTACGCCATGACCGCCGGCCTGAAGACGATCATCTACCCCGTCAAGGACCTCGACCGGGCGAAGGCCCTGTTCAGCGCGCTGCTGCAGGTCGAGCCGTATGCCGACGCGCCCTACTACGTGGGGTTCAAGGACGCAGGACAGGACGTGGGGCTCGACCCGAACGGGCACTCCAAGGGCATGACCGGACCGGTGCCGTACTGGCACGTCGACGACATCAGGGCCCGGCTGGCGGCACTGGTGGCCGCGGGCGCCGAGGTCCTCCAGGACGTGCAGGACGTGGGCGGCGGCCGGCTGATCGCCTCGGCGAAGGACGCCGACGGCAACCTCATCGGCCTTCTCCAGGACGCCTGAGCCGGCCGCCGCGGCGGTGTGTGCCGCCCCACCGGGGAGGGCCGGTCCGGTTGGTCATCGCGGTGTGGTCCTCGCGGTGCCGCTCAGCCGTGCGGCCGGGCCAGCAGGTTGCGCACTCCCTCCGAGGTGAGCGTCAGACCGTGCGGCGAATTGGCGTCTATGGTCAGCGACAGGTCGTCGGCCGGCCACTGGGACGCGAGCGCACCGAGCGGTACCAGGCGGTAACGGGAGACGAAGGGCAGCAGGTCGGACATCTCCAGTTCGGAGGTGAACACGGGCACCACCGGCGCCCCGCCCGGCTGTTCGAGGACGGGCAGGGCCACCGCCGTGGGGTTGGTGGCGTCCTCCTCGCTGGCGTCGTCGGGCACGGGGACCAGTACGTCGCTGCTCGCGAGCGTCTCCAGTGCCACCGTGTCCTCGGCGTTGTCGGCAAGCACGTCCAGCGCTTGCTGGGCGGGCGTCGGGGTGTTGTCGTTCGCTGGTGTCTGCATGGCGGTTCCCTGGTCGCGGCAGTCGAGCGGCCCGCCCGGGAGCTGACCGGCCGGGCACGGGCTCTGCTCGCGTACCCGAACGCACACGGCGCAATCACGAGGCGCCGGGAGATTCCCCGTCGCCGCCCCGGTGACGGCTGTGACTGGTGGGCGGCGGGGTGGCGCCGGTGTCGGTCACGACCGGCCGCGGCGGATCGCGACGGCCGCGGCGTCGTCGCCCAGGCGGCCGTGGGTGTGGGCGAGGAGGTCGTCGTGGAGCCGGGTCAGCACCAGGTCCGGCGGTTCGGCGGCCCAGGCGCCGGCCCGTTCGCCGAGGGGGTAGAAGTCGCCCCGCGGGTCACGGGCCTCCAGGACGCCGTCGGTGTGCAGGAGCAGTGTGTCGCCGGGCGGGAAGGGGAACGAGGCGACCTCGTAGTCCACGACGCCGGACAGCTCGCCCAGGCCCAGCGGTGGTGCCACGGCCCGCGCGCTCAGCGGCTCGGCCGCCTCCCTGCCGATGAGCAGCGGGGAGGGGTGGCCGCAGTTCAGGAGGTGCAGCACGGGCTCGCTGTCGGGGATGTCGACGAGCAGGGCGGTGGCGAAGGACTCGTCGGTGTCGAGCATCTGCGCGTTCTGCCACTGCCGGAACTCCCAGCGCATGGCGCCGTCCAGGTGCACGGCCAGGCGCGGCAGCGAGGGCCGGCGGTGCGCGGCCGCGCGGAAGGCGCCGAGCAGCAGCGCGGCATGGCTGATCGCGGGCAGTCCCTTGCCCCGCACGTCGGCGATGAGCAGCCGGGTGCTGTGCCCGGTGCGGGCGGCGGCGTAGAGGTCCCCGCCCATGGTGGCCTCGTCCTGGGCGGCGAGGTACAGGCAGGCGATCCGCAGGGGGCCGCTGCGCTCGGGCAGCGGCGGGAATAGCACGTCCTGGACGGCCCGTGCCACGACCCTGCTCTGCGTCAGCTGGTGCTCGCGCCGGTCCCGGAACAGGCAGAACAGCACGATCAGACAGGAGACGATGACCAGCGACGCGACCTCGGCCTGGAGGTTCTGGGTGCCCAGCGTGCCCTGGACGCCCCCGATGGAGAGTTCGGTCCCGACGGCCAGCGCACCGATCAGCGCGGTGAGCCAGGGCCCGGAGAACGCGGCGGTGAACGCGGGAGCCGCGACCAGCAGCGGGCCGAGGTGCACGTCCGGCGGGGTCAGGGCGTCCACGACGCCCACCACAGCGATCAGTACCAGGGGGATGAGGACCAGCACCCGTCCCGATGGTGAACGCCGTAGGTCCATGAGCGACACACGCCATGTTCTCACCCCTGGCCCGGCCGGGCGAGGGCGCCGGTGTCCGGCGAGCGGCCGGTCTCCCGGCGCACCACGGTGGGCCCTCCGCGACGCGCGACGCACGGAGGACCCCGGGGGCTCACTTCCGAACCCCGGGTCCGGGTAACCCGCGGGCGGCGGCCGATTCGGGATCCGGGGTGACCGGCGAGCGCCGCGAAGGATGCTCGTCCGGACAGGGGCGTTCCGGAAGGTGCTCGTCCGGCCAGGGGGTTGCGGGAGGTGCTCGTCAGCCGGTCGCGGCCGGCGGTGCGGTCGTGCCGCGCACCTCCAGGACCGGGCTGGTCAGGCAGACGGTGCGGGGCAGGTCCGGGTCGTCGATGCGGTCGAGCAGCCGCTGGGCCGCGCGCCGGCCGACGTCGTGGCCGGCGTTGTCCACGGTGGTCAGCCACAGGTGGCGCAGGCGCGACAGATAGGTGTTGTCGTAGCCGGCCAGGGAGAGGTCCCCGGGGACCCGGAGGCCGCTCTCCTCGGCGGCGGACAGCGCGCCGACGCAGGCCATGTCGTTGACCGCGAACACGGCGGTGGGCCGCGGGGCGCGGCTGAGCAGCCGTACGGTGGCCCGGTAGCCGCCCTCCTCGGTGAGGTCGCCCTGCTCGACGACCGCCGTGCCGGCGAGCCCGTGTGCGCGCATGGCGGCCTCGAAGCCGCGGCGGCGCAGTTCGCCGACCGCGCCCCGGCCCGCGATGTGGGCGATGTGCCGGTGGCCGAGGGAGACGAGGTGCTCGGTGGCCAGCCGGGCGCCCTGTTCGTCGTCGCCCGCGACGACGTCCACCCCCGGCAGTTCGGGCTCGTGGGTGCCCGCGACGACGGTGGGCACCCGGCCGGCCGCGACACGCAGCGCGCGGGGATCCCGCAGGGTGCCGACGGCGACCAGGCCGTCGACACGGAGTTCGGCGAAGGTGCGGGTGAGGTCCTCCCCCAGGCGCCGGTTGAGATGGCCGTCGGCGAGCAGCATGTGCAGACCTGAGTCGTACAGGCGGGAGTTCAGACCGTCGAGGAGTTCCACGAACCAGGGGTTGCGCATGTCGTTCAGCAGCACGCCGACGGTGCGGGTGCGGCGCTCGCTGAGGCTGCGGGCGGCGGCGTTGGGCCGGTAGCCGAGTTCCTCGACCGCGGCGAGGACGGCCTGCCGCTTCTCGGGGCGCACGCTGCCGGAGCCGCGCAGCACCAGGGAGACCAGGGACTTGGACACACCGGCGCGCGCGGCGACGTCACGGATGGTGGGCGGTCGCACGGTGTGGACCGTTCCATGAGGGCGGGGTCCTTGTAAAGAGGCCGGGAGGCGGGCGTGGGAGGCGCTCGCAGGAAGCTTCACGGGTGGCTTGACACCTGGCGGGAGGCGGCCCCATCGTGAGCCACCAGGTTTTGGATCGGTCCAAACGAGGGGCTTTCATGGTGCCTACGCTCGGCGTCGCCGTCGTCGGATTCGGCTGGATGGGACGGGTGCACACCCAGGCGTACGCCCGCGTGCCCCACCACTTCCCCGGGCTCGCGGTGCGTCCGCACCTGGTTGCCGTCGCCGACGAGGTGCCCGGCCGGGCCGAGGAGGCGGCCGAGCGGTACGGCTTCGACTCCGCCACCCGCGACTGGCGGGAGATCGCCGCCGACCCCCGGGTGGAGGCGGTCAGCATCACCGCCCCGAACTTCCTGCACCGGGAGATCGGTCTCGCCATGGCCGAGGCGGGCAAGCACATCTGGATCGAGAAGCCGGTGGGTCTGGGTGCCGACGACGCCCGCGCGGTCGCCGGCGCCGCCGCACGGGCCGGTGTGCGGGGCACGGTCGGCTTCAACTACCGCAACGCGCCCGCCGTCGACGCCGCCCGCGAGATGATCGCGGCCGGTGAGATCGGCACGGTCACCCATGTCCGCATCCGGCTGTTCAGCGACTACGCGGCTCACCCGGAGGGCGCCCTGACCTGGCGCTACGAGCGTGAACGCGGCGGCAGCGGGGTGCTGGGCGACCTGGCCTCGCACGGGGTCGACCTGGCCCGCCATCTGCTGGGCGAGATCGAGTCGCTGTCCGCGGACACCGCCGTGTTCGTGCCCGAACGGGCCCGCCCCACCGGCGCCACCTCGGGACACACCCGGGCGGCGGGCGGCGAGCTCGGTCCGGTGGAGAACGACGACTACGTGAACTGCCTGCTGCGTTTCGCCTCCGGCGCGCGCGGTGTCCTGGAGGCCTGCCGGGTCTCGGTGGGCGAGCAGAACAACTACGGCTTCGAGATCCACGGCACCCGGGGCGCGCTCTGGTGGGACTTCCGGCGCATGGGCGAACTCGGTGTCAGCCGCGGCACCGCCTACCAGGACCAGCCCGTCAGCACGGTCCACGTGGGCCCGGGCCACGGCGAGTACGCGGCCTTCCAGCCGGGTGCGGCCAACGCCATGGGCTACGACGACCTCAAGGTCGTCGAGGCGTACCACTTCCTGCGCTCGGTCACGGAGGGCAAGCCCCACGGCGCCACCCTCGACGACGCCGTGGCCGCCGCGGTGGCCCTGGACGCGATGGCCCGCTCCGCCGGGGAGCGCGGCTGGGTGAGCCTCGGCTGACCCGTCCCGCCTCACCCCGGCGTCAGGTCCGTGCGCGGGGTGATCGCCCAGTGGTTGGTGCGCAGCACCCGGCCGGCGAACTCCACCTCGCGCTCGCCGACGAACCGGAAGCCGAGAGAGCGGCAGATGCCGTTCGAGGGCGCGTTGGTGGTAGCCGGGAAGGCGTGCACCTCTCCCCAGCGGTCCTCGTCCCGTGCCCGTTCCAGCAGCGCGCGGGCCGCACGGCCGCCGAGTCCGCGCCCCTGGTACCGCGGCAGCACCATCCAGCCGATCTCCGGGATCGGGCCGTCGTCGCCGTCGGCGCCGTCGTCGAGGGTGACGTCACGCAAGAGCACGGGGCCTCCTGACGGAAGGTGGGTGTAGATGGCAAGTATGGGCTGGGCCATGATGGGGCTGCCCGGCCGATCCGGCGCGAGAAACCCGCACCTGTTCGGCTTCCCGTGAACAGCCCGAGGAGAAGTACGCGTTGAACACCGGCGCCCCGGTTCCCGGCAGCTACTACGAACGCATCGACGAGCACCGCTTCAAGCCCACCGAGCATGCCGGTGGCGCCTGGGACGTGCGCGAGCAGCACTTCGGCCCGCTGGGCGGGCTGGTCGTCCACGCGGTCGAGGACCATCTGGCCGCGCGTGGGGGCAGCGCCCTGATACCGGCCCGGATCAGCTATGACATCCTCGGGGCGCCGGCCCTGGACGAGTGCGAGATCGAGGTGGAGACCCTCCGTCCCGGCCGCACCATCGAGCTTCTGGAAGCCGTCGTGCGCATCGCCGGGCGCCCGGTGGTCCGGGCCAGGGTCTGGCTGCTGTCGGCCCAGGACACCGCGGCCGTCGCCGGGGGCGCCGGGGACCGGCTCGCCCCGCCCGACGGGCTTGCGCCCTGGGCGATGAGCGAGCTGTGGCCGGGCGGCTTCATCGCGTCCCTGGACATCCGTCCGCTCGCCCCGCCGAGTCCGGGCCGCACCACCGCCTGGATCTCCACCCCGCTCAGCCTGGTCGCGGGCGAGCCCAGCAGCCCGCTCGCCTCCTACCTGGCCCTCGTCGACACGTCGAACGGCATCGCCGTACGCGAGTCGCCGACCGCGTGGATGTTCCCCAACGTCGACCTGACCGTGCACCTGCACCGCCGCCCGGAGGGTCCCTGGACCGGTCTGGACACCACCGTGGCCTTCGGCCCGACCGGCGTGGGCCTGACCAGCACGGTCCTGCACGATCTGCACGGTCCGGTCGGGCACGCGCAGCAGATCCTGACCGTGCGCCCCATGCCGGGCGGCTGACCGCGGCCGGGGCCCGCGCGGTCGCGGGCCCGCCGTCCCTCCCGTACGGCGCGCGCGAACGGCACGGAGCTGATGTGCTGGTTGCGGGGGTCCGTCGTACCCGCTTCCCGGGAGAGACAGATGAGTACCTACAAAGTCGCGCAGGCGACCGCCGCCGGCGGTCCGTTCGAGATCGTCGAGCGTGAGGTGGCGGAGCCGGGCCCGGGTCAGGTCGCGATCGCCGTGGAGGCGTGCGGGGTCTGCCACAGCGACAGCTTCTTCGTGAACGCCGCGCTGCCCGGGATCACTTTCCCGGTGGTGCCCGGGCACGAGATCGGCGGGCGGATCGCACAGCTCGGCGAGGGGACGCGGGACCAGGGCTGGCAGGTGGGCGACCGGGTGGCGGTGGGCTGGTTCGGCGGCAGCTGCCACCACTGCACCCCGTGCCGGCAGGGCGACTTCATCGTGTGCCCGGATCTGAAGGTGCCGGGCTGGTCCTACGACGGCGGCTTCGCCGAGCGGGTGATCGCGCCGGTCGACGCCCTGGCCCGCATTCCCGAGGCGCTGGCGGCGAGCGACGCCGGGCCGATGGCGTGCGCGGGCGTGACCACGTTCGACGGACTGCGGCGCAGCTCCGCGCAGCCGGGCGATCTGGTGGCCGTGCTCGGCATCGGAGGCCTGGGTCACCTGGGGGTGCAGTACGCGGTGGCCATGGGCTTCGAGACGGTGGCGATCGCCCGCGGGGCCGACAAGGCCGACTTCGCCAAGCGGCTCGGCGCGCACCACTACGTGGACAGTACGACGGACACCCCGGTCGGCGAGGCGCTCCAGTCGCTGGGCGGCGCCAAGGTCGTCCTGGCCACGGCCGGCAGCTCCGAGGCGATCGCGGCGACCGTCGACGGCCTGTCGCACCGCGGCGAGCTGGTGGTCATCGGGGCGACGCCCGAACCGCTCGGGATCAGCCCGCTCCAGCTGATCACCAGTGGCCGTCTCATCCGCGGCCACCCGTCGGGCACCGCGCAGGCCGTGCAGGACACCATGGCGTTCAGCGCGCTGCACGGGATCCGCCCGATGACCGAGGTCGTGCCCCTGGACCAGGCCGGCCAGGCGTACGAGAAGATGCTCTCCGGCTCCGCCCGGTTCCGCATGGTGCTCACGACCGCGTGAGGCACGCCTGATCGCGAGAGCGGCTCGCGTGTCGAGGAGACACGGTCGCCTTCACACTCTCCACACCTCCCCGTTACCCCTTTCTCACCTCCTGTGTATGCTCCTGAGGCTCCATTGGCTCCACTGAGGGGGGAACCTCATGCGCATACGCTCCGTACTGGCCGTGGCCGCCGCGGCCGGTACCGTCGCTGTCGTCGGCGCCGCTCCGGCGCAGGCCGCCGAATACTCGTCCGCGCTCAAGGTGAAGGGCGTCCAGTACGACGCGCCCGGGCGCGACTCCAACAACTGCCGTACCGGCAACACCAAGAACGAATACCTGACGATCAAGAACTACTCGCGCACCGCGAAGGTCAACCTCAAGGGTTACGTGGTCAAGGACGCCTCCGGCAACCGGTTCACGTTCCGCGCGAACCACTACCTCGAGCCCGGCGACTACGTGAAGCTGCGCGGCGGCAAGGGCACGGACTCCGACGCCAAGAACGTCGTCTACCGCCAGAACTGCAACTTCCTCTGGAACAACGACAAGGACACCATCTACCTGCTCAAGCCCTCCGGTGCCCGGGCCGACGTCCACTCCTACACCAAGGCCCGCGACGACCGCGACGGCGACGGCTACATCCGCTACCACGGCTGAGCCCGCCCGTCCGCGTACCGGCCCCAGGGGGGACCATGAACCAGCACCACCGGCCGCGACGACCGGGCGGCAGATCCGGCGTCCGTCTGTCGCACCGGCGGGCACTCGCGCGGGCGGCGAGCGTCGCCCTGCTCGCCGTCGGAGCCTTCGGCTGCGGCCAGTCCGGCGGCGAGGCCGCGAAGCCGCAGCCCACCGTGACCGTCACGGCCACGGCCACCGTCACGGCGACCGCGACCGAGACCGTCACACCCGCGCCCACCGCGACGGTCACCGCCACCGAGACCGAGACCGTCAGGACGCCCGGTCCGACGGTCACCGTCACCAAAACGGCCGCTGTCGCCGGAAGCGGCACCACCCGCAGCGGCGGCGGGGGCGGCAGCGCCTCCGGCACGTGCTCGATCCGCTCCAACGCGGGCAACTGCTACCAGGCGGGGCAGTACTGCCGCAACAGCGACCACGGAGCCAGCACCACCACCGCGAACGGCACGCGCATCACGTGCTCGTACCGTTCCAACGCCTGGCGCTGGACCTACTCCTGAGCGGGTGTCGGTAACCAGGCGCACCCGTCCGGCGACGGCAGCGGCCATGTGTCGTTCTCCTCGGCCGGGCGGGTGCGTCCTGTCTCACCGGGAGACGAACGCCCCCGCCTGCCGGTGATCCATTCGAGCGTTGTTTGACGGCCGTGGCTTCACCTTCGGTGGCCGGACCGCTGTGGCGGCTAGCGTGGACGCACCGCACAGGTGTGGGTGTACTCACGCGCCCCGAGAACGACCGGTCGAGCGTTCCAGCGGACGGACGAGCAAGGGAAGGGCCCGACATGTCCAACCACTTCACCGGCCTCAGCCTCGGCGCACCGCTCGACGACCAGCGTCTCGATCTGTGCGACCTCTATGCCTTCGGGGCACCCGGCGATCCGAGCAGGACCGTTCTCATCCTCAACGCCAATCCCAACGCCGACGCCATGCACCCCGACGCCGTGTACCGCCTGAACATCGACAACGACGGCGACTACCTGACCGACCGCGCCTTCAGCTGGGTCTTCAGCCCGCCGGCCTCCGACGGCTCGCAGACCTACAGCGTCTTCATGGCAACCGGTGCGGAGTCCCGCAAGCCCGAGGCGGTCGGCACCAAGATCGTTTCGGAAGCCGCCGTCTCCTTCGGACCGCAGGCCAACGTGGTCAGCAGCGGCGACTACCAGGTGGCCGCCGGCAGCCGCAGCGATGCCTTCTTCTTCGACTTCGACGGAATCAAGAACCTGTTCGACACCAGCGGCAACCGGAATTTCACCGCGCCGCACCTGGGCGGAAAGTCCCCGTGGACCGGCGTCGACTCCAACAGCACGGCCAACGTCTTCTCCATGGCCGTCGAACTGCCGACAGCGGAGCTGGCCCCCGAGCCCGAACTGCGCGTCTGGGGCCGGTGCAGCGTCCTGCGCGACGGCGAACTCGTCCACGCGGACCGGGCCGGGCACCCGTCGATGAGCAGCTTCTTCAACACCGACGACACGAAGGAGGAGTACAACGCCGGCGAGCCGGTCGACGACCGGGCCAGGTGGACGGACCAGTTCGTCCACCTGCTCGGCCACACCGGCGGCTACTCGCGCGAGGAGGCGATCACCGCGCTCGACGAGCACGGCCTCCTGCCGGACGTACTGCACTTCGACCCGTCCAAGCCGGCCGCGTACCCGAATGGCCGGACATTCACGGAAGACGTCATCGACATCCGCGTCGCGTTCCTCACCAGGAACGAGGCGCCGCCCACCGGTCTGACGCCGCACACCGACACCCTGGACCGGTTCCCGTACCTCGGCGACCCGCACCCGGCGACCACCTGAGCGTCGGTGACCGGGCGCCCTGTGCGGCGACAGCAGCGGCTATGTGTCGTTCTCCTCGGTCGGGCGGGTGCGTCCGGGCTCCGGCAGCTCGCCCTTCTGGGCGCGCACGTGCAGCACGTCGCCGATGAACAGGTCGTAGACGAGGACACCGACGACCCCTCCGATCAGCGGTCCGACGATCGGGATCCACCAGTAGTGACTGAACGACCCCGCCAGACTGCCGGGTAGAGCCAGGTCTCCCCATCCCGCGAAGAACGTGAACAGGCGCGGCCCGAAGTCACGGGCCGGGTTGATGGCGTACCCGGCGTTCGCTCCGAAGGAGATGCCGATGGCGGCCACCACGAAGCCGATGATCAGCGGTCCGAGGTTGGCCTTCACGGCCATGTTGCGCAGGTCGATCACCGCCGCGATCAGCATGACCAGGAAGGCGGTGCCGACGATCTGGTCCACGAGCGGCCCCCAGTAACCGCCGTGGAAGTAGGGCGCGGGGAAGGTACCGAAGATCGAGAACGTGGCGAGGGTGTGCCCATGCGTCTTCGGTGCCTTCGACACGCTGTCGAAGGTGTTGATCGCATCGTGGTAGACGGCGTACACCAGCGCCGCGCCGACGAAGGCGCCCGCCAGTTGCGAGATCCAGTACGGAACCACCTTCGCCCAGGGGAACTTGCGGCGCACCGCGAACGCCAGCGTCACCGCGGGGTTGATGTGCGCCCCGCTGACGCCGCCGGCCACGTACACGCCGAAGGCCACCGCGAAGGCCCAGCCCCAGCCGATCACCAGCCAGTCGGCGGCGCCGACGAAGAACGTCGTGGGCCCCGACGTACGGCCCGAACCGGGCAGCGCCGCGACCGTCATGGCCACCGAGCCGCATCCGAAAGCGATGAGTACGAAGGTCCCCAGGAACTCTGCCATGCATTCGCCCCCGAGCCCTCCACGGTTCCTGAGCCGTGACGGTCTCAGCAGGGGCGGGATTTCCACGGCCATATCGGCCCCCTCAACGAACGGTCCGGCAACGGCCGGCACAGCCCTGCACAGGGCGGCCTCGCGGCACCGCCCACCCGGGCGGCCCCGCCTCACTGCCAGTCTGCGCGCCGGTGCGGACCGAGGCCACTCGGCCCGGTGCGGGACACCGGCCGCTGCTTCCCGGCAGGCGGCCCGAGACGGCGGGCCGCGTGCCCTCTCCCCCTGGAGAGTGAACCCCCATACGGGTGAGATTGCTCATCCCGGCGGTGCGAAGAACCGAGGAATAGCGGCTCACCGAACGCTCCGGCCGCCTCTGCGCCGCCGGATCCGAGTGGCACCCCCGCGGCGGCCGAACAAGACTGATCCATGGTTTCGTGATCAGGCGAAAACGCACGGTCCCGGAGACCGGGCACCGCTGGCCGATGGTTTTCGACCTTTCCTTCAGGGAGCTCGCATGGTGGAGAAGTCTGCCGACATCTTGATGCCCGGGCCGGACGAACCCGTGATCGCCGGGCATACGGGCACCATCCCGGCCGCGGATACCGAAAGGGAACTCGCCGGGATTCTGGCGGACGTCGTACACGCCGAACACGTCCCGCCCGACAGTCATTTCTTCGACGACCTGGGGGCCAACTCCCTGGTCATGGCGCAGTTCTGCGCACGGGTCAGAAAAAGATCCGACCTGCCGTCGGTGTCCATGAAGGACATCTACCGCAACCCCACGGTCCGCGGCCTGGCGGAAGCTCTCGCGGTCGCCTCTCCGACCCCCGTCGACGCACCGTCGGCGGCGGCCCCGGCGGCACCGGCGGGCGGGACGCCGGCACCGGTCGGCACGGCACCGAGCACGGCGCGCTACGTGCTGTGCGGAGCGGCCCAATTGCTCATTTTCCTCGGGTATTCGTTCGTCGTCGGAATGGTCACCGCGCAGGCGTACGAGTGGGTCGCCTCGGCATCGGGACTCCTCGACATCTATCTCCGTTCCCTGTTGTTCGGGACCGGCGGATTCATCCTCCTGTGCCTCTTCCCGATCGCGGCGAAGTGGGTTCTCGTCGGCCGCTGGAAGCCGGGGGAATTCCCGGTGTGGAGTGCGGCCTATCTCCGCTTCTGGATCGTCAAGGTGCTCCTGCACGCGAATCCGATGATTCTCTTCATCGGAAATCCGGTGTACGTGATGTACCTGCGGGCCCTGGGCGCGCGGATCGGCAAGGACGTCACGATCCTCTCCCACTCCGTGCCGGTCTGCACCGACCTGCTCACCATCGGAGCGGGCACGGTGATCCGCAAGGACACGTTCTTCCTCTGCTACCGCGCGCACGCCGGGCACATCCAGACCGGCCGGATCGACCTCGGCCGGGACGTCTTCGTCGGCGAGAAGTCGGTGCTCGACATCGACACCTCGATGGGCGACGGCGCACAGCTCGGCCACTCCTCCGCCCTGTACCGGGGCCAGCACGTGCCGGCCGGTGAACGCCGGCACGGCTCCCCGGCGCAGCCCACGTCGTTCGACCACATCCGGGTCGAACCGGCCCGGTGCGGCACCCTGCGGCGGGCGGCGTTCGGACTGACCTCCCTGCTCCAGCTCTTCCTGCTGTACCTGCCGCTCGCCGTCGGCGGCGTCTACATACTGTTCTCGCAGGTCCCGGCGCTGCGCACCCGCCTGGACGCGGGGACGAACCTGTCCACGATGCCGGAGTTCCTCACCGACACCCTCACCGTGTCCGCCGTGCTGTTCTTCGGCGGGCTCGTCGTGGGCCTGGGCGTGCTGTTCACGGTGCCCCGGCTGCTGAGCCTGGCCGTCAGGCCCGACCGGGTCTATCCGCTCTACGGCTTCCACTACGCGCTGCACCGCACGGTGGCCGGCCTGACGAACATCAAGTTCTTCCCCTGGCTCTTCGGTGACAGCTCCTACATCGTCCCCTACCTGCGCCGGCTCGGATACGACCTCTCCCGGGTGGAGCAGACCGGCTCGAACTTCGGCACCGAGGTGCAGCACGAGACGCCGTTCCTGGTGTCGGTGGGCAGCGGCACGATGGTGGCCGACGGGCTCTCCGTCATCAACGCCGAGTACTCCAGCACGTCCTTCAAGGTGAGCCGGGCGTCGATCGGCGCGCACAACTTCCTCGGCAACAACATCGCGTATCCGGCGGGGGCCAGGACGGGCGACAACTGCCTGCTGGCGACGAAGGTGATGGTCCCCCTCGACGGCGAACTGCGCGAAGGTGTCGGGCTGCTCGGCTCACCGTGCTTCGAGATCCCCCGCTCGGTGGAGCGCGACACCCGCTTCGACCACCTCAGGACGGGCGACGCCCTGCACCGCAGCCTCGCCGCGAAGAACCGCTACAACCTCCGCTCCATGGCGCTCTTCCTGCTGCTGCGCTGGGTGCTCGCCGCGATGCTCACGGGACTCGGTCTGGCCTGCGTCGACCTGTACGCCACGCTGGGCCACGTGGTGATCGCCGGCTATCTGGCCCTCACCCTCACCCTCACGGCCGGCTACTTCATCCTCGTCGAGCGGGCCATCGCCGCCTTCCGCGCCCTGCGTCCGCGCCTGTGCTCCATCTACGACCCGTACTTCTGGTGGCACGAGCGGCTGTGGAAGGTGCCGGACGAATGGCTCGAGGTGTTCAACGGGACCCCGTTCAAAACCCTCGTCTGGCGCCTGATGGGCGTGCGCATCGGCCGCAGGGTCTTCGACGACGGCTGCTACATCACGGAGCGGACGCTCACCGTCATCGGTGACGACTGCACGCTGAACGCGGGCAGCAAGATCCAGTGCCACTCGCAGGAGGACGGCACCTTCAAGTCGGACCACACCACGCTGGGCTCCGACTGCACGCTCGGGATCGGCGCACACGTGCACTACGGCGTGACGCTGGGCGACGGGGCCGTACTGGCACCCGATTCCTTCCTCATGAAAGGCGAGGAAGTCCCCGCGAAGACGGAATGGGGCGGAAACCCCGCCGCGCCGACGGCGAAGTGAGGAAGGGCCAGTCGATGGGAGCGCTCGTGGCAGCGGACAGGGAGTTCTGGAGCGAGGTGCTGACCGCCGGTGGCTTCACCGCCGTTCCGCGGTGGGCGGCCGAGCCGGTGGCCGGTGAGGCCGAGCACGAGCAGATCGTGCCGGCCGGGACGGCGCGGGCGGTGCGCGCCCTGGCGGCGGAGCTGGAGGTGCCGCCCGGCGCGGTCCTGCTGGCCGCGCACGCCAAGGTGCTGGCGGTGCTGTCCGGTGAGCCGGACGTGGTGACGGGCCATGTCCCAGGCCCGGACGCCGGCCCGCTGCCCTGCCGGCTGGCCGTCGCGCCGGCGTCCTGGCGCCGGCTGGTGCTCGACGCCCACCGCGTCACGGCGGACCTGCTCGCGCGCCGGGACTTCCCCGTGGACGAGCTGCGCCGGGAGCTGGGGCTCCCGGGACCGTCGTTCGAGGCAGTCTTCGACCCGGCGGACACCGGGATCGACACCGGCGCCCTGCCCGCCGAGGCGGTGCTTCGGGTGGCGTTCGGGGAGCCGGACGGGCTGCTGACGGCACGGCTGCGGTACCGCACGGACGTGCTGGACGCCGGCGCCGCGGCCCGGATCTGCGGCTACCACCTGACCGCGCTGCGCCTGATGACCGCCGACGTGGACGCCGAGCACACCCGGCAGAGCCTGGTGTCGCCCGAGGAGAGGCGCGACCAGCTGGAGGGGCTGGCCGGGCCCCACCGGGAGCTGCCGTCCGCGCGGGCTCACGAGCTCTTCGAGGAGCGGGTACGGGCCCACCCCGAGGCAGTGGCCGCGGTGCACGGCGAGCGCTCGTGGACGTACGGGGAGCTGAACGCGCGGGCCAACCGGCTGGCCCGGGCCCTGCTGGCGCGCGGTCTGCGCCGGGAGGACGTGGTGGCCGTGGTCACCGAGCGCAATCTCGACTGGCTGGCGGCCGTCCTGGCGGTCTTGAAGGCCGGCGGCGCCTACCTGCCGATCGAGCCGCACTTCCCGGCCGGGCGGATCGAGGCGACGCTCGCCCGGGCCGGCTGCCGGCTGGTACTGACCGAGCCGGGCAGCACCGGCACCCTGGACGAGGCGCTGGCCGCGCTGCCGGCGGGGACCGAGAAGCTGCTGATCGAGACGGCGTACGCGGAGCGGCACGCCGACGACGACCTCCAAGTGGAGGTCTCTCCCCACCAGTTGGCGTACATCTACTTCACCTCCGGCTCCACCGGTGAGCCCAAGGGCGCGATGTGCGAGCACGCGGGCATGCTCAACCACCTGTACGCCAAGATCGACGATCTGGGGATCGGTCCCGGGCGGGTGGTGGCGCAGACGGCTCCGCAGTGCTTCGACATCTCGCTGTGGCAGTTGCTGGCCGCGCTGCTGGTGGGCGGGCGGACCCTGCTGGTGGAGCAGGAAGCCGTGGTGGACGTGGAGCGGTTCGTCGACACGCTCGTACGCGGCCGGGTCGCCGTGGCGCAGGTCGTGCCCTCCTATCTGGAGGTGGTGGCCTCGTACCTGGAGCGGCACCCCCGCGAACTGCCCGACCTGGCCTGTGTGTCGGTGACCGGCGAGGCGCTGAAGCGGGAGCTCGTCCAGCGCTGGTTCGCCCTCCAGCCGGGCATCAAGCTGGTCAACGCCTATGGGTTGACCGAGACTTCGGACGACACCAACCACGAGGTCATGGACGCGGTGCCGGAACGGGTGCTGCTGGGACGGCCGGTCAACAACGTGCGCGTCTACGTCGTCGACGAGAACCTCTCGCCGGTGCCGCTCGGCGCGCCCGGGCTGATCGCCTTCTCCGGTGTGTGCGTGGGCCGCGGATACGTCAACGATCCCGAACGGACCCGTGAGTGCTACCGAGAGGACCCGCACCGGCCGGGCGAGCGACTGTATCTGGCGGGCGACTGGGGCCGCTGGCACCCCGGCGGGAAGCTCGAGTTCCTCGGCCGCCGGGACAGCCAGGTCAAGATCCGCGGGTTCCGCATCGAGATCGGCGAGATCGAGAACACCCTGCTGCGCGTTCCCGGGGTGCGGGACGGCGCGGTGGTCGTCGCCGAACTCGCGGGCCGCAGCACGCACCTGATCGCCTTCCACACCGGCCGGCGGCTCCAGCCGGAGGAGTTGCGCCAGGCGCTCGGTGCCGCGCTGCCCGCGTACATGGTCCCGTCTGCCTTCCACTGGCAGGACGCGCTGCCGCTGACGGGCAATGGCAAGATCGACCGCAAGGCGCTGACCGCGCTGGCCGAACGCAGTGCGCCGGCGACGGAACAGGCCGGTTCCGGGGAGTCCGAGGACGCCCCGCGCACGCCGACCGAGCGGCGGCTCGCGGCCGCGTGGGCGGAACTGCTGGGCCTGCCCGGGCAGGCGATCGGCCGGCGGGACCACTTCTTCGACCTCGGCGGCACCTCCCTGTCGGCGGTGAAGCTCACCATCGCCCTGAACCGCGAGGTGTCCCTCAAGGACATCACCCGGCATCCGGTGCTCGCCGAACTCGCCGCGTGCCTCGACGGCACGGCCCGGCAGCGGCCGGGGCTGCTCCAGCCGCTGTCGGCGGACGAGGCCTCCCGCGCGTGCGCGCTGGTGTGCTTCCCCCACGCGGGCGGCAACGCGGTCAACTTCCAGCCGCTGGCGGGCGCGCTGGCCGGAAGCGGCGTCGCCGTCCTCGCGGTGGACCTGCCCGGCCACGACCTGGCCGCCGGCGAGGAGCCGTTCGCGCCGCTGGACCAGGTGGTGGAGCGGGTCGCCGCGGAGATCGCCGGGCGCGGCCTGAAACAGGTCATGTTGTGGGGCCACTCCTCCGGCACCGCGCCCGCCCTGCTGACCGCCCAGAGGCTCGCCGCGCTCGGGGTCGAGGTGACACGGGTGTTCCTCGGCGCCCAGTTGCTCGGGACGGCGGCCGAACGACGCGCCGCCGCAACCGAGTTGACCGAGCGCGGTGACGCCGAGATCGCCGCCCGGCTCGGTGCGGACGGCGGTTACCTGGAACTCGGCGAGCTGAACGCGGAGCACGCCGAACGCGTCGGGGCCGCCTACCGGCACGACTGCGTGGCGGCGCACCGCTGCTTCGCCGACGCCCTGGACAGCCCACCCGCGGTGCGACTGGCCGCGCCGGTCACCGTGGTCGTCGCCGACGACGACCCGAGCACCGTGGGCTTCCGGGACCACTGGCGGGACTGGGAGCTGCTGGCCGAACAGGTGGACCTGCGGGAACTCACCGACGGCGGCCACTACTTCCCCCGCACCCGCCCGGCCGCGGCGGCGGCGGCCGTACTGGACGCCGCGGGGCTGCTGGCCTCCTCCTGAACACCGCTGAGGCCGCCTCTGTGAGCCTCGCTGGTGACGAACGAAAGGAAACCGAGATGTCGTTCTCATCCCCGGCTTCGGTGCTGGAGGTGGAGCTGCGCCCGGGCAGACCGCCCGTCCTGCGCGTCGACACCCCTGCGGACGCGACCGGATGGGCGGCCGAGCACCGCGAAGAACTGCGGGCGCTGGTCGCCGAGCACGGAGCACTGTTCGTGCGCGGCCTGGGGCTGCGGGAGGCGGAGCGGATATCCGCCGTCTTCACGGAACTGGCCGGCCCCCTGATGCCGGAGCGGGAGGCGTTCGCCCCCCGCGAGTCCTACGGCCCCGGTCTGTACTCCTCGACCGCCTGGCCCGCCAACCAGCCCATGTGCATGCACCACGAGCTGAGTTACGCGCTCAAGGTGCCCGGGCTGATGCTGTTCGCGTGCCCGACCGCGCCCGCCGAGGGCGGGGCGACCGCGGTGGCCGACGCGGAGGCCGTGCTGAACGCGCTGCCCACCGGGCTGACCGAGCGCTTCGAGCGGGAGGGCTGGCTGCTCACCCGCAGCTACAACGACGAGATCGGGGCGTCCCTGGAGGAGTCCTTCGGCACCGACGACCGCGAGACCGTCGAGAACTACTGCCGCGCCCACGCCATCGAGTTCGCCTGGCAGCCCGACGGCGGACTGCGCACCCGGCAGCGGCGCTGCGCCGTGGTGCGGCACCCGGTCACCGGCCGGCGCTGCTGGTTCAACCAGATCGCCTTCCTCAACGAGTGGACGCTGGCCCCCGAGGTGCGCGAGTACCTGGTGGACGAGTACGGCGCGGACGGACTGCCGTTCAACACCTGCTTCGGCGACG
This sequence comes from Streptomyces sp. NPDC014889, assembly GCF_043081205.1. NCBI lineage: Bacteria > Bacillati > Actinomycetota > Actinomycetes > Kitasatosporales > Streptomycetaceae > Streptomyces > Streptomyces sp. NPDC014889. Next base: position 207,572 of record NZ_JBIBWH010000009.1, read on the forward strand.
GCGCACCGATCGGCGAGGAGGTGATCGAGCTGCTCAACGAGACCTACGAGGCGCACACCCGGCGCGAGCCCTGGCAGTCCGGCGACCTGCTGCTGGTCGACAACATACGCACCGCGCACAGCAGAGAGGCCTTCACCGGTGACCGGCAGGTGCTCGTCGCCATGGCCCAGCCCCAGCGCCTGGCCGAGTACGGCCCGACCGCGAAGGGAAGCCGGCGATGACCTCCGTGACCTCCCCCGCCACCGGCCGGACCGCCTCCCGGCAGGCCCCGGCGCCCACCTTCGCCGTGATCTCCGGCGCCCAGGTGCGGCAGGCGCTCGAAGGGCGCCAGAAGCAGCTCACCGAGCTGGTCGAGGCGACGTACCGGCTGCACGGCTCCGGCAGCACGGTGAACCCGCCGTCGTACTTCCTGCGCTTCCCCGACCGCCCCACGTCGCGGATCATCGCGCTGCCGGCCTCCGTCGGCGGTCCGGCGGGCGTGGACGGACTGAAGTGGATCTCCAGCTTCCCGGACAACGTCGGCGCCGGACTGCCCCGGGCCTCGGCGGTCCTCGTCCTCAACGACCACGACACCGGCTACCCCATCGCCTGTCTGGAGAGCTCCATCATCAGCGCCACCAGGACCGCCGCGTCCGCGGCGCTGGCCGCCGACTGGCTCACCCGCAACCGCCCGCGCCCCACCCGGGTCGGCTTCTTCGGCACCGGTCTGATCGCGCGCTACATCCACACCTTCCTGACGGGCACCGGCTTCGGCTTCGACAGTGTCGGCGTGTACGACGTGTCCGCCGACAGCGCGGCCGGGTTCTGCGGCTATCTGCGCCAATCCGGCTCCGCCGGGAACGCCCCGGAGGTCACTGTCCACGAGAGCGCCGAGGACCTGATCCGCTCCAGCGACCTGCTGGTCTTCGCGACGATCGCCGGCGAGCCGCACGTCACCGACCCGGCCTGGTTCACCCACCACCCGGTCGTCCTGCACGTGTCGCTGCGCGACCTCGCCCCGCAGGTGCTGCTCTCCGCGGCCAACTTCGTCGACGACGTCGAGCACTGCCTGAAGGCCGACACCTCGCCGCACCTGACCGAGCAGCTCACCGGCGGCCGGGACTTCCTGAACGGCACCCTCGACGACGTCATGACCGGGCGGGTCGACCCGCCCACCGACCGGCCGGTGATCTTCTCGCCGTTCGGTCTGGGGGTTCTCGACCTCGCCGTCGGCAAGTACGTCTACGACGAGGTGGCCCGCGCCGGAAACCTGCACGTCATCGACGACTTCTTCCATGAGCTGCGCCGGTACGGCTGAACGTTCCTTCCCTCGGCTCAGGAATCAGGAGGCCAGCGTGCCCGTCATATCAGCCCCCCATGCCTTCAACGAAGGCCAACTCTATGTTGATCTCCGGTCGATATTCGGGCGCTCGCTCTACCTGAAGTGCGAGGGCTTCAACTTCGCCGGCTCGATCAAGATGAAGGCCGCGACAGAGATGGTCGAGGCCGCGGAGCGGGACGGCCTCCTGACCCCCCGCTCGACCCTCATCGAGTCCTCGTCGGGCAACCTCGGTGTGGCGCTCAGCATGATCGCCGCCAGCAAGGGCTACCGGTTCCTCTGCGTGACGGACTCCCGCTGCAACCTGTCCGCCCGGCTGCTGATGGAGGCACTGGGCAGTGAGGTGCACGTCATCGCCGACCTGGACGCCAACGGCGGGTTCCTCGGCGCGCGGATCGACTACGTCCGCGCGCTGTGCGCCTCCGACGAGCGCTACGTCTGGCTCAGCCAGTACACCAACCCGAACAACTGGGGGGCCCACTACCGCAGGACCGGGCCGGAGATCGCCCGTCAGTTCCCGCGGCTCGACGTGCTGTTCGTCGGCGCGGGCACCACGGGCACGCTGATGGGCTGCGCCCGCTTCTTCCGCGAGTGGCACCGGCCGGTGCGGATCGTCGCGGTGGACACCGTCGGCTCGGTCGCCTTCGGCGGTCAGCCGGGCCGGCGGATGATCCCCGGACTGGGGATGAGCATGCGTCCGCCGCTGCTCGACGAGTCCTTCGTCGACGAGGTGATCCGGGTCGAGGAGGCCGACACCATCCGTGCCTGCCACCGGCTGGCCCGGCGCGGCTTCCTCTTCGGCGGCTCCACCGGGACGGTGGTCAGCGGCGCGATGGAGTGGCTGTCGCGCAACGACGCCCGCGACCTGACCGCCGTGGCCATCGCCCCCGACCTCGGGGAGCGCTACCTGGACACCATCTACCAGACCTCCTGGCTCGAGGACCTGTACGGCGACCTGCTCCTGCGCGACCGTCGCGGCCAGGAGGAGCCCGACCCGGAGGAGGTCACCGCGGGGTCCCTGGCCGTCGACCCGCGCTCGCGCGCGCAGGGCGGCCCCCGCGAGCGGTGACGCCCGCCGCACGCGCACGGGGACCGCGGGGCGGACGGCCGCCCCGCGGTCCCCGTGCGGGTGCGCTCCGCCGGTCAGCCCGCCGCGCCGCGCAGTTCGGACAGCGTGGCCGCGGTCAGCGGCCGGGGCTCGCTGCCGGGGTCGACCAGGACCACCGTGCAGGTGGCGGCGTGGGTCAGGGCCGCGGTGAAACTGCCGTCGGCGAACTGGGCCAGCGGGCCGCGCGGCGAGCGGCCCACGGCGACGGCACGCGCGCCCACCTCGCCGGCGTGCCGGGCCAGGGCGCGGCCGGCCGCCGCGTGGTCCCCGACGCTGCCGAGGATCTGGCCCCGCGCGACGACGCCGTGGGCGGCGAGGCGGTCGAGGTGCGCGGTGACGGTGGCGCGGGCCTGCTCGAAGTCCTCGGCGTCGGCCGCCTGTTCCTCGACGACGGCGGTCTGCTGGACGTGCACGACCTCCAGGGGGCTGCCGGAGTCCCGGGCGAGCCGTGCCGCGGCGTCGACGATCACGCCGGCCCCCTCGTGGGCGCCGACGGCGACGACCACGGGCGGCGTGCCGGCGGACGGCGCGGGGCCGACGGGCGTGAACGTCGGTGCGACCTCCTCGGCTTCGCCGGTGCGTGTCTCGGCCTGCCGCAGCAGCCGGTGACCGCAGGCCAGCACCGGGATGGCGAGGAGGAAGGTGGCGGCGCCGAGGTAGAACGGGACGCTCAGGTCGGTGGCGTCGGCGAGCTTGCCGGCGACGTAGGGGGCCAGGCCGCCGCCGATGAACCGCAGGAAGCCGTACGCGGAGGAGGCGACGGGCCGCTCGACCGGGGAGACGAGCATGACGGCCTGGGTGGTCAGGGTGTTGTTGATGCCGATGAACGCGCCGCTGACGACGACCGCCACGATGACGACGGTCGGCGTGGCGACGCCGACGGCTATGACGGCCATCACGATGCTCAGGCCGATCAGGTTGGCGTAGAGCACGGGGGCGGTGCCGTAGCGGGCCTGGAGGCGCGGGGCGAAGAAGACGCTGAAGGCGGCCACGAGCAGGCCCCAGCCGGTGAAGACCAGCCCGAGTTGGTGGGCGTCCAGTTCCATCGGGTACGGGGCGTAGCCGAGCATGGTGAAGAAGCCCCAGTTGTAGAGCAGGGCCATGATGCCCATGGTCAGCAGGCCGCGGTGGCGCAGTGCCTTGAGGGGGGCGAGGGGCGAGGTGCGGCGTGCGGGCTTCGGCAGGTTCGGCACGAAGGCCAGGGTGGCCACGAGGGCGATGGCCATGAGGACGGCGACGCCGAAGAAGGGGCCGCGCCAGCTGATGGAGCCCAGTTCGCCGCCGAGCAGCGGGCCCACGGCGATGCCGAGGCCGAGCGCGGTCTCGTAGAGGATGATCGCGCCGCCGAAGCCGCCGCTGGCGGAGGCGACGATGACGGCCAGCGAGGTGGCGATGAACAGGGCGTTGCCCAGTCCCCAGCCGGCGCGGAAGCCGACGATGCCGTCGATGGAGCCCGACGTGCCGGCCAGGGCGGAGAAGACGACGATGACGGCGAGACCGGTGACGAGGGTGCGCTTGGCCCCGAAGCGGCTGGAGAACCAGCCGACGATCAGCATCGCGACCGCGGTGACGATCAGATAGCTGCTGAACAGCAGGGAGACCTGGCTGGGCGTGGCGTGCAGGTTCTGGGCCAGGGCGGGCAGGATCGGGTCGACCAGGCCGATGCCCATGAACGAGATGACGCAGGCGAACGCGACGGCCCAGACAGCCTTGGGTTGTTTGAAAGGACTGGCGGCCTTTCCGTGGCCGGCGTCCTTTGCGTGCGGTGCACTCATGTGCGCCTCTCCTGTGAGGTGGGCTGACGTGGTCGGTGACGGCATGGGCGGGTCAGGAGCGCGCCTGGCGGTCCTCGATGGCACGGGCCAGGGCGGGCAGCGCGACCCGCACCGCGCGCTGCTCGGCCTCGGGCAGCTCCTCGACGAGCTGCTGGAGGGCCCGGGCGCGTTCCGAGCGGCGTTGCCTGAAGACCTCGAGACCGGCGTCGGTGGCCTCCACGAGGACGCCCCGGCCGTCGCTGTGGTCCGCGGTGCGCCGGACCAGCCCCGCCCGCTCGAGGCGGGTCACGAGCTGGGTCATGTTGGGCTGGGACACGCTCTCGGCCCGCGCCAGCTCGGTCAGCCGGTACGGCCCCTCGCGGCCCAGCCGCGACAGCACCGAGGAGGCGGCCGTGCTCAGTCCGCCGGCGGTGGCGCTGCGGCGCACGTACCGGACCATCTGCTCGACGGCGATCATCAGGTCCTCGGGCGACGCCTCGGGGCCCGCTGGGTCCATAACCCACTTATGCATAAGTGCATTATGCGCTTACGTGTAGGGCGAAACAAGATTTCGCGATCAGGGCGGGCGGGGACACGTCGAGGCCGGCCGGGACGGGCCGGCCGGCCTCGATGTCGTGATCAGCCGATGTCGGGCGTGATCAGGCGTGTTCGGTTGTCGTCAGCCGCGGTCGGAACCCGCGATCAGGCGAGGTCGAACCGGTCGAGGTTCATGACCTTGACCCAGGCCGCGACGAAGTCCCCGACGAACTGCTCCTTCGCGTCGTCGCTCGCGTAGACCTCCGCGAGCGCGCGCAGCTCGGAGTTGGACCCGAAGACCAGGTCGGCACGGCTGCCCGTCCACTTGACCTCGCCGGTGGCGGCGTCGCGGCCCTCGAAGGTGCCGGCGTCCTCGGACGCCGCCTTCCACGTCGTGCCCAGGTCGAGCAGGTTGACGAAGAAGTCGTTGGTCAGCACGCCGGGCGTCTTCGTGAGCACGCCGAGCTGCGAGCCGTTGTACGTGGCACCGAGCGCGCGCAGACCACCGACGAGGACCGTCATCTCGGGGGCGCTCAGGGTGAGCAGGTTCGCCCGGTCGAGCAGCAGGTACTCGGCCGGCAGCCGGTTGCCCTTCCCGAGGTAGTTGCGGAACCCGTCGGAGGTGGGCTCGAGCGCGGCGAAGGACTCCGCGTCGGTCTCCTCCTGCGAGGCGTCCACGCGGCCCGGGGTGAAGGGCACCTCGACGTCGAAGCCGGCCTCCTTGGCGGCCCGCTCGACGCCCGCGCCGCCGGCGAGCACGATGAGGTCGGCCAGCGAGACCCGCTTGCCGCCGCTCTGCGCGGCGTTGAAGGACTCCCGCACCTGCTCCAGGGTGCGCAGCACCGTCGCCAGCCCGTCGGGGTCGTTGACCTCCCAGCCGCTCTGCGGCTGGAGCCGGATGCGGGCGCCGTTGGCGCCGCCGCGCTTGTCGCTGCCGCGGAAGGTGGAGGCCGACGCCCAGGCAGTGGACACGAGCTGCGCCACCGACAGGCCCGAGTCGAGGACCTTGGCCTTGAGCTCGGCGGCGTCTTCGGCGTCGATCTGCTCGTGGTCCGCCTCGGGCAGCGGGTCCTGCCAGATCAGCGTCTCGGTGGGAACCTCCGGACCGAGGTAGCGCACGGCCGGGCCCATGTCGCGGTGGGTCAGCTTGAACCACGCGCGCGCGAAGGCGTCCGCGAACTCCTCCGGGTTCTCCATGAAGCGCCGCGAGATCGGCTCGTAGGCCGGGTCGACCCGCAGCGAGAGGTCCGTCGTCAGCATCGTGGGCGCGTGCCGCCTGGCCGGGTCGTGGGCGTCGGGGACGGTGTCCGCGCCCGCGCCGTCCTTCGGCCGCCACTGGTAGGCGCCGGCCGGGCTCTTGAACAGCTCCCACTCGTAGCCGAACAGGATCTGGAAGAAGCTGTTGTCCCAGGTGGTCGGCGTGTCCGTCCAGATGCCCTCGAGGCCGCTGGTGATCGCGTCGCCGCCCTTGCCGGTGCCGTAGGTGTTGCGCCAGCCCAGGCCCTGCTCCTCCATCGTGGCGCCCTCGGGGGCGGGGCCGACGTGGTCGGCGGGGCCCGCTCCGTGGGTCTTGCCGAAGGTGTGGCCGCCCGCGATCAGGGCGACCGTCTCCTCGTCGTTCATCGCCATCCGGCGGAACGTCTCACGGATGTCGCGGGCCGCGGCGATCGGGTCCGGGTTGCCGTTCGGGCCCTCGGGGTTGACGTAGATCAGGCCCATCTGGACCGCGCCGAGCGGGTTCTCCAGCTCGCGGTCGCCGGTGTAGCGCTCGTCGCCGAGCCACGTGGTCTCGGGACCCCAGTAGACGTCCTCCTCGGGCTCCCACACGTCCTCGCGGCCGCCGGCGTAGCCGAAGGTCTTGAAGCCCATCGACTCCAGGGCGACGTTGCCCGCGAGGATCATGAGGTCGGCCCAGGAGAGGTTCCGGCCGTACTTCTTCTTCACCGGCCACAGCAGGCGGCGGGCCTTGTCCAGGTTGCCGTTGTCCGGCCAGCTGTTGAGCGGCGCGAAACGCTGCTGGCCGGCGCCCGCGCCGCCCCGGCCGTCGCTGATCCGGTAGGTGCCGGCGCTGTGCCACGCCATCCGGATGATGAACGGGCCGTAGTGGCCGAAGTCCGCGGGCCACCAGTCCTGCGAGGTGGTCAGCACCTCGGCGATGTCCCGCTTGACGGCGGGCAGGTCGAGGCTCTGGAACGCCTGGGCATAGTCGAAGTCCGCGCCGAGGGGATTGGCCACCGCGGGGTTCTTGGCGAGGATCTTCAGGTTGAGACGGTCCGGCCACCACTGGCGGTTTCCGCCGCCCTGGGTGGGGTGCGCCGCACGGCCGTGCGCGACCGGGCAGCCGCCTGTGCCCTCCGTCTTGGCGTCGGTGACGATGGCATCGGGGTTCTCGGACATGGTCTTCCTTCCGGACTGGGCGGATCGCGAGCTCAGGTACTGCCGGAGGTGGAACAGGCGGGGCACAGGCCCCAGTAGATGACCTCGGCCTCGTGGATCGAGAAGCCGTGGTCCTCGGACGCGGTCAGACAGGGGGCGTCGCCGACGGCGCAGTCGACGTCGGCGACGGCACCGCACGAGCGGCACACGACGTGGTGGTGGTTGTCCCCGACGCGCCCCTCGAACCGGGCCGGGCTGCCGGCCGGTTCGATGCGGCGCACGAGCCCCGCCGCGGTGAGCGCGCGCAGCGCCTCGTAGACGGCCTGCAGGGAGACGTGACCCACGCGTTCGCGCACCCCGGAGGCGATCGCCTCGACATCGAGGTGATCACCTGCCCGTACGGTCTCGAGCAGCGCCACCCGCGCGGCAGTCACGCGCAGGCCGGCACCGCGCAGCTCACCGGCGGTGGACTCGGTCCGAGATCCGGTCATGCGCAGAACCTACGCGGTAAACACGAACGACTCAAGAAAACGAAGGGTCAAAGTCTTGCCGTGTCCCAGCGGCCGTGACCGCGACGGGGACGGAGGCGCGGAACCCGCGGTTCCGTGACATCTGTCACGTTCCATCCCGCAACTATGCGTCCGGGATAGTAGACGCCCCTCCGGCGACATATGGGATATGTCCGTCTTCGTGCGGGGGCGTGTCCCGACGGACCCGCCGACGCGCCGCTCCCCCGTCGCCGCCGCTCGTCCCGCGCTTCCGAGGGGCTCCTGACGGTGTGCCAGGAATACGGAGGCCGACGGGGCCGGGGGCAGCACGCCCGCGTTCGCTTTCGCAAGGGTCTCCCGAAGCTACGAGGTGACGTAGTACCGGGCGCCCTTTGCACCCTTTGCGGAGCCGTCCCAAGAATGACGATCCCCCACCCCGAGCGAGGTCACGCATGGGTACGCACCGCAAGCAGCAGCACTACGGGCGCATAGTCGTCGCCGCCGTCGCCGTGGGCGTCGTCGCCGTCCCTTCCACCGCACTGGCCTGCAACGGCCGGCCGTCCGCCCCCGGCGGCAGCCCCTCCTCCGGCGCCGGGTTGCAGCCCGGCGGACCCGGCGGGTTGCAGCCCGGCGGACCCGGTGGATCCCAGCCGGGCGGTCACAGCTGGCGTTGGCACGGCAACCACTTCCCCCCGGGCAACCCGAATTCACCGGCGTCCCCGGGTGACGCGGCCGCCCCCGCCCAGCCCAGTGCCCCGGACGCCGGAGCACCCGCCCAGCCCAGTGCGCCCGACGCCGGAGCACCCGCCCAGCCCAGTGCCCCGGACGCCGGAGCACCCGCCCAGCCGAGCGCGCCCGACGCCGGAGCACCCGCCGAACCGACCGCGTCCAAGGACGACTCCGCGTCGTCCAAGGCCACGGCCCGCGTCGTGGAGCTCGTCAACTCCGAGCGTTCCAAGGCGGGTTGCTCGGCCCTGACCGTGAACGACAAGCTGACCAAGGCCGCCCAGGCGCACAGCGACGACATGGCGGCCCACAAGAACATGTCGCACACCGGGTCCGACGGATCCAACCCGGGCGACCGGATCACGCAGGCCGGCTACAGCTGGCAGACCTACGGCGAGAACGTCGCCTACGGTTACGCCACCCCGGAGCAGGTCATGGACGGCTGGATGTCCAGCGCGGGACACAAGGCGAACATCCTCAACTGCTCCTTCAAGGAGATCGGCGTCGGTCTCGCCCAGCCCGGCAACTACTGGACCCAGGAGTTCGGAGCCGGCCGCTGACCCGCGGCGCGGTCCGGCACCCCCGGCCGGACCGCGCCGGCCGGCCACGGCAGGCCACGGCCCCTCAGCCGACGTACCGCCGCGCGGGCGAGGTCCTGCGGGCCGACTCCAGTCGGCTCAGCCGGAGTTCCAGCTCTCTGGGCACGGGCTCGCGCTCGCGCAGCACCCACGGGAGTCCGGCCGCCGCGTGCGCGAACGCGCGGACCGAAGCGACGTCCCGGGGCACGGTGCGCAGCAGGTGCCCGGTCCGCCGCAGGGCCGGCAGCAGGGGGCGGCGCAGCCAGGTGAACCACAGCGTGTTGCGCAGCCCCAGCACCCGTCGCTCGGTGCTGTCGCGCAGCACGGACGCCTGATGGTGGACGGTGAGTTCCTCGGCGTAGCTCAGCCACCAGCCCTGGCGCAGCAGGTCGCAGGCGAGCAGTTCCTCCTCGCCGCCCAGCCACAGGCCGGGGTGGAAGCCGCCGCCGGCCCGGAACGCCTCGGTGCGCAGCACGGTGGCGGCGGCGAGGAACGAGCCGAGGGCGGGGCCGGGGAGCCAGTCGGGTCCGGTCAGGGGCGACTCGCGCAGTTCGCGGACCACGGGGTCCTCGGTGCCGTCCGGTTCGACGACGATCCGCGCGGTGACCGCGGCGAGCCGCGGCCGCCTCTCGAGCAGGTCGGCCGCCCGCCGCAGGCTGCCCGGCTCCCACCAGCTGTCGTCGTCGCAGAAGGCGACATGAGGCGTCCGCACCTGCCGTACGGCCAGGTTGCGGCCGACGGCGCCCAGATTGCGGCCGGGGGTCAGCAGGGTCGTCTCCGGGAAGTGGCGGCGGACCGCTTCGGCGGTGCCGTCGCTCGATGCGTTGTCGGTGACGATCACCGGGGGGCGTTCGGGCAGCCGCCGCAACTTCCCGAGGGTGCGCAGCAGTTCGTCCTTGCGGTCGCGGGTGATCACGACGACGGTGGTACGGGCGTCGGTCCCGTCCCGGCCGTGTTCGGTCATCCGGCGCCTCCTTTGGCCTCCCGCCCGTCCAGCAGGCGGGCGGCCCGTTCGACGTGCGGCGGCAGGGTGCGGCGCCGGGCGACGGCGGCCGGCAGCCGGACGGCGGTCTCCTTCAGTGCCCGGCGGGCGCCGGGCCGGCCCAGGGCGGCGGCCAGGGCAAGCTCGGCGCCGGCCCGCAGGGCGACCGGCCAGGGGCGGCGCAGGCAGGTCGTCAGCACCTGGTTGCGGCGGACGACCGCCGAGCGGCCGGTGCGCTCGCCCTGGTCCGGGTGGTGGCAGGCGCGCAGGTCCGGTTCGTAGACGACGCCCCAGCCGTCGGCGGCGAGGTCGTAGGCGAGCAGTGTCTCCTCGCCCCCGAAGAACAGCAGCGGGTGGTAGCCGCCGACGCGCAGGAACGCCTCCCGGCGCACCACGCAGGCGCAGCCGAGGAAGCCGAGCACCGGGCGGCCGGGGAGGTCGGGTTCGCAGGGCAGGGGCGAGGAGGCGAGGACGGCGTTCAGCGGGTCGTCGGCGGCCTCGTGGCCCACCAGGGTGCGGGCGGCGAGCAGGCCCAGGCGCGGATGGCGGTCCAGGAGGTCGGCCGCGCGTCGCAGGGATCCGGCCGTCCACCAGGAGTCGTCGTCGCTGAAGGCGACGTAGGGGGTGCGGGCGTGCCGGGCGGCGAGGTTCCGGCCGAGGGCGCCGGTGTTCGCGTCGGGGCGCAGCAGGCGGGTGACCGCCGGGTGGTCCCGCACGGCTCTCCAGGTGCTGTCGCCGCCGGAGTTGTCGACGACGACGACCGGTGGCCGCTCGGGCAGCGCGGCGAGCGCGTCGAGGGTGCGCAGGAGGCTCGCGCACCGGTCGCGCGTGATCACCGCCACCGTGACCCGGGGATCGGGTCCGGGGGCGGTGCCGGGGTCCGTGGCGGTGACCGGTTCAGTGGACACGGGCCGCCTCCGCTCCTCGGCGCCGTGCGCGGGGGTCCGTCCGCCGGAGCGAGGCCAGGCAGGCGGCGGCGACCTCTCCGGGGCCGAGGCGGCGCAGCCGGGCGTCGACCGCGCGGCCGTGCGGGTCGCCGGGCGGCCCCGGCTTCCACAGGGCGAGATGGCGGGAGCCGGGCGGCGGTCCCCACAGGCGGGGGGAGACCGGTCCGAAGAGGGTGACGGAGCGGGTGCCGTGCGCCACCGCGAGATGGGCGAGTCCGGTGTCCCCGCTGAGGACCAGGGACGCCTGCGCCACCAGTGCGGACAGCTCCCGGAAGGGCAGTCCCCCGGTCAGGACGTCCGCCGCGCGCAGACCGCCGTGCGCGGCGACCGCACGCGCCAGGTCGTCCTCGCCGGGCCCCGCGGTCACCACCACGCGGTGTCCCGCGGCGCGCAGGCACCGTACGACGGCGGCGTACCGTTCGGGCGGCCAGCGGCGGGAGCCCGACGCCGCTCCCGGGTGCACGAGGACCGCGCCCGGCGCCGGGGAGGGGGTGGGCGGACGGGCGAGCAGCAGGTCGGCGGGGTCGGCGGGGATGCCGTAGGCATGCAGGAAGGCGCACCAGCGGTCGCGTTCGTGGACGTGGGGCCGCCAGGGCGGGCCGTCCGGGCAGGCGTGGGCGAGCAGCCGGCGCGGGTGGAGGGCGGCCAGGGCGTCGCGGCTCTCGGGGCCGTTGCCGTGCAGGTCGACGGCCAGGTCAGGCGGGGGTCCGGGCCAGTGGGTGAGCGAGGGCACGGCCCTGGCGGGCGCCTCGGCCGGCAGGAGGGCGTCGACCGCGTCGGTGGCGTACGCGGCCTCGGTGAGGCCGGGCGGCGCGGCGAGGACGACCTGGCAGCCGGGGAAGGCCCGGCGGATGCCGCGCAGCGCGGGCACGCCGGCGAGCAGGTCGCCGAGGCCCAGGGCCCGGAGCACCAGGACGCGCGGGGTGTGGCAGGCAGGTGTCACCGGGCGCCTCCCGGGGCGGGTGCCTGCGCGGCGCGGCGGGCGAGCCGTGTGGTGGAGCGGCCGTCGAGGTAGGGCAGCAGGAGAACCTGTCCGCCCCAGCTCTCCACCAGGGGCTGCTCGGGCAGGCTGGTCAGGGCGTAGTCGCCGCCCTTGGCCCAGACGTGCGGGCGCAGTTCGGACAGGACCCGTTCCGGGGTGTCCTCGTCGAAGACGACGACCGCGTCGACGCACTCCAGGGCCCGCAGCACCCGTACCCGGTCGACGGCCGGCACGAGGGGGCGGCCCGCGCCCTTGCGGCGGCGCACCGAGGCGTCCGAATTGACGCACACGATCAGGCAGTCCCCGACGCGGCGTGCCGCCTGGAGCAGGGCGACGTGACCGGCGTGCAGCACGTCGAAGCAGCCGCCCGCGGCGACGACGGTGCCCCCGGCGGCCCTGACCCGGGCGGCCGTGCGCACGGCGTCGGCCGTGCCGTCCTCCTCGGCGGGGGCCTCCAGGGGTACGGGCCGCGACTCGGTCCCGGCGGCGACCGACCGGGCGCCGCCCTCGGTGACGTACCGGGTGGCGGCGTGGACCGCGGCCTGCACGGCGGTCTCGGTGAAGGCGCCGTCGGCCAGGAGGGCGGCGGCGGTCGCGGCGAACCGGTCCCCGGCGCCGCACGGGTCGCCCGCCGCGGTGGCCGGGGTGGGCACGAGCAGGGGTGTCTCGCCGTGCGAGAGCAGCGCGCCGCGCTCGCCCAGGGTCACGGCGACGCTCTGCGCCCGCCAGGCCCGGATCAGGGCGCGGGCGTCCCGGCCGGCCGAGCGCAGGCCGTCGGTGTCGGCGGGCTCGGCGTGCCGGTCCGCCCGCCCGGCGAACGTGCGGGCCTCCCGCGCGGACGGCGTGGCCAGCCGCACGCCGCGGACCGGGGGCCCGCCCTTCGGGTGCGGGTCCCATACGAGGGGGGCGCGGCCCGCGGCGGCGGCGAGGACGTCCCGGAGGACTTCGGCGGTGCCCCGGCCGTAGTCGGCGACCAGGATCCCGGTGGCGGCGTCGACCGCGTCCGCGGCGGCCGCGGTCGCCGCACGGGCGCGTCCTTCGCCGTCGTCGAGGCGCAGCAGTGGCCGATCGCCCGCGAGGATGCGGGTCTTGCTGCTCAGCGAGCCGTCCAGCGGCACCTCGACCAGTTCGACGCGGCCGGCCAGCAGGTCCCGCAGGGTGTGGCTGGCCTCGTCGTCGCCGAGGGCGGTGACCAGGGTGACGGGCCGGCCGTCGGCGGCCGCGAGGAGGGCGGCGAGGGCGGCTCCGCCGGGGCGGGAGCTGCGCCGGGCGCCGTGCACGACGGGCACCGGCGCGTCGGGGGCCAGCCGGTCGGCCCGGCCGCGCACGTCGTGGTCGAGCAGCGCGTCGCCGACCACGAGCAGGGGTGTGGGGGAGGCAGTCATGTGCGGCCCTTCCGGGAGACGACGGACCGGCGCGCGGTACGGGCCCCGTCCGCCTCGCCGTGCTCCACCGCCGCGTCGAAGCACTCGCAGAGCATGTGGACGGCCACCAGGTGGAGTTCCTGCACGGTGGCGGCCACGGGTGCGTCGACGCAGAGCGATTCGTCGCTTCCGAGTTGCAGCGGGTTGGGCGCCGGGCCGGTCAGCGACCAGACCGTCATGCCGAGCCGGCGGGCCCGCTCGGCGGCGGTCAGTAGGTTGGCGCTCGCGCCGCTGGTGGACAGCAGCATCAGGACGTCGCCGGGCCGGCCGTGGGCCGCGGTCTGGCGGGCGAACACCTCCTGGACGCCGTAGTCGTTGGCGATCGCGGTGGTGGAGGAGGTGTCGGCGTGCAGGGCGACGGCGGAGAACGGCGGCCGGTCGTCCCGGTAGCGGCCCACGAGTTCGGCGGTGAGGTGCTGCGCCTGCGCCGCGCTGCCGCCGTTCCCGGCGACGAGGAGCCGGGCGCCGGAGCCGAGGCGCCGGGCGAGTTCGTGTCCCCATCGCTCGATGACGGGCCCGCGGTCGCGGAACGACTCCAGGGCCTTGATCAGGTCGTCGCAGTGCGCGGTGCCGGTGACGGTCTTCATCGGACGGCCTCCCGGAGCGAGGCGGTGGAGGAAACGGCCGCGTAGACCCCGGCGATCCCCTCGGCGACGCGGTCCCACGTGTAGTGGGCCAGGACCCGCCGGCGGCCGGCGTCCCCGTAGCGGGCGAGCCGGTAGGGGTCGTCGAGCAGCGCGCCGATGACGGCGCCGAGGTCGCGGTCGTCGTCGGCGGGGACCAGGACGCCCGTCCGGTCGTGGACGACCGTGTCGAGCTGGCCGCCGACCGCGCTGGCGACGACGGGCCTGGCGCAGGCCATGGCCTCCAGGGGCACGATGCCGAAGGGCTCGTAGCGGGGCAGCGACAGGACGAGGTCGGCGCCGGCCATCAGCTCGGGCATCCGGTCGCGGCCGACCCCGCCGAGCAGGGTCACCCGGTCGGACACGCCGTACTCGCCCGCGATGGAGCGGAGCCTTTCCGCCTCGGGTTCGGCGCCGAGCAGGCGGGCCTCGGGGCCGCCGGCGACGAGGAGTTCGGCGTTCGGTATCCGGGCCAGGGCGCGGATCGCCCGGTCGAAGCCCTTGCGGGGCACGAGCCGGCCGACGGCGAGCAGGCGCCTTGGGCCGCCGGCCGGGCGGGGCCGGGCGAGCGGGGTGAACTCGCCGGGGTCCACGCCGCACGGGACGACCTCGGTCCGCTCCTGCGGCAGGCCCATCGCCTCCAGTTCGGCGACCTCGTCGGAGCAGGTGGCGATGATCCGCGCGCACGCCTGCCCGACGGCCCTCTCGATGGTGACGCGCTGCGGCGGGCTGGTGTCGGCGGCGCCCTGGTGGCGCTTCTTGACCGTGCCGAGGGCGTGGTACGTCTGCACGACGGGGATGCCGAGGCCGCGGGCGCCGGACAGGGCGGCCAGGCCGGACATCCAGAAGTGGGCGTGCGCCACGTCCGGAGGGGCGGCGGCCCACTGCCGGGCGAGGAACTCCCCGAACTCGCCCATGTAGGGCAGGAGTTCGTCCTTGGGTAGCGGTGCGGGCGGTCCCGCGGGCACATGGACCACGCGGACACCGCCGGTGAGGGTGGCGCAGTCCGGCAGACCGGTCGCGTCCCGGCGGGTGTAGACGGTGACCCGGTAGCCCTTTCCGGCCAGTTGGCGGGCGAGCTGCGCCACGTACACGTTCTGGCCGCCGGCGTCGGGTCCGCCGAGTGCCGCCAGCGGGCTCGCGTGCTCGGAGACCATGGCGACGTGCCCGGCCGGTGTCAGGGTGCGACTCATCGGGTGACCTCCTTGATCAGGCGCTCCCAGTCGTCCACGAAGCGCCGTCCTCCGTAGCGGGTCCGCACCGCGGCCCGGGCCGTCTCCCCCGTCCGCCGCGCGTGCTCCGGATCGGCGAGGAACCCGCGTACGGCGTCCTCCAGCACGTCGAGGCGGTTCGAGACCACTCCGGCCCCCTCCGGTACGGCTTCGCGGACCTCGGTGGTGTCCAGGGCGACCACCGGCATGCCGAGGAACATGGCCTCGAGGAGGGACAGGCCCAGCGAGGTCCAGCGCACCGGGTGCAGATACAGCCGGCAGCGGGCCATCTCCTGGTGCAGCCGGTGCTGGGGCAGGTCGCGGGTGCGGCACCGCTCGGCCGGCAGTCCCAGGTGTCCGGCGAGTCCGTCGGTGCGCATCCCGAACACGTCCAGCGGCGCCGACCGGGCGAAGCGGGGCAGCAGGTCCGTTCCGGTGGTACGGCCCCTGCGCACTGGCTCGTTGACCACGACGGCCGCCCGCGGCTCGGTGCCGGTCCACAGGTGGCCGGGATCGAGGATGCCGTGCTCGACGACCTCCGTAGGGGCCCTGCCGTTGTCCCACATCAGCCGGTTGAAGTGGGTGACGTGGACGACGGGGATGCTCGTCTGCCCCGCCAGCGGGTGGCGGGTGTCCACCGGTGAGCCGTCGGGGCTGTTGTGCTCGACGTACACGGCCGGCACGTCCACTCCGGGGCGGCGGCCGGTCCAGCGCCGCGCCAGGTCGGGTTCGTGCGGGCGTTGCAGCACCATCAGGTCGATCTCGCAGTCCCGCAGCTCCCGGGGGGTGAGCTCACGCACGTTCGCCGGCCAGTCCCAGGTCACCGCGCGGCCCAGGCCGTCCGGGCCACGGTCCCCGGTGACCGGGAGCAGGTAGGTGTGCGGGCCCTGGACGAAGGCCGTGAGCCAGGATCCGTGCACGTGCCACACGAGGATGTTCATGAGTTCCGTTCCTGGATCAGCTTGTGCACCGCGCGGACCACGTCCTGGCCGGTGACCTCGTTCAGGCAGGGGTGCCCCGGCACCGGGCAGACCCGGGCCCTGCTGTCCGCGCAGGGCGCCGCCTGGTCGCCCAGGAGGATGACGGGCACGCCGTACGGCGCCCAGCGGCCGGGCGGTACGACGGGGGCGAACAGCGAGACGACCGGGGTGCCGACCGCGGCGGCCAGATGGGCGGGCCCCGTGTTGGCGCTGATCACGACGTCGGCCATGCGCAGCACCCCGGCGAGGGTGCGCGGGGCGGTGCGCCCGCCCAGGTCGACGGCGGCCCCGGCGCTCACCCTGCGGGTGAGGTCCCGCTCCTGAGGGCCGCCGGTGACGACCACGCGGTGCCCGGCGTCCGCGAGCAGCGCGACGGCCTCCTCGCACCGGCGGGGGCCCCAGGCACGCGCGGGGGCGCTGGCACCGGGGTGCAGGACGACGTAGGGCCCGCAGCCGGTCAGGGTGCTGGTGTCGGGCGGCGGGAGGACCCGCAGCCGGGCGTCGTCCCCGGGCGGTGGCGGGAAACCCAGGGCGACGGCGGTGTCGAGCGCGGCCTCGGCCTCGTGGCGGCCCGGCCGCCGCCGGTGGCGCACGTCAAGCAGCCGCCCGGCGTGGTCGACGCTGTCGGCGCCGATGCGGCCGATTCCCGCGAGCCGCAGCAGCAGCGCGGCCGGCAGGGGGCTCTGGTGGAAGGAGGTGAGGATCAGCGCGGTGTCGAAGGCGCGGGCGCGCAGGCGCGCGAGCAGGCCGTCGATGTCGGGCGCGCTCACCGGGGGCGGGTCGAAGCCCTCCCAGGGCGCCTCCCACACCAGGACCTCGTCGACACCGGGCAGCAGCCGGGCCGCGGCGGCGCCGCGCGGCCCGCACAGCATGGTCACGTGGGCGCAGTGAGCGGCCACCGCACGCACCGCCGGTCCGGCGAGCAGTACGTCCCCGAAGCTGTCGAGTCGGACGACGAGGGCCTTCATCGGGCACCCCTTCCCGCCGGGACGCCGCCGCGGGCGGAGTCCACCACCTGGCGCACCGCGTCGAGGACGTCCGGCGCGCACGCATCGGCGAAACGTTTCACTTCGGCGGGCGCCGTGGCCGCGTTCGGCACGAGCAGGCCTCGCGCGCCCGCCGCCCGCGCGGCCAGGACGTCCGCCGCGATGTCACCGACCACCACGCAGTCGGCGGGGGCGACACCGAGCCGCCGCGCGGCCGCGAGCACGAGGCCCGGCCGCGGCTTGCGGCAGGCGCAGCCGGCGTCCGGCGCATGCGGGCAGAAGGCCCAGACGTCGACGCCGCCGAGCAGCTCGTCGGCGCGTGCGTTGACGCGGCGGACCTGCTCGTCGGTGAGCAGCCCGCGCCCGATCCCCGACTGGTTGCTGACCACCGCGGTGGCCAGGCCCGCGCGGCGGGCGAGCCCGACGGCCCGGGCGGCGCCGGGCAGCAGGCGGACACGGTCCGGATCGCCGTTGTACGGGACGTCCGCCACGAGGGTTCCGTCACGGTCGAACAGGACGGCGCGCACGCGAGGCCGGCGGGTGCTCATGGGGTGCCTCGCAGGGGTTCGGCGTGCCGGTGGCGGACGGTTCCGCGCAGCCGGTGCGCGACCGCGAGGGGCGGGATGAGGACACTGGTGCCGAGCATCCCGCCGATCTCCCGCGCGGTCCGTGGGCCCGGCAGGATGCGGGCGAGGGCGAACTCGGCGGTGCCCAGCGTCCACAGCGCCGCGCAGGCGGTCGCGGCCCGGTGCCGTCGCGCCAGGACGCAGGAGGCCGCGGCGAGCGCGGCGGCCGTCACCACCAGATGGCGGCGCAGCCGTCCCCTGGGCGCGTCGGCCCGGGTCCACCAGTCGGGTCCGTGCAGCCGGTTCATCAGGACGTCGTCGGCGTTGCCCCGCTGGGCGGGCAGCGAGGCCCACCAGGGGGCCGGGCGGACGGGATGGCGGGTGACGCGCCTGCCGCGCCGCAGGGACCAGCCGGCCCGCAGGGCGCGCAGTGCCAGGTCGGCGTCCTCCCGGAAGGCCCGGGGGAAGCGTTCGTCGAACCCGCCGACGTCGCCGAGCACGTCGGTCCGGTAGGCCATGTCGGCGGTGGCCCAGGCCGCGTCCTCCAGCACCTTGGTGTTGCGTTCCCAATCGGTGGGACGGCGGTCCGCGGGCAGCGGGACCCGCAGCCGCCCCTGGACGCCGCCGACGTCCTCGCCGGCCTCGCGCAGGTCCTCGGCGAGCAGCCGGGACCAGTCCGGCAGCACCTGGACGTCGTCGTCCAGGAAGACCGTCCAGGCGGTCGTGGCCGTGCGCCAGCCGGCGTTGCGGGCGGCGGCGGGTCCCCGGCCGGCCGTGCGCAGGGTGCGGACCCGGTCCCGGAGCCGCCCGGCCTCCGCGAGCGGCAGACCGGGACCGGGTGCCGGACGGTCGTCGACGACGACCACTTCGTACGGCGGGGGCCCGTCCGCCGCGGCGAGCGCGCGCAGGCACGCGGCGAGGCAGGGGCGGCCGATCGTCGGGACGACGACGGTGTAGGCGGGGGCGGCGGTCATGCGAAGGCCTTTCCGCGCCGGATGGCGAAGGGTCCAAGGACGAGCAGGTCGACGGGGGCCGAGCCGAAGCACTCCAGGGCGTCGCGGGGGTCGTCGACCATGGGCCGTCCGGCGGTGTTCAGGCTGGTGTTGACGACGGCCGGCAGTCCGGTCCGCCGCTCGAAGCCGTCGATCAAGCGGGCCACGAGGGGTTCGTCGGCGCGGTCCACGGTCTGGATGCGGGCCGTGCCGTCGATGTGCACGACGGCTGGGATACGGGTCTTCCACTCGTCCGACACGTCGTGCACGAACAGCATGTGGGGGCTGGGCAGGGGGCCGTCGAAGATCTCGGCCGCCCGTTCCGCGAGGACCATCGGCGCGACCGGCCGGAACTCCTCGCGTCCCTTGACCGCGTTGAGCCGTTCCAGGTTGCGCGCGTGCCCGGGGTGGGCGAGCAGGGAGCGGTGGCCGAGCGCGCGCGGCCCGTACTCGCTGCGTCCCTGGAACCAGGCCACGATGCCGTCGGCGGCCAGGGCCTCGGCCGCCGTCTCGGCGATGTCGGCGGGTTCCTCGTAGGGCACCGCCGCGCGCTCCAGCCAGTCGCGCAGCTCGCCGTCGCTCCAGCCGCGGCCGAGCGCGGCGGTGGGCATCGGCTCCACCGTGTCCTTCTCCCCCGCCACGTGGGCGGCCGCGCCGAGCGCCGTGCCGGCGTCCCCGGCGGCGGGCTGCACCCACACGTGCCGGAAGCCGCTCTCCCGGTACAGGCGGGTGTTGGCGACGCAGTTGAGGGCGACACCGCCGGCCATGGTGAGGGCGTCCTCGCCGGTGAGTTCGCGCAGCCACCGGGCGAGGGCGAGCAGGGCCTCCTCCAGGCAGAGCTGGGCGCTGGCCGCGAGGTCGGCGTGGTCCTGGTGCCAGGCGCCGCCCGCCGGGCGCGGCGGCACCAGGGATGCCCAGGGCACGGGGCGGGCCCGGAAGCCGCCCCTGTCGTCGGCCCGGACGTACTCGCGCAGCCGGCCGGCGAAGCGCGGGGCGCCGTAGGAGGCGAGCGCCATCACCTTGAACTCGTCGCTGCTGCGCAGGAAGCCCAGGTGCTGGGTGAGGTCCTCGTAGAACAGGCCGAGGGAGTCCGGCAGTTCCTGCGCGCCGAGGACGGTGAGCTGGCCGCCCGTGTACCGGCCGGCCAGGTGGGAGCCGCACTCGCCGCGGCCGTCCAGGACGAGGACGGCGCAGTCCGGGTGGGGGGAGACCGGACCGGCGGAGGCCGCGTGCGCCACGTGGTGCGGAACGAACCGGACCTTGGCGGGGTCGAGGCCGGGCAGCGCCTCGGCGAGGAAGCCGGGGGCCTGGCGGGCGTACTCCTGGCGCAGGTGGTCGAAGGGGTCGTGCAGTCCCATGCGTTGGGCGGGCCGGGCGAGGGAGGGGTCGTAGGAGTAGGCGACGGCGTCCAGGTCGGACGGGGTGAGCCCGGCCTGCTCCAGGCACCAGCGGGCCGACTGTTCCGGTAGTTCCCAGGCGGCGAAGGGGACGGGCCGCTTGCCGTGCTTCCGGCGGGAGAACCGTTCCTCTTCCGCTGCGGCCACGACCCTGCCGTCGGTGAGGAGAGCGGCGGCGGGGTCGTGGAAGAGTGCGTTGATACCGAGGACGTGCATGCGCTGTCTCCAGGTCGGCTGAGGGCCGGTGGTCCGTCGGCAGACGGCCGGGGGTCAGGGCTGCGGGGCCCGTGAGGGCGCGGAGGGCGGGGAGGCGAAGTACGCGATCGTCTGCTTCAGGCCCTCCTCCCAGGGCACCTGCGGCGCCCAGCCGAGCAGTTCGCGCGCCAGGGTGGTGTCGGGGCGGCGCCGGCAGGGGTCGTCGGCGGGCCGGTCGATGAAGTCGATGGGCGAGTCGGAGCCGGTCAGCGCGACCACGCGGCGGGCCAGGTCGACCATCGTGATCTCGTCGGAGCCGCCGATGTTCACGGGCCGCACGGACCGGCTCGCCGCAACCCGCAGTACGCCGTCGACCGTGTCGTCCACGTAGCACAGCGAGCGGGTCTGGCTGCCGTCGCCGGTGACGGTGAGCGGCTCGCCCGCGAGGGCCTGGCTGATGAAGGTGGGAACGGCCCGGCCGTCGTGGGCGCGCATGCGCGGGCCGTAGGTGTTGAACAGCCGGACGATCCCGGCGTCGGTGCCGCGCGTGCCGGCATGGGCGGTGACCAGGGCCTCGGCGAACCGTTTGGACTCGTCGTACACGCTGCGCGGGCCGATCGGGTTGACGTTGCCCCAGTAGCCCTCGTGCTGGGGGTGGACGAGGGGGTCGCCGTACACCTCCGAGGTGGAGGCGAGCAGGAAGCGCGCGCCGCAGCGTTCGGCGATCGCGAGGGCGTTGCGGGTGCCGAGGCTGCCCACGTCGAGGGTCTCCAGGGGCAGCCTGAGGTAGTCGGCCGGTGACGCGGGGCAGGCGAAGTGCAGGACGAGGTCGTAGTCGCCGAGGAGCGGCTCCACGCAGTCGGGCGCGGACACGTCGCAGTGCAGGTACCGGAATCCGGGCCGGGCCTCCAGGTGGGCGATGTTCTCCCGCCGCCCGCAGGCCAGGTTGTCCACGCAGTCGACTTCGACGCCTGAATCCAGCAGCCGCTCGCACAGGTGGGAGCCGAGGAAGCCGGCACCGCCGGTCACGACCGCTCGTTTCCAGGAGAACGGCAGGGTGTCACCAACCATCAGGGGCACTCCTTCGTGCTGTACGTCCATGCCGTGGCCCGGGCAATGTTCTGGCCTGCTCTTCGGACGCCTCTGTGCCGCCGGGTCGTGTCTTCGGCCCGTTGAGAAGGAAGACGGGGAAGGGCTCGGGTTCCGCCGGTCCTGTGGACCGCCCTGGTGGTCGCCCGCCGTCGACAGCCAAGTTCCCCTGGCGGTTGGCTTCACACGTTGGTTC
Source organism: Streptomyces sp. NPDC014889 (assembly GCF_043081205.1). Lineage (NCBI taxonomy): Bacteria > Bacillati > Actinomycetota > Actinomycetes > Kitasatosporales > Streptomycetaceae > Streptomyces > Streptomyces sp. NPDC014889. Next base: position 229,027 of record NZ_JBIBWH010000009.1, read on the forward strand.
TTTCTTCGACGTCCGGGTACTCGTGTGACGCCTGTGCGTCACCGCAGCCGGAGGGACCATGGACACAGGGTCGAGGCCCATGGCCGACGATCTCGTGGCGGAGCTGCTCACCGCCCTGCGCGCGCCGCGTCCCCGGCGGCTGCTGCTCACCGGCTGGTTCAGCTTCCGCGACGGGGAGGCGACAGCGGGTGACGTGCTCGCCCAGCGGCTTGTGTCCACGGCGCTGACCCGGGCGGGCGTCCCGCACGACACGGCGTGGAGTCCGGTCTTCCGGCCGGACGCGCTGTCACTGACGACCGCGGATCCGCGGCGCTACGACACCCTCGTCTTCGTGTGCGGTCCCGTGCACGGACCGCAGTTCGACCTTCTGCACCGCGGGTTCGGGGCCTGTCGCAGGCTGGCGGTCGGTGTCAGCGTCGTCGATCCGGCGGACCCGGCGGTCACCGGTTTCAGCGAGGTGCTCGCGCGGGACGGCACGCCCGCCCCGGCCCGCCGCGACCTGGCGGCGACCGCGCCGGTCGGGCCGCTGCCGCCCGTCGTGGGCGTGGTGCTCTCCGAGGGCCAGGGCCAGGGCGAGTACGGCGACCGCCGCCGGCACACGGAGGTGAACGCGCGGCTCACCGACTGGCTGGCGGCCAAGGACTGCGCGCGCGTCCCCGCCGAGACCCGCCTCGCCGCCGACGACTGGCGGCTGTGCGCCACGGGCGAGCAGTTCCTCGCGCTCGTCTCCCACCTCGACCTGGTGGTCACCACCCGACTGCACGGCCTGGTCCTGGCCCTGCGGGCGGGCACACCCGTGATCGCCGTCGACCCCGTCGAGGGAGGCGCCAAGGTCAGCGCCCAGGCCCACGCCGAGGACTGGCCCGCACTCCTGACGGCGGACACCCTCACACCACAACGCCTGGACCACTGGTGGACCTGGTCACTGTCCGAGCCGGGCCGGACAGCGGCAGGGCAGCACGCGACGAGCTGACGCCGGGGCGCGGTCGACGGCGCACGGCGCCGGGGTCGCCCCACCTCAGCGCAACCGCCACCACCCGCCGCCGTGACGGACGGCGGCGGAGCGGCGTACGGCGCACTCACGAGCGGGCGCAGGGAGGCGAGCGTCGCCCCGGCGCTCGGCGGCGGGATCGCCGCGGCGAGTGGTGGTGGCAGTCGCCGCACCGGGACGGGGAACCGGCCCCACCGTCAGCGCCCGCCCTGCAGGCGGGGGTCGGCGGAACACCGCCCCCAGGGCGGGCGCTGACGACCAACCACCACCCGCCGCCGTGACAGACGGCGGCGGAGCGGCGTACGGCGCACTCACGAGCGGGCGCACAAAGGCGAGCGCCCGCCGGGCGGACGGCGGCGGGATCGCTGCGGCGGGTGGTGGTGACAGTCGCCGTACCGGGACGGGGTACCGGCCCAACGGCTCCGCAGGGCACCGTTCGGAGCGCGGACGACCGGGCCGGGGCGCAACCGCCGCTCCGCCGCCGCGTGGCGGCGGAGCGGCGCTCGGCGCCCGTGCCGTGGCGGGAGGTGCCGTGCGGGGGGACGCGTTGTCAGTGGCCGGTCTGGGGGCGGCCGCGGTCGCGGTGGGTGGGGAGGAACTCCTGAACCTTGGCCTTGAAGCCCTGGCGGACCACGGCCGCGCGGTCGCTGTCGCCCTTGAGCACCGAGGTCGCCGCGGCCTCGATCTGGTCGAGAGTGGCGTGCGGCGGAATGGGCGGCACGGCCGGGTCGGTCACGAAGTCCAGCACGCAGGGCCGGTCCGCCGCCAGAGCGGCCTCCCACGCTCCCGTCACCTCGCCGGGCTTCTCGACCCGGATGCCCTCCAGGCCGAGCGAGCGGGCGAAGTCGGCGTAGGCGACGTCGGGGATGGACTGCGACGGCAGGAACTGCGGCGCGCCCTCCATGGCGCGCATCTCCCAGGTCACCTGGTTGAGGTCCCGGTTGTTGAGGACGGCGACGATCAGCCGCGGATCGGCCCAGTCCTTCCAGTACTTGGTGATGGTGATCAGCTCGGCCATGCCGTTCATCTGCATCGCCCCGTCGCCCACGAGAGCGATCGCCGGCCGGTCGCCGTGCGCGAACTTCGCGCCGATGGCGTACGGCACCCCCGGACCCATGGTGGCGAGGGTGCCCGAGAGCGAACCGCGCATGGCGCCGCGCAGCTTGAGGTGGCGGGCGTACCAGTTGGCGGCGGACCCGGAGTCCGCGGCCAGGACGGCGTTGCCGGGGAGCAGATCGTTCAGCGCGTGGGCTACGTACTCGGGGTTGATCGGGTCGGCCTCGACCGCGGCGCGCCGCCCCATGACCTCCCACCAGGCCGCGGTGTCCTGCTCGATCTTCTGGCGCCAGCCGTGCTCCTTGGTCACCTTGAGCGACGGCAGCAGCCGGCGCAGCGTCAGCGCGGCGTCCCCGACCAGGTTGACCTCGAAGGGGTAACGCAGGCCGATCATATGGGGGTCGATGTCGATCTGCACGGCCCGCGCCTGGCCGAACTCGGGCATGAACTGCGTGTACGGGAAGCTGGAGCCGACGACCAGGAGGGTGTCGCAGTCCCGCATCATCTCGTACGAGGGGCGGGTGCCCAGCAGTCCGATCGCGCCGGTGACGTAGGGCAGGTCGTCGTCGAGGGCGTCCTTGCCCAGCAGTGCCTTGGCGACCCCGGCGCCGAGGTGTTCGGCGACCTGCATGACCTCCTGCCGTGCGCCGCGGGCGCCCTGGCCGACGAGGATCGCCGGTTTCCTCCCGGAGTTGAGGACCTCCGCCGCCCTGGCCAGGTCCTCCTCGGAGGGCACCGGCGCGTAGTGGGACATGCCGAGGCTGGAGGGCACCATCTTGAAGGCGTGCTCGGGCGGCGTGTAGTCGAGGTCCTGCACATCGGCGGGGACGATGACGGCCGTCACCGAACGCCGGGCCATGGCGGTGCGCATGGCGCGGTCGAGCACGTTGGGCAACTGCTCGGGGACGGTGACCATTTCGCAGAAGTCGGAGGCGACGTCCTTGTAGAGGGTCAGCAGGTCGACCTCCTGCTGGTAGGAGCCGCCCATGGCGCTGCGGTTGGTCTGGCCGACGACGGCGACCACGGGCACATGGTCCAGTTTGGCGTCGTACAGGCCGTTGAGCAGGTGGATCGCCCCGGGGCCCGAGGTGGCCGCGCACACGCCGGGTTTGCCGGAGAACTTGGCGTAGCCGACGGCTTCGAAGGCGGCCATCTCCTCGTGACGGGCCTGGACGAACCTCGGCTGGTTGTCGGCCCGCCCCCAGGCGGCGAGCAGGCCGTTGATGCCGTCGCCGGGGTAGGCGAAGACGTGCTCCACCTCCCACTCGCGCAGGCGCTGGAGAAGGTAGTCGGAGACCTTGATGGACATGCGGGGAGCCTTTCCGGTGGAGCCCGAGAGGGTGCGGGGGCTAGGGGCTGCGGTGCAGACGGCTCATCGCGCCGCGGCCGGCCGCTGTGGCGGCGGTGGCCGCGAGGGCGGCGGCGACGGCCGTGGCCGCGCGCCCGGCGGCCCTCGACGGCTTCGCGGGGCGCTGCGCGAGACGTTCGGGCAGGTGGCCGGGGAGCGTCCCGTCCAGCCCGAGCGCCAGTGCCTCGGCCAGGTGCAGGGCTCCGCGGCCGGTGCCGGCCTGTTCGATCTGCGTACGGCAGCTGAAACCGTCCGCGAGGAGCAGGCCGGAGGGGGGCGCCGCGCGGACGGCCGGCAGGACGCCCTGTTCGGCGACGGCCATGGACACCTCGTGGTGGCCGCGCTCGAACCCGAAGTTGCCGGCCAGTCCGCAGCAGCCCTCGTCGAGGACGTGGGCGTCGATGTGGGCGCGGCGCATCAGCTCGCGGTCGGCGTCGTCGTGCAGGATCGCGTGCTGGTGGCAGTGGGTCTGCACGGTCGCCTGCCGGGACAGGGCGGGCGGCCGCCAGTTCTCGGGCGCGTGGTGGACGAGTTGCTCGGCGAAGGTGCGGAACCGGCCGGTCAGGCGCCGCATGTCCTGGTCGTCCGGGAGGAGTTCGGGGGCGTCCGCCCGGAACACGGCCGTGCAGGAGGGTTCGAGGCCGATGACGGGGGTGCCGGCCTCGATCCAGGGGCGCAGGACGTCGAGCGAGTGCCGCAACACCTTCTTTGCCGTGCGCAGTTGCCCGGTGGAGATCCAGGTCAGTCCGCAGCACACGGGCCTTTCGGGGACGGCGACACGGAACCCGGCGTCCTCCAGGACCCGGACGGCCGACCGGGCGATGCCGGGGTGGAAGTAGGTGCTGAAGGTGTCGGGCCACAGCACCACGGCCCGGGGGTCTGCGGGGTCCGGTTCCTCGCCGCCCCGGGCCCGCCACCACTGGAGGAACGACTCCCGCGCGAACACGGGGGCCTCGCGCGCGCCGTCGACGCCGGCGAGCCGTTTGCCGGCGCCGGACAGGACGGGTGCGTGCAGCACGGTGTTGGCCAGGGAGGGGGCGAGGCGGGACAGACGGGCCCACAGGGGCAGCCAGCCCATCGAGTAGTGGGCGGCCGGGCGCGGCCTGCCCTCGTAGTGGTGGGCGAGGAACTCGGCCTTGTAGGTGGCCATGTCGACGCCGGTGGGGCAGTCCGACCGGCAGCCCTTGCAGGCCAGGCAGAGGTCGAGTGCGTCACGGACCTCGGTGGAGCGCCACCCGTCCTTGACGGCGGAGTCCGCGTGGCCGTCGAGCATCTCGAACAGCAGCCGCGCGCGGCCCCGCGTGGAGTGCTCCTCCTCCTTGGTGGCCCGGTACGAGGGGCACATCACGCCGCCGTGGTGGCTGCGGCAGTTGCCGATGCCGACGCAGCGCATCACGGCGCGGGTGAAGGAGTGTTCGTCCTCGGGATAGCCGAAATGGTGCTCCACGGTGGCGGGCCGCCAGGCGGAGCCGAGCCGCAACTGCCCGTCGACCGGGTTCGGTTCGGCGACCTTTCCCGGGTTCATGCGGTCGCCGGGGTCGAAGAGCGCCTTCAACTCGCCGAATGCGGCGACGAGTCGCTCACCGAACATGCGGGTGAGCAGTTCACCCCTGGCCTGTCCGTCGCCGTGCTCTCCGGAGAGGGATCCGCCGTAGGACGCCACGAGGTCGGCGGCGCGCTCCAGGAAGCGGCGGAATTCCGCGACGCCCTCGCCGGTCTTCAACGCGAAGGGGATACGGATGTGCACACAGCCCTGCCCGAAGTGGCCGTAGAGCGAGGGATGGTCGTAGCCGAACTCGTCGAACAGGCCCTTCAGGTCGCGCAGATAGTCCCCCAGACGGTCGGGCGGTACCGCCGAGTCCTCCCAGCCCTCCCAGGTCTCCCGGCCGTCCGGCGGACGGGCCGTCACCCCGAGGCCGGCCTCGCGTGCCTTGAGCATCTCCTGTTCGCGCTCCGGGTCGTCGGAGAAGGCCACGGCGGGGTGCTCCTCGCTGCGGCCCAGCGACCACAGCAGCTCCCGCGCCTGGTCGTCGACGGCCTCCTGGCTGTCGCCGGCGAACTGCACCAGCAGCCAGCTGTTGCCCTCGGGCAGCGCGTGGAGGGAGTCGAGGTAGGCGTGCTCCTCCCGCATGAGCTGCGCCATCCGGTCGTCCAGGGCCTCCAGCTGGCTGGGTTCGCTGTGCTCCAGGAGGCGCTGGACGTCGTCGGCGGCGGTGCAGATGTCGTCGTAGCCGAGGACGAGGAGCGACTGGAACGACGGCACGGGTACGAGGTCGAGCTCGGCGCGCAAGACGGTCACGAGGGTGCCCTCGCTGCCCACCAGGGCCTTGGCGACGTCGAAGCCCTTCTCGGGCAGCAGGGAGTCCAGGTTGTAGCCGGAGACGCGGCGCGGGATGTCCGGGTAGCCGTGCCGTATGTCCGCGAGATACTCGGTGACGATGCGGTCGAGACCGTCGTAGATCTCCGCCCTGCGGCCGCCTTCCGCGGCGATCCGCGCCCGTTCGGCCTTCGAGGTGGGCCCCACCCACATCCGTGCGCCGTCGTAGGTGAGGATCTCCAGGCGGCGTACGTTGTCCACCGTCTTGCCGTACGCCTGCGCGGACGCACCGCAGGAGTTGTTGCCGATCATGCCGCCCAGCGCGCAGTGGCTGTGCGTCGACGGCTTGGGCCCGAACTGGAGTCGGTGGCCGGACAGTTGGCGGTTGAGCTCGTCCAGGACGATCCCCGGCTCCACGACGCAGGTGCGAGCGACCGGATCGACCGACACGAGCCGGTGGCAGTACTTCGTCCAGTCGACGATCACCGCCGCGTTGGTCGCCTGACCGGCCAGGCTGGTCCCGCCGCCCCGGGACAGTACCGGGACGCCGAACCGCGCGCACACCTCGACGGCCCGGGCACCGGACTCGACGTCGCGCGGGACGACGACCCCGATCGGGACCTGCCGGTAGTTGGACCCGTCCGTGGCGTACGCGCCCCTGCTGCCGGCGTCGAAGCGGACTTCGGCGTCGGTCTCGGCGCGCAGGGCGGCTTCCAGGCCGGCCGCGTTCGACGCGGCCGGCTGCACAGATGCGGAAGTCACGGCAGGGCAGGTCAGCCGGCGAGCCGGCCGCGGAGCAGTTCCTTGCCCATCTCGGCACCCTTGCGACTGTCGGCCTGAGCCTTGCGGAAGAGTTCGACCAGTTCGTTGTCGTGCTCGCGCTCGGCGTCGTCGATGTAGGTCTCCAGACGCAGGGCGTTGCCCAGGCACTCCTCGACGTACCAGAGCAGGTTGTAGTCCTTGTCCAGGGTGCCGGTGACCTTGCCGGTCTCGGTGTTGCTCGTCATCACGCTCTCCTCCCACCGTCGGAATCCGTGGGTCCGAACGGCCGCCAGTGATCGTCACGGTCGTGGCGCGGTCACTCGTCGCGGCCGTCAGCCCCTCGATGACGAGGCCCGAGTGCCCAAGGGCGGCAAGGGGTATGCCACCTCGCTGTCACCGGAGTCGGCATTGTGGGGGCCCGCGCGTGACATTCCCCCGCCGTGCGATTCGTGCCCACGGTGCGGGGAACCCGGCCCGACATGATCGGGAGCATTGTGCGCGGTGGCGCCGCCGGCGCCGCGGGAACGACCGTACTGAACGCCGTGACCTACGCCGACATGGCATGGCGGGGAAGGCCGTCCAGCGAGGCCCCCGCCCAGATGGTGGACAAGCTCGCGGACGACCTGGGGCATCCGGTCCCCGGACCGGACGACAGCCGGGGCAACCGGCTCTCCGGCCTCGGTGCGCTGTCCGGCATCGCCGTGGGCGTCGGCACGGGAGCGGTCGTCGCGCTGGCCCGTCGTGCGGGGCTCCGGATGCCCTGGTGGCTGGGAGGTGTGGTCACCGGTGCCGTGGCCATGGCCGCGACGGACCTGCCGATGGCCGGGCTGGGGCTGAGTGACCCGACGAGCTGGCCGGCCAGGGACTGGCTCTCGGACGCGGTGCCGCACCTGTTGTACGGACTGGTCACCCACGGCCTGGTGAGTGCCGCGGAACACCGGCCGTGAGCGGGCCGCCCTCCGTCAGATGAGGGTCACGAACATGAGCACGATCACCACCGCCACCACGATGTAGAGGACCCAGAAGGACCCGAGCGCACCCTTGCTGGCGGGCTCGCCTCCGCCACCGCGCGGGCGGTCCTCCTCGAGGTCGGTGTTCTCCGGGCGATCCCGGGTGTAGAAGTCGTCGTCGTCTCCTGCCATGAGCCCATCACTCCTTCACCTCACCGGGAGACCTTCCGGGTACCCGTTATGGCGGCAGACGCACCGGTTTCTGCTGGTCGCGTCAGCTGACCGCCTCCGCCCGTGCCCGGCCGTCCCGGCGCCGAGCCGGCAGGTACGTCCCGTACGGGCGCACCATGGACGGTGACGGGCGATGAGGCTCGCCCTTGACCGCACGTCCGTGCCGATGGGCGCACCGTCCCGGCCAGGGGCACGGCGTTCCGTTTCGTGCTGCTCATCGGCGTGGTGAGCCTGTTCTCGGACATGACCCACGAGGGCGCTCGCGGTGTCAGCGGTCCCATGCTGGCCGTACCGCTGCTGGCGGTGGCCGGCCACTGGCAGGCGGCCGCCGTGCTGATCGTCGCCGAACGCGGTGGCCGCGCGATGCGCACCCCGGCCCACTGGTGACGGCGTGCTTGCCGCCGCTGGTCTCGGCGGCGCGGTGCCCGCGGTGATCGGTGTCGTGCTGTGGGGACTGGGGGGCCGCCCAGGAGTCCGTGGTCAGGGCCGCCGTCACCGGTATGGCGGGGCCGGACCGGCGGGCCTCCCCTTCGGCCTGTTCGACACCGGCTTCGGAGTGTGCCGGTTCGCCGGCAGCCTCGCCCTCGGCACCCTCTACGACCGCTCGGCGACCGGCCTGGTGGCCTTCTCGGTCGTCCTGCAACTGGCCGCGCTCCCCCTGCTGCTGGCGGTGAGGACCGAACGGTGAACGAGTGCCCCGTTCGGCGTACGCTGGAAGCCTGCTCCGGCGATCCGCCGGGCACATGTGGAACGCGCCGAGCGCGTCGGTGACGGGGCTCACCGCAACCGCGGCATGATGCCGCTGACGGTCCCTGGTCCAACGAATGCGACCAGGAGGAACGATGCCCAGGCCGACCGACCACCGTCCCCCGGCCACGCCCGCCCATCCGCCGGTCCGCTTCTCTGCCTGCCCGGCCCCACGATCGCGCGCGTCGGCCGCTCACGGCGGCATCGACACCCCACCCGCACGAGCCGCACTGCGGGACGGCTTGCGCCACCACCCCCGCCAGGAGGACACCATGGAGTTCGACGTGATCGTGGAGATCCCCCAGGGGTCCCGGAACAAGTACGAGATGGATCACGAACTGCACCGCATCCGGCTGGACCGGCTGCTGTTCACCTCCACGCAGTATCCGGCGGACTACGGCTACATCGACGGCACGCTGGGCCGCGACGGCGACCCGCTCGACGCGCTCGTGCTGACCGGCGAACCGACGTTCCCCGGCTGCACCATCGAGTGCCGGGCGGTGGGCATGTTCGCCATGAAGGACGAACGCGGCCCCGACGAGAAGATCCTCTGCGTCCCCGCCCACGATCCGCGGCACGCGGACGTGCAGGACATCGACGACATCCCGCTCTTCGACCGGCTGGAGATCACCCATTTCTTCGAGGTGTACAAAGACCTGGAACCCGGCAAGTCCGTCGAGGGCTCGCATTGGGAGGGGCGCGAGCAGGCGTACACGGAGATCGAAGCCTCCCGCGCCCGCCTCGCCGCCGGCGGGCACACGCCGGTTCACGGCTGAGGGAATTCACTTGCTGGGACTGCTGCTTGGCCGTGGCTCAGGCGCCGGCGGTGGCTCATCGCCCGTGCCGTGGAGCGGGCTCGGGCCCGCCGGACGCGGTGGGCCGTGGCGGTGGCTGCGTACGGCGACGGCGGTGAGCAGCGCGAGGACGACGGCGGCGAACCACGTCGTCGCGTCGGACAGGCTCATGGCGCTGCTGGCGGCGCCGAGACCGACGGGCAGCAGCGCCAGACCGAGGTAGGAGGCGAAGAACAGCCCGGCGAGGGCCTCGCCGCGCCGGGCCGGCGCCGCGGCGTGGGCGACCTGTCCGACGGCGGACTTGAACAGCAGGCCGGCGCCGGCCCCGGCGATGATCCCGGCGAGCAGGAACACGGGCAGGCTGGTGAGGCGGATGCCGACCAGGAGGACGGCCATGCCCACGGCCTGGGCGGACAGCCCGGCGTACCAGCGTGCGCGGGCGCCGAGGCGGCCGGTGCCCGTCTGGGCGGCCGCCGCGGCGGCGAACACCGCGGACACGACCAGCCCGGCGAGAGCCCGGGACGGGTGGTGCAGGGTGCCGCCGACGAAGCCGGGCACCACCGAGGTGAACAGGCCGAACACGGCCATGGAGGTGAATCCGGCCGCGGCGGGGGCGAGGAATCCGGGGTCGCCGAGAGCGGTTCCGGCCCGCTGCGGACGGTAGGCGGGCCTGACCGCGGGCTTGGCGACGGTCTCGGGCATCAGCGCGAGGGCGCCCGCGCCGGTCAGCAGCAGTACGGCGAAGACCGCGTACGGCAGACGGAGCGGCGCACCCAGGTACTGGGCGAGCACTCCCGCGGCGACGGGTCCGAGGCCGAGTCCGCCGATGTTGGCCGCGGTCGACACGATCTCGAACCTCCGTGCCGAGGCGCCGGGCCGATGGGCGCTGTGCAGCTCATGGAGGTACGCGGTGGCGGTCGCCGTCAGGATGCCGACGCCGAGACCGGTGACCAGCCGGGCGACGAGCAGCACGGGCAGGGCCGGCGCGGACTGGAACAGGGCGGCGGCGAGCAGTTCGAGGCCCAGAGCCGACGCCATGACCTTCTTGCGGCCCAGCCAGTCCGAGACGTGCCCGGCGAGCAGCAGGCTGATCAGCACTCCGACCGCGTAGACGGCGAACACGACGGTGACCGTGAAGGTGGAGAACCCGTCATGGGCCTTGTACAGGGGATACAGCGGGGTGGGAACGGTGGAGAACGCCATGGCCGTCACGAACACCGCGGCGGCCGTCCAGAACCCCGCGCCGTACGGGAACACGGTGTGCGGACGCCCGGCCCCTGCGGCCTCGCGGTCGGACGCGCGGCCCGTACCCGGACCCCTGGCCGACGTCAGCGGCATCGCAGAACTCCCATCCTCGGCGGCGGATCCCGTCGGCGGTGGAACCGGCCCGGCCCTTCGTTCACCGCCTGATTGTGCCAACAGGTGAGCGGAGACGGTTTTTCCCACTGCGCGGGGATTGCGGCGAGAGTTTCCGAGAAGATGACTGTCCGCCGCGGAATTCTTGGTACGCCGCGTCAGACGGTGCCCTGCACCCGGCGGGTGAGGTGCAGACCGGTGTGCGCCCCGGTGGTGCGCCGGATGGCGAGGAGGGCGGCGTCGTCGCCGAGAGCCCCGTCGGTGTGGGCGAGAAGGTCCTGTTCCACGTGCTGCACCAGGGTCCGGGGTCCGCATCCGGCCCACTGGGTGATCCGTTCCTCCAGCGGGTAGAAGGCCCGGCTGCTGTCGCGGGCCTCGACCACACCGTCGGTGTAGAGGAGCAGTGTGTCACCGGGCCGGAACGAGAAGGCGTGCGTGTCGTAGGCGCCCGGCCGCAGTCCCGACATGCCCAGCGGAGGCGCCGGGCGGGGACTCGACACGGAGACGACCTGCCCCTGCCTGATCAGGAAGGGCGGCGGGTGCCCGCAGTGGACGACCCTGGCCACCGGGCCGTGCTCGGGGATCTCCAGCAGCAGAGCGGTGATGAAGTGCTCCTGGACCTCCCCGTCGGCTTCCGGGAATTCGGTGAGGTAGCGGCAGACGCTGCGGTCCAGGGCCTCCGCGAGGGCGGGCAGCGTGGCGTGGTGGTGGGCGGCCTCCTGGAACGAGCCGAGCAGCGTGGCCGCCTCTCCGATCGCGGCCAGCCCCTTCCCCCGTACATCGCCGACGATCACCCGGGTACGGTCACCGGTGCGGGCCACCGCGTACAGGTCGCCGCCGATGCACGCCTCCTTCTCGGCCGCCAGGTACGAGCACGCGATGTGCAGATCGCCGAGGTGGTCGGGCAGCGGGCGCAGCAGGGCTCTCTGGGCGGCCTCGGAGACGGACCGCACCTGGGCCAGTTCCGCCGCCCGCCGGTCCCGGAGGAAGCACACGAGCGTGGAGAAGGCCGAGAGGATCGTGAGCGCGATGAGCTGTGCGATGTGGTTGGGGGCGTTCAATGACCCGTGGAGCACGGCGAGGCCCACCTGCGCGCCCACCGCCAGGGCCCCGATCAGCCCGGTCAGCAGCCAACCGCCGAAGGAGACTGTGAGGGCGGGCGCCACCACGAGCAGCGGGCCGAGATGGACGGATTCCGGCGAGTGGAGATCCGCCAGGGTGATCGCGACGATCAGCACCAGCGGAATCGCCACCAACGCGTGCCGCGACCGCCACGGCTGCCGCGGCCGGGCGAGGCGCTGCCCGATGTGCATGGTTCCAATGTGCCCCATCCGCGCCGAACCGTTCCCACGGAGATCGCGGCCATACTGGACAGTCGCGCGATCCGTTGTCCCGTATACCCCGTGAGTGAGTGGCTCGATGAAGATCTCGGAACTCAGCCGACGCAGTGGGGTGTCCATCCCCACGATCAAGTACTACCTGCGGGACGGGCTGCTTCCCCCGGGCCACGCGACGGCCGCCAACCAGGCCGTCTACGACGAGGACCACCTGCGTCGGCTCCGGCTGATCCGCACCCTGATCAGCGTGCGGCATCTGTCCGTCAACGCGACGAAGGAGATCCTTTCGGCGATCACGCACGAGGGCGATCTGCACGAGATCCTCGGGATCGTGATCAACGCGCGCCCCGCCGACCTCGCGGCCAAGGAGGATCAGCCGCAGCAGCCCGCGCCGCCCGGCGCCGCCGACGCGCTCCGGCTGGTGGAGGAGATGGGGTGGGGCGTGGCGGAGAACACGTCCGCGATCGGGGAGCTGGGCGGCGTCCTGGCCGCCCTCGACGACCTGGGGGCGGGCATCGACTGGCGGGCGCTGCTGCCGTACGCCGAACTGGTCGACAGGATGTCGACGCTCGACCTGGAGCAGCTCAGTGGCATGTCCAGCCCGTTGGAGCGGGCCGAACGCGCCGTGGTGGTGTCCGTGCTCCTGGAGCCCGCCCTGCTCGCGCTGCGCCGCCTCGCCCAGGAGGACAAGTCCGGGCGCCTGTTCGGAACCACCGCGTGCGATCAGGAGCCCGCGGGGCCCGAGCCGGGCGAGCCGGGCTCCGGCTCCCCCGGTCGGTCGGGCGACTGACCCGGTTCGGCGGCTTCGGCGCGGGGCGGGCCGGGGTGGGACAGGCCGGCCCGCCGGCTCAGCCGCTCGACGGTCCAGGCCGTCGCGGGCTCGGCGTGCATGTGCTGGAGCGCGGCGCCGACGGCCGGGTCGGCTAGCGCCGCGGCCCAGCCGCCGGAGCCGCGCGGCGCGTGGTCCTGGTACCAGGTCCGCAGGATGTGGAGGAGCATGGCGTCGAGCAGCGCCGAGATCGCCGCGTCGGCGCCGGGTCGGCGCTGGTCGAACTCGTCCCCGAGCAGGTCGACGACGGCGTTGAGCGCGGCGCCGGCCCACCCTCCGCGGAAGGTGGATGAAGGCGGGCAGCTCGGCGGGCAACGGGTGGGCGCCGGCCCGGTCGAGCTGGTAGGAGCCGCACATCAGGACGGTGAGCTCGTCGGTGGCGGCGACGGGATCGGTCGCCGTCCGGACGAGGTCGCCGAGCTCGTCGCCTTCCTGGTGTCCGACCGCGCCTCGGCGGTCGTGGGCGCCGAGCACGTCGTCGACGGCGGCAGCAAGCCCAGCGTCTGAGCCACCCTTCGCCGGGCTGAATTTCCGCTTCGAAGAGGGCACCCCCGTCGTGGCAGGTCGACGGCGGGGAAGACGTAGGGCATGAGCAAGGACCCGGACGACAAGGCGCGGCTGGACCGTCTGACGCTGCTGGCCGACGCCGAGGCGGCGCTGGCCAGCACGCTGAACCTGCTGGACGGGCTGCGGCGGGCGTGTCGCGTGCTGACCGGGCGGCTGGGCGACTGGTGCGTGGTCGACCTGCTCGACGAGTGCGGCACGCTGGAGCGGGCCGTCGTCGTCCACCGCACGCCCGAGGCGCTGGTTCCGGGTGGCTTCGAAGGGCCGCTCCCGCAGGTGCCGGACGACGCAGACGGGCCGCTGCCCCGGGTGCTGCGCGGGGCGGGTCCGCTGCTGATCGCCGCCATGTCACCGCCGAGCCGGGCGGTGAACCCGCTGCACGCGCGGCAGCTCGAGCTGTTCGAGCAGCTGGGCGCGCACAGCGCCGTGATCACCCCGTTGCGGGCGCGGCGGGAGGTCCTCGGTGCCCTGACCGTGGCTCGCACGGACCCCCACCATCCGTTCACCGAGGCCGATCTCCCGCTCGTGGAGGACCTGGTCCGCGGTCTCGCGGTGCAGGTGGACAATGCGCGGCTGTACCAGCAGACACAGCGGATCGCCGAGCGGTTCCAGCGCGCCCTGCTGCCCGAGCTGCCGCAGATCCCGCATCTGCGGATCGCCGCCCGCTACGCCTCCGCGCAGGCCGTCGCGCAGGTCGGCGGTGACTGGTACGACGCCTTCGTCCTGCCCCGGGGGAACACCGCCCTGGTCATCGGCGACGTCACCGGCCACGACCTGCAGGCGGCCATCGCCATGAGCGCCCTGCGCAACATGCTGCGCGGTATCGCCGTGGACCGCCAGGAGCCGCCCGGCGAGGTCCTGCGCCGTCTGGACATCGCCAGCCACACGCTCCAGCACGAGGCGACCGCGACGTGCATCTACGCCCTCGTCAAGGATCCCCCCGACAGGAGGGGCCCCTGGATCCTGCACCACTCCTGCGCCGGGCATCTGCCACCGCTGCTGACCACCGCGGAGGGCGACACCCGCTATCTGGAGACGGGCGCGGGACTGCTGATCGGCCTCGATCCCGATCACCAGCGCCCCACCGCCGTCGACGAACTGCCGCCGTACTCCACCGTGCTGCTGTACACCGACGGACTGATCGAACGCCGCTCCGAGTCCCTGGAGCGCGGGTTCGCCCGGCTGCGCCAGCACACCGCCGCACTGGCCCGCGAACCCCTGGACGTCTTCTGCGACGAGCTGCTCGGCGGACTGGCCGCCGACAGCACCGACGACGCCGCCCTGCTCGCCCTGCGCCCGGTCCCGACCTCCACCTGACCGGGACGGCCACGGTGTCGGCGTCGATGTCGAGGTCGAGCCCGAACGGGTTCGCCTCGCCGAGCGGTTACTGGGCCTGACCGAGGAACTCCCTGCACCCGAGCCCTGTTGATCACGGAAATTGCGGAAGTCGGTGATTAACGCCTCTTCGCTCCCCCGGCGTGGCCGCGGTGCGGCGGTCGTCGGACGGCTTCGGGGGGAGCTGCGGGGCGGCCGGTCCGGAGGGACGATGGGAGGTGTCGGGCCGAAACCGCCGAACCAGCACGAGGGCCCCCGCCGCGGTGGGCGGAAGGAGTGGTGGCATGGGTGTCGCCGAATCCGTCCGCGCCGACCTCGGGCCGGTCGGGGGTTTCCCCTCGCTGCCGGGAGCGCTCCTGGACGTCCTGAACCTCGCCGCGGTGGTCCTGGACGCGGACGGGAAGATCATCTGGTGGAGCCCGCAGGCGAAGCAGCTCTTCGGCTACACCGCGGAGGAGGCCCTGGGCCGGTCCGCGCGCCGGCTGCTGGTCGACAGCAAGCACCTGGAGCAGGTGACCGGCGTGTTCGCCCGGGTGAAGGCCCAGGAAGGAGCGGCGGGAGTCTTCCCCGCCCGGCACAAGGACGGCACCACACGGCTGATGGAGTGCCACAGCGTACGGCTCGCGGGAGAGCGGGGAGAGCACTGCATGCTCGGCGTGATCACCGAGCACGAGGTCCTGCAACGCGTGCAGCGGGACCTCGCCCTGTCCGCCCAGCTGATCTCCCAGTCCCCGATCGGGCTTGCGGTCCTGGACACCGACCTGCGGTACATCGTGGTCAACCCGGCCCTGGAGCGGATCAACGGAGTGCCCGCCCGGGACCATGTCGGCCGCACCGTCCGTCAGGTCCTCACCTTCCTGGACGCGGACCCCATCGAGTCCGCCATGCGCCAGGTGCTGACCACCGGCACACCGCTCCTGTCCCAGGTCGCCGTCACCCCCACCCCTTCCGACCCCGGCCGCGACCACTCGTGGTCGGTCTCGTACTACCGGCTGGAGGACGCCGCCGGGGGCGTACTGGGCCTGGCCCTGTCGCTGGTGGACATCACCGAGCAGCATCTCGCGGCCACCGAGGCCATCGCGGCGCGACAGCGTCTGGCCCGCATCGCCGACGCCTCCGCGCGCATCGGCACCACCCTCGATCTGGACACCACCGCCGGAGAGCTGGCCGAGATGTGCGTGCCCTCCCTGGCGGACCTGGCCGCGGTCGATGTGCTCGACGCCGTTCTGGGTGGCCAGTGCCCCGACACGGCGCTCTCCGGCGGCGGCGTCCTCTTCCGTGCCCTGTCGGTGGCCGCGGCCTATCCCACGCCCGCCACCGGCGCCGCCGACCGCGCCGGCCAGACCGCCCGCTACGGCCCCGACCGCCTGGTCACCCAGTGCGCGGTCTCCGGGCGCCCGCTCCTGGTCCCCCACGTGGACGGCGCGGACCTGGCCCGCATCGCCGCCGACCAGGAGGCGGCCACGGTTCTGGCCCGTGCCGGAGTGCACTCCTACCTGGCGGTGCCCATGATCGTGCGCGGCCGGGTGCTCGGCGTCCTGGACCTGGCGCGCGCCCGCAATCCCATTCCCTTCAACGGCGACGACGTCCTCCTGGCCGTGGAACTGGCCGCCCGCGCCGCCGTGTGCATCGACCACGCCCTGTGGTACCAGCAGCAGCGGCAGACCGCCGAGACCCTCCAACGCAACCTGCTGCCGCTGCGACCGCCCCACCGGCCCGGTCTGGAGATCGCCTGCCGCTACCGGGCCGCCGGCGCCGCCTACGAGGTCGGCGGCGACTGGTACGACGTCGTCCCGCTGCCCGGTGGAAAGACCGCCCTGGTCATCGGCGACGTCATGGGCAGCGGCATCGACGCCGCCGCCACCATGGGCCAACTGCGCACCGCCACCCGCACGCTGGCCACGCTCGATCTCGACCCCGCCGCTCTCCTGCGGCACCTGGACCGCATCACCTCGGACCTCGACCACCGCTTCGCCACCTGCGTCTACGCCGTACACGACCCGCACCGGTCCTGCTGCCACCTCTCCTCCGCCGGCCATCTGCCGCCGGTCCTGATCCGCCGGGACCGCGCCCCCGCGCTGCTGAACCTGCCCACCGGCGCGCCGCTCGGCGTCGGGGGCGTCCCCTTCAAGTCCGTCTGCATCCCGCTGTCCCCCGGGGACCAGTTGGCGCTCTACACCGACGGCCTGGTCGAGGTGCGCGACCAGGCCCTCGACACCCGGCTCGACACACTGCTCAGCCGGCTGGCCGGCCCCCAGCCCCCGCTGGAGGAAACCTGCGATCTGCTGCTGGACGCCTTGCACCACCCCGACTCCCACGACGACGTCGCGCTGCTGATCGCCCGCGTCCGTCACGCCTCTCTCCAGTGAGCCCGACAGGGCACGCTCCTGACGGATACGGCTCGGCACGGCACGGTGCTCCGGCCCCGCACGGACCGGCGAATGCCCAGCTCAGCAGGTACAGGGGTGGGGACAACCCCCCGGGCCGGCGGGGGGCCCGGCCCCCCACCGGCCTACGGCTGACAGGCTGGTGACGGTGGGGCGGCCGTAGCCAGACTCGCCTGCATGACGATTTCCTCCGACGCCCCGGTCACCACCGCGGCGACCGCCGTGCGTCCCCGCAGGCCCCGCCCCGGCACCGGCACCGGCACCGGCACCGGCAGCGACTTCGCCCGGCTGTCGCAGCGCATCACCGAGGCGGGTCTGCTGCGACGGCGCCCCGGCTACTACACGGTGCGGCTCGGTCTGGTGATCGGGCTGCTGGCGGCGGGCTGGGCCGCCTTCGTCGCGCTGGGCGACACCTGGTGGCAGTTGGCGGTCGCCGCCTTCATGGCGGTGATGTTCGGCCAGGTCGCCCTGGTGGCCCACGACTTGGCGCACCGGCAGGTGTTCCGCAAGCGCCGCGCGAGCGCGATCTGGGGCCGGCTCTTCGGCAACCTCGGCATCGGCATGAGCTACGGCTGGTGGATGAACAAGCACACCCGCCACCATGCCAACCCCAACCACGAGGAACTGGACCCCGATGTCGCCCCGGACATCCTGGTCTGGTCCACGGAGCAGGCCGCCGACAGCAACGGCCTGGCCCGCTTCGTCGGCGGCCACCAGGCGTTCCTGTTCTTCCCGCTGCTGACGCTGGAGGGCTTCAACCTGCACGTGGCGAGCGCGCGGGCACTGCGCTCGCCGTCCATGAAGAACCGCGTACTGGAGGGCACGCTGCTCTTCCTGCACATGGCGGCCTACCTGTCCGCGCTGTTCGTGGTGCTCTCCCCCGGCAAGGCCGTGGCGTTCCTCGCGGTGCACCAGTGCCTGTTCGGTGTGTATCTCGGCTGCACGTTCGCCCCGAACCACAAGGGCATGCCCACCTTCACCGGCGACGACCGCCCCGACTTCCTGCGCCGCCAGGTGCTCACCTCCCGCAACGTGCGGGGCGGCCGGCTCACCGACGTGATGCTCGGCGGGCTCAACTACCAGATAGAGCACCACCTGTTCCCGAGCATGCCCACCCCTCATCTGCGGCGGGCCCAGGTCGTCGTACGCGCGTACTGCGCGGAGATCGGCGTGCCGTACCACGAGACGGGCCTGATCCGGTCCTACCGCGAGGCACTCACCCATCTGCACCGGGTGGGCGAGCCCATCAGGCTTCGCCGCAAGGCGTCCTGACGGCGGGTGAGCAGCACCGCGGCTCGTGCCCTCAGCCGGCGCGCACTCTGCCGACGGTGGGGTCGGGCAGGCCGGCCAGGAGTGCGGCGTCGGTGACGGCGCCGGCGTGGGGGCCGAGCCACTCGCAGAGCAGGATGGTGGCATCGTCCTGCAGATGGTTGCCGTGGTGGCGCAGGTGGGCGCGGATGAGGCGGCGGAGGGTCTCGGGGACGCTGAGCCCGTCGGCGTGGTGGCGGATGAGGAAGTCGACGAAGCGGAGGAGACCGAACTCCTCACCTTGGGAGGTGCGGGCTTCGGTGATGCCGTCGGTGTAGAGGACGAGGCGGTCGCCCGGCTGGAGCGGCTCGCGGCACAGCTCGGCGGGCAGGCCCAGGTCGGTGCCCAGGGGATGTGCGGGCGGACACCGCAGGAGCGTGGTCCAGCGTCCGCCGCGGATGACGACGGGCGGAGGGTGACCGTGGTTGGTCCAGCTCAGCATCCCCGTGCTGGTGTCGAGGTCGGCCAGGACGCCGGTGACGAACCGTGACGAACCGAACTGCTCCAGCAGCACCCGCTCGACGGACTCGCCGAGGTGCTCCAGGCCGGTGCCCTGCCTGCGGTGGTTGCGGCAGGCGCCCATGGCGAGGTTGGCGGTCAGACCGGCCGACGTGTCGTGCCCCATGGCGTCGAAGACCGACAGATGGACGGCGCCGGGCGAGGTGGCGTACTCGTAGGCGTCGCCGCTGACTTCGTAAGCGGGCTCCATCACGGCGCTGATGACCACCCGGTGGTCGGCGTAGGTGCGCGGCGGCATCAGCGTCCACTGCATCTCCGCGGCGACGTTCATGGGCCGGGTGCGGGTCAGGCGGGCGTAGGAGTCGCTGATGTCCTGGCTGCCGACCACCAGCATCGCCACCAGCGAGGACAGTGCGAGCATGTCCTCGTGTGCGTCCTCCCCGCCCTCGACGGTGGTCAGGTGCAGCACGCCGAGACGTTCGGTGCCGTCCAGCAGCGGCACCCACCACCCCTGGGGACCCTCCGCGCTTCCGGGGGCGTGCACGATGCGACCCTGCTGATAGGCGCGGCCCGCGACGGTACCCTCGATGCTCAGCTCGGCACCGCCGTCCACGGCGTTCGCGGCGGCACCGAGCCCGTCGGCGACCGGGCGCAGCACTTCACGCCGGAGGTCGCCCAGGTAGATCAGCACGTCGTGGAAACCGGCCGCCGCGGCATGGTCGGCCACGCACGGGGCCAGGCCCTCGAACGGCGTGACGTGACTTTCGGCCAGCAGCCTCGTCAGCATGCGCCGCATGGCGCTGTCCCGCTGCGTCACGAGTGACCTCCGCCGGTCCACGCCGATCGTGAACGGAAGTGACGACCTCCTCTTTCTTGTGCCCCACATGAGCGAGAAAATACACAAATGCCCCATGGTGACGAAAGCGGTGGACCTACTGCGCCGCCGTGAGTGCCTCCAGGGCGCTGGCCTGGGTGCGCCAGTCCGACTGGTTCGGGGCGGCGCCCGCCCAGCGCTGACCGAGCCGGTTCAGCGGGTCCCGGTCGGTGCGCCACAGGGAGTCGGCCTGCCTGGTGATGTACGCCCGGTAGACCGCCGAGCCGGTGGCGTCCGCCAGGTCGGCCAGGTGCCGTACGAAGATGCCCTTGAACTGCTTCTGGTTGTCGTCGCACGCGCGGGTGCCGGTGTCGCAGGACTCGGTCAGCACCCCGTCGCGCGTCAGCTCCGGTGCCGACAGCGCGGCGTCGGCCAGGCGCTGGGCCGTGGTCAGGTACCGGCTCTCGCCGGTGCTCCGCCAGAGCTGCGTGAAGGCGCCGATGGCCAGTCCCTGGTTGTAACTCCACACGGTCTGGCCGTTGTTGGCGCAGCCCGAGGTCAGCCCGTCGTTGACGAGACCGGAGGCGTTGATCAGTCCGCTGTTCAGGTACCAGTCGGCCGCCGTACGCGACCGGCCGCCCCACAGCGTGTCACCGGCGAGCCGCTGGTGCAGCGCCGTCGTCAGCCACAGGTACAGGCCGTTGGTCACCGCGTTCTTGTAGGTGCGCTCCCGGTCCCACCAGACACCGCCGCCGCAGGTGCCCGGATCCCAGTACTGCTGGACGTACGACGTGATGGTGACCGCCTCGTCCAGATAGCGCCGCTGACGGGTGTGATCGTAGGCCGCCAGCCAGGCCACCGCCCACCACGCCGCGTCGTCGACGGCCCGGCTGACGAAGTGCCCCTCGACCGGGTCCGAACTGCGCCCGCCCGCCGGGAAGACGCCGTTGTTCTGTTCGAAGGTGCGCGCGACGGCCCAGTCGTAGTCGTGGCGCCCGGTGTGCTGGGCGAAGTCCACCAGTGCGGTGAGCGCCACCGCGGAGTTCCACCAACTGCTCCGCCACCAGCCCTCGTTGGTCTGGTATGAGGCCATGAGCGCATCGGCCGCAGCGGCGGCCCGGGTGGGCGCGGGCCTGGCCCACGCCGTGCAACTGCCCTCCTGGTGTGCCGCCTCACGGCCGCAGGCGCGGACCGCTCCGCCGTGGAGCAGGCCGCGCGGGTCGCGGGTGGCGAACATGACCGTCCGGGTGCCCGCCTTTCCGGACGGCACGGAGGTACGGCCCAGGGAGGAGCCCTCGGGCCAACTCGCGCCCTCGTCCCAGGAGCGGTCCAGCCAGATCTCGTCGCCCGCGCCGCCGTTGTCGATGACGCCCCAGGCCATGCCGCCCCGCTGGTCCATGTGCAGGCTGATGGAGCGCCCGAACAGGGTCGTCGCCGGGACCGGCTGCTCGTCGCCCGCCGCGGTGGCCGGGTCGGCGCCGTCGCAGGAGGCGCCGTCGCAGACCTGCGGACGGAACCAGTCGGTGCAGGTGACCGCGTTCGCGTCGCCGCAGGCCCGGATCCAGCCGCGCCGGTGCGCCACCGGGTCGGTGACGTTGTACATGAGGGTGCGCGTGCCGGTCCAGGCGCCGGGGACGGCCGCCTTGCCCAGCAGTCCCTCCCAGGTGGCGCCCCGGTCCCAGGAGCGGTCCAGCCAGACCGCGTCACCGGTGACGCCGTTGTCGATACTGGCCCAGGCCATGTCGTCGGCCTCGGAGACGTGCAGCCGCAGGATCCGGCCGTTGATGTTCCGGTCGGCGACCGGGAAGGTCTCCTGGGCCGCCTTGGAGGGGTCGAGGGTGTCGCAGGCCAGCGCGCACACCGGCGTGGCGGCCCGCGCCCGCGAGGGCAGGGCGAGCAGCCCGGACAGGGCGAGCACCAGGGCCACCAGCCCGCACAGTATGCGGTGTTGCCGTACAGACATGCCGGGTCCTTCCTCTTCGCGTCGGGGCGGTGGCCGGGTTCAGGGGGCCCAGGGCGCCTCGATCGCCCAGGTGGTGTCCTCGGTGAAGGTGGCCGGGTTGTCCCAGGCGTGCGAGCCGCCGGCCTGGGCGAGCCACAGCTCGGCGTTGATGTGCCGCAGGTACTGCCCGGGGAAGTTGGACGCCGCCAGCCGGACGCCGCCGCCACCCCGGACGGGGCACCAGGTCGCGTCCTCCCGGTAGACGGTGTCGCCGCCACCCTCGCGCCGGAGGCGGAAGTCGCGGTGGCGCAGGTACTCGCCCGGGTAGTTGCGGGACTCGAAGGAGTAGCACAGCCGGTTCGCCAGCCCCGGTGTCACCTTCCAGGTGGCGTCCTGCTTGAGCACGGTCCCGCTGCCCGCGTCCACGACCTCCGTGTAGCCGAGCCCGTCGTAGTGCCGGACGTAGCGGTTGGTGTAGCCACTGGTGGTGACGCGGATCGACACGTACTGCCCCACCGGCAGCCCGACCGGCGGGCCCGCCGAGCGGGAGGCCGCGATGAGCGCCTGGTTGGCGGCGCGGACCCGGGCCTGGTCGACCTTGACGACCTGCCGGTCGTAGGTCATCAGGCCGTTGGTCTCGTTCTCGACGTCGGTGATCTGCGTGTACACGGCCGCCGAAAGCCCGGCCGCGGGCATGGAGCTCTCCCGCATGCCGTCCAGCAGCCCGACCAGCCGGTCGTTGAGGGCGGCCTGGTTCGGCTGGTCCTCGTAGCCCCAGCCGCCGCCGGGGTACCACTCGTGGCCGGAGACCCGGTAGCCGAGGCCGCCGTACTCGCCGAGCACCGCGGCGCGCACCGTTTCGGCCGGGGTGTTGCCGGGGCCGACGTAGTTGTGGTTGTCGACCACGTCGCCGTTGCCGCCGTCCTTGGCGGCGCAGCAGTTGACGCCGCTCATGTTGTCGACCAGGCGGGAGGGGTCGTAGGCCTTGACCATGTCGGCGATGCGGGCCTGGTCGTACTGGCCCCAGCCCTCGTTCTGGTCCACCCACTGGATGAGCGCGGGGGAGCTGCGGTGCTGGTCGATGACGGCGCGGTACTCGTTCTCCCACTGGGTGCGGGCCGCGCTGTCGGGGCTCTTGGAGCTGTCCATGGAGGGCATGTCCTGCCACACCAGCAGCCCGAGCCGGTCCGCCCAGTAGAACCAGCGCTGCGGTTCCACCTTGATGTGCTTGCGGACCATGTTGAAGCCGAGGTCCTTGTGTTTCTGGAGGTCGAAGCGGAGGGCGTCGTCGGTGGGCGCGGTCTGGATACCGTCCGGCCAGAAGCCCTGGTCCAGGGTGCCCGTCTGGAAGACGAACTGGCCGTTGAGGACGGGCCGGCGCACACCGTTCACGTCCTTCACGGCGATGGACCGCATTCCGATGTAGCTGCCGACCCGGTCGCCGCCGGTGCTGCCGGTCAACTCGGCGGTGACGTCGTAGAGGAAGGGGTCCTCGGGCGTCCACAGGTGGGCGCCGGGCACCGGCACCGCGAACTCGGTGCCGACCGTGCCGGTGGCGCTGCCGACGGGGGTTCCGCCGGAGGAGACGGTGACCTTGACGCCCGCCCCGTCGGCTCCGGCGGCGCGCACCGTCACCCGCAGGGTGTTGTCCTCCGGGCGCGGCACCATGTCGAGCCGGGTGATGCGGGCCGCCGCGGTGGGCTCCAGCCAGACGGTCTGCCAGATCCCCGAGGAGGCGGTGTAGACGATGCTGTGCCCGGCGTGCGGGGTGACGTCCTGGATGCGCTGCTTACCGATGGCCTGGCCACCGGTCTCGGTCGGGTCGTACGCGGAGACGACGATCGTGTTGGTGCCGCCGCCCAGCAGGGCGGTGATGTCATAGGTGAAGGCGTCGTAGCCGCCGCGGTGGACGGTTCCGGCCTGCTGCCCGTTCACCCGGACAGTGGTCTCCCAGTCGGAGGCGCCGAAGTTGAGCTGGACGCGTCGGCCGTTCCAGCCGGTGGGCACGGTGAAGGTGCGCCGGTACCAGAGCCGGTCGTTCTGGGTGATCTTGCGCTGGATACCGGAGAGCGCGGACTCGGGGACGAAGGGGACCCGGATCTGCTCACCGAAGGCGGCGGGCTGCCCTGCGTCACGGGAGGTGACCGCGAAGTCCCAGATGCCGTTGAGGTTGAGCCAGTCGGGGCGGGTGAGCTGCGGCCGGGGGTACTCCGGGAGCGGAGCGTCGACCGGGACCTGGTCGGTCCAGGGCGTCGTCATCGGCGCGGGCTTGGGGGCCCAGGCCGCGGTGGCGGCACGGCTCGGCGCCGCGCCGTCCAGGACGAGCACGGCGGCGGCCACCACCAGCGCCGCGGCGCAGGCCGCCAGACGCCGCAGGGCCTGACGCGGGCGGGGGAACGGGAACCTCAAGGGGGTCAGGCGTCTCGCCACGGTTGTCACTCCCGTGTGTGCTGTGGGGGGTTGAGGCGCAATTGATGTCCTGCACATGACATTAGGAAGGACAGATCGCGATGCCTTGTGATGCAGGGGGCTTGGGCGGACACGGTGTGAGAGCGCTCTCAAACGGTAGTGCTGAGCACAGGGGGCGTCAACGGGACGGACGTCAGTGCGCGGTGACTGAATACGCGGCGAGCGCGCGGTTGCCGTGTGGCTTGGCGACGGCCCGGAGGACGTCGGCCTGACTCAGGACGAGTTGCCGCACCGGGTCGGGCAGCACGGCCAAGCGGTCCTGCCGTCCGGCCAGTTCGAGGCAGGCCGCGACTTCCCAGTCGCCGTCCTGAAGCTCTTCCGTGTCGACCGGCCCGCCACCGTCGGCCGTCCAGCCGGTACAGGGGAGGAGCCTCAGCAGCGTCTCACGGGAAATAGGCGTGCGGACGTTGCCCTGGCCACGCGATCCCGCCGCCTCGACCTGGCCCTGGATCAGCACGGCGAGAAGGTGCGCCAGTTGGTCGCCGGAGGTGGGCGTCAGGTCCCATTCGGTGAACCACAGCCGCCGCGCCCACGGACGTATCCGGGCCAGGGTGTCCCGCAGTTGCCCGAGTGAGGCGAAGTACCAGGAGCAGTGGGCGAGCACCACGTGGTCGAAGGCGCCCTCGGGGAAGTCGACCGACGGGTCGAGGACGTCCGTGCCGAAGCGGAAGTCGATGCGCGGCCCGAGAGGGCCCACCGCCAGCCGGGCCGCCGATTCTGCGAGCGTGACCGGCGCCCCGTAGGAGGTCTCGGCCACGTCGACGGCCACCACGCGCCCCTCCGGTCCGACCGCCTCCGCGAGGACGGCGGTCATGTCGCCCTGCCCGCAGCCCAGTTCGAGGACGGTTGAGCCGGGCGCGATGCGCCAGCTCGCCACGAGGGCGGCGCGGTGGCGCGTCTGGGACAACTGGACGTCCGGGCTGTGATCGGCGGCGGCCATGCCGGCCGCGAGCGAAGTGACCTGGGCGCGGAGATCGGAGTGGTTCACAGAATCCTTGGTGGTACTCGTCGGTCGGTGCGCGCCGATCGTACGAGAACCCGGGCGGCGGCGCCTCCGGGTTTCCGGCCGGAGCCGTACAGCGCCGGGGCCCTGCGGTCCGACAGGAATCCGCAGGGCTCCGGCACTGGTACGTCGGCGTGCGACGGGGATGGACCGTCAGCCGGCGGCCGGGGCCTTGCCCGCCGTCGCCGCCTGGTCGTCCAGGGGCGCTCCGGGCTTTCCGGCGGTGTCGCCGCCGGCCGGGGTCTCGAAGCCCCGCAGCGGTACGTGGCGGATGAACAGGGCGATCAGCAGGCCCCCGCAGGCCACCACGGAGCCCCAGGTGAAGACGGAGCTGACGCCGTCGGTGACGGCCTGCTGGAACACCTGTCGGGCCGCCTCGGGCAGGCCCTTGAGGACCTCGGGCGTCATCTGCGACACCGAGGCGGAGCCGCCGGAGCCGGCCGCCATGCCTCCGTGGGAGACGACGGAGTCGGTGAGGGTGGTGGCGTAGACCGAGCCCAGCAGGGAGACACCCAGGGAACCGCCCATGTTGCGGAGGAAGGTGGCGGCGCCGGTGGCGGCGCCCATGTCCTTCAGCGGGGCGTTGTTCTGCGCGATCAGCATGGTGGTCTGCATCAGGCAGCCCATGCCGGCACCGAGGACGACCATGTACAGCGAGGTGACGGTGCGGGAGGTGCCGGTGTCCATGGTGGCGAACAGGCCGAGGCCGACGGCCATCAGGACACTGCCGGCGATCGGCAGGCTGCGGTAGCGGCCGGTGCGGCTGATCACGGCACCGCCGGCCAGCGAGAGCACCATCGAGGAGAGCATCATCGGCATCAGCAGCAGGCCGCTGTTGGTGGCGGAGGAGCCCTGGACGAACTGCTGGAACTGCGGCAGGAAGGTCACTCCGCCGAAGAGGGCGAAGCCGACGATGAAGCTGAGCGCCCCGGCCAGGGAGAAGTTGCGGTTGCCGAAGACCGACAGCGGCATGATCGGTTCGGCGGCACGGCGTTCGACGAGCACGAAGGCGGCGAAGGCCACCACGGTCACCACCGCCAGGCCGATGATCGTCGCCGAGGCCCAGTCGTACTCGTTGCCGCCCCAGCTGGTGATCAGGACCAGCGCGGTGATCCAGACGGTGAGCAGGGCCGCCCCGGTCCAGTCGATGCGCACCCGGCCGGTGCCGCGCGGCAGCCTGGCCAGCGTGAACCAGCACACCAGCAGGGCGACCACGCCGAGCGGCAGGTTGACGTAGAAGGCCCAGCGCCAGGTGAGGTGGTCGGTGATGAAACCGCCGGCCAGCGGACCGCCGATCATGGCGACCGGCATCACGGCCATCATCACGCCCTGGTACTTGCCGCGTTCACGCGGCGGCACGATCTCGGCCACCACCGCCATGACGCCCACCATCAGGCCGCCCGCGCCCAGACCCTGGAGAGCACGGAAGCCGACCAGCTCCCCCATGTTCTGCGACATGCCGCACAGCGCCGAGCCGACCAGGAAGATCACGATGGACGACAGGAAGGTGACCCTGCGGCCCAGCAGGTCGCCGAGCTTGCCCCATATGGGGGTGGCGACGGTGGACGCCAGGATGTAGCCGGTGGTCACCCATGCCAGGTGATTGAGCCCGCCCAGGTCGCCCACGATCGTCGGCAGGGCGGGAGCCACGATCATGTTGTCGAGCATGGCCAGCAGCAGCGCGATGACCAGACCGCTCATCGTCACCATGATCTCGCGGTGGGTGAAGCGGGGCGGTGACTCCTGGTCGGGGTGGGCTGCGGTCGACGACATGGAAATGCCTTTCTTGAAAGCTGGAGTTCTGGCAGGTAGCGGGCCACTCATGACACACCGGCCCAGCGCCCGCGAAGACGGACGGTCCACAGGGAGAAACCCGCTCCGGGTGTTTGCCCGAGGAGGAGCGGAGAGTGGCGGTGTGCGACAGCGGCGGCCGACGACGGTCACCTACCGGCCGTTAAGTAAGTTACTTGCCGGACGGTAAGCTGGCAAGCGAGAACCCCGGGCGACGACGATCGGCCGGACGCGGCACGGCAGGAAGAAGGCGGATGGAGATGGCGGGCGCGGGACACCGGCGAGGCAGCGACACCAAGGCCGAGATCCGCAAGGTGGCCCTGGAACTGTTCGCCGCCCAGGGCTACGACGCCACCTCCCTGCGGGAGATCGCCGAGCGCCTGGGCATCACCAAGGCGGCGCTGTACTACCACTTCGACGGCAAGGAAGACATCGTCCGCTCGCTGTTCACCGAACACCTTGCGTCCCTCGACGACCTGGTCGAGTGGGCCCGCACGCAGCCTCCCGGCCCGCGACTGCGCGCGCAGGTCATCGACCGGATGATCGACTTCATCTCCCAGGAGGGCCTGCAGGCCATCCGGTTCGCCTTCGCCAACCAGCACGTCGTCAAGGAACTGCATCCCGGCCGGGAGAACGTCTTCGAGCGGCTTACCGCCCTCTTCGAGGCCCTCACCGGCCCCGACGCCTCCGTGGAGGAGGCGCTGCGCATCCGCATGGCCCTGTTCAGCGTCAACCTCGCCTTCTTCGCGGCCCAGGGACTGGACGCGACCGACGAGCAGGTCACCGCCGCCGCCCGCGACGTCGCCCACCTGCTGAACCCGCCGGCCGTCGGCCCCTGCCCACCCTCAGCCGGCCGCGCCGCCGACGCGGACCCCGTCTGAGTCCGCCGCTCCCCCGGGCCGGCCGGCCCCCGCACGCCCGCCCGTGCGAAGGGGTCAGCTCCGCGTCGGCGCCGACAAGCGGTGCAGGCGCAGGGCGAGCTGGATCTCCAGGGCGCGGGCCGGAGTCTGCCAGTCCTGGCCCAGCAGCCGGCCGACGCGCTCCAGGCGCTGGGCGACGGTGTTCACATGGACGTGCAGTGCGTCCTTGGTGCGGGCCGGGCTCATGCCGCAGGCGAAGTATGCCTCCAGGGTGCGTATGAGCTCCGTGCCGCGCCGCTCGTCGTAGGCGACGACCGGGCCGACGGTGCGGTCGACGAAACCGGCGATGTCCCGGTCGCCCGCCAGCAGCAGGCCGAGGAAGCCGAAGTCCTGGGCGGCGGCTCCGTCGCCCGTGCGGCCGAGCAGCCGCAGCGCGTCGAGGCAGCGCCGCGCCTCCTCGTAGGCGGCGGCCACGGTCTCGGGGCGGGCGGCCGGGTTCTCGACGGGGGCGGAGGCACCCACGGTGACCGCCTCGCGCACCGCCGTACCGAGATGACGGGCGGTGCGGCGGGCCAGCTGGGTCGCGCTGTCCCCCCGGCGCAGCGGCAGCAGCAGGACCGTGCCGCCGTCACGGGCGGCGGCCAGTCCGTGCCGGGTCGCGGCCAGGTGGAAGGCCGCCGACCACAGACGGTGGCGGGCGGCGGCCTCCTGCTCGGCGTCGGCGGACGGGGCGTCGAGCCGGGCGGCGAGCACGACATGCGTGGCGTCGAGGTCGGCGTGCAGCCGGGCCGCGCGGTCGCGCAGCAGGCGGGGGTCGCGGTCGCGGGCGTCCAGGAGGTCGTCGAGCAGTTCGCCGCGGACGCGCTGTTCGGCCTCGGCGGCGGACCGCCGGGCGAGCAGCAGCAGCGAGGTGACCATCGCGGCTCGCTCCAGCGTGCGCTGGTCGACGGGGTCGAGGCCGGGGTGGCCGCGCAGCACGAGCGCGCCGAGCAGTTCGCCGCCCGCGGCGACGGCGGCGATCCAGTCCGGCCCGTGCGGCACCGCGTGTCCCTCGGCCCGGGAGGCCTCCAGGGCGTCGGCGGGTGCGGCGGCGGCCTCGGTGAACTCGACGGTGCCGTCCAGCACCTGGGAGACGGCGGCGGCCACGTCGTGCACTCCGCCTCCGCGCAGGACCAGTTCGGCGAGCCGGTCGTGGACGTCCGAGGCGCGTTCGATGACGCCGCTGCGGTCACGGATGATCTCGTTGGCCCGCTCCAGGCCGGCCAGCGCCGAACGGGTCTCGGTGAGCAGGTTGGCGCTGTCGATGGCCGCCGCGGCGAGGGCGGCGAAGGAGCCGAGCAGGGCGATCTGCTCCCGTTCGAAGACACGGGCCCGCCGGTCGGCCGCGAACAGCACGCCGATCACCTGTGGTCCGAGCATGAGCGGCACGCCGAGGATCGCGACCAGGCCCTCGTCCCGCACGCCCGCGTCGATGGTTCCGGTGTGCTGGAAGCGGGCGTCCTTGAAGTAGTCGTCGGTGACGTAGGGCCGGGCCGTCTGCGCGACCAGGCCTCCCAGCCCCTCCCCCATGGCCAGGCGCAGTTGCTGGAAGCGGGCGGCCACCGAGCCTTCGGTGACGCGCATGTAGGTGTCGCCGCGGGCGGGGTCGTTGAGGGTGAGGTAGGCGACGTCCGTGCCGAGCAGCGAGCGTGCGCGCTGCACGATGGCCGGGAGCACCGCGTCCAGGTCGCGCAGGCCGGCCAGGTCGTGGGCGGTCTCGAACAGCGCCGACAGCTCCGCCTCGCGGCGCCGCCTGCCCTCCAGTTCCGCGCGCACGCGCAGGGCGAGCTGTCTGGCTCGTTCGAGCGCGTCGATCCACTCGGCCGGCCGGCCCTCGGCGCGGGCGAGTTGCACCGGCTGCTCGTAGGCGGCGGTGGGGGCGCCCCGGGCCAGCAGCTCGAGAAAGGGGCTCTCGGCGCTGCCGGCCGGAGTCCTGGCGGCGGGGCGCCGGGCGGACTGCACGTGATCGCTGGACATGCCCACAGGATCACCCATCCGCCGATTCTCCGCTGGAGCCTGTGGACAACCCGCCTTTGACGGGAAATCGGGGCGGCCGGTCAGTGCGCGGTCCAGCCGCCGTCCAGGACCAGCGAGGTGCCGGTGGCGAAGGAGGCCTGCGGGCCGCACAGGTACGCCACGGCCTCGGCGACCTCCTCCGGTTCGAGCAGCCGTTTGACCGCGCTGTCCTTCAGCAGCACCTCGGACAGCACGCGCTCCTCGGTGATGCCGTGGGTCCGCGCTTGGTCGGCGAGCTGCGCCTCGACCAGGGGGGTGCGCACATAGCCGGGGTTGACGCAGTTGGAGGTGACGCCGTGCGGGGCGCCTTCGAGGGCGGTGGTCTTGGACAGGCCCTCCAGGCCGTGCTTGGCGGCCACATAGGCCGACTTGTAGGCGGAGGCGCGCAGGCCGTGCACCGAGGAGATGTTGACGATCCGGCCCCAGCGCTGCCCGTACATGTGCGGCAGGGCGCCGCGGATGAGCCGGAAGGGCGCCTCCAGCATCACGGTGAGCACGGTGTGGAAGACCTCGGGCGGGAACTCCTCGATGGGGCGCACCAGTTGAAACCCGGCGTTGTTGACGAGCACGTCGGTGCCCGCGGCCGCCCGCTCGGCGGCGTCGAGATCGGTGAGGTCGAGCACCAGTGGTTCGAGGGAGCCGGCCAGCCCGCCCGCCTGCTCCACGAGCGCGTCCAGGCCCGGCGCGTCCCGGTCGACGGCTCTGACCCTCGCCCCGGCGGCGGCCAGCCGCAGCGCGCAGGCGCGGCCGATGCCGCCGGCGGCGCCGGTGACGAGCGCGGTGCGGCCGCCGAGGTCGAGCGAGGGGATGTGCGGAGCGGGGAGCGGCGAGGTCATGGGGCGACCCTAGGCAGGTCGCCCGCCGCACCACATATGGGCACGGCCCATACTTCAGGCCAATTCCATGGGGTTGAACCACGTGGGTGCATCGGACATGGCCTGCTTGATCCGGAACACACTGAACTCGTCCAGGTCGGGCAGCGCGTCCACCGTGAACCAGCCCACCTCCAGCGACTCGTCGTCGTTGACCCGTGCCTCGCCGCCCACGGCACGGCAGCGGAAGGTGATGTCCATGTACTGGCAGACGTCGCCGTTGCCGTAGGTGACGGGCTGCAGCGCCTGGACGAGGACCACCCGCTCGGCGACGCAGTGCACCGCGGTCTCCTCGTGGACCTCCCGCACGGCGCAGGCGGCCGGCTGCTCGCCCGGGTCCGGGATGCCGCCGATCACCGACCACCTGCCGGTGTCGGAGCGGCGGCCCAGCAGCACTCTGCCGTCCTCGTCGAAGACGATGGCGGTGACCCCGGGCAGCCACAGCAACTGGCTGCCGGCCGAGGCCCGGAGCGTACGGATGAAGTCGGGAATGGCCATGGGCCGACCCTAACGGCCGGCCGCCCCGGGCCCCGGCCGGGTCCGGGGGCATCCGGGGGGCGTACGTCCGGCGTACGGTTACACGTGCCGGGCGCGCCGCCCGCGCAGTCCGGCGCCGACGGCCCAGCCCAGGCCGCCGGCCGCGACCAGCACCAGGGCGGTCTCCGGCAGGGTGCCCAGCCGGGTGGCGGGCGTCTCGGAGGAGCGCAGGGGCACTTTCTGGACCAGGTAACCGGGCACGAACATGCCGGTCTTCTGGGTGATCCGCCCGTCCGGCATGATGATCGCGCTGACGCCGCTGGTCACCGGGACGGTGACGGTACGGCTGTGCTCGACCGCGCGGATCCGGGACATGGCGAGCTGCTGGTAGGTCATCTCGCTGCGGTCGAAGGTCGCGTTGTTGCTCGGTACGGAGATCATCTGCGCGCCGGACGTGACGGTGTCGCGCACGACCCAGTCGAAGGCCGCCTCGTAGCAGGTGTCCAGGCCCACCTTCGTGCCGTCGATGGTGAACACGCCCGGCTTGTCGCCCCGGCTGAAGTCCTGCCGGACCATCGACGTCCAGCTCTTGTTGATCGCCCCGAGCAGCGGGCGCAGCGGAAGGTACTCGCCGAACGGCTGGATCTGCCGTTTGTCGTACGTCTGGACGGGCCCCTTGGCCGGATCCCACAGGATCTGCTCGTTGAACAGTTCGCCGTTCCGCTCCACGACGCCGCCGACGGAGACCGGCACCCCGACCGCCTTGGCGGCCATGCTGATGACGGCACTCGCGTCGGGGTTGACGATGGGGTCGATGTCGGAGGAGTTCTCCGGCCAGAGCACGAAGTCCGGCCTGGGGGCCTTGCCCGCCTTCACCTCCTGGGCCAGCCGGTCCGTCTCGCGCGCGTGGTAGTCGAGGACCGCACGCCGCTGGGCGTTGAACTCGAGGCCCGCCCGGGGCACGTTGCCCTGGATGACGGCGACGGTCGCGGTGCCGTCCTCGGCCTTGTCGCTCACCAGCGGCCGGGCGGCCACCGCGGACGCCACCGGGACGGCGACGCTCAGCAGGGCCGCGGCCGCGGCCGGACGCCGTACCGCTTCTCCGCGCCGCCCCCGGACCGCCAGGCGCACGGTCTCGCACAGGCCGAATCCGCACAGGACGACCGCGAAGCCCAGCACCGGGGTGCCGCCCACCGCGGCCAGCGGCAGGAACACGCCGTCGGCCTGCCCGAAGGCGATCTTGCCCCAGGGGAAGCCGTGGAACGGCACGCGCGCGCGTACCGCCTCGCCGGCGGTCCACAGGGCCGCCGCCCACAGCGGCCAGAGGGGCAGCCGGGACACGGCCGCGACACCCGCGCCCACCAGCGCGACGAAGACCGCCTCCACGGCGGTGAGCGCCAGCCACGGACCGGGGCCGACCTCCACGCCGGTCCACACCAGCAGCGGCAGCAGGAACCCGAGGCCGAAGAGGTAGCCGAGGCCGAGGGCCGCCTTCCAGGTGCGGCCGCGCAGCACCCAGCCGAACACCGCGAAGGCGGGCAGGGCCAGCCACCACAGGGGTCGCGGGGGGAAGCTGAGGTAGAGCAGGAGGCCCGACAGGGCGGACGCGGCGGCGGGCACGAGCCGCAGGAGCCTCGCCCTCCAGGGCGCGGGCGCGGTGTGCGGTCGCAGCGGGTCCGACTCGTCGACGGAAGTTGCGGTGACGGTCACTCCGGGAGTCTACGGCCGGCCGCCCTCGGCCATCCGGTCAGGCCGGTCGTCGTCCACGCGCTGGTCAGGCCGGTCAGCCCCGGCCCGGGCCCGACGGGCGGAGGCGGTCCCTGATCACGTGCACCGCCGTCTCGGCGTTGTCGATCGTGATCGTGAACGTATGGCCGTCCCACAGGCGCAGCACGAGGCCCTCGCCGCGCCGTACGACGACCGCGGTGCCCTTCTCGGGCCGCCACCGGTAGCCCCAGCCGCCCCAGTGGCGCGGGGTGACGTGGGGGGCGAACTCGGCGCCCGCGACATGGGCGAGCGGAATGCGGCGGCGCGGCAGGCCGATGTGCCCGCAGCGCACCTCCAGGCACTCGTGGTCGACCCGCACGGCGACGTGCACGAAGGCGAGGGTGCCGAACAGGACCAGCAGCCCGGCCGCGATGCAGCCCACGACGGACATCACCAGCGGGGCGACGCCGGAGGACCAGGCGGAGTCGACGGCCAGCTCGATGCCCAGTGCCATGCAGGCGGCGCCGACGAGCGCCAGCAGCCACTGCATCCGGTTGGTGGCCCGTCCGGTCCACACCTCGGGATGGGAACTGTTCTCGGGGTGGTCCCTCATACCCATGAGGTTACTCAGGTTTCGCTGCGCGGGTAGCGCGTCGCGCGCAGCGACGGGACCGGGCGGCCGCACCCGGACGGACGCGTCCGGTGGCCGGACCCGGGTCAGCGGACGGGTGCGGCCTGCTGGAGGAGGCGGCCTTCCGCGTAGGCCAGCGCCGGGGCGGGCAGCGCGCCCTCCCGTCCGTTCAGCAGCACGGTCACGCGACCCTCGGCCAGGGCCTCCGGTTCTGGCCGGGCGCCGATCCGGCGCAGCGCCTGGGCGACGACGGCGCCCGCCGAGCCGAGCAGGGCCGGCGACGGGCCTTCCGGTTGCCGGACGGCGGCCCGGATGCGGTCGGCGACCAGTTCGTAGTGGGTGCAACCCAGGACGACGGTCGTCACGTCCGCGGGGGTGAGTGCGGCGGCCGCGGCGACGGCCTCGTCGATCGCCGTCTGGTCCGCGTGCTCCACGGCCTCGGCGAGGCCCCAGCAGGGCACCTCGGTGACCGGCACGCCGTCGGCGAAGTCGCGGATGAGGTTCCGCTGGTAGGGGCTGCCGGTGGTGGCGGGCGTCGCCCAGATGGCGACCGGACCGCCGCCGGCCGCGGCCGGTTTGATCGCCGGCACCGTGCCGATGACCGGCAGGTCCGGCTCCAGGGCGGCGCGCAGGGCGGTGAGCGCGTGCACGGTCGCGGTGTTGCAGCCGACGATCAGGGCCTCCGGGCGGTGCGCGGCGGCGGCCTCGGCGACGGCCAGGGCGCGCGCGGTGAGGTCCTCCGGCGTGCGTGGGCCCCACGGCATGCCCGCGGGGTCCAGGGAGAGCACGAGGTCTGCGTCGGGGCGCAGCCGCCGTACCGCGGCGGTGGCCGCCAGCAGCCCGATCCCGGAGTCCATGAGCGCGATCTTCACCCGGTCACGATAGTCGATCCCCTCGAACCGGCCGCCCGGGTGGGGCAGACTGCGCGGGTGAGCGTGATCGAGTGGAGTGC
Source organism: Streptomyces sp. NPDC014889 (assembly GCF_043081205.1). Lineage (NCBI taxonomy): Bacteria > Bacillati > Actinomycetota > Actinomycetes > Kitasatosporales > Streptomycetaceae > Streptomyces > Streptomyces sp. NPDC014889. Next base: position 263,371 of record NZ_JBIBWH010000009.1, read on the forward strand.
CGTCGGATCACTCGCCGCCTGGCTGTGGCTGCTGCTCTGCCAGGGCTTCTTCTGGCGTACGGACGTCAGGCTCCCGCCCCGCGCGGACCCGCCCCCCGACGACTGGCCGTCGGTGTGCGTCGTCGTTCCCGCGCGGGACGAGGCCGCCGTCCTGCCGGAGAGCCTGCCCTCCCTGCTCACCCAGGACTATCCGGGGCGGGCGGAGGTCTTCCTGATCGACGACGGCAGCCGCGACGGCACCGGCGAGCTGGCCCGTGAACTGGCGCGGCGGCACGGCGGGCTGCCGCTGACCGTGGCGTCACCGGGCGAACCGCCCGCCGGCTGGACCGGCAAGCTGTGGGCGGTCCGGCACGGCATCGGCCTGGCACGCGCGCGTGGTCCCGCCTACCTGCTGCTGACGGACGCCGACATCGCCCATGCCCCGGACAGCCTGCGCGAGCTGGTGGCGGCGGCGCGCACCGGAGGCTACGACCTCGTCTCGCAGATGGCGCGGCTGCGGGCGGAGAGTGTGTGGGAGCGGCTCGTGGTGCCGGCCTTCGTCTATTTCTTCGCGCAGCTCTACCCCTTCCGCCGGATCGGCCGCCGGGACGCGCGGACGGCGGCGGCCGCGGGCGGCTGCGTGCTGCTGCGCGCCGAGGCCGCCGAACGGGCGCGGATCCCGGACGCGATCCGGCAGGCGGTGATCGACGACGTGGCCCTCGCCCGGGCCGTCAAGACCGGCGGCGGCCACATCTGGCTGGGGCTCGCCGAGCGGGTGGACAGCGTGCGCCCCTATCCGCGGCTGCACGACCTGTGGCGGATGGTCTCGCGCAGCGCCTACGCGCAACTGCGCCACAGTCCGCTGCTGCTGCTCGGCACGGTCGCCGGTCTGGCGCTGGTGTACCTGGTGCCGCCGGTGTCGCTCGCCACGGGCCTGGCCGCGGGCGACGCGGTGGCGGCGCTCGCCGGTGGTGCGGCCTGGCTGGTGATGGCGGCGACGTACGTCCCCATGCTCCGTTACTACCGGCAGCCGCCGTGGCTCGCTCCCCTGCTGCCGTTCACCGCTTTCCTCTATCTGCTGATGACGGTCGACTCGGCGGTGCAGCACTACCGGGGACGCGGTGCGGCCTGGAAGGGCCGCACGTACGCGCGTCCGGACGCCGTGCCCGACGAGGGGTGAGCCGGTGGCCGCTCACTTGCGGCCCGGGGTCCAGTTCATGCCCCAGCCGTAGGCGCGGTCGATGGTGCGCTGCGGGCTCACTCCGCGTTCGGGCACCAGGTAGCGGGCCTCCCGCTGGACCACGAGGTCGCCGCCGTTGTTGGTGATCAGGGCGAGGGCGCACACCGTCGAGGGCACCGTGCACTCGTCGAGGGAGAAGTCGACGGGGGCGCCGTGCTGCGGCTGGAGGGTGACCGTGGCGTGCAGGTCGGCGAACGAGCGGGCGCCCTCGTAGATGGTCACGAAGACGAGGATGCGACGGAAGTCGCCCGTGTGGTCCAGGTTGATGGTGAGGTTCTCGCCGTCGGCGGCGGCGCCGGTCCGGTCGTCGCCGTCGAGGTGGATGTACGGCGGCCGGTGCAGCGCGCCGAAGGCGTTGCCCAGGGCCTGGACGACGCCCTTGCGGCCGTCCGACAGCTCGTAGAGGGCGCACAGGTCGAGGTCGAGGTCCCTGTGCATGGCCACCGCACGGCCGCGCTTGCTGCCCCAGCCGGAGAACTGTTTGCGCACCTGCCAGTTGAGGTTCACGCGCATGGCGCCGCCGGTTCCGCCCTGCTTGGCCAGCGACACCGAGGGGGCCGCCTTGGTGAGCGTCACCTTGCTCAGGCGGACCGGGGCGGCGGGTGCGGCAGGGACGGGCACGGCGGGCGTGGGCGCGGCGGATCGGGGCATGGCGGGCGCGGGGGTACCGGAGGGCGCCGTGGTGACCGGGGCCGAGGTCGGCGGCGGCAGGGGAACCGGCGGGCCCACCGGCGGCGGGGGCGTGGCCGGGAAGGGGGCCGGCGCGGGCGGAGGCGGCGCCATGCCGGGTGCTCGCGGGGCCGGGGGCGGCGGCGTGTGCTGGGGCTCGTCGACGCTGATGCCGAAGTCCGTGGCCAGACCCTCGAGTCCGCTGCCGTAGCCCTGCCCCACGGCCCGGAACTTCCAGGCGCCCTGCCGGCGGTAGAACTCACCGAGCACGAACGCGGTCTCCACCGTCGCGCCGGTGCTCTCGAACCGCGCGGCCACCGCGCCCCGGCCGGCGTCCCGGACCTCGATGCAGAGGCCGGGCACCTGTCCGAAGGTGCCGCCGTCCGCGGAGGCGGCGAGCACCACCTTCTCGATCGAGGGCTCCACGCGCGCGAGGTCGACGAGCAGGGTGTCGGTCACCTGGTCGCCGAGGGTGTTCTTGCCCTCGTGCCGGACCGCGCCGGAGGGGTGGGCCGGTTGGTTGTAGAAGACGAAGTCCGCGTCGGAACGCACCTTTCCGTCCACCAGCAGCAGCGCCGAGACGTCCGCGTCGGGAACGCCAGGACCGCGGCGCCAGCCCACCTCGACGCGCAGGGCGGTGGCGGGCACCGGCGTGTTCGACCCCTTCGGCATGGACATGCTTCGCCCCCATCACGTGTCGGACAGGCCGTGCCCCGGCAGTCCGTCGGCTCGCTACCCCACCAACCTAGTCCCGGTCCCGCCGAACTCCCATGAGAAGCACCGGAACACGCTGGCAGACCGCCGGTAACCCGGCCTCAAGATCGGCCTATACACCATCCGCGCATTGCCCGATGCCCCTTTTTCGCCAAGTTCGCTCAGATTGGGGACCTCACGTCACCGCCGACACGGAAAACAACCCTCTTATCGGTCTCCCCAACCAGCACATCGTGGGCTTTACTTATGGCCATGACCTCCCCCCGCTCCAGTTATGGCGGCGGCTACTACTCCGCCTCCTTCCCGGACACCCCGATCTACGACTCGCTCGTGGCCGAGCGAGGAACCCCGCAGATCGCACCGATCCGTGTTCCGGCCCCGTACGACACGGGCAGCCACATGAGCCCGGGCAGCCAGATGAGCACCGGGAGCCACCTGCCCGCGCTGCCCTCGGCGCTGCCCGCTCTCCCGGCGGCCCCGTCCCAGCCCTCCTACGGCTACCCGCAGGCGCCGCAGCCGGCGCCCACGGCCTACATCCCGCAACAGGCCTCCGCGCCACGCGGGTACCCAGGCCCGCAGCAGCCGCAGCCGCAGCCACCGCGCCCGATGGCGAACGGCACCGGCTACGAGGCCATGCGTCCCGCCACCCCCCGGCCGGCCCCCGCGCCCTACCAGGATCCGTACGGGAACCAGCAGTACCGCGGCTACTGAGCCACTCCCCCGCTGTCCGCGCCTCCTGGCAGGATGAGGTCATGGGGAACGCGGAACTGCACGCGCTGCACATCCACCCGGTCAAGGCGCTGCGAGCCGTCACGCTCGCGGAAGCCGTCGTCCAGCCCTGGGGGCTGGCCGATGACCGGCGCTGGGCGCTGATCGACGACGGGGGAAAGGTCGTCACACAACGCCAGCAGCCACACCTCGCGTTGGCCGCCGCCGAGCCCGAGCCCGGCGGCGGCCTGCGTCTTTCCGCGCCCGGACAGGCCCCGTTCACGGTCGCCGTCCCCCCGCCGGGCGAGACGGTCACCGTGGACGTCTTCGGCGAGAAGGTGGAGGCCGTACCGGCGGACGAGGCCGCCCACGCCTGGTGCGGCGCCCTCGCCGGGGACGGCGTGCGCCTGGTCCACCTGGACGACCCCGCCACGCGCCGGCCCGTCGACCCGGTCTACGCCCTGCCCGGCGAGACGGTGAGCTTCGCCGACGCCTTCCCGCTACTGCTCACCGCGGTCTCCTCCCTGGCCTCCCTCAACTCCCTGATGGCCGAGGGGGATCACGCCGCCGAGGGCCCGCTCCCCATGAACCGCTTCCGGCCCAACGTGGTGGTGGCCGGCACCCCCGCCTGGGCCGAGGACGACTGGACGCGCATCGCGATCGGGGAGGTCGCCTTCCGGATCGTCAAGATGTGCGGACGCTGCGTGGTGACCACCACCGACCAGGCCACCGGCGTCCGCGGCAAGGAACCGCTGCGCACCCTCGGCCGCCACCGGCGCTTCGGCGGCGAACTGATCTTCGGCCAGTACCTGGTGCCCGAGTACACCGGCACCATCCGGCTCGGCGACCCGGTCACCGTCCTGGAATGACCTCGGGCGGCGGGCGGGAACCCCGGAGCGGGGCCCGGTCGTTGGGCTTTCGTGAGGAATGAGTGAGATTCGCCGGCCGAGGTGATTTCCCTCTCTCTTCGGCCGACGAGGGGGCGAACGGTTCCGGCCGGAGTTATCACGGAGGGAAAAAAGGGGGGTGCGACAACGGTGCGAGCGATCAGCGGACTCCGGCGCTGGCGGCACAACCCGCTGCGGCGCGGAACCGATCTCGTCGAGGCCTGGGTGGCCCTGGTGGCGCTGCTGCTCGTCCTCGTCGCCGCCCCCTTGACCGGCTGCCTCGTCGGCTCCCTCGCCCAGGACGCCCTTCAGGAGTCCGTGCGTGAACAGCGCCAGTCCCGGCACCAGGTGACGGCCACGGTGGTGCAGAGACTGAACCGGCTGGATCCCGACCCGGAGATCAACACGGGCCGGGACCCGCGCAGTCGCGTCCTCGCCGACTGGACGGCCCCGGACGGCACCCGGCGGCACGGCCCGGTCACGACGACCCTGAGATCGCCCCGCCCCGGCGACCGCTTCACGCTGTGGACGGACGAGCACGGCCGGACGGTGACCCGGCCCCTGGACTCCACGACGGCCACGACCCATGCCGTGCTGGCCGGTTGCGGCGCGGGCATGCTGACCGCGCTCCTGGTGGAGTGCATACGCAGGCTGATCGTCTGGCGCCTGGACCGCCGCCGGTACGCGCTCTGGGACCAGGCCTGGGACCGCGCCGGCCCGGACTGGGGCCGCACCGGCACCGGCAGCTGACGGCCTTTGGGCTCTGGTCAACCGAGCGTCCGCGCGCACGCTACGGTGGACCGGCCGACGCACTCGGCATCAACCAACCCGCGTACCACGAGGTGGGGGCACAGCAGCGCCATGGCACAGGGCACGGTCCAGGTGACGCACACCGGTACATCGCGGTGGCGGCGCCGCACGGGTGAGTACGCATCGCTCGCCGCCGCCCTGGAGGCCGCGGCCGACGGTGACGTGCTCACCGTCGCCCCGGGCACCTACCGGGAGAACCTCGTCGTACAGCGGGCGGTGACCCTGCGCGGCCCCGAGGGCGCCCCGGGCTCGGTGCGCATCGCCCCCACGGAGGGGGTGCCCCTGACCGTGCGCGCCTCCGCGGTCCTCCAGGACCTGCACGTCGAGGGCCAGGACTCCGCCGCGCCCGCCCTGTTGGTGGAGGAGGGCGCGCCGGAACTCCGGGACGTGCGGATCGTGACCCGGTCCGCGGCCGGCATCGAGGTGCGCGGCGGCGCCCGGCCCACCGTGCGGCGCTGCACGGTCGACAACCCCGCCGGCATCGGCATCGCCGTACTCGACGGCGGTGGCGGGGTGTTCGAGGAGTGCGAGGTCGTCGCGGCCGGGCAGTCGGGCGTGGCGGTCCGCGGTGGCGCCCATCCCCGGCTGGAGAACTGCCGTGTCCACCACACCTCCGGCGCGGGTCTGACCGCGACCGGCGACAACTCCGCCCTGGAAGCAGTGGGTTGCGAGGTCTACGAGGTACGGGGCAGCGGCGTCCAGATCACCGGCCGGGCCACCGCGCACCTCACCGACTGCGATGTGCACCGCACCGCCGCGGACGGCGTCACGCTCGACACGGACGCCGTGCTGACCCTGGCCGACTGCCGCATCCACGACATCCCGGAGAACGCGGTGGACCTGCGTTCCCGCTCCGTGCTCACGCTGACCCGGACGACGGTGCGTCAGTTCGGGCGCAACGGCCTTTCGGTGTGGGACCCGGGCACGCGCGTGGACGCCAACCAGTGCGAGATCTTCGACAGCACCGGCGACTACCCGGCGGTCTGGGTCAGCGACGGCGCCACCGCGGTGCTCGACTCCTGCCGGGTGCACGACGTGCCCGACGCGCTGTTCGTGCTGGACCGCGGCTCCCGCGCGGACGTCGTCGACAGCGACCTGTCGCAGGTGCGCAACACGGCGGTGTCGGTGAGCGACGGCGCCACCGCGCAGCTCGACGACTGCCGGATCAAGGACGCGGCCACCGGCGCCTGGTTCCGCGACCACGGCAGCGGCGGCACCCTCAACAACTGCACCGTGGACGACACCCAGACCGGCGTGATCGTCACCAAGGGCGCCGACCCCACCATCGAGCGGTGCACGGTCGCCTCCCCCGCCGAGGCCGGTTTCTACGTCTCCGCCGGGGGCCGCGGCAGCTTCCTGGACTGCCGGGTGACGGGCAGCGGCGGCTACGGCTTCCATGTGATCGACGGCTGCCGTACGACGCTCAAGAAGTGCCGCACGGAGCGGTGTGCCCGCGGGGGCTACGAGTTCGCGGACGGCGGGCCGGACGCCGGGGCCGGTTCGGGACCCGTCGTCGAGGACTGCACCAGCGACGAGAGCGGCGGTGTGCGCCCGCTGGTGTCCCGGGAGACGGCCGTGCAGACGGCGCCCCCGTCCAGCGGTCTGCTGGGCGCGATCCCCGGCCAGCGCACCACCGAGCAGGAGCCGCTGGTGGCCGCCGGTGAGCCGGCGGTGCCCGCGCGGACCGCGAAGGACGTCCTCGGCGAACTCGACACGCTGGTCGGCCTGGACAGCGTCAAGCGGGAGGTGCGCGCCCTGACCGACATGATCGAGGTGGGCCGGCGCCGTCAGCAGGCCGGGCTGAAGGCCGCCTCGGTCAAGCGTCATCTCGTCTTCACCGGCTCCCCCGGCACCGGCAAGACCACGGTCGCCCGCCTGTACGGCGAGATCCTGGCGTCCCTCGGGGTCCTGGAGAAGGGCCACCTGGTGGAGGTGTCCCGCGTCGACCTGGTCGGCGAGCACATCGGATCCACCGCGATCCGCACCCAGGAGGCCTTCGAACGGGCCCGCGGCGGCGTGCTGTTCATCGACGAGGCGTACGCGCTCTCCCCGGAGGACGCCGGGCGCGACTTCGGCAAGGAGGCCATCGACACGCTGGTGAAGCTGATGGAGGACCAGCGGGACGCGGTGGTGGTGATCGTCGCCGGCTACACGGCGGAGATGGAGCGCTTCCTGTCCGTCAACCCGGGTGTGGCCTCCCGTTTCTCCCGCACCATCACCTTCAGCGACTACGGACCCGACGAGCTGCTGCGGATCGTGGAGCAGCAGGCCGAGGAGCACGAGTACCGGCTGGCTCCGGCCACGGCCGAGGCCCTGCTCGCGTACTTCACCGCCGTCCCCAAGGGCCCCGCGTTCGGCAACGGCCGCACGGCGCGGCAGACCTTCGAGGCGATGGTGGAGCGGCACGCCGGCCGGGTCGCCCAGCTCGCCGAGCCGAGCACGGACGATCTGACGCTGCTCTACGCCGAGGACCTGCCCGAGCTGCCCTGAGCAGCGCGCCCGTCGGGCGGTTCGGTGTCCGTCCGTGGTGCGCCTTCCGTGGCGTCGGGCTGCCCTTCGCGGGGCGCCGGCAGGTCCGGGCGCAGCCGGGCGAGCAGCCACCGGCGTTCCTCGTCGAAGGCCGGGTCCGCCTGGTAGTCGGAGTGGCCCAGGATCGGGGCGGGCAGCGGATGGCGTGCGGTGCGGCCGTAGGCGAGCGGGTCCTTGAGCGGGGCGCGGTCCACCTCGGGGCCGCAGCCGCCGGGCAGCCGGACGGGGCCGCCGATGGGATCGGTGCGCCGGTACAGGTTGCGCCAGCAGTCCACGTCCCGGTGCAGGGCGCCGAGCGCGGCCGGGCCGAAGTGGGCCGGGAACCAGCGGCCGTAGAGCCGTTCCAGGGGCGATCCGTAGGTCAGCAGGGCGACCCGCTTGCGGACCGGCGGGGTGAGCTGCCAGGCCGCGGCGGCGGCCAGCACACTGCCCTGGGAGTGCCCGGACAGCACCAGGCGTCCACCGGTGGCCCGGGTCCAGGTCGCCATCCGCCAGGTGAGGTCGGGCACGGCGCGTTCGGCGTAGCAGGGCGGGGCGAAGGGGTGCGCGGCGCGCGGCCAGAAGGTGCCGACGTCCCACAGGATGCCGATGGTGCGCCGGGGCGGAGGCGTCCTTGTAGGCGCGCCGGCCCCAGGTGACGAAGAGTATGAAGCCCAGTCCGATGAGCCAGGAGCCCAGTGCCTGCGCGGTCTGGGCCGTGCCGTGCAGGACGGGGTGGGTTCCCGCCGCGGCCCCGGCCGGTGTGCGGTCGGTGCCGAGGGCGCCGACGAGTGCGCCGGCGCCCAGCAGGAGGGTGACGGCGGAGGTGGCGCCGACCAGGAGGGGCCCGTCGTCGGTGAGGGTGGCCACCGCGCGGGTGCGGGCGATCCGGCGGGTGCGCTCGGGGTCGGACGGCTCGCCGGGGTGGTCGCGTTCCACCCCGGGGCGCTCGGCGCGGGCCAGCCGCCGGGCGCGCAGGGCCAGCCGGCCGCAGAGCGCCAGCAGCACGACGAGCAGCGGCGGGATGACGGATGCCTGCCAGGTGAGCAGGACCGGTGGGCCCGGGATCGAGGTGCCGGTGCCGTCCAGCCAGTCAGCGACGCGCTGGCAGACCCCGCCGGACATCACGCCGCCGAGCGCGCAGGCCAGCATCGCCACCGCGGGTCCACCGAGGCCCCGCAGCGCGGCCCTGGGGTCGGGGCGGGTGCGGTGCAGCGCGTGGGCGACGGCGGCGAGGGCGACGACCAGCAGGCCCTGGCCGAGCGTGAGGCCGCCGAAGGCGGTGTCGCCCGCCAGCCGGCCGGCCGACTCCCAGCCCGGGCGCGACCATCCGGCGTACCCGGCGGTGAGCAGGAGCAGCAGGAGGGCGCCGAGCGGTAGCCGTCGCACGAGGTGGCGGTCCAGTTGCCGGTCGAGCAGGTGCTCGGTGCGACCGCGACGGCAGACGACCCAGACCACGGCGGCGGACCAGACGAACAGGGCCGTGAGCAGGAGCCGGCCCGCCGTGTCGAGGGCCCGGTCGCCGCCGGGGCCGCGGTCGAGGGAGGCCGTGGGCACGGCGATCGTCGCGGCCACGGTCAGCAGGCCCGCGGCGGTGTGCGCGGCGCGCAGCCGGGCCACCAGGCGGCGCCCGTACCAGAAGCCGGGGCGGCTCAGGGATCCGTTGCCGGTGTCGTCCTCGGGCACCGGGTCGCGGGAGATCGGCTGCGTGGACTCGTAGGCGCTCCAGGTGCGGTGCGCCAGGTACCACAGCAGTCCGGTGAGCGCGGCGGGCACCACCGCGGCCAGGGCCAGGCGGCGGCCGGGCATGCTCCACCAGCCGCCGGCGGCGGGCGACAGGAAGCCCAGCCAGGAGTGCCGTGCGGCACACGCGTGTGTGCCCGCGCACTGCCACGCCGTGAGGTCGAGGGCGACCTCGCAGGCGGCGGCGACGAGCAGCACCGTCAGGGTCAGCCCCGCCAGCCGCACCAGCAGTCCGTACAGGCTCACGACGCGTGGGCGGCCGGGGGCACCGGGGCGCATCCAGTGGGCGAGATTGACGACCATGAACGGCAGCAGCAACAGCCACAGGGCGCGGGCGCCGTTGCCGGAGGTCAGGTTGCACCAGACGTACGCCTCGGGCACCGGTGTGCCAGGGCGCTCACCGGGCTCCCGCGGACGGTTCTCGGCGTCGACGTCCTCGGCGCGCCGGAAGACGGCCGCGGTGTCGTCGCCGGTGATCCGCACCGTGCGCGGGGCGTCGAGCATCTTCTCGGGCGTGGTGCCGCCGACGCCGTGGACCAGGAGTTCCAGGGCGCATCCGGTCGGCTCGTCGGGTGCGGCGGGTCCGTTCCCCTCGGCGGTCTCCGGGTGCCGCTGCGCACGTTCCACTGTTCGCACTTCTCCCATGACGCGTCCGTCGGTCCGTGTCCGTGCGGACACCAGGATCGCCCCGCGCGGCACGCGGCACACCCCTCGTCACCGAATCTCCCCGATCCGGGTGACGGGAGCCGCGCACGGGGAGGGCGAAGACGGCATGTGCGCGTCGGTCGGCCGATGGCGCGGCGGGAACCGCCCCATGACAGGATGGGACGTCCGCGCCCCGCAGCACATGACGTGACCTTCTCGCCGCCGGCGGGTGCGCGGGGCGGGTCGGACGGCTTGAGGCGAAAGGAACCGGAGCACACGTGAGTGAGAATCAGAACCTCCTCGCGGAGCAGCGGCGCGCCCTGATCCTGGACGAGGTCCGGCGCCGCGGCGGTGTCCGGGTGAACGAGCTGACCCGGAAGCTCGGCGTGTCGGACATGACGGTGCGCCGCGACCTGGACGCGCTGGCCCGGCAGGGCGTGCTGGAGAAGGTGCACGGCGGAGCGGTCCCGGTGGTGGAGGCCAGTACGCACGAGCCGGGCTTCGAGGCCAAGTCGGGTCTTGAGCTGACGGCCAAGGAGGACATCGCGCGTGCGGCGGCCCGGCTGGTCGCACCGGGCACGGCGATCGCCCTGTCGGGCGGTACGACGACGTACGCGCTGGCCCAGCACCTGCTCGACGTGCCCGATCTGACGGTGGTCACCAACTCGGTGCGGGTCGCCGACGTCTTCCACTCGGCGCAGCGCACCTCCGGTCAGCGGCAGGGCGCGGCGACGGTGGTGCTGACCGGCGGGGTGCGCACGCCGTCCGACTCGCTGGTGGGTCCGGTGGCCGACCAGGCGATCGCCGCGCTCCACTTCGACGTGCTGTTCCTGGGTGTGCACGGGATATCGGCCGAGGCGGGCCTGTCCACGCCGAACCTGGCGGAGGCCGAGACCAACCGGCGTCTTGTGCAGTCGGCGCGCCGGGTGGTGGTGGTCGCCGACCACACCAAGTGGGGTGTGGTCGGCCTGAGTTCCTTCGCCTCGCTGGACCGGATCGACACGCTGGTGACGGACGCGGGGCTGGCCGAGGAGGCACGCGCCGAGATCCCGGAGCACCTGCGGCTGGTGGTGGCGGGCGAGCCCGAGGACGAGGCGGACATCTGAGGGCCCCTCGGCGAGGGCCTTCTCAGCCCGGCCACACCCCGGTCGTCAGGAACGACTCCAGGGTCCGCGTGTACGGGGCGCTGTCGAGGCCCTGTTCGCTCAGCCAGGCGTCGGAGTAGTACTTGTCGAGGTAGCGGTCGCCCGGGTCGCACAGGAGGGTCACGACGCTGCCCCGGCGGCCCTCCTGGAGCATCTCGGCGACGATCTTCAGGGCGCTCCACAGGCCCGTCCCGGTGGAGCCGCCCGCCTTGCGGCCGATGGCCCCCTCCAGGGCACGTACGGCGGCCACGGCGGCGGCGTCCGGCACCTTCATCATGCGGTCGACCGCGCCGGGCACGAAGCTCGGTTCCATGCGCGGCCGACCGATGCCCTCGATGCGCGAGCCGCTGTCGCAGGTGACGTCCGGATCGCCGGTGGTCCAGCCCTCGAAGAAGCACGAGTTGTCGGGGTCGGCGACGCAGATGCGGGTGTCGTACTGCATGTAGTGGACGTAGCGCGCGATGGTCGCGGAGGTGCCGCCGGTGCCCGCGGTGGCGACGATCCACGCCGGTTCCGGGTAACGCTCCAACTCCAGTTGCCGGAAGATGGATTCGGCGATGTTGTTGTTGCCGCGCCAGTCCGTGGCCCGTTCGGCGTAGGTGAACTGGTCCATGTAGTGGCCCCCGGTCTCGGCCGCGAGGGCGGCGGAGGCCTCGTACATGGTGCGCGGGTCGTCCACGAAGTGGCACCGCCCGCCGTGGAACTCGATCAGGCGGCACTTCTCCGCGCTGGTCGTGCGCGGCATGACCGCGATGAAGGGCACGCCGATCAGCTTCGCGAAGTACGCCTCCGACACGGCCGTCGAGCCGCTGGAGGCCTCGATGACCGGGCGGCCCGGGCGGATCCAGCCATTGCACAGGCCGTACAGGAACAGCGACCGCGCCAGGCGGTGCTTGAGGCTGCCGGTCGGGTGCGTCGACTCGTCCTTCAGGTACAGGTCGATGCCCCACTCCTCGGGCAGGGGGAAGCGCAGCAGATGGGTGTCGGCCGAGCGGTTGGCGTCGGCCTGCACCTTGCGGACGGCTTCTTTCAGCCAGTCCCGGTATCCGCTGTCGCTGCGGTCGACGTCGAGGGTGTCGCCGGTCCGGCGCTGCTCGGTGGTGCTCACGGCGGGGCTCCTTACGCTGTGCGCCGGCGGCGTCCCGCGCGGCCGGACGTCCTCGATGATAGACACCTACAACACGCTTCTCACCTGCATAAACGCATCTTTGAGCGGCTCAAGGCGAGGCTTGGGAGCAGGCCTCGCCGGGGCCGGACCGTGGCGAGGGGCGCACGGGCCGGGGGGCGCATTCGCCTGAGTGCTCCGGGTGCCACCGGCGAGCGCTCCGCGCGCACTGGTGCTCCGCGTCCAAGGCGTGCAGACTGCACCGCGGCGGGACAAAGGACCCGACGGGGGCACAGGGATCTCGAACGAGCCGGCCCGGCTCGCGGACCGGGCGGAACGGGAGCCGGCGACACGCACGAAGCGACACGCACGGAGGGGCGGGAGATGGCCGAACCGGAGTTCACGGCCACGGGCGTACGGATCGACAAGCGGCTGCGCTCGCTCACCCGGGCCGGACGGGTCCGGATCCGCGACGGCAGGCTGGAGCTGCTGACCAGCTACGGCAGTGAGATCGACAGCGCGCCGGTGCAGTCGGTGCGCGCGTCCCAGCCCTGGTACGCCCCGGACGACCGGGCGCTGGCCGACCTGGGCGGCAACCGGTACGTGCTGACCCTGGGCGACCACGATCCCGCTCCGGACGAGCCCGGACCGCCCGCGGCCCGCCGGTTCGTCGAGGCCGTGCGCCGGGCGGCTCGGCGCGGCGGCTGAGCGAGGCAAGTTGCGTGACATCACCCCGTGGGTCACGCTGGTCTCACGTCACTCAGGGTTTACCGGCGATAACGCTGCGAACCAGCCCGCCGGCCAGACAGCAGGCGGCAATGTCACGCGGGCGTCCTGCTGCATCCGAAACGTCGTGTTCTTCCGGACCTCAACGTCGGGGAGTCGCAGCCGTGATCAGTCACCCAAGCAGGCACTGCACGGTGGAGCTCCAAGCCCTGCCGTCGCGGATCGGCCAGGTCCGCAGAATCGTATCGGCGCACCTGCGCTACTGGCATCTGGACGCTCTGATAGACCGGGCCGCGCTCGGTGTGACGGAGCTGTTGACCAACGTCCACCAGCACGCCCGGCCCGACAAGCTGTGCACCGTGGAACTCGAGCTGCTGCTCGAACGGCTCACGGTCTCCGTGCGCGATCACGACCCGCGCCTGCCCGTGGTGGAGGAGATGGGCGACATCGCCCCGCTGGCCACCGAAGGGCGGGGGCTGGCGATGGTGGCCGCGATGAGCGAGAGCTGGGGCGCGCGGCCGGACGGCGAGCAGGGCAAGGTCGTCTGGTTCACCCTGCCGACCGCCGCCCCCTCGATCGCGGTGCCGGCCCGGGTGCCGGCGCTCGTGACCGCGGAGCCTCCCGGGCGCCGTCTGGCCGAAGCCGCCTCCGCGCTCGACGGCGTACGGCCCGTCCGACCCGTCCACGCTCCGGCCGGGCCGGCCGTGGTCGGCTGACCGGATCCGCCGTGGTCGGCCGACCAGGAGGCCGGGCGGCCGGGCGGGACGGTGACAGGCCGGACGCCGTCGTGGGCCGTAGTCCGTCACGAGCCGAACGCCCTCACGGGCCGTAGACCCAGACGGGCTGTGTGCCACGACGGACCGTAGGCCACGACGGACCCGTAGGCCACGACAGGGCCGGGCGGTTACCCGGTCGCGTGCCGGTCACCGCGGGGCTCCGTGAGCGCGGGGTCCGCAGGGCCCGGGCCAGGCCATAGGCCACGACAGGCCGCCCGCGGACACCCGGTCGCGTACCGGTCACCGCGCGCCGCAGGGCTCCGGGACCGCCGAGGCCGCAGGCCAGGCCGGGCCGAACACCACGACAGGCCGCCCGCGGACACCCGGTCGTTTGCCGGTCACCGGTGAGTGTGGGGGCCGGAATCGCGGTGAGTCCGGCCCCGGTGTTCACTCGGTGGCGACGGCTCGCAGCACGTCCAGCCGGGCCGCGCGCCGGGCCGGGCGCAGTCCCGCGAGCCCACCCGCCGCGATCCCCACCAGTGCCACGACGAGGAGCTGCGTCGGCGGTACGGCGAAGGCGAACGCGGTGCCGCTCTCGCCGTCGGACGCCCTCACCAGAACCCAGCCGAGGAAGGCGCCCAGGGCCAGCCCGCCCGCCGTGCCGAACGCGGCGACCAGGACCGACTCCCAGCGGACCATGGCCCGCACCTGGGACCGGGTCTGGCCGACGGACCTGAGCAGACCGAGTTCGCGGGTCCGCTCGTGGATCGCCAGGGTGAGCGTGTTGGCGATGCCGAGGAGCGCGATGAACACGGCCAGGGCGAGCAGCGCGTAGACCAGCGTGAGCATCATGTCGATCGCGCCCGCCGAGGACCGCGCGTACTCGTCGCGGGTCTGCACCTGCGGATCGCCGTACCGGGCGGCGACCCGTTCGACGGCCGCCTTGCCCGCCTCCGCGCTCACACTGGGCCGGAGGGACACGGCGACGAGCCGGTCGGAGTCCTGGGCGCGGTGCGGGGCCCAGGCGGAGCGGCTGACGACGTAGTCGCCGGCGAGTTCGGACCGGCCGTAGACCGCGCGGACGGTGAAGGTCCGCGTGGTGCCGTCGGTGAAGGTCAGCCGTGTCCGGTCCCCGGTCGTCAGCCCTCGCCGGTCGGCCTCGTCGCGGGTGATGGCGATGCCGTCGGCGCCCAGGCCGTTCAGGGAGCCGCGCACGGTTCCGAGGTCGAAGGTGCGGGCGAGCGCGACCGGGTCGGTGACCGTCAGGGCCCGCCCCTCGCCGTCGACCTCGGCGACGCCCCGGCCGAGCCCGACGGCCGTGTCCACCTCGGGCAGCCGCTGGAGCGCCCCGGCCAGCCGGGGGCTCAGGCCGCTGCCGCCGGCCCCGAAGGAGGGGGTGCTCACGGCGAGGTCGCCCGCGAAGGACCGGGCGACGGTCTGGTCCATGGTGGCCTTGAGCGAGGCGCCGAAGACCGTGAACAGCGACACCACGGCGACCCCGATCATCAGCGCGCTCGCGGTGGCCGCGGTGCGCTTCGGGTTGCGCAGCGCGTTGCGCCGGGCCAGACCGCCGGTGATACCGGTCAGCCGGACGAGCGGGCTGCCGAGCAGGCGTACGGCGGTGGCGGAGGCGACCGGGCCGAGCACCACGAAGGCGGCCAGGGCCAGGACGGCGCCGACTCCGGCCGCCCACACGGACGGTGAGACCAGGACGCCGGCGAGGGTCACCGCGACGGCCGTGACCGCGAGGACCACTCCGGCCACCGCCCGGGCCCGGGAGGCGCCGGAGGTGTCGACGGCCGTCTCGCGCAACGCGGCCATGGGAGCGGTGCGGCCGGCCCGTACGGCGGGCGTCAGCGCGGAGCCGAGGCAAACCACGACACCGACCGCCGGCGGCAGTGCCATGGACAGCTGCTGGACGACCAGGCTGCCCTCGGGGAAGGGGAATCCGATCGCCGGGAACAGCGCCTGGAGCCCGGCGGCGATCCCGATGCCGCCCGCAAGACCGGCGCCGGACGCGGTCAGCGCGACGGCGCTCGCCTCGACGAGGGTGGCGGCGGTGACCTGACGGCGGGACGCGCCCAGCGCGCGCAGCAGCGCGTTCTCGCGGGTGCGCTGGGCCACGACGATCGCGAACGTGTTGTGGATGGAGAAGGTGGCCACCAGCAGCGCAACGCCGGAGAACACCAGCAGGAACGTGGTGAAGACGGTCAGGAACTGGCTGGAGACCATGTCCGTGTTCTCCCGCGCGACCTCCTGACCGGTGAGCGCCTCGATGCCCTTGGGCAGCACGGGCGTAAGCCGCCGCACCAGCTCGGCCTGGCTCACCCCGGGCCCGGCCCGCACCTGGATGCTCGCCGCCTCCCCGGGCCGGGCGGTCAGGTACTTCTCGGCGTCGCCCTGGGTCAGTCCGGTGAAGGTCACCTGCGCCATGCCGTCCTCGCCGCCGAAGGTCGCGAGGCCCACGATCGTCACCTCGACCGGGTCGGGGGTGCGCAGGGTCGTGGTGTCGCCGATCCGCAGGCCGCCCTTCTTCGCGGCGCCGCGGTTGACGACGGCCTCGCCCGGCTTCGCGGGGGCGCGCCCCTCGGCGAGCCGGTACGGGTTGAGTTCGGGGTCGGTGATCCAGTTGCCGGCGAGGGTGGGCGGGCCCTGGCCGCCGATGGGCTTGCCGTCGCGGCCGATGAGCTGGCCCGCGCCCTGGATGTCCGGGGCGGCGGCCGCGACTCCGGGGACCCGCTCGACGGTCCGCAGCAGCGCGGTGTCCACCGGCCGGCGTACGCCCTGGCCCTCGCCGGGCGCGGTGATGACGTCGGCGCTGCGGACGACGGCGTCCGTGCCGTCGGTCGCCTTGCCGAACATGGAGTCGAAACTGGCGCGCAGGGTGTCGCCCATGACCAGGGTCCCGGCCAGGAAGGCGACGCCGAGGAACACGGCGAGGAAGGTGCCGGCGAAGCGCCGCCTGTGGGCGCGCAGGGAGGAGAGGCTCAGGCGCACGGAGGCGTTCATGTGCGCACCTCGAAGGCTTTCATGCGGTCCAGGACCCGGTCGGCGGTCGGGGACTCCATACGGTCGACCAGGCGTCCGTCGGCGAGGAAGAGCACCTCATCGGCGTGGGCGGCGGCGACCGGGTCGTGGGTGACCATGACGACCGTGCGGTCCGTCTGCCGCACCGCGCGGCCGAGCAGGCCGAGCACTTCCTGGCCGGAGCGCGAGTCGAGGTTGCCGGTGGGCTCGTCGGCGAAGACGACGTCCGGGCGCGCGGCGAACGCGCGGGCCACCGCGACGCGTTGCTGCTGGCCGCCGGAGAGTTCGGCGGGCCGGTGGTGCAGGCGGTCGCGCAGCCCGACGACCTCGACGAGCGCGTCGATCCATTCGGCATCGCCCCGCCGGCCCGCCAGGTCGAGGGGCAGCGTGATGTTCTCGGCGACGGTCAGGGTCGGCACCAGGTTGAACGCCTGGAAGACGAAGCCGACCCGGTCGCGGCGCAGCAGGGTCAGCCGGCGGTCGTCGAGGCCGCCGAGTTCGGTGTCGCCGATGTACGCGGTGCCGGAGGTGAGGGTGTCGAGCCCGGCCGCGCAGTGCATCAGCGTGGACTTGCCGGAGCCCGAGGGTCCCATGATCGCGGTGAAGCGCCCGGCCGGGAAGGCGACGCTCACACCGTCCAGGGCCCGTACGGCGGTGTCGCCGGCGCCGTGGACCTTCACGGCGTCGACGACCCGCGCGGCCGTCCTGGCGGCGGACGTGGTGGGAGAAGGTGCCGTGGAGGCGGGCGTGGCGGTCACCGGGCACCGCCCGTGCGGCCGAACTGCTCCTCCAGCACCGACAGCCGGCGCCAGTACTCGTCCTCGTCGATCTCGCCGGAGGCGAAGCGGCGGCCGAGGACGGCGAGCGGCGAGTCGGCGGCGGGGCGCCCGTCCGGGCCGCGCCAGGGCCCGGTGCCCATGCCGCGCCAGGGTGCGCCGCGGCCGCGCCATGCGGTACGGCGCAGCAGGGTGACGGCGCCGACGGCGACGGCCGCCCAGATCAGCGGAAAGAAGAGGATCCACGGCCCGGGGCCGCCGTCCCAGTTCGCCAGGGTCTGCATCTTGGTTCATCTCCCTCGAGGGGTCTGCCGAGAAAGCCGCGGAGAGTTCTCCGGTGCCGCATCGACAGTGGCTCGGGGAGGGGGTCCGGGTCGTCGTACGGCCAGCGGCAGTACGGCTACCTCCCGGGGAGTACGGGGGCGTGCCGCGGCTGCTCCGTGCGGCATGCCTCGTCCTGTGGGGCGGATCCGGAGCGAGGCCGCGGTCCGGCGGGCGGGGGGGGGATGCCGCCTACCACGCGGGAAGTACCCGGGCCCGGCCAGGCCGCGTCAACGGGTCGGGGCTCGGGGGCGCGTGGAGGCGCGCGGTGACCGGGCGCCGTACGCGGGTGTGCGCCCCGCGGCTCCGGCGCCGGGTCAGGTCAGGGCAGGGCGGTCAGGGGGTCGTCGAGGACCGGCTGCCAGGCGAGTTCGGCGGCGCCGACCAGGCTGTTGTGGTCGAGGGTGCAGGAGAGGATCGGCACGACGCCGCTCTGGCCCCACAGACTGCGGCCGGCGACGACGGCGCGCAGGCGGTCGGGGGCCGCGTCGAGCAGGGCGCGATGCAGTCCGCCGAGGATGATCCGGTCCGGGTTGAGGATGTTCACCAGCCCGGCCAGGCCCAGGCCCAGGCGGTCGACGAGGGTCTCGACGGCCCCGCGGACGGCCGGGTCGTCGTAGTGGTCGCGGACCAGGTCCTCGGCCTGGCGCAGCAGGGACACCTCGGGGCCGCTCTCGCGGCCGGCGGCGGTGAGGAACGCCAGCGGGTCCGTCTCGACGTCCAGGCAGCCGCGGCTGCCGCAGTGACAGGGACGGCCCTCGGGGTTGACGGTGAGGTGGCCGACCTCGAGCGCCAGGCCCGAACTGCCCGTGTGCAGCCGCCCGTCCAGGACCAGGGCGCCGCCGACGCCCCGGTGCCCGGTCGCCACGCACAGCAGGTCGCGCGCGCCGCGCCCGGCGCCGTGCCGGTGCTCGGCGAGCGCGGCGAGGTTGACGTCGTTGGCGGCGAAGGCCGGTCCGGTGATCCCGGCGGCGCGCACGCACTGCGCGAAGATGCGGCGGACCGGCGCCCCGGCGGGCCAGTCCAGGTGGAGCGGGTTGAGGGCGAGGCCGTCCGGCTCGGCGACCGCGGACGGCACGGCGAGTCCGGCGCCGACGCAGCGCCGGCCGGTCGTGCGCAGCAGCTCGGCGCCCGCCTCGACGACGGAGCCGAGCACTTCGGCCGGGTCGGCGTCGACGGTCCCGCAGCCGGGCGCGGTCGCCACGATCCGGCCGCCGAGGCCCACCAGGGCGGCGCGGAATCCGTCGGCGTGCACCTGCGCGGCGAGGACGACGGGCCCCTCCTCGGCGACCGAGAGCCGGTGCGAGGGGCGCCCCTGGGAACCGGCCGCGGCGGCGGGCCGGGCGTCCACGCGGATCAGGCCCAGCGCCTCCAGTTCGGCGGCCACCGCGCCGGCCGTCGCCCGGGTCACCCCCAGCTCGGCGGTGAGGACGGCGCGGGTCGGCGCGCGCCCGGTGTGCACGAGCTCCAACGCGGGCCCGAGCGCGCCGCGCCCCCGGTCCAGCCGTGTCCTGGACGTGCTCCCTTCCCCCGGCGTCCGGGGGTCCACCTTGCCGCTCATGGGGGCGAGTCTCCCATGATCCGCACATCAGGTGATCAGCGACTCGTCCGGCGGGCCGGGCCAGAAGCCGCTCACCCTCAGAGTGATGTTCAGCCGCCCGGTCAGCCCCAACTCGGGCGGTGCCGTGCCCGGATGGACTCGCGGCACGCCGTGGTGGGCGAGGCGGGAGGGGCCGCCGAACACGAACAGGTCGCCGCTGCGCAGTTCGACGTCGGTCCAGGGCCTGGTGCGGGTCTCGGGGTTGCCGAAGCGGAACACGCACGTGTCGCCGAGGCTCAGCGACACCACCGGCGCGCCGGACTTCTCGTCGCTGTCGCGGTGCATGCCCATGTGCGCCTCGGCGTCGTAGAAGTTGATCAGGGCGATGTCGTACGGCGCGGGCCCCGCCGCGCCGGGGCCCAGGGCGTCGGTCACCGCGCCGCGGGCCAGCTCGTCCAGCCAGGCGGGGAACGGCTTCACCGGGGCGCCGTCGCCGTCGACGGCGGTGGCGGCGTAGCCGTACGGGTACCAGTGGCGGCCCAGGCAGACCTGCCGTGCGGTCATCGTGCCGCCGCCGGGCGTGCGCACCGTGCGCAGGCCGGCCGGCGGGCGGGCCCACTCGCGGCAGGCGGCGAGCAGCGCGCGCTGCCGGGCCGGATCCAGCCAGTCCGGCAGGTGCACGGCGCCCGGCGCGATCTGCCTGCGCTCGCGCGGGAACAGCTCGGCGTCCATGCCTCCCATCCTGCCGGACACGGCGTGAGCTGGGGTTCCGCTAGCCTTGACGGGCGATGAACGACCGTATGACCACACCGTGGGGCGAGCTCGAGCTCGCCCGGTTCCCGCAGGACCCGCGTGACCGGCTCCGGGCCTGGGACGCCGCCGACGAGTATCTGCTGGGGCACCTCGACGAGCAGGGCACCGACCTGTCCGGGACCGTCGTGGTCGTCGGCGACCGCTGGGGCGCCCTGGTCACCGCGCTGGCCGCGCACCGGCCGGTGCAGATCACCGACTCCTTCCTGACCCAGGAGGCGACCCGCGCGAACCTCGCCCGGTGCGGTGCGGAGCCCGGTGCGGTGCGCCTGCTGACCACGCAGGATCCTCCGCCCGGCCGGATCGACGTGCTGCTGGTGCGGGTGCCCAAGAGCCTGGCGCTGCTGGAGGACCAGTTGCTGCGCCTGGCGCCCGCGGTCCACGAGGGCACGGTCGTCGTCGGCACCGGGATGGTGAAGGAGGTCCACACCTCCACGCTGACGCTGTTCGAGCGGATCCTCGGCCCCACCCGGACCTCGCTCGCGCGGCGCAAGGCCCGTCTGATCCTCTGCGCGCCGGACCCCTCGCTGCAGCGGCCCGCGAACCCGTGGCCGCACACCTACACGCTGCCCGACGGCATCGGCGCCGCGTCCGGGCGGACCGTCGTCAACCACGCGGGCGTCTTCTGCGCCGACCGGCTCGACATCGGCACCCGGTTCTTCCTGCGGCACCTGCCGGACGGCGGCGCCCGGCGGGTGGTGGACCTGGGTTGCGGCAACGGTGTCGTCGGTACGGCGCTGGCCCTGGCGCACCCCGGCGCCGAGGTGCTGTTCACGGACGAGTCGTTCCAGGCCGTGGCCTCCGCGGAGGACACGTACAGGGCGAACGGCGTGCCGGGGCAGGCCGAGTTCCGGGTCGGCGACGCGCTGGCCGGGGTGCCGGCCGGCAGCGTGGACCTGGTGCTGAACAATCCGCCCTTCCACTCGCACCAGGCGACCACGGACGAGACGGCCTGGCGGATGTTCTCCGGGGCGCGGCGCGCGCTGCGCCCCGGCGGGGAGCTGTGGGTGATCGGCAACCGCCACCTCGGCTACCACGTCAAGCTGCGCCGGCTGTTCGGCAACAGCCGGCTCGTCGCGAGCGACCCGAAGTTCGTGGTGCTGCGGGCCGTCAAGAGGTAGCCGCGGTACGGCGTGCGCCGATCACGCCGATGAGCCGCCGCACCTCCCCCACCATGGCCTCGCGGCCCACGCCGAGGTACTTGCGGGAGTCGACGGCCTCCGGGTGGGCGGCGAGGAAGTCGCGGATCGCGGCGGTCATCGCGATGTTGAGGGCGGTGCCGACGTTGACCTTGGCGATGCCCCCGGTGACGGCGGCGGTCAGTTCGCCGTCGGGGACGCCGGAGGAGCCGTGCAGGACGAGCGGCACGTCCAGCGCTCCGGCGAGCCGTTCGATGAGGTCGTGGTCGAGGGCCGCGGTGCGCTCGGTCATGGCGTGGGTGTTGCCGACGGCCACGGCCAGGGCGTCCACCCCGGAGTCGGTGACGAACGCGTGCGCCTCGGCGGGGTCGGTGCGCGCGCCGGGGGCGTGGGCGTCCAGCGGCGGCGCGCCGTTCTTGCCCCCGACCTCGCCCAACTCGGCCTCGATCCATAGCCCTTGGGCGTGCGCCCAGGCCGCGGCCGCGCTGGTCGCGGCGAGGTTCCGCGTGTACGGCAGCCGGGAGGCGTCGTACATCACCGAGCTGAAGCCGGCGTCGGCCGCCTGGCGCAGCAGGTCGTCGCTCTGCACGTGGTCGAGGTGCAACGCGACGGGCACGGTGGCGCGTTCGGCCGCCGCGGCGGCGGCGCGGGCGAGCGGCAGTAGCCGTCCGTAGCGGAAGGAGACGGCGTTCTCGCTGACTTGGAGGACGACGGGTTCGCCGGCCGCCTCGGCCCCGGCGACGACGGCCTCGACGTGTTCCAGCGTGATGATGTTGAAGGCGACGACTGCGGAGCGCGCGGCGGCGGCGCGGGCGACCAGCTCGCCGGTGGCTGCAAGCGGCACGGTCTGTCCTTTCCGGTGCCGGATGGGGTGACGGGACGTCAGGGGGCGAGGATCACCGAGCGGGTGAGGTGGCGGGGCCGGTCCGGGTCGAGGCCGCGGGCCGCGGCGACGGCGACGGCGAGCCGCTGGGCGCGGACCAGTTCGGCGAGCGGGTCGAGTTCGCCCTCGATCCACAACCCACCCGTGGCGCGCACCTGTTCGGCGAGCCCTTCCGGTGCCCGGCCGAGCATCCAGGTGGCCGTGCCGTCGGTGGTGACGCTGATGGGCCCGTGCCGGTACTCCATGGCCGGGTAGGCCTCGGTCCAGGACAGCGAGGCCTCGCGCATCTTCAGTCCGGCCTCGTTGGCCAGTCCGACGGTCCAGCCCCGGCCCAGAAAGGTGAACTGCGTACAGGCGACGAGCTGTTCGGGCAGCGGCCCGGACAGGGCGGTGCGGGCGTCGACGACGACCTCGTCGGTGTGCAGGCCGAGGTGGGCGCGCAGCAGGGTGAGGGCGGTGGTCGCGAACCGGGTCTGCACCACGGAGCGTTCATCCGCGAAGTCGAGGACCACGACCTCGTCGGCGGCGTCCATCACGGGGGTACGGGGGTCGGCGGTGACCGCCGTCGTCCGGGTGCGCCCCTTCAACTCCCCCAGCACGTCGAGCACTTCGGTGGTGGTGCCGGAGCGGGTAAGGGCGACGACCCGGTCGTAGGAGCGCTCGTGGGGGAACTCCGAGGCGGCGAAGGCGTCGGTCTCCCCCTGCCCCGAGCCCTCGCGCAGCGCGGCGGCGGCCTGGGCCATGAAGTACGACGTGCCGCAGCCGACGATCGCGACCCGCTCCCCCTGCGCGGGCAGGGCCCGGCCGTGGACGGCGACGTCGGCCGCGACGCGGGCCCAGCACTCGGGCTGGCTGGTCAGTTCGTCCTCGACATGGCTCATGGCCCCTCCTCCTACTCGCCCCCGAATGCATTTTCATGCACGATAGCGCCGAATTTCGAGCACAATCAAGCATCTTGCGGCGTGCAGGGTGCGTTAAGGTCGCGAAGGACCGAGGGAACGGAGGAGGCGGATGTCACGCGACGCCCGCTGGAAGGCGCTGCTGGAGCTGCTCGTCGAGCGCGGCCGGCTGGACGTCGAGGACGCGGCGTCCGTACTGGGGGTGTCGGCCGCGACCATCCGGCGGGACTTCGACCAGCTCGCCGAGCAGCAGATGCTGGTCCGCACCCGGGGCGGCGCCGTGGTGCACGGCGTCTCCTACGAGCTGCCGCTGCGGTACAAGACCGCCCGCCACGCCTCCGAGAAGCAGCGGATCGCGAAGGCGGTCGCGGAACTCGTCGCGCCCGGCGAGGCGGTCGGCCTGACCGGCGGCACGACGACCACGGAGGTGGCCCGCGCCCTGGCGGTGCGCGCCGACCTCGCCTCCGGCTCCCCGGCGCTGACCGTGGTGACCAACGCGCTCAACATCGCCAACGAGCTCGCCGTCCGGCCCCAGTTCAAGATCGTGCTGACCGGAGGGGTTGCGCGGCCGCAGTCGTACGAGCTCATCGGGCCGCTGGCGAACGGGGTGCTGAGCCAGGTCACGCTCGACGTGGCGGTGCTCGGGGTGGTCGGCTTCGACGTCGTGCACGGCGCGGCGGCGCACGACGAGGCCGAGGCCGCCGTCAACCGGCTGCTGTGCGAGCGCGCCGAGCGTGTCGTCGTGGCCGCCGACTCCAGCAAGCTGGGCCGGCGGGCCTTCGCCCGCATCTGCGCGGCCGGGTCGGTCGACACGCTCGTCACGGACGCGGCGGCGGGGCCGGAGACGGTGCGCGGGTTCGAGGAGGCGGGCCTGCGGGTGCTGACCGTCTGACGGCCCCTGTCCCGCACCGGCGTCGCGGGCGACGCCTGCCCGGCTTCGGCGTCACGGGCGACGCGCGTCCCGTTCCCGCCTCACAGCCGCACGAAGCCCACACCTCGGACGTCGTTGCAGCCGCAGGGCGTGGTCCGGCCGTCGTCCGGCGGACCCTGCTGTGCCTTGAGCGCCACGCTCATCAGACTCATCAGCAGATCGACGTCGGCCGAGCCGTCGAGGCGGACCGTCACCCACGAGGAACCCGGCACAACGCGGATCGCGGCGAAGCGCCGCAGGTCGCGCTCCAGGCGGCGGATCGCCCGGACGGTCAGGCGGAGGTCGACGTCCCGGTCGGAGTGGAAGTGGGCGATCTCCCCGCCCACCGAGCTGAGCGCCTGCCCGTTGCCACAGCTCGGCACCGCCTCCGTGAGGTCCGGCCAGGTTGCCAGCTGGGAGAGAGCGCGCGCGGCGAGCGTCATGGTCCCATCATGGCGTGCTCACCGTACGGCAACGGCCCTGTGAGAAAGCCTTAACCGATCCGTGTCCGAAAGGCCCGGCGCGCCCGTCGGCCCGCGCGCCTCACGGCGGTCCCACGGGGGTCGGCCCGTGCCACCGGCTGTCCCTTTCCTGGCTCCCCGCAGGCCTTGGACCGCCTCTGAGGGGCACACTGGCAGTAGGGGCCATCGATGCTCACGAGGGGGTGTCGAAGGTGACACGTCGTGCGGGAGTCCGGCTGTGGCGATGGCGGCGCAATCCGCTCAGGCGGACCAGTGACGTGGTCGAGGCGTGGATCCTGCTCGTCGCCTGGGTCCTGGCCGTGGCCTGCGGTGTGCTCGCGGGTGTGCTGACGGCGGGCGCGATGCAGCAGGCCGCGGAACGGGTCCGCGCCGGCACCCGCTCGGTGCCGGCCGTGGTGACCCAGGAGGCGACGCGCGGGGCGGTCCGGCCGGTGGGCGGCGCCCTGGGGTGGGGCACGGTCCGCTGGACGGACGCGAACGGCTCGGCGCACACGAGCCGGACCAGGGTCCCGGTCTCCGCGACTCCCGGCGACCACGTCACGGTGTGGACGAACGGGCAGGGCACGCTGGTGCCCCCGCCGGCCTCGTCGGCCGACATCGCCTTCCAGACGACCCTGGCCGGCCTCTGGGCGGGAACGACCAGCGCGGGCGTCGTCATCGGCGGGGCCAAGCTGGCCCGGACCCGGCTCGACCGCCGGCGCTTCGCCCAGTGGGACGACGAGTGGGCGCGCGTGGACACACCCTGGGGCTGGAAGACCGGCTGACGGCGGGGGGAGCACGGGACGGGCCGCCTCCGCGGTCGGCCAGCACCTGAAGAACCCCTCGCGCACGCTGGAGTCGCGCGGGCTGGCGCGCCGCACCGGGCACCCCACCGCGACGGCCGGCTCGTCCTGCTCCCGCTCAGCGCCGAGGACGAGGAGTTCATGAGCCGGCCGTCAGGTCATCCGGCCGGGGACCTCCGGGCGTTCGACCCGGCAGACCAGGGCGTCGTTCACGACGTCCGCGACGATCGTGTCGCCGGGGTCGGCCGAGTCGCTCAGCAGCAGGGAGGCGATGCGGTTGTCGAGTTCGGCCTGGATGGTCCGGCGCAGCGGACGGGCGCCGAACTCGGGCTGGTGGCCGTGGGCGACCAGCAGTTTCTTCGCGGCGTCGGTGACCTCCAGGTCCAGGCCCTGGGCGCGCACCCGGCGGCGGCTGTGGTCCAGGAGCAGGTCCAGGATCCGGCCGAGGTCGTCCTCGCTGAGGCCGTGGAAGATGATGATGTCGTCGATGCGGTTGAGGAACTCGGGCAGGAACCGTCCGCGCAGGTCCCCCATCAGCTGGTCCTTGATGGCGGAGACGTCCCCGTGGTGGGCGAGGATCCGCTGGGCGCCGATGTTCGAGGTCATGATGACCACGGTGTTGCGGAAGTCGACGGTACGGCCCTGGGCGTCGGTGAGCCGACCGTCGTCGAGGACCTGGAGCAGCGTGTTGAAGACGTCCGGGTGGGCCTTCTCCACCTCGTCGAAGAGCAGCACGCTGTAGGGCTGGCGGCGCACCTTCTCGGTGAGCTGGCCGGCCTCCTCGTGGCCGACGTAGCCGGGCGGGGCCCCGACGAGCCGGGAGACGGTGTGCTTCTCCTGGAACTCGCTCATGTCGAAGCGGACCATCCGGTCCTCGTCCCCGAACAGCAACTCGGCGAGCGCCTTGGCCAGTTCGGTCTTGCCGACGCCGGTGGGGCCGAGGAACAGGAACGAGCCGACGGGCCGGTTGGGGTCGCTCATGCCGGCGCGGCTGCGGCGCACCGCCTGCGCGATCGCGGTGACGGCCTCGTCCTGGCCGACGACCCGGGAGTGCAGCGCGTCCTCCAGCTTGAGCAGCCGCTCCTTCTCGCTCTCGGTGAGCTGGGCGACCGGGATGCCGGTGCGCCGGGACAGCACGTCGGCGATGTCGTCGACGGTCACCTCCAGCACGCCCTCGCGGCGTTCGGCGAGACCCTCCAGCTCCGTCTCCACCTCGGCGATCCGGTCCTTGAGCTCGGAGGCCCGTTCGAAGGCCTCGGCGGCGACGGCCTGGTCCTTCTCGCGGCGCAGCTTGGCCAGCCGGTCCTCGCGCTCGACGACCTCGGTGGACCGGCCCAGGGACCGCAGGCGCACCCGGGCGCCGGCCTGGTCGAGCAGGTCGATGGCCTTGTCGGGCAGGAACCGGTCGGTGACGTAGCGGTCCGACAGCTCGGCCGCGGCGACGAGCGCGTCGTCGCTGTAGCGGACCTGGTGGTGGGCCTCGTAGGAGTCGCGCAGCCCCTCCAGGATCTGCACGGTCTCCTCGACGGTCGGCTCGGGCACCATGACGGGCTGGAAGCGGCGCTCGAGGGCGGCGTCCTTCTCCACGTACCGGCGGTACTCGTCGAGGGTGGTGGCCCCGACGACGTGCAGTTCACCGCGGGCGAGGGCCGGCTTGAGGATGTTGCCCGCGTCCATGGAGCCTTCGCCGGTGGCGCCGGCGCCGACGACGGTGTGCAGTTCGTCCAGGAACAGGATCGTCGACTCGGAGGCCGCCTTGACCTCGTCGATGACGTTCTTCAGCCGCTCCTCGAACTGGCCCCGGTACTGGGCGCCCGCCACCAGGCCGGTGAGGTCCAGGGCGACCACCCGCTTGTTCTCCAGGGTCTTCGGCACGTCCCCGTTGACGATCCGCTGGGCCAGCCCCTCGACGATCGCGGTCTTGCCGACGCCCGGCTCGCCGATCAGGACGGGGTTGTTCTTGGTGCGGCGGGAGAGGACCTCGACGGTCTGCTCGATCTCCGCGGCCCGCCCCACCACCGGGTCCAGTTTCGCGGCACGGGCCTCCTCGGTCAGGTCGCGCCCGTACTGGTCCAGGGTCGGGGTGTCGCTCGGGGACCGCTCGGCCCCGCCGGGCGCCGTGTCGGGGCGGGAGGCGGTGTCGGCGCTGCGGCGCAACTGGTCCGTCTCGATGCCGTGGGCGCTGAGGGCGCGGGCCGCGGCGGCGCCGGGGGTGTCCAGCAGCGCGCCGAGGATGTGCTCGGGGCCGATGTACGACACTCCGGCCGCCCGGGAGTGCTCGAAGGCGCGCAGCAGCACCCGCTTGGCGGCCGGGGTCAGGCCGGGCTGCGCGGAGGGGGTGCCGCTCTCGCCGGGCAGCGCCTCGGCAAGGGCCGCGCCGAGGCGGTCAGGGTCGGCTCCGGCCTGGGCGAGCAGGCCGCGGGCGGGCTCCACCTGGGTGCACGCCCAGAGCAGGTGCTCGGTGTCCAGGTCGGAGCTGCCGTCCTCGGCCGCCCTTCCGGTGGCCTGGTTGATCAGCTCGCGCGCGGAGTCGGTCAGCAGCCGTCCGATCGGCACCCGCTGCACCTGCGGGGGCGCCGCGCCCGGCGTCATGCCGAAGAAACGGTTGAGGATCTCGGAGAACGGGTCCGGGCCGCCGAAGGAGGCACCGAAGGGGGACATCGTCATGATCGCCGTCCGGAACGTGGGCAATGGAGTCACCTTCTAGCCCAACCCGCCGAATGGAGTACCGCAACGCGACCTACGCCGGTCCGGTGCCGCCGCCTCCGGCGGAGACCGCGCCGTACCCCCCGCCGTGGCCCGCCCGTCCCCCCCGGCGGCGGGCGCCGGCCCGCCGAACGGACGGGGCCCGCCGCCGCGGCGCTGGTCCGTCCCCGGGTGGCGAGTACCGGGGGCTGCCGCGTCATACGGCCGCGGTGCGGGGGTGTGCCGCAGGCATCGCACCGTCGCGGACGCCCGCACGTCACTGCGCCGGACGGCCGATCCTCAGCGCCGCCGGGCCGGGCACCGCCTGCTCGAGACGCCGGTCGCGGCGACCGCCACCGTGGGGTGCCGCGCCAGCGCCCTCGGTGTGGACCGTGTGACCCGCCCCGGGCCGCGTGCACCGCACGGGGTGGTCAGCCCAGCCAGCCCGGGCGCACCAGGCCCGATTCGTAGGCCAGGACGACCAGTTGGGCGCGGTCGCGGGCGCCGAGTTTGACCATGGTGCGGCTGACGTGGGTCTTGGCGGTGAGGGGGCTGACGACCAGGCGGCGGGCGATCTCCTCGTTGGACAGGCCGATACCGACCAGGGCCATCACCTCACGTTCGCGTTCGGTGAGCTGTGCGAGGGCGCCGGCGGCCGCCGGTTTCTTGGAGCGGGCGGCGAACTCGGCGATCAGGCGACGCGTCACGCCGGGGGACAGCAGGGCGTCACCGTCGACCACCGCCCGTATCGCGCGCAGGAGTTCGTCGGGTTCCGTGTCCTTGACCAGGAAGCCGGAGGCGCCCGAGCGGATCGCCTCGAAGACGTACTCGTCGAGCTCGAAGGTGGTGAGCATGACCACCTTGACGTCCTTCAGCCGCGGCTCGCCGGTGATGCGGCGAGTCGCGGCCAGCCCGTCGAGCAGTGGCATGCGGATGTCCATGAGCACCACGTCGGGGCTCAGCTCGCGCACCTTGCGCAAGGCCTCCTCACCGTCCGCGGCCTCCCCGGCGACCTCGATGTCCGGCTGGGCGTCGAGCAGCGCCTTGAAGCCGGCCCGTACCAGCGACTGGTCGTCGGCCAGCAGTACCCGGATCACCGGTTCTCCTCCTCGGTCGTCAGGGGCAGCACGGCGAGCACCCGCCAGCCGCCGTCGGGGCGCGCGCCCGCGTCGATGGTGCCACCGAGCGCGGCGGCCCGCTCCCGCATCCCGGCCAGGCCGTTGCCGCTGCCGCCGGCGTCCGCCCCGGTGGCGGGCCCGTCGTCGTCGACGCGCAGCCGCAGCGCCCGGCGGTCGTGGTCGAGGCGGACACGCGCGTGCCGCGAGCCCGAGTGGCGTACGACGTTGGTGAGCGCCTCCTGGACGATACGGAAGGCGGCGAGGTCCGTGCCGGGCGGAAGGCGGGGCGGTGTCCCCTCCAGCTCGACGGTGAGCCCGGCGGCCGCCGCCTGGTCCACCAGCTCGGACAGCCGGCCCAGGCCCGGCGCGGGAGCTCGCGGGGCATCGCCGGGGGTGCGCAGGGTGCCGAGCACCTGACGCACCTCCCCCAGCGCCTCCTTGCTGGCGGCCTTGATGGTGGCCAGCGCCGTGCGCGCCTGCTCCGGGTCGGTGTCCAGCAGGGCGAGTCCGACGCCGGCCTGGACGTTGATGACGGAGATGCTGTGCGCGAGGACGTCGTGCAGTTCACGGGCGATCCGCAGCCGTTCCTCGTCGGCCCGCCGCCGGGCGGCCTGGGCGCGCTCGGCGCGTTCCTTGGCCCACTGCTCGCGGCGCACGCGGGCCAGCTCCGACACCGCGACGACGGCCACCACCCAGGTGGCGACGGCCAGTTCCTGCCCCCAGGAGGCGGCGGTGTCCCCGGGCGGGGGCAGCCAGCGGTACAGCCAGAGCGAGATCACCGCGTGCGCGGCCCACAGGGAGCCCACCGCCGCCCACGCGGCCCTGCGGTGCCCGGCGACGACGGCGCTGAAGCAGCTGATCACGACGGCCAGGAAGACCGGTCCGTACGGGTATCCGGCGGCGTAGTAGACGAGGGTGGTCGCCGCCGTGCCGCACACCACGAACGCCGGATACCGCTTGCGCCACAGCAGCATCCCCGAGGTCACGAGCAGCAGCGCGAACCCGAAGGCGTCCAGGGGCTCCCGGTGGGCGTGCTGGTTGTGTGCCGAGAAGTGCGTACCGACGAGCACGAAGGCGGTGAACAGCGCCGTGGAGAGCCACGGCCGGCGGCGGCCGGGCTCCGCCTCCTCGTCTGCGGCGCGGTGCCACCACGGGGGGCCGTGCCGCCACCACTGCGGCGGGCCGCCCCGGCGTACGCGCTGCTCCGTCATGACCGCCACGCTAGACGCCCGGCGCCGCCGGGGGCGTCACCCGGGCGAGGTGATCACGCGTACTCCCCGGGAAGTACGCGCCTCCCGCGAGGGGAGGACGCGCCACGCAGGTCCGGCCGGCCCCGGCAGCGGTCAGGCCTCCAGCCCGATCCCGTGCGCGAGCCGGACCACCGCGTGCCGGAAGAACGGCTCGCGCTCCTCCACCACCCGGTTGAACTGCCCGAACAGCTCGAACCCGACCAGCCCGAACAACTGCGCCCACGCGGCGACGAGCGCGGCCCCCACCTCGGGCGGCAGGCCGGGCGCGAGGTCCGCGGTCATCCGCTCGGCCTCGGCCCGCAGCTCGGCGGGCAGCGGCGGCCCGGTCAGCCCGTCCCGCTCGTGGGCGTCGCGCACGATGCCGATGAGGACCAGTCCGACGCGGGCCGCGGCCGGGACGGTCGTCATCGGGGCGGTGTATCCGGGCACGGGAGTGCCGTAGATGAGGGCGTACTCGTGCGGATGCGCGAGCGCCCAGCGGCGCACCGCCTCGCACACGGCGGTCCAGCGCTCCAGGGGCTCGGCGCCGGACGCCGCCGCGTTCGCCGCCTCCGCGGCCTCGCCCACGGAGTCGTAGGCGTCGATGATGAGCGCGGTCAGCAGGTCGTCCCGGCTCGGGAAGTACCGGTACAGCGCGGAGGACACCATGCCGAGCGCGCGGGCCACGGCGCGCAGCGAGAGTTTCGCGGCGCCCTCGGCCGCGAGCTGTCTGCGGGCCTCGTCCTTGATCGCGGCGGTGATCTCCGTCCTGGCCCTGGCGCGGGCTCCCTGTGCGGTCCTCATGGGGACCAGTGTTCCATGAATTCGGAGCACTGCACACAAAAGAGAGCACCGCTCTTGCATTGGATCGCCGATCCACCCCACACTGTTCATCGAGCGAGAGCACTGCTCTCCCGAACCGAACCCGTGGGGGTCACCATGTCGTCTTCTTCTTCGCCCGCTTCGCCTTCCGCGTCGCCGTACTACCTCAAGGGCAGCCCGACGGCCGTCCGTCTCAACGGCGTCATCGGCTGGCTGGCCCGCCGCGGGCTGAGCCTCGCCGGCTCGGCCGAGCTGACGGTGCGCGGCCGTACGAGCGGCAAGCCGCAGCGCATTCCGGTCAACCCGCACACCTACGAGGGCGCGCAGTACCTCGTCTCGGCGCGCGGCCACTCCCAGTGGGTGCGCAACATGCGCGCGGCGGGCGGCGGGGAACTGCGCGTCGGGCGCAAGGTCCGCGAGTTCACCGCGGTGGAGCTGCCCGACGCCGAGAAGCTGCCGGTCCTGCGTACCTATCTGGAGCGGTGGGGCTGGCAGGTCGACGGGTACTTCAAGGGCGTCACGGCGAAGTCCTCCGACGAGGAGATCGCCGCGGCCGCCCCCGACCACCCGGTCTTCCGCATCACGGTCAGGAACTGACCGGGGCCCCGTCCTCGGCGGCGGGCGGGGCCGGCCGCCGGTCCAGCGCGGTCAGGGCGCGGTGGGCCATGGGGTGGGTGCGGACGAGCTCACCGAGCGAGGTCGAACCCTGCGTGATCTCCTTGAACGCCTTCCAGGCGGGCCGGAAGCCGGTCAGGACGGCGTGGAAGATCCCGGGCCGGCGCTCGAACACCGCGAGCATCCGCTTGCCCACGGCCATCTCCACGCCCAGGCCCGCCTTGATGGCGAACGCGTAGTTCAGTGCCTGGCGCCGGGTGTCCACCGCGTCGTGGGCCTCGGCGACGCGCACCGCCCACTCCCCCGCAAGCCGCCCGGACCTGAGCGCGAAGGAGATGCCCTCGCGCGTCCACGGCTCGAGGAGTCCGGCCGCGTCCCCGCACACCAGCACCCGCCCGCGCGAGAGCGGCGAGTCCTCGGCACGGCAGCGGGTCAGATGCCCCGAGGAAATGCTCGGTTCGAACCCGGCCAGGCCGAGGCGGGCGATGAAGTCCTCCAAGTACCGCTTGGTGGCGGCGCCTTCGCCGCGCGCCGAGATCACCCCTACGGTCAGCGTGTCCGCCTTGGGGAAGACCCAGCCGTAACTGCCCGGCATCGGGCCCCAGTCGATGAGCACCCGCCCGCGCCAGTCCTCGGCGACGGTCTCCGGCACCGGGATCTCCGCCTCCAGGCCGAGGTCCACCTGGTCCATCTTCACGCCGACATGGGCTCCTATCCGGCCGGCGCTGCCGTCGGCGCCGACCACCGCACGCGCGAGCACCGTCTCACCGCCCTGGAGCACCACGGCGACCGTGCGCCGGTCCGGCACCGCCGAACCGTGCTGCTCGACCCGCGAGACAGCGGCGCCGGTCCGCAGCTCGGCGCCCGCCTTCTGCGCGTGCTCGACCAATTGCTGGTCGAACTCCGGCCGGTTGATCAGCCCGAACAGCATCTGCCTGGAGCGGCGGGTGCGGGTGAAGCGGCCGTTGTGTGAGAAGGTCACCGCGTGCACGCGGTCCTTCAGCGGGAGCTCGAAGCCGGGCGGCAGCGAGTCGCGCGAGGGGCCGATGATCCCGCCGCCGCACGTCTTGTACCGGGGCAGCTCCGCCTTCTCCAGCAACAGCACGCGCCGTCCCGCGACCGCTGCCGCGTAGGCGGCCGAGGCCCCCGCGGGTCCCGCGCCCACCACGACGACGTCCCACACCCGCTGCACGTCGTCCGCCGAAGAGTTGTCGCTGCTCACGATGGTCTACCGCTCCCGATCAAGCCGCCTGCCGCTGCTGTCCCACGCATCCTACGGCGGCCCCGGCGGTGGGCCGCTGTGGGAGGATCAGCAGCGTACGTGCCGCGTACACGGGGTCGCGCCTACGCTGACACGATCATCCGGAATACAGAAGTGCTCGGAAGTATCTTCCCCATACTCACGAGTTCTCCTTCGCACCTACAAGGAGCCTGCCCATGTCGTCGAATCCGGTCGCGGAGACCGTCGCGTCCCTGATGCCCAGGGCGCGGGCGGAACTCGCCGAGCTGGTGGCCTTCCGGTCGGTGGCGGACTTCGACCAGTATCCGAAGAGCGAGAGCGAGGGCGCCGCGAACTGGATCGCGGACGCGCTGCGCGCCGAGGGCTTCACGGACGTGGCGCTGCTCGACACTCCGGACGGCACCCAGTCGGTCTACGGCTACCTGCCCGGTCCGGAGGGGGCGAAGACGGTCCTGCTCTACGCCCACTACGACGTGCAGCCGCCGCTGGACGAGGCCGGCTGGACCAGCCCGCCCTTCGAGCTGACCGAGCGTGACGGCCGCTGGTACGGGCGCGGCGCCGCCGACTGCAAGGGCGGCCTCATCATGCACCTGCTCGCCCTGCGCGCCCTGAAGGCCGACGGGGGCGTCCCGGTCCACGTCAAGGTGATAGCCGAGGGCTCGGAGGAGCAGGGCACCGGCGGCCTGGAGCGCTACGCCGAGGAGCATCCCGAGCTCCTCGCCGCCGACACCGTCGTGATCGGCGACACCGGCAACTTCCGCGTCGGCCTGCCCACGGTCACCAGCACCCTGCGCGGCATGACCCTGGTCCGGATCCAGGTCGACACGCTGGAAGGCAACCTGCACTCCGGCCAGTTCGGCGGTGCCGCCCCGGACGCGCTCGCCGCGCTGATCCGGGTCCTCGACTCGCTGCGCGCCGAGGACGGCTCGACGACCGTCGACGGCCTGGCCGGCGACTCCGTCTGGGACGGCCTGGCCTACGAGGAGGAGCAGTTCCGCAAGGACGCCAAGGTGCTGGACGGCGTGGAGCTGATCGGCTCCGGCACGGTCGCCGACCGCATCTGGGCCCGCCCCGCCGTCACCGTGCTCGGCATCGACTGCCCGCCGGTCGTCGGCGCCACCCCGTCCGTGCAGGCCGGCGCCCGCGCCCTGGTCAGCCTGCGGGTGCCGCCGGGCGTCGACGCGGGCGAGGCGACCAAGCTGCTCCAGGCCCACCTGGAGGCCCGCACCCCGTGGGGCGCCCGGGTGCGCACCGAGCAGATCGGCCAGGGCCAGGCGTTCCGCGCCGACACCACCAGCCCGGCCTACCGGGCGATGGCCGACGCGATGGCGGTCGCCTACCCCGGCCAGGACATGCAGTACGCCGGTCAGGGCGGCTCCATCCCGCTGTGCAACACCCTCGCCGCG
Source organism: Streptomyces sp. NPDC014889 (assembly GCF_043081205.1). Lineage (NCBI taxonomy): Bacteria > Bacillati > Actinomycetota > Actinomycetes > Kitasatosporales > Streptomycetaceae > Streptomyces > Streptomyces sp. NPDC014889. The sequence continues at coordinate 297,650 of NZ_JBIBWH010000009.1, forward strand.
CTCTACCCGCAGGCCGAGATCCTGCTGATCGGCCTGAGCGAGCCGGAGGCGCAGATCCACGCCGTGAACGAGAGCGTCTCTCCCGAGGAGCTGGAGCGCCTGTCGGTCACGGAGGCCCTGTTCCTGCGCAACTACGCGGCGAGCTGACCCTCCGCGCTGCCCGCGGCCCGGGCCCCCGCCGTGCGGTGGGGGCCCGGGCCGCGGACGCGCTCACGACAGCCTCGGCTTCGACTCCCTTGCCCCGGTGGGCCGTTCCCGAGGCAAAAGAGGCTGACGGGCACCCGTCGTCCGGCTGAGGATGGGATCATGGACCTCTCCACACGTATCGCGGCCCACGCCGGCATCTCCACCACGCTCTCGCTCCTCAGCGACGACGAACTCGCTCAACTCCTGGCGGGCGGCGAGCCGTTCGGCACCGGCATCGGCGGCCGTTCCGCGATCGTCGACGTGGACGGCCACCAGGTCTTCGTCAAGTACGTGCGCCTGACCGACGTCGAACGGCGCCCCGGCCATCTGCGGTCGACCGCGAACCTCTTCGACCTGCCGCCCTACTTCCACTACGGCATCGGCAGCCCCGGACTCGGGGCGTGGCGGGAACTCGCCGCGCACCGCATGACCACGAACTGGGTGCTCTCCGGCCGCTTCCCCGGCTTCCCCCTGCTGCACCACTGGCGGGCGCTGCCCGACACGCCCGGACCGATGCCGGAGCTGCTGGCCGACGTGGAGCGGACCGTCGCCTACTGGGGCGGTGCCCCGCAGGTGGAGCACCGCGTCGAGGCCCTGCGCACGGCCACCGCGAGCCTGATCCTGTTCCTGGAGTACGTGCCGCACACCGCGGACGACTGGCTCGCCGCCCGGCTGCACGGCGACGCGGCGGACAGCGCCTGCGAGTTCGTCGAAGCCGGTCTGGAGGCCCTCACCGGCTTCCTGCACGAGCACCGGCTGCTGCACCTGGACGCGCATTTCCACAACATCCTCACCGACGGCACCCGGCTGTACCTCTCCGACTTCGGTCTCGCGCTGAGCGACCGGTTCCGGCTCACCGAGCGGGAACGCGACTTCTTCGGCAGGCACCGGGGCTACGACCGCGCCTACACCGTCACGCACCTGGTGAACTGGCTGGTCAACGCCCTGTACACCTACGACCTGGAGGAGCGCCGCGCCTTCGTCCGCGCCTGCGCCGAGGGCGCGCGGCCCGAGGGCGTGCCGCCGGCGGCCGCGGCGCTCCTGACCCGTCACGCGCCGGTCGCCGCGCGCCTGAACGCCTTCCACGACCGCCTGCGCAAGGAGAGCAGGCTGACCCCCTATCCGTACGAGGAACTGGACGGCGCCTGCGACAGCTCCGTCCCTGCAGCGCGTTCCGCGTAGGCACGGGGGCGTCAGCCGACCGGGACGCCCGCCTCCAGGTACACCGCCGCGCCGCGCTCGCGGGCCCGCAGCGCCCAACGCAGCCGGGCGTAGCGGACGGGTGGGAGGAGATCGGCGGCCTCCCGCTCGGTGACGAAGCGGCAGTCGCGCAGCTCGGGTCCGGGCAGCAGCAGACGGCGGGCCGCCGCGGAGTCCAGCCGGCCGCCGTCGAAGAGGAAGCGCAGACCGCCGAAGGCGGGGGGCGCGGGCGGCTCCCAGTCGACGACGAGAAGCCGGGGCATCTCGTCCAGCCGTACCCCCGTCTCCTCGGCGACCTCGCGCATTCCCGCGCGGGCCGGGGCCTCGCCGGGTTCGACGACACCGCCGGGGAACTCCCAGCCGGGTTTGTAGGTGGGGTCGACGAGCAGCACGCGGTCCTGTTCGTCGAAGAGGAGCACTCCGGAGGCGACGGTCTCGGCCGTGGGCTCCGGGGTCTGCACGATGTCGCAGACGGGCACGGCACCGTTGCCGACGGCCTCGGCGATGCGCACGGCGCTCTCGTGCGGGGTCAGGGCGCTGGTGTCGACGGGGTGGGCGTCGGTGGTGAGCCAGGAGGCCAGGGCGGTCCGGTAGGGCTCGATGTGGTCGTAGGCCCACTGGCGGACGCGTATCTCGCCGTCGGGCAGGTCGGGCGGGACCTCCCGGTGGGCTATGCGCTCGCGCAGGATCGTTTCGGCCGGGGCCAGGAGTACATGCCGTACGGCGACGCGGCGGGCGGCGAGCCCGCCGAAGATCTCGTCGCGGTACTCCTGGCGCAGCAGGGTCATGGGCACCACGAGCGTTCCGCCCAGCTCGGCGAGCATGGCGGCCGCCGTGTCGATCACCATGCGCCGCCAGATCGGCAGATCCTGGTAGTCGCCGGCCTCGGCGAGGTGTTTGGGCGGCAGCAGACATGTCAGCGCACCGCCGATGACCTCGGGGTCGAAGAGCGTACTGTTCGGGATCAGTTCGATCAGTTCCCGTGCGGTGGTCGTCTTCCCCGCACCGAAAGCGCCGTTGATCCAGACGATCACGGGTCCCCCTCTGCTGTCGGCCCCCTGTGGCTTGCCCGCTTCACCCTGTCACGGAAACCAGCCGCAGTTGAGGGCTGCCCGCAGGACGGCGCCGGCACCCCCGCGGCGGGGGTACCGGCGCCGTGCTCGGCCGGCGGGCGTCAGCCGTGGTGGTGCCCGGACGCGTCGTCGTCCGTGGCGAGGCCTTCCTGACCGACGACCTGGTCGACGGTCCCCACGATGTCCTTCACGCTCCGGTCGCCGAGCCCGTCGTGGTCGACGGCGTGCGACGGAGAGACGGCGGCCACGACGAAACCGGTGGCCAGGGACGCGAGGGCGAGCATGCTGCGCTTCTTCATGCTCGGTTCAACTGCGCCGACCGCCCCGGGGTCACGCCCGTGCACCCGACGGGAGCACTCAGCCCTTCGTCGACCCCAGGGTCAGGCCCGCGATGAAGTGGCGTTGCAGGAGCAGGAAGACCAGGATCGTGGGCAGGGCCACCAGGACAGATCCGGCCGCGAGCAGGTTGTAGTCGGTGAAGAACTGCCCGCGCAGGTTGTTCAGGGAGGAGGTGATCGGGAGCTTGTCGGGGTCGGAGATGAAGATCAGGGCCCACAGGAAGTCGTTGTAGACCCAGGTGAACTCCAGGGTGGCCAGGGCCGCGAGGGCCGGCCGGCACAGCGGCAGGGTGATGCGCCAGAACCGGGTCCACACGCCGGCGCCGTCGACGATCGCCGCCTCCAGGATCTCCTGGGGCAGCGTGCGCATGAAGTTGGCCAGGACGAAGACGCAGAACCCCAGCTGGAAGCCGATGTTGACGACGATGACGGCCCAGTAGGAGTCGTACATCGTCAGGGAGTCGGACATCCACCACGGCAGCGGGATCCTGTTGAACAGGACGTACAGGGGCGTGACGATCACCTGCTGCGGGAGCAGGTTGCCCGCCGTGAAGAACATCAGCAGGACCAGGCCGCCGCGCAGTCTCAGACGCGCGACCGCGAACGCCACGAACGCCGCCAGGAACAGTGTGACGATCACCGCGGGCACCGCGATGATCAGCGTGTTGGCGAAGTACCTGCCCATGCCGGACTCGGTGTAGGCCTGCCGGTAGTAGGCGAAGGACAGATGGCTGGGCCAGGAGAAGTAGCCGTGCTGCGCGGTGTCCTGGTACGGACGCAGTGAGGCGTAGACCGCGAGCAGCAGCGGTGCGACGAACGCCAGCGACACCGCCGCGAGGAAGATCTGCACGCCCCAGCGGCCCCGGCGCGGGGGTCCCGCCGACCGTGCGGGCGCCGGCGCCGGGCGGTGTACGGGCGCGGTGGTGCGAATGTCCGCCGTCATCGGTCGCGCGCACCTCGCAGCTCTTGGACCAGGAACGTCACGATGCACCCCAGGGACACGGTGAGCAGGACCACGGCGATGGCGGAGCCGAAGCCGATGCGGCTCGCCTCGCCGATGATGTTGTCGGTGATCAGCACCGACAGCAGTTCCAGGCCGTTGCGGCCCTTGTTGACCGCGTAGACGATGTCGAAGGCGCGCAGCGCCTCGATGACCGTGATGACGCCGACGACGACGTTCACCGGGCGCAGGGTCGGCAGGACCACGTGGAAGAACGTCTGGCGCTCGTTCGCCCCGTCGATCGCCGCCGCCTCCTTCAGCGCCGGGTCGACGGACTTCAGTCCGGCGAGGTAGAGGATCATGACGTAGCCGACGTGCCGCCAGCTCGCGGCGATCATCATCATCCAGATGTTGAGGCGGGAGTCGCCGAGCCAGTCGACGGGGTCGGCGTGGTTGCCGAGGAGCGTGTTGACCACGCCCTGGTCGGTGCCAAGGAGCAGTTGGGCCATGAAGCCGACGATGGCCAGCGAGAGCACGACCGGCAGGTAGAGCACGGACTGGTAGAAGCGGCTGAAGCGGACGCCCCGGTCGATGAGGACGGCCAGGAACAGCCCGAACGGTGTCGCAATCAGGCCCAGGAAGAGCAGCCACAGGACGTTGTGGCGGACCGCGGGCCAGAACGGCGGGTAGTTCTCGGCGAGGTTCCGGTAGTTCTCGCCGCCGGCCCAGTGGATGTCCCCGATGCCGTCCCAGGAGGTGAAGGACAGCCCGATGGAGGCGAGCGTCGGCCCCCAGACGATGGCGATGTCGAGCAGTACCGGGATGCCGAGCAGCACGCCGAGGACGGCGAGGTCACGGCGGGTGAACCGGCGCAGTCGTGGCCGTCCGGCGCGCCGCGGGGAGGTGAGCGCCACGGAACATGTCCCCCAGTGATCAGCCGACGGGCTGCGAGAAGATGGTCTTCTTCTGCCGTTCGATGCTGTTGCACAGCCCGTCGACGTCCTTCGGGTTGCCGATGAAGTCCTGGATCGCCTGGATCATCACGGTGGAGGCGAAGTCGGGGCGGGTGTCGCGGTCCAGGAACTGCGAGATCTGCCGGGCGCCGGAGACGAGTTCGGCGGACTTCTTCTGCAGGGCGCTGTAGGCGGAGGTGTCGGCACCGGAGTTGACGGCCACGTTGTTCGGGTCGTACCGCAGGTAGATGTCCTCGGCCTTCGCTGTGCCGAGCCACTTGAGCAGGTCCTTGGCGGCGGCGACGTTCTTGGACTTCTTCGCGACGAGGAAGCCGTCGATGGGGGCCTCCACGGCGTCCTGGCCGTACTGCGGGTCGATCTCGGGGAACGCGAAGAAGTCGATGTCGTCGCGTTCGTTCTCCGGGAACTGGCTGCCGGGGTGCGGCATTCCGAAGACGGCCATGCCCGTCTTGCGCTGCTGAAGACTCTGCCCGGCCTCCTCCCAGGTCCGGCCGAGCGCGCCCTTCTGGTAGTACGGCATCAGCTCGCGCCAGGTGTCGAAGACCTTCTTCACCCGGTTGTCGGTCCACGCCTGTTCGCCTGCCATCAGGGACTTGTGGAAGTCGTATCCGTTCAGGCGCAGGTTGATGTAGTCGAAGGTGCCCATGGCGGGCCAGCCGTCCTTGTCGCTGAAGGCGACCGGGGTGCCGTCCTTGGACATCTGCTTGGCCAGCGCGATGAACTGGTCCCAGTTCTTTGGCTGTTGGTAGCCCTTCTGCTGGAACAGGCTCTTACGGTGGAAGACGGCCCACGGATAGTAGTAGTACGGCACGAAGAACTGCCGGCCGTCGTGCGTCGACTGCTCCTTGAGGGCGTCGGAGAACCCGGAGAACGACGACCACACGTCGCTGATGTCGGTCAGCAGCCCCTTCTGCGCGAAGTACTGCATCCGGTACCCCGCGAACCACATGAAGACGTCGTCGGGCCGGCCCTGCAGATACCGGTTGATGTTCTCCTGGAAGTCGTTGTGGTCCTTGGTGTTGACCTTGACCTTCTTGCCGGACTGCTTCCGGTAGGCGTCGAACGCCGCCGCGAACGCCTTCTTCGGTACCGCGTCCGAGGCGTTCGACCCGACAGTGACCTCGTTCTTGTCTCCGCCGGGGCCGGAGCCGCAGGCGGCCAGCACGGCGGGAAGGGTGACCATGCCCGCTCCGGCGGCCGCGCCGCGCAGGACATCGCGCCGGGAGACCGGGTGTCCTGCCGCACCGGTCGGCGGGACGAGCCGGTTGAACGATGACTGCGCCATGTCCCCCTCCTCGGGGTGCACCCCAACACAACCGAACGCGAGAATGGGATCTCACCGCCAACCGGCGCAGCAGTCAAGGGATCTGACGGGATATCGAACAACCGTTACCGCTTCTCTTCCAACAGAGTTGGACACGTCCTACCATAACCGCGCACCGATGACGCGAACACGATGTCATCCCATCTTTCGCGAGTTCGGAGGAGCGTTCTCATGCGTCACCCGCACACGCGCACCGCCCGCCGCACCGTGGTCGGGGCCCTGGCCGCAGGACTGCTGTGCACCACGGGGCTCGCCGCCCCCGCCGTCGCCGCCCCCGCCGCGGCGGCCTCGGCACGGGACTCCGTCGCGCCCACGCGGGCCGACGGACTCGCCCTCACCCCTCCGATGGGCTTCAACAACTGGAACTCCACCAACTGCCGAGCCGAGTTCGACGAGTCCATGGTCAAGGGCATCGCCGACCTCTTCGTCACCAAGGGCCTGAAGGACGCCGGGTACCAGTACGTCAACCTCGACGACTGCTGGGCCCTGCCCGTCCGCGACGCCGACGGCAAGCTCGTACCCGACCCGGTCAGGTTCCCCAACGGCATCGCGGCCGTCGCGGACTACGTGCACTCCAAGGGGCTCAAGCTGGGCATCTACACCAGCGCCGGCACCAAGACCTGCAACAGCGCCGGATTCCCCGGCGCGCTCGGCCACGAGTACAGCGACGCCCAGCAGTTCGCCGACTGGGGCGTGGACTACCTCAAGTACGACAACTGCAACAACCAGGGCGTGGACGCCAGGCTCCGGTACACCACCATGCGGGACGCGCTGAAGGCGACCGGCCGGCCCATCGTCTACAGCATCTGCGAATGGGGCCAGAACAAACCCTGGGAATGGGCCTCCGGCATCGGGCACCTGTGGCGCACCACCGATGACATCAGCGACAACTGGGGCTCGATGCTGTCGATCCTCAAGCAGAACCTGCCGCTCGCCCCGTACGCCGGTCCGGGCCACTGGAACGACCCCGACATGCTGGAGGTCGGCAACGGCGGCATGACGGACACCGAGTACCGCACCCACTTCTCGATGTGGTCCGTGATGGCCGCGCCCCTCCTCATCGGCTCGGACCTGCGCAAGGCCTCCGAGGCGACCCTCGGCATCCTGGGCAACAAGGAGGTCATCGCCGTCGACCAGGACCCGCTGGGCAAGCAGGGCGCCGTCGTCTCCTCCGAGGACGGGCGCTGGGTCGTGGCCAAGGAGATGGAGGACGGCAGCCGCGCCGTCGCCCTGTTCAACGAGACCGGCAGCCCGCAGCGCATCGCCACCACCGCGCGGGCCGTGGGCCTGCCCGGCGCCGCCGCCTACACGCTGCGCGACCTGTGGGAACACCGCTCCTACAACACCGCGGGCACGATCTCGGCGACCGTTCCGGCCCACGGCACCGTCCTGGTCCGGGTCTCCTCCGACAACCGCTGGGCCGCGAACCCGCCCGCCGTCGAACTCGGACTGGAGGGCGGCCTGTTGCTGGAAGCGGGCAAGCCGGCGACGCTGACCACCACCGTCACCGACCTGGGCCGTACGCCGGCCACACAGGTCTCCGTGTCGCTGACCGGCCCGGCGGGCTGGACGATACGGCCAAAGTCCGCGACCCGGGCCCCGGACCTACCGACGGGCAAGGCACTGCGCACCCGCTGGACGGTCGCCGCACCGGCCGGGACGCCGACAGGTTCGTACGAACTGACGCTCAGGGAGAACCACAGCTCCCCGGGCGGCGACCGCGCCGACAGCGCCCTGACCCTCGCCGCCGGCGTGGTGGTGCGGCCGCCCGCCGGGACGTCGTACCTCAGTGACCTCCCCTGGCTGTCGGCCGCCAACGGCTACGGCCCGGTGGAGCGCGACACCAGCAACGGCGAGAGCGCCGCGGGCGACGGTCATCCGATCACCCTCGGCGGGGCGGTGTACGCCAAGGGACTCGGCGTCCACGCGGAGAGCGCCGTCGAGTTCTACACGGGCGCGACCTGCCGGACGGTCACCGCGGACGTCGGCGTCGACGACGAGAAGGACGGCAGGGGCACGGTGGCGTTCGAGATCTGGGCGGACGGCCGGAAGGCAGCCTCCACCGGGGTCCTGACCAACGCGATGGGCGCCCGGCCGCTGTCGGCGGACGTGACCGGCGCCCAGGTGGTCCGCCTCGTCGTCACGGACGGCGGCGACGGCATCGACTCCGACCACGCGGACTGGGCGGACGCCCGCCTGGTGTGCTGAACGGGGGTCGAGACGGGGTCGCTCCTGGTCATCGACCATGGCCAGGGACCTTCGACTCCGCTGATGGATTCCCGCGGTGAGCGAGCAACTGCCCAGCGGCGGCATCGAGCTGTCACCCGACGAGAGCGAAGCCCTCCACGCCAGGTGGTCATCCTGCTGGACCCCGAGTGAGGTCGCGCAGCAGCTGGCCGGGATCAGCACGCCCTGGTACGTGGCCGCGGGCTGGGCGCTGGACTTGTTTCGCGGCACACAGACGCGCGCTCATGGAGACATCGAGATAGCGATTCCGGCCGCGAGCTTTCCCGAGGTCCGCCACCGCTTCTGCGGATACGTCTTCGACGCGGTGGGCAGCGGCCGGATCTGGGAGGACGCCACACCGGAGGTGCTGGCCGCCGTGCATCAGACATGGCTCCGCGATCCGGCCGCCGGAAACTACCTGCTCGACGTGTTCCGCGAACCGCACGACGGCGACACCTGGATCTGCCGACGCGATGAGAGGATCCGGCTTCCCTACAGCGACGTCATCCATCACACCCGGGACGGCATCCCGTATCTGGCGCCCGAGCTGGTCCTGCTGTTCAAGGCCAAGCACCCCCGCCGAAAGGATCGAACAGACTTCGAGGCGACCGTCCCGCAAATGACCCCGGCTCAGCGCGAGACCCTGGCCGAGCTGCTCGCCCGCGTACACCCGGGACACCCCTGGATTGCGGATCTGTAGCCGGGGCTCTACTGGTGAGCTCGTGTGTTCAACCGCAGCATCCGGGGGCGCAGGTGAGTCGGCCATGGAACAGCCGGGCGAGGCCCGTGTCCAGGCAGACATCGCGGGAGCTGACGACCTTGCCCGGACCCGGGCGGCGGCGATGGGATGGGCAACCATTCCTGCGACCTGATGGTCATGTCCGTGCCACCCCCGTACCTGGGTGGGCATGGTCAGCCCCGCCTCGGGACGTTCCTGAGGCGCTGGAACATGGGGCCCTGGCTGTTTCAACGGCCGGCGGGCCGGTCAGTCGCTGCTGGGCCCTCCGTCTCCGACTCAGACCCCTGCCGCCGTGACACCCGTCCGCGCCGCGAGCGCTGCCGCCGCCGCTCCCACCAGGCCGGCGTCCGTGCCGGTCTGGGCGGGGGCGACCGTCAGGCGCCGTACGAAGGAGAGGGTGGCGTAGTCGGCCAGGGCCCGGCGCAGCGGGGCGAGGAGCACGTCGCCCGCCTTGGCCACTCCCCCGCCGATCACCGCGATGTCGATCTCGACCAGGGTCGCGGTGGCGGCGATGCCCGCGGCCAGGGCGCGGGCGGCGCGGGCGAAGGAGGCCACGGCGACCGGGTCCCCGGCACGGGCGGCGGCGGCCACCGCGGCGGCCGAGGTGTCGCCGTCGGGGCCCGGGCGCCAGCCCTGTTCCAGGGCCCGCCGGGCGATGTTCGGTCCGCTCGCCAAACGCTCCACGCAGCCGCGCGAACCGCACGGGCACGGGTCGCCGTCGAGGTCGACGCTGATGTGGCCGATGTGCCCGGAGTTGCCGGTCGGGCCGGGGTGCAGCCGGCCGCCGAGGACCAGGCCGCCGCCGACGCCGGTGGAGACGACCATGCACAGCGCGTTGTCGTGTCCCCGGGCGGCGCCCTGCCAGTGCTCGGCCGCCGTGATGGCCACGCCGTCGCCGATCAGCTCCACGGGCAGGCCGCCGGCCGCCGCGCGGGCCCGCTCGACCAGCGGATAGTCGCGCCAGCCGGGCACGTTGACGGGGCTGACCGTGCCCGTCGAGGCGTCCACCGGGCCCGCGCTGCCGATGCCCAGGGCCGTGGCACGCTCCCACAGCGGCGAGGCGCCCAGCTCGCCGAGCACCTCCTCCACGGCCCGCATCACGGTGTCGCCGTCCTCCTGCGCGGGCGTCGGGCGCTGCGCGCGCACCAGGATGCCGCCGCGGCCGTCCACCAGCGCTCCGGCGATCTTGGTGCCGCCGATGTCAAGCGCGGCCACGAGGTCGGTGTGCATCAGAGTCAGATCTCCCCGTCAACCATGAGAAAACCAAGAGGTGGGCGCGGTCCGGTATCGCCGTGGAGCGGCGCGGGCCGGAGTGTTCGATGGACAGTCTCTCGTGCATATGACAACGTTGTCCAGGTTCTATGCTCGACGCCACATCCTCATACGAACCCATGGACCGACGCATCCCCGTGGACGCGATTCGTCCCCGTGGACGACAGGACAGGACGCCGCACCGTGCCCGAGACCGCCCGTCGAGCAGACCGCCCCGCAGACCGCCCGGACCGCGCATCGGGGAACCGCTACGGCAGCCGTCCCACGATGAAGGACGTGGCGGCGCGCGCGGGCGTCGGCCTGAAGACCGTCTCCCGCGTGGTCAACGGTGAGCCCGGAGTCACTCCGGACACGGAGCGACGCGTGCAGGACGCCATCGCGGCCCTGGGATTCCGCCGCAACGACAGCGCGCGGGTGCTGCGCAAGGGCCGTACGGCGAGCGTGGGGCTGATCCTGGAAGACCTCGCCGACCCGTTCTACGGGCCGCTGAGCCGCGCGGTCGAGGAGGTCGCCCGCGCGCACGGCGCCCTGCTCATCAACGGCTCCAGCGCGGAGGACCCGGAGCGCGAGCAGGAACTGGCGCTGGCGCTGTGCGCACGGCGGGTGGACGGGCTGGTGGTGATCCCGGCCGGGGACGACCACCGCTATCTGGAGCCCGAGCTCAGGGCGGGCGTCGCGACCGTGTTCGTGGACCGCCCGGCCGGCAACATCGACGCCGACGTCGTGCTGTCGGACAACTTCGGCGGCGCCCGCGACGGCGTCGCCCATCTGATCGCCCACGGCCACCGCCGGATCGGGTTCATCGGCGACATGCCCCGCATCCACACGGCCGCCGAGCGCCTGCGCGGCTACCGGGCGGCGATGGAGGACGCGGGCATACCGGTCGAGGACTCCTGGATGTCGCTGGGCGTCACGGACCCGGAGCGGGTGCGCCGGGCCACCGAGACGATGCTGGCCGGGCCCGACCCGGTCACCGCGGTCTTCGCGGGCAACAACCGGGTGACCGTCACCGTGATCCGCGTACTGGCCGAACAGGCGCGGCGGGTCGCCCTCGTCGGCTTCGACGACATCGAACTGGCCGATCTGCTCCAGCCGGGCGTGACCGTCGTCGCCCAGGACGCGGCGGCCCTCGGCCGGACCGCCGCCGACCGTCTCTTCCGTCAGTTGGACGGCACCCTCCTCGCCCCGGAACGCATCGAAATCCCGACCCGCCTGATCACCCGGGGGTCGGGCGAACTGCCCCCGCTGACCTGACGCCCGACGCCCACCCCCCTCCACGTCCGGCGGGCCGCCCGTGCCGCGCGAGCGAGCGGACACCCGGCCGGACGCCCGCGCCGAGGGCACACGCACAGGGGCGTGACCACGGGGACGGGCCCCGCGGTCACGCCCCTGCCGGTCCGCCGTCCGGCTACTGCGCCGACGCGGTCAGGTCGCCGCGGCGGGGGGCCGCGAAGGACTCCAGGTCGGCCCGGGTCAGGCCGGTGAGCTCGGCGACCTCGGCGGAGCCGAGGGCGCCGCAGTCCAGGCCGCGCAGCAGGTAGCCGCTGAGCGCCTTGGCGGTGGCGGGCTCGTCCATGACGTCGCCGCCGTCCCGGTTGACGTAACGGGCCAGGCGGGCCGCCGCCTGCTCGAAGCCCTCGCGGTAGAAGGCGAACACGGCCGCGTACCGGGTGGGGATGTGGCCGGGGTGCATGTCCCAGCCCTGGTAGTAGGCGCGGGCCAGGGCGCGGCGGGTGAGGCCGAAGTGCAGCCGCCAGGCGTCGTGCACTTTCCCGGTCGGGCCGACCGGCAGGACGTTGGTGGACCCGTCCGAGACGCGTACGCCCGTGCCCGCCGCGGCGACCTGCATCACGGCCTTGGCGTAGTCGGCGGCCGGGTGGTCGCTGGCCTGGTAGGCGGCGGAGACACCGAGGCAGGCGCTGTAGTCGAAGGTGCCGTAGTGCAGTCCGGTGGCCCGGCCCTCGGCGGCCTGGATCATCCGGGCGACCGTCGCGGTGCCGTCCGCGGCCAGGATGGACTGGCTCGTCTCGATCTGGAGCTCGAAGCCGAGGCGCCCGGGCGCCAGCCCATGGGCCTTCTCGAAGGCCTCCAGCAGCCGGGCCATGGCGGTGACCTGCTCGGGATAGGTCACCTTGGGCAGGGTCAGGACCAGCCCCTCGGGCAGGCCCCCGGCCTCCATCAGGCCGGTGAGGAAGATGTCCAGGGTGCGGATGCCCCGGTCGCGGACCGCCGCCTCGAAGCACTTCATGCGGATGCCCATGTACGGGGCGGCCGTCCCGTTCCGGTACGCCTCGGCGACCAGCCTGGCCGCGCGTGCGGCCGCCTCGTCCTCCTCCGCGTCGGGCCGGGGACCGTACCCGTCCTCGAAGTCGATCCGCAGGTCCTCGATCGGCTCCCGCTCCAGCTTGGCGCGGACGCGGTCGTACACGGGAGCGGCCAGTTCGTCGCTCAGGCCGAGGACGGCGGCGAAGGAGGCCGCGTCCGGGGCGTGCTCGTCGAGCGCGGCGAGCGCCTGGTCGCCCCAGGAGCGGATGGTGCCGGCCTCGAAGACGTCACCGGGCACGTAGACGGTGTGCACGGGCTGGCGGGTGCCGGGGTCGCCCGGGTAGAGGCGCTCCAGTTCGGCGTCGACCGGCGCGAGGGAGGCGCTGATCTCCTCGCTGACGGCGCCCGCGAGGCTCGTCGCCACGTTCTCCTGCTGGCCCTGACCCATCCCACACCCTCCTGTTTTCCGCTTCCCGGAATCATTAATCCGCAGTACGAAGTTATCCGTGGATCTTCCCGTGGGTCAACACCGTCTTTCCTCCGTGCGACCGCCCCATGCCTCTCATCCTGGCGCGCGGGAGCACGGGATCACCTGCCGAAGCCCGGCAGGGGTGCCGCCGGAACGAGCCGAGGCCCCCGCGTCCCGCCCGGTAGGGGCAGGGCACGGAGGCCTCGGTCGAGCGCCGGAGGTTCAGCCCTTGCGGGTCTTGATCTCCTCGGTGAGCTGCGGGACGACCTCGAACAGGTCGCCGACGACGCCGTAGTCGACCAGGTCGAAGATCGGGGCCTCGGGGTCCTTGTTGACCGCGACGATGGTCTTCGAGGTCTGCATGCCGGCCCGGTGCTGGATCGCGCCGGAGATGCCGTTGGCGATGTAGAGCTGCGGCGAGACCGACTTGCCGGTCTGGCCGACCTGGCTGGTGTGCGGGTACCAGCCGGCGTCGACGGCGGCACGCGAGGCGCCGACAGCCGCGCCGAGGGAGTCGGCGAGCGCCTCGATGACCGCGAAGTTCTCCGCGCCGTTCACGCCACGGCCGCCGGAGACCACGATCGCGGCCTCGGTCAGCTCCGGACGGCCCGTCGACTCACGCGGCGTACGGCCGGTGATCTTCGTGCCGGTCGCCGGACCGGAGAACGTCACGGACAGCGCCTCGACCGCACCGGCGGCAGGAGCGGGCTCCACGGCGGCCGAGTTCGGCTTGACGGTGATGACCGGAGTTCCCTTGGTGACACGGGACTTGGTGCTGTACGAGGCGGCGAACACCGACTGCGTGGCCACCGGGCCCTCGTCGCCGGCCTCCAGGTCGACGGCGTCGGTGATGATGCCCGAACCGATGCGCAGCGCCAGCCGCGCGGCGATCTCCTTGCCCTCGGTGGAGGACGGCACCAGCACGGCGGCCGGCGAGACGGCCTCGACGGCGGCCTGCAGGGCGTCCACCTTGGGCACGACCAGGTAGTCGGCGTACTCGGGCGCGTCGTGAGTGAGGACCTTCGCCGCGCCGTGCTCGGCGAGCGTCGCGGCGGTGTCCGCGGCACCGGCGCCGAGGGCGACGGCGACCGGCTCGCCGATGCGGCGGGCCAGGGTCAGCAGCTCCAGGGTCGGCTTGCGGACGGCACCGTCCACGTGGTCGACGTAGACGAGGACTTCAGCCATGGGACTTCTTCTCTCCTGCTTGCGAAGGGGGGCGGTCGGCGGGGGCTGCCTTTAGATGAACTTCTGGCTCGCGAGGAACTCGGCGAGCTGCTTGCCGCCCTCGCCCTCGTCCTTGACGATCGTGCCGGCGGTACGGGCCGGACGCTCCGCGGCGGAGTCCACGGCCGTCCAGGCGCCCTCCAGACCGACCTCGTCCTCGTCGATGTCCAGGTCGGACAGGTCCCAGGACTGAACCGGCTTCTTCTTGGCCGCCATGATGCCCTTGAAGGACGGGTAACGGGCCTCGCCCGACTGGTCGGTGACCGACACCACCGCGGGCAGCGACGCCTCGAGCTGCTCCGAGGCCGTGTCGCCGTCCCGGCGGCCCTTCACCGTGCCGTCCTCGACCGACACCTCCGACAGCAGCGTCACCTGGGGGACGCCCAGACGCTCGGCCAGCAGCGCCGGGACCACGCCCATGGAGCCGTCGGTGGAGGCCATGCCGGAGATCACCAGGTCGTAGCCGGCCTTCTCGACCGCCTTGGCCAGCACCAGCGAGGTGCCGATGGCGTCCGTGCCGTGCAGGTCGTCGTCCTCGACGTGGACCGCCTTGTCGGCGCCCATCGACAGCGCCTTGCGCAGCGCGTCCTTGGCGTCCTCCGGACCCACCGTCAGGACGGTGACCTCGGCGTCGCCTTCCCCGTCGTAGTTCTCGGCGATGCGCAGCGCCTGCTCGACCGCGTACTCGTCCAGCTCGGAGAGCAGACCGTCCACGTCGTCCCGGTCGACGGTCAGGTCATCGGCGAAGTGCCGGTCGCCAGTGGCGTCGGGCACGTACTTCACAGTGACAACGATCCTCAAGCTCACGCCGGCTCTCCTACTGCATCGTCTTCTCTGGGCTGCCTTCCTAGGCAGCATAGGCGTCTGAAGCGGCCGATCCCGGTCAGGGCGACCGCGCGCACCGAGCGGAATATTACTCGTCAGTACACCCAGTTCATGCCCGCTGAGCAAGCGCTTTGAACTGTGACCTTCGCAACGCAGCGTAACCGGAACCCGACGGCTTCGCAGGAGAGGGGCGGGGTGATCAATCACGCAGCGCGCCGAAGCGGCCCTGGTGGTAGAGAAGCGGACGTCCGGCGCCCGTGGGATCGCCCAGGACGATCTCGGCCAGCACGATCCGGTGGTCCCCGGCCGGCACCCGCGTGACGACACGGCACACCAGCCAGGCGAGCACGCCGTCGAGGACGGGCACCCCCTCGGGACCCTCGCGCCACGCCGTCGGCGCTCCGAAGCGGTCGGCGCCGCTGCGCGCGAAGGTGGCGGCCAGTTCCTCCTGGTGCTCACCGAGTATGTGGACGCCGACATGGTCGGTCGTGGCGATGGCCGGCCAGCTGGAACCGGCGGTGCCGACGCCGAAGGAGAGCATCGGGGGCTCGGCGGAGACGGAGGTGAGAGAGGTGGCGGTGAAGCCGACCGGTCCGGCGTCGCCCCGGGCGGTGATCACCGCGACGCCCGCCGCGTGCCGCCGGAAGACGGAGCGCAGCAGTTGCGGGGAGGCGAACTGGACGGTGCCCGAGGCACCCAGGTCGGACGTGGCCGTCATGGAGCGGTCCTTCTGCTGGTCGGACGAGCGGGATCCGCGGCTGCTCAACAGTCCGGGCGGCGCGCGCTCGTGGGGCGGGCTGGGTCGACGCGGGGCCGCCCGAGAAGAAGGAGTTCCGAGGGCATGCGGTCAGGCTCACGATAGTTGGCGTGCGCAGTCAAGTACGCCCCGGGACGTGTGAACCGTCCCGCTGCCACGGCAGGAGGCCCGACCACCGGGGACAGCCGCCTCACAACGCCTCCCCCAGGGCCGCGATGACATCCGCCTTGCGCGGCTGTCCGGCGGCCCGCCGCACCACGCGGCCGTCCGCGTCGAGGACGAGCACGGTCGGCGTCCTGAGGATCCCGAGCGCGCGTACGAGGTCGAGCCGGGCCTCGGCGTCGACCTCGACGTGAGCCACCCCGGGGACCACGCCGGCCACCTCGCCGAGGATCCGCCGAGTCGCCCGGCAGGGAGCGCAGAAGGCGCTGGAGAACTGCACCAGCGTGGCCCGCGCGCCGAGGTCCTCACCGAGTTCGGCCGCTCCGAGCCGCCTGGCCTCGCCACTTCCCGGCACGCCTGTTCTCCCGTTCCTCCGCCGTACCTTGCCGTACTTTCGCGAACGCGCCCCCGCGCGCGCCCACCGGTTCAGCGCGCCCGGGGGCACGGAGATTCCCGGGCTACCGGGACGGGTTCCCGGAAGGTCTCCCAGGCACATGGTGCGTGCCCTCGATGGGCCGTCGGGCGGAATCTGAGGGGTGACGTGACGAGGATCTCGCGATGGACGGGCACGTGGGCTGGCTCCCGCGCCGTTCTTGGGGCACGATCTGCGACAGGCCGTAAACCTACGGCAGCGTAACTTCCGCCTGGGTCCCCTTCCCTGGCAGAGAGAAGGGTCCGTCCCGCTCATGGCAGAGCTTGTCTACCGCCCCGTCATCGGTCTCGCCCGCACGATGTTCAAGGCGTGGGACCTCAAGATCGACTGCCGGGGGTCGGAGAACATTCCGCGCACGGGCGGCGCCGTGCTGGTGAGCAATCACATCAGCTATCTGGACTTCGTCTTCAACGGGCTCGCGGCCCTTCCGCAGAAGCGCCTGGTGCGTTTCATGGCGAAGGAGTCGGTCTTCCGGCACCGGATCTCCGGCCCGCTGATGCGCGGCATGAAGCACATCCCGGTGGACCGCGCCAACGGCGAGGCGGCGTACGCGCGTGCGCTGGACTCGCTGAGGTCCGGTGAGGTGGTCGGGGTGTTCCCGGAGGCCACGATCTCGCAGTCGTTCACGCTGAAGAGCTTCAAGTCGGGCGCGGTGCGCCTCGCCCAGGAGGCGGGCGTCCCCCTGGTCCCGATGGCCGTCTGGGGCACCCAGCGACTGTGGACCAAGGGCCACCCCCGCAACTTCAAGCGCAGCCACATCCCGATCACGATCCGGGTGGGCGAGGCCATGGAGGCCTCCCGCGACCTGTACGCGGGCGCCCTCACCCGCCGGCTGCGCGAGCGCGTCCAGGAGCTCCTCGAGGCGGCCCAGCGCGCCTACCCGGTCCGCCCCCGGTCCTCCGACGACACCTGGTGGATGCCCGCCCACCTCGGCGGCACGGCCCCGACCCCGGACCAGCTCCGCACGGCCGGGGCGCACTGACCCCGCGGCCGCAAGAACCGGGGCTCAGGCCCCGGGCGGCCGTACGGCGACCTCTGCTCCCGGGCTGAACTTCTCCAGCAGTTCGGCGAGTTCGGCCGCCGCAGCCTCCACTTCGGCAACCGGCATCGGGGACATGCTCTCCAGCAGGAAGACGCCCGACACGGTCTGCTCGGTGAGGCGGGTGCGCGGGCCCTGGCGCCAGTTCCAGCGGCGGCAGGTCACGCCGGCCTCGTCGCACCACACGACCTCGCCCGCGTCCGGGTGTTCGACGGTCTCCTCGCCGCCCGCGACGGTCACGAAGTCCTCCTCGCCACTGGCGCGCACGAGGCGCATCCCGCCCACGATCCGGTCGAGGTCCTCGCCGCCGACGGGGATGAGATGGGCGACGCTGATGGCGTTGTAGAGGTCGACGAGCAGGTTGATGCGGGGCAGGCCGGCGCCGGTCAGCGCCCGCCGGGCCAGCGCCTCGGCCGAGTTGCGGGTGCGGGAGGGCTTGGAGCCGAACGCCGAGTAGGTCTCCCGCCAGGCGGCCATGTGCGGGTCCTCGTGCGGTGCGCGTCCGTCCAGGCGGGCCGCCAGACGGCGTGCGGCGTCGTCGAGGAGCGCCGAGGAGGCCTCGGTGCTCGGTCCGCCGGCCAGCCCGTGGGCCTCCACGGCCACATGCGTGAAGCCGGGCGCGAGTGTGCGGACCTCGTCGGACACGGTGAGCGTCAGCGTCATGTTCTCCCGCCTCGCGGTCAGAGTGCGGCAGGGAGCGTCTTCCACAGCCGCGGCCGGTCCGGAGCGGCCTTGAGGGCGGCCAGCACGGCCAGGTGCGGTTCAGCGTACAGCACCGGGTAGTCCACCTCGTTGGACTTCGGATCCGGCACGAAGGCCAGGCGCTCACCGGCGAGGGAGAACTGTGCGTCGACGCCCGGCTTGTTGCCGCGCGGGTCCTGCCGGTGCCAGGCTCCGTCGAACCGGACGGCGACCAGTCCGTGCACCACGTGCCCGCCGTCGTCGTGCGTCAGCCGCTGGTAGCACAGTGCCGTCGGGATGTCCTCCGCCCGCAGCAGCGCCGCCAGGGCATGGGCCTTGGCGTAGCAGATGCCGGTGCGCAGACGGAGGACGTCGGAGGCGCGCCAGGTGACGCGCGGGTCGCCCGCGTCCTGCGCGTGCGGGATGCCGTCACGCACGAATTCGTACGCGGACCGCGCATAGGCATACGAGTCCGCCACCCCCTCGGCGAGCCGGGCAGCCGTCTCGCGGACCAACGGGTGCTCATGGTCGATCGCCTCGTCAGCGGCCAGATAGGCAGACAGGTCGGGGGTGTTCTGGATCGGCTCCATGCCCGCAGAGCATAGGAATGCGACCACTCGACGTCAATGGCTTTCCGGGTGATCGCATAACTATGCAGATCAGATCTCTGGCCAATCCGACAGCGCGCGATCTAGCGCGCCATCTCCTCCTTCAGCGCGGCCACGAAGGCGTCCACGTCGTCCTCGGTGGTGTCGTAGGCGCACATCCAGCGCACGACGCCCTCCGCCTCGTCCCAGAAGTAGAAGCGGAACCGCTTCTGCAGACGCTCGCTCACGTCGTGCGGGAGCTTGGCGAAGACCCCGTTGGCCTGAACCGGGTAGAGGATCTCCACCCCGTGCACGGCGCGCACGCCCTCCGCGAGCCGCTGCGCCATCTCGTTGGCGTGCCGGGCGTTGCGCAGCCACAGGTCCTTGGCGAGCAGCGCCTCCAACTGCACCGACACGAAACGCATCTTGGAGGCGAGCTGCATGCTCATCTTGCGGATGTGCTTCATGTGGCGGACGGCGTCCTGGTTGAGGACGACGACCGCCTCGCCGAACATCGCGCCGTTCTTCGTCCCGCCCAGGGAGAGGATGTCGACGCCGACCGCGTTGGTGAACGTCCGCATCGGCACGTTCAGGGAGGCGGCCGCGTTGGCGATGCGGGAGCCGTCCAGGTGCACCGTCATGCCCCGCGCGTGCGCGTGCTCGCAGATCGCGCGGATCTCCTCGGGCGTGTAGAGGGTGCCGAGTTCGGTGCTCTGGGTGATCGAGACGACCTGGGGCATCGCCCGGTGCTCGTCCTCCCAGCCGAACGCCTGGCGGTCGATCAGCTCGGGGGTGAGCTTGCCGTCGGGCGTGGGCACGGTGAGCAGCTTCAGGCCGCCCATGCGCTCGGGGGCGCCGCCCTCGTCGACGTTGATGTGCGCGCTCTCCGCGCAGATCACCGCGCCCCAGCGGTCGGTGACCGCCTGGAGCGCCACGACGTTCGCGCCGGTCCCGTTGAACACCGGGAAGGCCTCCGCCGTGGCGCCGAAGTGGCTGCGGACGATCCGCTGGAGGTTCTCCGTGTAGTCGTCCTCGCCGTACGCGACCTGGTGCCCTCCGTTGGCCACGGCCAGGGCGGCGAGCACCTCCGGGTGGACCCCGGCGTAGTTGTCGCTGGCGAACCCGCGGACCTGGGGGTCGTGGTGGCGACGCGCGTCGGTCCGGGGAGGGTTCACGGCTTCTCGGTGAGCCACAGACGCTTTCCGTTCACTTCCGCGGCGGGCTTGCTCCATACGTCGACGATGGCCTCGGCCAGGTCCTTGACGTCCGTGAAGCCCGCGAACTTCGCGTTGGGGCGGTCGGCGCGCATCGCGTCGTGCACCAACGCCTTCACCACCAGGATCGCAGCCGCGGATGTCGGCCCCTCGGCGCCCTCCGCCTTTCCCGCCTTGCGGAAGTAGTCGGCCATGGCCAGCGTCCACGCCTCGGAGGCGGCCTTGGCGGCGGAGTAGGCCGCGTTGCCCGCGGTGGGCTTGCTGGCGCCAGCCGCGCTGATCAGGACGTACCGGCCGCGCTCGCTGCGCTGCAGCGCCTCGTGGAAGGCCAGCGAGGTGTGCTGCACCGTGCGGATGAGCAGCAGCTCCAGGAAGTCCCAGTCGTCCAGGACGGTCTTGGTGAAGGTCTCGCTGCCGCGCCAGCCGCCCACGAGGTGGACCAGGCCGTCGACCCGGCCGAAGTCCTTCTCGACGTGCGCGGCCCAGTCACGGGTGGACTGGAGGTCGAGCAGGTCGACGGTGTCCCCGGTGACGCTGGCGCCACCGGAGCCGTACCGGGCGGCGTCCACGGCCTGCGAGAGCCGCTCCGGGTCGTTGTCCGCGCCGACGACGGTCGCCCCCGCCTCGGCGAGCCTGAGCAGCGTCGCCCGCCCGGCCGGCCCACCCGCGCCGGCCACCGCGATCACCGCACCGCTGAGAGCCCCGTTCCCCACCATTTTCCTCGCCTCCTGCGCAGTGTCCTCGGTCCCGCGGCCGCTCACGCGACGACCCGCTCGGCGCGGACCGCCGTGACGCCCCTGGTGGAAGTAATTTGCCTGCGTCCTTCAGTTTTCACTTCTTCCTCCACCAAAACGTCGTCCACGCCGTAAATCTTCATGCAAGGCAGAGTCTATCCACCGGCCCCGGCCCCTCGTACGGGGCGATCTTGCCCACAGCCCCGGGCTACATGCCCGCGAAGCACGCCCGCCTCCCCAGCCTGTGCGCACGAGCCTGTGCTCACACCCCCCTGCCAGAATGCCTTCGGCCTGCCCCCACTGCTCGCCGAGGCCGCTAGCGGGACGCCCACCCCGCCCTCCCGACGCAGCTCGCGCACCGGCCGACACCCAGGTGGACGCGCTCGCCGCCGCGCTTGCCGAGTCGATGACGATCCCGGACAGCGAACGCGAGGAGAGGCTCCGCGCGCCGGGCCGACTTCTTTTGCCCGTGGCTCAGGCGGCTCCGACGATGCCCTTCGTCGAGGCGATCACGTTCTTCAG
This sequence comes from Streptomyces sp. NPDC014889, assembly GCF_043081205.1. NCBI lineage: Bacteria > Bacillati > Actinomycetota > Actinomycetes > Kitasatosporales > Streptomycetaceae > Streptomyces > Streptomyces sp. NPDC014889. Next base: position 318,834 of record NZ_JBIBWH010000009.1, read on the forward strand.
CTTCTTGGACAGGGCCTCGTAGAACATGCTGAGCGGGAACTCGTCCGGGAGGACGTCGTCCACGAGTTTGCGCGGGGGCTGGGTCAGGTCCAGGGCGTCGGGGCCCTTGGCCCACTTCGAGCCGGGGTGCGGGGCGAGGTAGGTGGAGACCAGTTCGTAGCCGGCGAACCAGTGGACCAGCTTGGGGCGGTCGATGCCGTCGCGGTAGAGCTTCTCGATCCGGGCGCACAGCTCGTTGGTGACCTGCGGGGCGCGCTCCCAGTCGATGGTCAGCTTGTTGTCGGTCCAGCGCACCACGTCGTGCTTGTGGAGGTAGGCGAAGAGCAGCTGACCGCCGAGACCGTCGTAGTTGCGCACGCGCTCGCCGGTGACCGGGAAGCGGAACATGCGGTCGAACAGCACCGCGTACTGCACGTCACGGGCCTGTGCGACACCGTCGGCCTGGAGCTTCACGGCCTCCTTGAAGGCGGTGAGGTCGCAGCGCAGCTCCTCCAGGCCGTACATCCAGAACGGCTGGCGCTGCTTGATCATGAACGGGTCGAACGGCAGGTCGCCGTGGCTGTGGGTGCGGTCGTGGACCATGTCCCACAGTACGAAGGCCTCCTCGCAGCGCTTCTGGTCGTGGACCATGGCGGCGATGTCCTCGGGCAGTTCCAGGCCCAGGAGGTCGACGGCGGCGGCGGTGACGCGGCGGAAGCGTGCGGCCTCGCGGTCGCAGAAGATGCCGCCCCAGGAGAACCGCTCCGGCGCCTCGCGCACGGCGATGGTCTCCGGGAAGAGGACGGCGGAGTTGGTGTCGTAGCCGCCCGTGAAGTCCTCGAAGGTGATGCCGCAGAACAGCGGGTTGTCGTAGCGGGTGCGCTCCAGTTCGGCCAGCCAGTCCGGCCAGACCATGCGCAGCACGACCGCCTCCAGGTTGCGGTCCGGGTTGCCGTTCTGCGTGTACATGGGGAAGACGACCAGGTGCTGGAGGCCGTCGGCGCGGTTCGCGGCGGGCTGGAAGGCCAGCAGCGAGTCCAGGAAGTCCGGCACCTCGAAGCCGCCCTCGGCCCAGCGGCGCAGGTCCCGCACGAGCGCCTCGTGGTAGGCGGCGTCGTGCGGCAGCAGCGGGGACAGCTCCTCGACGGCGTCGATCACGCGGCGCACGGCGGCGTCGGCGTCCGCGCGGCCGGGGGCGCCCTCGGCCGTGAAGTCGATCGAGCCGTCCTTCGACTGCCATGGCCGGATTCGTTCCACGGCATCCTTGAGCACGGGCCAAGCCAGGTGCTCGACCACCCGGGTCACCGGAGGAACCTGCTCCTCCGCACCCACCTGCACAAGAATTTCCGTCATGTCTCATCCTCCACGGGAGAACCTCGCGTAAGGAGACGGTATACATACAGGGTTTCTCCCAGCAAGGGGACCCCCTGGAAAAAATTCTGTGCACAGCCATGGTCACCGGCCATTTTCCTGCCGTACACCCGGACGGGGTCAGGTTCGATAGGCCGGTCGAGTGACAGACGCCACGTCGCCGCGCGAGCCGTTTTCGGCCGTGGGCGACCGAGCGGAGGCTGCGGGGCCCTGCGGTCAACGCCCATGAGACTCGCCCACGCCGGAGTGACCGCCACGGCCGATACGGCCCGGCTCCCGGGGGCCGTCACCCCACTGCGCCGTGTACGCCGGGGTGCAACCCGCGTGTGGGCCATTAGGCTGCGGCACTACCGCGCGGACGACGAGGTCCGTCCGCTTCGCGCCGCGCCGAGCCGCCGTCGACGGAAGCGAGTTGAACCTTGAACTTCCTTACCATCGGTCACCGCGGAGTCATGGGTGTCGAACCCGAGAACACCCTCCGTTCCTTCGTCGCCGCCCAGCAGGCCGGGCTGGACGTCATCGAACTCGATCTGCACCTGAGCAAGGACGGCGCCCTCGTCGTCATGCACGACGACGAGGTGGACCGCACCACCGACGGCAGCGGCGCGATCGCCGACAAGACGCTCGCCGAGCTGCGCTCCCTGGACGCCGGCCGCGGCGAGCGGATCCCGGTCTTCGAGGAGGTCCTCGACGCGGTGCGGACGCCGCTCCAGGCCGAGATCAAGGACGTGTCCGCGGCCCGCGCGCTGGCCGACGTCCTGCACGAGCGGGACCTGGTCTCCCGGGTCGAGGTGTCCTCGTTCCACGACGAGGCGATCGCCGAGATCGCCCGGCTGGTGCCGGGGGTGCGGACCGCGCTCGTGGCCAGCCGCTACGGCTCCGACGTCGTCGAGCGCGCCACCGCCGCCGGCGCCGCCACCGTCTGCCTCAACATCCGCCGGCTCACCCTGGAGATCGTCGAGCACGCGCGCAAGGCGGACCTGCGGATCATCGGCTGGGTCGTCAACACCCTGGACCATCTGCGCCTGGTCCGCGCCCTGGAGCTGGACGGGGCGACCACCGACTACCCGGAGATCAAGCTCACCGGCCGCTTCACCGCCTGACCCCCTTGTTCGAGGATGCCTACGGCAGTTCCTTGACCAGCAGCTCGAACTCCAGGTCGTCGCGCTGCGGGATGCCGAAGCGCTCGTCGCCGTACGGGAAGGGGGTCGTTTTTCCCGTACGGCGGTAGCCGCGGCGCTCGTACCAGGCGATCAGGTCCTCGCGCACGGAGATCACGGTCATGTGCATCTCCCTGACGCCCCACTCCTCGCGGGCCCGGCGCTCGGCCTCCGCGATGACCACCTTGCCCAGGCCCGCGCCCTGCATGGTGGGGCTGACGGCGAACATGCCGAAGTAGGCGTGGTCCCCCTTGTGCTCGAGCTGGCAGCAGGCGACCACAGTGCCGTCCCGCTCCACCGTCAGCAGCCGGCTGCCGGGCGACTCGATCACCTCCAGCACGCCCTCGGGGTCGGTGCGCTGCCCCTGGAGGATGTCCGCCTCGGTGGTCCAGCCGGCCCTGCTGGAGTCCCCGCGGTACGCCGACTCGATCAGGCGCACCAGCGTGTCGACATCGGTGTCGCGGGCGTCGCGGAAGGTCAGTCCGCCGGCGGCGGTCGTCATGGGCGTGCCTTTCGGTTCGGGCGCTGTCGGGCGGGGGGCGAGCGCCATCCTGCCACTAGCCTCGGGGGGCATGGTGCACGTACTCAGCAGCCGGACACTGGTCCGGCCTTCGGACCCCGAGCGCTCCCGTGTCTTCTACGGCGAGCGGCTCGGTCTCGCCGTCCACCGCGAGTTCGGCACGGGGCCGGAGCGCGGCACCGTCTACTTCCTCGGGGGCGGTTTCCTGGAGCTCTCCGGGCGCTCCGACGGGCCGCCGTCCCCCTCCCTGCGGCTGTGGCTCCAGGTCGAGGACGTGGCGGCGGCGCACGAGGAGCTGCGGTCGAAGGGCGTGGAGATCACGCGGGAGCCGGCGCGCGAGCCGTGGGGGCTGATCGAGATGTGGATCGCCGATCCTGACGGCACGCCCATCGTCCTCGTCGAGGTGCCGGCCGGACATCCGCTGCGGTACCGGCCGGGGATCTGAGCCCGATCCAGGGCGCGGGTGGACACGGGCGGGCCCGGCGGCTCCCGCTGGCCCGCGTCGGCGGCCGGAGCTAGCGTGCTGGTGGGTGGGAACGAGCCTCCCGGAGGAAAGCCATGGAGTTCGACAAGCCTGTAATCGGCGGACCCTGCTGGGCGGAGCTGGGCACCAGCGATCTGGATGCGTCCACGCGGTTCTACACGGAGGTCTTCGGCTGGCGCCTGCGCCGCGACCCCCGGCTGGTCTCGGGTGGCTACACCCTCGCTCACCTGGGGGACGCGCCGGTCGCCGCGATCACCCCCCTGTACCAGAAGTCGCAGCCGGTCGCGTGGAACGTCTCGTTCGCCGTCGCCGACGCCGACGCCGCGGCGAACAGGGTGGTGGAGGCAGGCGGGACGGTGATCCACGGTCCGAGGGACATCTTCGAGGAGGGCCGCTTCACCGTGGCCCTGGACCCGTCGGGCGCGGCCTTCCAGATGTGGGAGCCGCGGGGGTTCTCCGGTGCCGGGGTGTTCAACCGGCCCGGCTCGCTCGGCTGGGTGGAGCTGGTCACCCGCAACCCCAAGCGGGCCAGGGACTTCTACACGAGCGTGTTCGGCTGGAGCGTCAACGCCTCGGAGTGGTACACGCAGTGGGGTCTGCACGGCGAGGACTTCGGCGGCGTGACGGCGATGCACGACCGCTTCCCGGCCGATGTGCCGCCGCACTGGCTGCCGTACTTCGCGGTCGAGGACGTCGACGCGACCACGGACGTCGCGGTACGGGCCGGGGCCAAGGCGCTGCTGGAGCCCACCGCGCTCGGGGACGGCCCCCACATCGCGGTGCTGCGGGACCCCCAGGGCGCGACCTTCGGCGTCTACAAGTCCGCCGAGGAGAACGCCGAGGAAAGCCCCGAGGAGGGCTGAGGCGGGTAACCCGGCTCAGAGCCGCAGGGCGCCCGGGCGGCCCTCGAGGCGGCCGAGGAGCTCGCCGAGGAGCGCGGCGAGGCCGTCCTGGTCCTGACTGCCCAGGCCGGACAGGACGGCCCGTTCGTAGGCGAGCTGCTCCGGCAGGACGCCGTCGACGAGGTCGCGTCCGGCGTCCGTGAGACGGACGTGGGCGACCCGGCGGTCGCGGGTGTCGCCGCGGCGCTCCACCAGGCCGCGTTCGGTGAGCTGCTTCAGGCGTTTGGTGACGGCGGCCCCCGAGGAGAACGTCTCGCGGGTCAGTTCGCTAGGGGTGAGCTCGTCCCCGGTACGCCGCAGCGCCCCGAGCAGGTCGAACTCGGGCCGGCTGAGACCCGCCCGGCGCAGCGGCGCGTCCTCGGCCTGCTGCAGGAGGGCCGCGCAGCGGTTGATCCGGCCGATGATCTCCATGGGCGCGGTGTCCAGGTCGGGGTGGACGGCCCGCCACTGGCGGACCACGCCCGCGACGGTGTCGTCGCCCGGCCCGGTCCCCGCGGGCCCGGTCCCCGCGGGCCGGGTCCGCTCGTGCGCCGCGTCCCCGGTAGCGGCCTCCCCGTGGGCCGGCCGCCCGTTCCTCGCCGTCATGGCCGTACGTCCTCCGTCGTCTCGCCCGTGCTCGCCGGGGCGTGCGGGCCCTGGCGTCGTATCGTCGCGGCGAGCGTACGGTGTGCGGACTGCTCGGTGAGCACGACCCGCTCCTGGGGCAGGGCTCGTTGCCACCACTCGCCGGACGCGGCGTCGGCGGTGGCGCGCAGGTCGACCAGTGCGGCGGCCAGGCTACGGCGGGCGGACTCCAGGGCGGCGGGCGCGGGCCGCTCCTCGGCGAGCAGGCGGGCGGCCCGTTCGCGGGCCCGGTCGACGGAGGCCAGGACGTGCTCGATGCGGTCGCCGGCCCTGCGGTTGGTGACGGTGACGGCGGCCACGAAGCCGACCAGCGCGCCGACGACGGTGTCCACGGCCCGCTCGGTGATCAGCTCGCCCGGCTCGTGGTACCCGGCGAACTCGACGACGAGCAGGGCCAGCGGGGTCACGCAGATGCTGCCGAGCCAGTAGTTGCGGCCCATCAGTGCCTCGGCCCCGAAGTTGAAGGCCATGCAGAGCAGGACGAGGACCAGGTCGCTCGCGTGCGCCAGCGGGGCGACGGCGGCGAAGACAAGGACGCCCACGAGGTTGCCGACGACGCGCTGGATGCCTCGCTTCCAGGTCAGGGTCATGTTGACCTGGTACAGGGAGGCGGCGGTGACCAGGGCCCAGTAGGGGCGGCCGATACCGAGCGCGAGGGAGGCGTAGCCGGCGAGGGCGCAGCCCAGCGCGGTGCGCACCACGATCGGGGTGAGCGGGCCGAGCAGGCTCCACCAGGGGCGGTGCGGGGCGGTGGCCTCGGCGTCCACGCCGAGCAGTTCGTCGGTGTCCGCCGCGCTCTCGCCGGCCTCGGGGACCGGACCGGTTCCGCGCAGTTGGCGGGCCCAGGTGCGCAGCCGCTCGGGGTCCGCGTCCGCGGGGGCGGCGAGGGCGACCTCGGCGCGTACGACGAGCCGCTCCAGGGCGCGCCGGGGAGCGGTGTGGGCACCGGTGGACAGCAGCGTCTGCCAGGCGGCCTGTACGGCGGCGGCCGCGGCGGCGCGGGTGCGGGTGTGGCCGTCGCCGGTGGCGGCGTGGGCGGCGGCCGCGTTCAGCGCCTGCGCGGTGGCGCGGCGCTCGGGGCCGTGCGGGCGCAGCAGCCCGGGTGCCATGCCGACCAGCCAGGCCCAGGCCGCCGCGGCGAGGGCCAGCGCCAGGTGGGCGGGCACCTGGCCGAGGGTCTGCGGGGCGAACAGGGAGGCCGAGCTGATGAAGGTGAGGACGACGTTGCCGGGCGGTCCGATGCGGGTGGCGTCGCACAGCGCCTTCTGCACGGCGGCCATCAGGGCGCCGACGGTGACCAGGACGACCGGGTCGGTGGTGAGCGAGGCGGTGACCAGGGCGACGGCGAGGCCGCCGATCATGCCGAGGACCACCCAGGCCAGGGCGCGGGCCCGGGCGGCGTAGGGGCGGTTGTGCGCGTACAGGGCACACAGCGAGCCCGCCATCGTGTACATGGCGAGATCGAGCCGGCCGAGGACGAGCAGGGTGAGAGTGGGCACGGCGACCGAGACGACGACGCTCAGGGCGGGCTTGAACCAGATGTCCGAGGGGCGGCCGAGCCGCAGCACGCCGGTGAGCGGGAGATGCCGGGCGATCCGGTTCAGGGGGGTGGAGGGCACACTGCTCATATCGACAAGCTTAACAGGTGTTTTACATGTAAAGCATATTCGCCGGACGATCGCTGGACGCACGTGACGTGCTGTGCTTCCCCGAACGCGCCCCGTATACCTCCTTGCGCTCGTGTGCGCACCGCGCGCGCCGGGCATCGCTTGACCGACCGGCCGCCCACGGCGGCCGCGAACCGTCGAACGGGGAGGTGGGGGGTGCACGGATCGGCTTCGCCCGGCTGGCTGCTGGTCGCGCTGTGCGCGGCGACCGGGGCGTACTGCCTGCTGCGGATGCGCAGCAGCGTCGAGGAGCAGCGCCGTGCCGCCGGCGGTGAGGCGCTCATGGGCTTCGGCATGGCCGCCATGGCCGTCCCGGCGGCGGTGTTCACACCGCCGGCGTGGGCCTGGTCGGCCTACGGGGCGCTCCTCGGCGCGACCGCGCTGCGCTCACTGTGGTCGGCGCGGACGAGTCCGCACCACCGGCACCACCTGGTGGGCACGGTGGCCATGGTCTACATGTCCGTGGTGATGGCCGTCTCGCCCGGCCCCCACCACCACGGCGGGACGGGCGTCCCACCGCTCACCGGCGCGCTGCTGCTGTACTTCGCCGGATACGTCCTGCTGTCGGGCGTCCGGCTGGTCCCCGCCGCGGCGGTGCCCACCGGCGGCCCACCCGGCGCCACGGCCTGGGGCGACCGCCCGGAACTGGCCCGGGCATGCCGGCTGTCGATGGGGATCGCGATGGTGGCGATGCTGCTGACCATTTGACTGCTCCCCTCCCTGAAGCGCTCCAGGAGGTCTTGCACCGCAGTCCATGTGGTGTGCGCGGGATGCAAGCGAGACCGGCACCACGGTGCCGTGGTCTGCGTCACTTCGCCGCGGAGCCGTGCCCCCCGGGCTGTCGGCCGCTCATAAAGTGGCTCCCATGATGGTCCCCGCGGTCCTGCTGCTGCTCGGTGCCCTGACCGCCGTCGCCGCGCCCCGGCTGCTGGCGCGGGCCGACTGGCCGGACCGTGAACCGGTCCTCGCGCTGTGGGTGTGGCAGTGCGTGGTCGCCGCGGTCCTGCTGTGCTGCGCGCTGTCGATGGCGCTCAGCGCGGCCGCCGCCTGGCAGGCGGTGCGCGGCCATCTGTTCGCTCCGGCTCCGCGCCCGGTGGTGGAGGCCTACGCGCTCGGCACGGCCGATGCCTGGGCACCGGCGACCGCGGTGGCGCTGGCGTGCGGCGGGGCGTGGAGCGCGGCGATGCTGCTCCGCGAGGTGGTACGGGCCCGGGCGCGACGCAGGCTGCGGCGCGCCGAACTCCTCGTCCGTGCCCCGCTGTTGCCCGGCGAGGAGCCCGGCTCCGACCGGCTCGTGGTGCTGGAGGGCGAGCGGCCGGACGCCTGGTGGCTGCCCGGTCCCTCGCCCCAACTGGTGGTCACCACGGCCGCGCTGCGCCGGCTGACCGGACGGCAGTTGGACGCCGTCCTGGCGCACGAGCAGGGCCATGCGCGGGCCCGGCACGACTGGCTGCTGCACTGCTCCGCCGCGCTCGCCGGCGGCTTTCCGCAGGTGCCGGTGTTCGCCGCGTTCCGCGACGAGATGCACCGCCTGGTCGAACTCTCCGCCGACGACATGGCCTCACGCCGGTTCGGCCGCCTGACGACCGCCCTCGCCCTGGTCCAACTCAACGAGCACCGTGGTGTGTTCGACCCCTGCCCGGCCACCCAGGCGCACATCCCTCAGCGCGTGCACCGTCTCCTCACTCCCCCGGACCGCCTCCCGGCCGCCCGCCGACTGCGCCTGACGGCGGTCGCCTCCCTCGTACCGGTGATACCGGTTCTGGTGGCGGTGACGCCCGGCCTGAGGGCGCTGGGCTAGGAAGGGCCCCGCCGAGGCGCGGTGGCCGTGGCAACCGGAGTTGGGCCATGATCGGCCCATGACGGCTGTGCTCTTCGACTTCTCCGGGACCCTCTTCCGCATCGAGTCCTGCGACTCCTGGCTGAGAGCCGTCCTCGACACGGCGGAACTCACCCTCGGGGAGCCGGAATTGGCCCGGACGGCGCTCGCGCTGGAGGAGGCCGGGGCGCTGCCGGGCGGGGCGTCGCCGGTGCGCGTGCCCGACGAGGTGGCCGGGCTGTGGGAGAACCGGGACCGCAGCGCCGAGGAGCACCGGGCCGCCTACACCGCCCTGTCCCGCCAAGTGCCGCTGCCCGACCCGGCGTTGCACGACGCGCTGTACGACCGGCACATGACACCGGCGGCCTGGGCTCCCTACCCGGACGCGGCCGACGTACTGCGCACGCTGCACGAGCGCGGGGTCGGCGTGGGCGTGGTGAGCAACATCGGCTGGGATCTGCGGCCGGTGTTCCGCGCCCACGGCCTCGACGCGTACGTGGACGCCTATGTGCTGTCGTACGAGCACAGCATCCAGAAGCCGGACCCGCGCCTGTTCGCCCTCGCCTGCACGGCGCTCGACGCCGACCCGAAGGACGTGCTGATGGTCGGCGACGACCGCCACGCGGACGGCGGCGCGGCCGCCCTGGGCTGCGGCCTGCACTTCGTCGACCATCTGCCGGTCGCGCTGCGGCCGGACGCGCTGCTGCCCGTCCTCGACCTGCTCGGCGCGAGGAACTGAGCCACCGGCGCGCCCTGGCCTGGCCCCGGCGGCGGCCCCTTGACGGCGCCCGGCGCCGAAAAAGCCGCCCGCCTCGGACGATCCCCCGTTTCGCCCGAGACGGACGGCAGCACGACGGACCCCTACCGGGGCCGGTCCGCTCACGTTGAGTATAGTTGGCTGGCAGCCAGTCAACGCAGGAGTCACAGCATGTCCCCGCGAAGCGCCTCGGTCAATGAAGAGTTGCGCCGGCGTTCCCGGGAGCGGCTCCTCCAGGCGGCGGTCGAGCTGGTCGGCGAGCACGGGTACGACGCGACGACGCTCGGAGCCATCACCGACCGCGCGGGGTCGGCACGCGGTCTGGTCTCCTACTACTTCCCCGGCAAGCGCCAGCTCGTGCAGTCCGCCGTGCACCGGCTGATGCACCGCACGCTCCAGGAGGCGCTGGAGCGGGAGCCGCACACCGAGGACGGCCGGGAGCGGCTGGCACGGGCCATCGACGCGATCCTGGGCCTGGCCCGGGACCGGCCGGTGCTGATGCGCCAGCACATGGCGGGGATCCTGCACGAGGAGGGCTTCGTGCAGTGCCCGGAGCAGCAGCGCCTCTCGGAGCTGCTGCGGGACACGGTGGCCCGGCGCGGTTCGCGGGACGTCGACGCCGACTACCCGATGCTGCGCGCCCTGCTGATGGGCGCCGTCTACGCCGCGCTGGTGCCCGGGGCGCCGATGCCGGTGCCGGCGCTGCGGGCCGAACTGTTCGAGCGCTACGGGCTCGACTGGGACATGGGAACGCCGCCGGAGGCGCAGCCGCCCGGCGGGTCCTGCGACACGGACCTGTCCCGCTTCTTCGCCACCGGCCGGATGCCGGCGCCCCCGCAGGAGCGGTAGCCGGCGGCCCGCGTGCGGTACGGGCCGCGACACGCGGGCGGTCCCGCGCCGCCTCCCTCCCCCGGCGGGCCGCTTGGTGCCATGCTGGAGCCATCAGCGATCTCCTGTGATCCGCCTGTGAGCCCCCGGGGTAAGGAGTTCCGCCGTGCTGCGTGTCGCCGTCGTCGGCTCGGGGCCGAGCGGGTGCTACACCGCTCAGGGCCTGGTCCAGCAGGACCCCTCCGTGCGCGTGGACGTCCTCGACCGGCTGCCGTGCCCGTACGGGCTCGTGCGCTACGGCGTGGCGCCGGACCACGAGAAGATCAAGTCCCTGCAGAACAACCTGCGGACGGTCCTCGAGCACGAGCGGGTCCGGTTCGTCGGCGGCGTCCAGGTCGGCGGCCCCGGCGGACTGCCCGTCGCACGGCTGCGCGAGCTGTACCACGCGGTGGTGTACTGCGTGGGCGCCGCCACGGACCGCCGTCTGCACATCCCGGGCGAGGACCTGCCGGGCAGCTGGTCGGCGACCGAGTTCGTCTCCTGGTACAGCGCCCACCCCGACTCCGTGGACAGCGGCTTCGTGCGCGGCGCGCGGTCGGCCGTCGTCGTCGGGGTGGGCAACGTCGCCGTGGACGTCACGCGCATCCTGGCGCGCGGCCCGGACGAGCTGAGTCCCACCGACATGCCCGAGGGCGCGCTCGCCGCGCTCGCCGCGAGCCGGGTCACCGAGATCCACATGGTGGGCCGGCGCGGCCCGTCGCAGGCCCGCTTCACGACCAAGGAGCTGCGCGAGCTGGGCGGCCTGCCGGACACCGACATCGTCGTCGACCCCGAGGAGCTGGCGCTGGACCCGGCCTGCGCGGACCCCTCGGCGCTGCCCGCCGCCCAGCGCCGCAACGTCGAGGTCCTGCGCGGCTGGGCCGCCACGCCGCCCAGGGGCGGCAGCCGCCGGATCCGGCTGCGCTTCTTCCTGCGCCCCGTCGAACTGCTCGCCGACGACGGCCGCGTGGGTACGGTGCGGCTGGAGCGCACGGCACCGGACGGACACGGCGGCGTCACCGGCACGGGGCGGTACGAGGACATCGCGGCCCAGTTGGTGCTGCGGTCGGTGGGCTACCGCGGAGTGCCTCTGGACGGGCTGCCGTTCGACGCGGGCACCGGCACGGTGCCGCACCGGGACGGGCGCGTGCTGCGGGACGGTGCCGTCGCGCCGGGCGAGTACGTGGCCGGCTGGATCAAGCGCGGTCCCACCGGTGTCATCGGCACCAACCGGCCGTGCGCGAAGGAGACCGTGTCCTCGCTGCTCCAGGACGCGCCCGGCCTCCTGGGCAGGCCGGTGCCGGACGACAGTTTCGCGATGCTGCGTGCCGAGGGTGCCGAGCCCGTGCTGTGGGCGGGCTGGCAGGCCATCGAGCGGGCCGAGGCGGAACTCGGCGTCTCCCTCGGGCGCAGCGTGGTCAAGCTGCCGGACTGGGAGTCCCTGCGGGCGGCGGCCGGCACCGCGGTGTCCTAGAAGGGCCCCGGTCCCGCCAAGCCCTGGCGGGACCGGGGCCTCCGGCCTCATCCCCCGGTTACCCCGGCCGTCAGCTCGCGGAAGACCGCGGAGCCGCTCTCCGGCAGCAGCCGTACGACGGTCTCCTCCAGGCGGGGCAGGACCCGCTGGCCGGTCAGGGCCAGGGCGATCGACGCGGCGACTCCGGTCCAGGCCACCGGGCCGAGCGGGGTGCAGCCCAGGATCCGGCTGACGCCGGGGGTCTGGATCAGGGCGGCGAGGGCGAGCGCGGAGCCCACGGACGTCACCCGTACCAGCGTGCTGCCGCGACGGTCGAGCAGGGTCTGGGCGAGCTGGGTGCCGACCACGCCGCACAGGGCCATGGTGCTGGAGCGGCGGGCGGTGCCGGGTGTCCAGCGGCCGATCAGCCAGGCCGTGACCGCGCCCAGGCAGGTGGTCAGGGCACGGTGGCGGATCTGCCGGACCAGCCCCTCGCCCAGTACGGACCCGGCCGGGTCCTCCGGCGCCGCCGACCGCGCCTGCTCGGCGTCCTCCTTCGGGGTCACCGCCACGGCCATCGCAGGGAACAGGTCCGTGAACAGGTTCACCATGAGCATCTGCCGGGTGGAGAGCGGCGCGGTGCCCGACAGCAGCGTGCCGAACAGACCGAAGCCGATCTCGCCCGCGTTGCCGCCGATCAGGATGGCGATGGCGTCGGCGACGCTGTGCCACAGGGCGCGGCCCTCGCCGATCGCGTCGATCAGGACCGTCAGGTCGTCGTCGGTCAGGACGATGTCGGCGGCGTTGCGCGCCGCCGCCGAGCCGCGGGCGCTGATGCCCACGCCGATGTCGGCGGCGCGGATCGCCGCGGCGTCGTTGGCGCCGTCGCCGACCATGCCGACCACCCGGCCGGCGTCCCGCAGCGCCTCGACGACCTGGAGCTTCTGCTCGGGTGCGACCCGGGCGACCACACCCGCGTCGCGCAGCATCCGGGCGCGGGCCGACCTGTCCGCGGCGGCGAGTTCGTCCCCGGTGACCACGGTGGTGTCCTTGGGCCAGCCCAGTTCGGTGGCGATGGCCCGGGCGGTCTGCGGGTGGTCGCCGGTGAGCATGACCGGCCGTACGCCCTCTTCGTGCAGCCCGCTCACGAGCGCCATGGACGTGTCGCGCGGCACGTCCGACAGTGCCAGCAGGCCGATGAACTCCAGCCCCTCAAGCATCCGTTCGAGCGCGTCCTCCTCGCTCTCGTGCTCGTCGAGCCGGCGCTGCGCCACGGCCAGCACGCGCAGTCCGTCGCCGGCCAGGGCGTGCGAGGTTTCGGTGGCGTGGGCCGGGAGGCCGGGGCAGGCGGGCAGCACCGTCTCCGGGGCGCCCTTGACCACGAGCAGGCGGGGGCCGTCCGCGACCCGGCCGACGGCGGCCGCGTATCCGCGGGCGGCCTCGAAGCCGAGATCCTCCAGCTCGACCCAGTCCGGGTCGGGACCGGCCGCGTCCAGGACGGCCTCGTCGGTGGCGTGGACCGGCCGGTCCGAGTCGCCGTTGAGACGCGGGCAGGCCCGCGCCGCGGACCGCAGGGTCCGCGCGGAGGCCTCGTCGCCCACCACGTGGACCTCGCCCTCGGCGTCGGACGCCCGCACCACACGCAGCCGGTTCTCGGTGAGGGTGCCGGTCTTGTCGAAGCAGATGGTGTCCATCCGGCCCAGCGCCTCCAGCGTGCGCGGGGTGCGGACCAGGACGCCGTGGCGGCTGAGCCGCCTGGCCGCCGCGAGCTGGGCCACGGTGGCGACCAGGGGCAGCCCCTCCGGGACGGCGGCCACGGCGACGGCCACACCGCCGCTGACCGCCTCGCGGACGGAGGTGCCGCGCAGCAGCGCGATACCGGTCACCAAGGCGCCGCCCGCCAGCGTCAGCGGCAGCGCCTTGCGGGTGAGTTCCTGGAGCCTGGCCTGCACGCCCGCGGACGGGGGCGTGCGGGCGGCGAGGTGCACGGCGCGGGCGGCCTCCGTGGAGTCGCCGGTGTCGACCACGACGGCCCGGGCCTCCCCGGCCACGACGGTCGTGCCCTCGAAGACCATGCAGCTGCGGTCCGCGACCGCGGCGTGCGGGGTCGGGGCGATCTGCTTCTCCACCGGGAGCGACTCCCCGGTCAGCGCGGACTCGTCGACCTCCAGGCCGTCCTCCCAAAGCAGCCGGGCGTCGGCGGGCACCACCTCGTCGCCCTTCAGCTCGATCACGTCCCCCGGCTTGAGCTTCCCGGCGTCGATCGTCACGGCGGAGCCGTCCGGTGCCCGGGAGTCCGGGGGCGCGATGCGCGCCTTCCGCTTCTGCTCGGCGATCAGGCCGGACAGGGCACGCTCGGCGCGCAGCCGCTGGAATCCGCCGACCAGGGCGTTCAGGTCGAGGGCGCCGACCACGAGGAGGGCGTCCACCACGGAGCCGAGGATCGCCGAGGCCGCCGAGCCGACGGCCAGGACCGGGGTGAGGGGGTCCCGCAGTTCGCCGCGCACGGCCTCGCCCAGCTCGTACGTCCAGCGGAACGGGGCGAGGACCGGGTGCCGGACGACGCCGGTGACCGCCTTGCGGACCTGGGCGGCGGCCCCCTGGGACAGGGTGCGCCGGCCGGCCGACTCGTGGTTCAGCCGCTCCTGGACCTCCTTGGCGCCGAGTTCGTGCCAGTGCACACGTGGCCGCGGGTGCGGGGCGTGGGCAGCGGCCACGGCGAAGGCGGCGCGCGTCCCGGACAGCAGGGCGACGGCAGCGGCGGCGTCGACCGGTGCGTGCCGCAGCCCGGGCAGGAGGGCCCGGCGGCCACGGCCGCTCTTGGACTCGCCGATGGCCACGAGCAGCCCGGACAGCGCGGCGCCGGACCGGGCCAGGGTCTGGGCGCGGTGCCCGGTCGACCGGGCCGCCGGGACGGCGGTCAGCACCCGCCACACGTCGGACAGTCCGTGCAGGGCGAGGATGTCGGCGCCCCACACGACCGCGGCATCGCCGTCCACGAGGGCGACGGAGAGGTCGCTGCCGCGCAGTCCGGCCAGGACGTCGTGGTCGTCGGCGGAGCGCATCCGGGCGACGGTGAGCACTGTGCCCTCCTCGCCGCGCAGCCCGTACACCACGTCGTCCAGCGGCCGCCGGGCGTCCACGACCTGGTCGGCGAGGCCGGTGAGGTCCTCCAGGGCGGGGTCGTCCACCAGGACCACCCGCAGCCGGGCCCGGCGTGCGGCGTCCAGGACCGGTTCGACCCACGGGTCGGCCTCCCCGTCCTCGGTGCGCAGCGCGCTCGAGTGCAGGACGATGGTGCCGGCCATCTCCAGTTGCCGCAGCCGCTCCGGTACGCGGACCAGCACGCCGGTCCGGGCGAGCAGGGTGCCGAGCACGGCGTGGAAGATCGCGGGTCCGTAGCGCGCGGCCTTGGGCGAGCCGGCGAGCACCGCCTCGGCGGCCTCGGCCCCGTTGTGCTTGACCAGCATGGTCAGCGCCGCGCCCAGCACACTGCCGGCGGAGGCGTGGTTGGCGTATTCCTGGGCCGGTGTGACTCGCAGCGGCGGGCGCGGGGTGTCGTCCGCGGCGATGCTGACGCGGCCGGGTGCGCACAACTGGTCGTGCAGCGCGTCGAAGGCGGCCGTGCGGGCCATCGTGTCGGCCAGTTGGCCGGCGCGCAGGGCGCCGTCGAGGACCAGCGAGGTGGGGGTCTGGCCGGTGCCGTGGGCGGCCGCGTTCGCGCAGGCGAGCAGGAAGTCCATGCGGGACCTGCCCAGCCGGGCGCTCAGTCCGGCACGGAAGCTCGGGTTCTCCCGCAGCAGCGTCACCGCGGCGGTCACCATGCGCGGCGACGGCGGCAGGCGCAACGCGTAGGAGGTCAGGGCGAGGCCGACGCCCACCACGTCGGAGGCGAGCGTGGCCGCGGCCGCCCGCACCCTGGCCGGGTCGCCCGGATGTGTGATCTCCTCCGGGTCGTCACCGTCCATGACGAGTCCGTGCCGGGCCGCGAGGCCGGCCGCGTGGTCCGCGACCTCGTCGGCGGCCTCCTCCTCCGTCACGGCGACGACCAGCCGCCCGAGGCCCTCGTCCCAGTACGCGAAGAGCACGTCGGGCCGCTCGGCCAGTGTCGCGGCGATGCGCCGGGCCAGATGCGCCTTCCCGCCCGCGCGCAGTATCTTCTCCCGGTCCAGGGAGCGCAGCGACAGGTGCGCCCGGGTGCCGGACCGCCACTGGCGGTCCATGCCGGGCACGGCGTTGCGGGCGACCCGTGCGACCCGCACGGCGGCGTCAGCGCCGCGTACGCCGGCCCGTGCCGTGCCGGCCACCGCGCCCGCGGCGGCGCCCACCGCCGGTGCGGCCGCCCGGGTGACCAGCCGGGCGGCGGCCGACGGGGAAGTCAGCAGTCCGAGAACCATGACACCTCCTCAGAGGGAGGTGCGGTCGGGCCGCGCCGTCGGGCCGAGGGGTCCGGTGGCCGCCGCCTGTCCCTTGGAGGACTTGCCTCGGCCGGCCGCGGACGTCTTGGCCTTCCCGGGTCCGTCGGGCCCGGTGTCCATGTCCGTGCCCGGCGTGGACGCCTGCTTCCCGGGGCCGGTGTCCTGCGCGGTCTCACGGGCAGCCGTGCCGCGCTTCTTCGCGGGTTTGCGGGCCGCGGTGGCGGTGGTCGTGGAGGTGGCCGATGGCCGCGGCGGTGTCTGTGCCTGTGTCTCCGTCGGTGCCTGCTCCCCGCCTGTATGTGCCTGTTCCCCGCCGTCCGTGGGCCGTTCGGGTCGGGGCTGGGTGAGCCAGGCGACGGCCGCGCCGGTGAGCGCCACCGGCCACTCCAGCACCCCGGCGACACCGAGTACCCCGGCCCCCGTGTACACCGCGAGCCGCCGCCCGCGCGGCGAGACGGCGCCGACCTTGTCCAGCGTCCCCTGCGCTGCCCGGCCCACCGTCCCGGCGCCGGGCACCCTCCGCAGCACCGAGGCCGCACCGTGCAGCGGCGCCGCAAGGGCGGACGACGACTTCTGCTCAGCCATGACTCTCCTCGCCTGGGATGAGATCGACTCCTCGTGGCCACCGGGTGCCCACAAGCGTGCTGGTCACCCCGTCCCTCCCAGAGAACGTCACGGCCCGCTTCCGCGCCACCGGGCTCCGCCGTCCGCCACGGCCCGGGTTGCGGCCCGCGTGCGGACCGGCATCCTGTCCGCAGCACGGGCGGGGCGCGGTTTCCGGACGCGGATCCGGCGCGACCGCTCCGGAAAACACCACCGGCACGGCTCAGGCGCCGCTGCCGCTACGGCACACCCGCGCGCGCCCGCCGAAAGGGCCACAAGCCGGACCGCCGAAAAGGCCGACGCCCGGCAGTAAGGCCGTCGGGCGCCCGCCTCACAGGCCGACCGCCCGGCAGCGGCAGCGGCACGCACCCACGGGGAACCAGCACGGGGAACGAGACGGCACCGGCGAGAACGACCGGCGCCCTTCGGGCCGCCGCCCGGCAGGCCCGTGGGGCGGGGCCGTCAGTGGCGGAACAGCCCCGCGGGAACCGTGCCGGCGAGGGCCCCGTAGCCCTGCGGGTTGAGGTGCAGCCAGTCCCCGGCGTGGAAGTCGGGCCGCAGCCGGCTCGGCTGTGCGGGGTCGCGGACCGCGCGGTCGAAGTCGACGAGCGCGTCGAAGTGCCCGCTCGCCCGGATCCAGGCGTTGACCGCCTGACGGGACTTCTCCCGCAGGCCGGCCGGGTCGTCGTAGGGGTCGTTGCCGCCGAACGGCAGCAGGGTGGCGCCGTAGACGCGGATGCCCTGGGCGTGGGCGCGCACCACGATCTGCTGGTAGGCGGCGATCAGGTCCTCGGTGACCTGGCGCTGGGCGGCCGGGGTCGCGTCGGCGGTGCCGATGTCGTTGACGCCCTCGAAGACGATCAGCCAGGCGACGCCGCTGCTGGAGAGGATGTCGCGGTCGAGGCGGGCGAGGACGTTGGGGCCGAGGCCGTCGTTCAGGACGCGGTTGCCCCCGGCGGCCTGGTTCAGGACGGCGAGGTCCGCGGTGGCGGGGCGGGAGCGGAGCCGGTCGTAGAGCTGGTCGGGCCAGCGGTCGTTGGCGTTGGTGGTGGAGCCGCGCCCGTCGGTGAGCGAGTCGCCGAGTATCGCCAAGGCCTCGGTCGAGGCCTTGGCCTCCACCTCGACGCCGCTGATCAGGTACCAGTGGTCGGCCGGGGTCGCCCCGGACAGGTCCGCGTCCCGGGTGTGGTCGCCGTGGAGGAAGTACGACGTCGTACGCGAGCCCGGGTGCGAGGTGAGGGCGAGGGAGGGCTGGCCCTCGGCCAGGTACGCCGTCACGGTGAGGTTGGACGCGGCCCGCAGGTCGAGGTCCAGCGGGTCGGAGACGACCTGCGCCCCGACGGGTACGGTCGTCGACGCCCGCCCGGAGAACGTCGCCTTCCGGGTCGTACGCGGCTCGACGGCGCTGACACCGGCCGCTCCGTCGCGCGGCAGCGCCACCGTCACGGCGGTCAGGGGCAGCGGGGTGTCACCGAAGGCGTTGGAGAAGCGCAGCCGGATGCGGTGGCCGCCGGTGGAGACGTGCAGCGTCTGCCGCACGGTGGTGTCGACGAGGACGGCGCGGTCGCCGGTGAAGGGTGCCGGGGGCAGGTTGCCGGGCTCGGTGAGCTGCGGCATCGCCGTCCAGGTGTTCACCCAGTGCCGTGCGGCCGCGGTCGGCGGCCGGTCGGCGGCGATCACCCGGTCCGGCCGGTGCACCAGGGCGGTGACGGCCGAGACGGTGACGACGAGGGCCATGACCAGAACGCACACGCCGATCAGGTCGGCGCGGCGGGTTCTGGAATGGCGGGTTGTTCCGGGCGGTGTCACGTGCGTCCTCCGTTGGATGTGCGGGGGTGCGAGCGGACGGGGTACCCGCGGCGGCCCGAGGCGCGCGGGACTGCCCGAGGCGGGCTGCCGCCGCTGCATGGTGGCATGGACATGGCCGTCATGGAAGCGCTCCCACGCCTCACCGTCGGCACCCTCCACCATCCACCCGCGAGTGGCTGGATGTGACCTGCGCGAGGCGTTGACTAGAAAGCGCTTGCACTCTACGTTCCGTTCAACAACGTGACCGCAGGGCGCTACTTGAGGCCCTCAATGGACACGCTGACGCGTAAATCGTTCTGCTCGCTGTACGGCATTCACGTATACGACCTGACGCACCCTCGTATACGCCCCCCACCCGGTCCTTCCGAAGGGACAGCATCCGTATGCGTACTCGCCCCTCACGCCCCCGCGTGCCCAGGTCTGCGCTGGCTGCGGCCGTCGCCGCTGCCGCCACCCTCGCGGTGCTCGCCCTGCCACAGCAGGCCGGGGCCGCCGAGAGCTCACCGGTCGGTTTCGGCGCCGGCACGACCGGCGGCGGCAGCGCCTCGGCGGTGACCGTCTCGACGCTCAGCGCCTTCAAGTCGGCCGTGACCGGAGGCACCGCCAAGGTGATCAAGGTGAACGGCCTCATCTCGCTGAGCGGTCAGGTCGACATCGGCTCCAACACCACGGTGCTGGGCGTCGGTTCGTCCTCCGGGTTCACCGGCGGCGGGCTGCGGCTGAAGAACGTCAGCAACGTCGTCGTCCGCAACCTCCAGATCAGCAAGGCCGTCGGGACGGACGCGATCACCGTCCAGGGCTCGACCAAGGTCTGGATCGACCACAACTCCCTGTCCTCCGACCGCGACCACGGCAAGGACTACTACGACGGCCTGGTCGACGTCTCGCACGCCTCCGACTACGTCACGGTGTCCTGGAACACCTTCAAGGACCACTACAAGGGCTCGCTCGTCGGCCACAGCGACAGCAACGCGAGCGAGGACACCGGGCATCTGCGGGTGACGTACCACCACAACTGGTTCAACAACGTCAACTCCCGCATCCCCAGCCTGCGTTTCGGCACGGGGCACTTCTACGACAACTACGTCGTGGGCGCCGAGACCGCCGTGCACTCGCGCATGGGCGCCCAGATGCTCGTCGAGAACAACGTCTTCCGCAGCACGTCGGTCGCCGTCACCACCAACCGGGACAGCAAGCAGGACGGTTACGCCAACCTGCGGGGCAACGACCTCGGCGGCGCCGCGACCGAGGTGTCGCAGGCCGGCACCTTCACCAGCCCGCCGTACAGCTACACGGCCGAGGCCGCCTCCGGTGTGGCCTCCTCGGTGACCGCGGGCGCGGGCACCGGGAAGATCTGACCGCCGCCCCGCACCGCCCGATCGCCCTGCCATCGCCCAACCACGGCCGTCACCCAACCGCACGGCCGTCACCGGACCGCACGGAAGGAAAAGGACATGACGCCCGCAGCACGACCGCGCCCGCGACGACGCGCGCTGACCGGGGGCCTGGCCGCACTCGGCCTCTCGGTTGCCATGCTCATGACACAAGGGGCCTCGGCGAGCGCCGCCACCTGGCCCACCGCCAACGGCAGTCAGGCGGTGACCGCCACCATCTCGGTGTCCGGCACCAAGGACTACGGGATGAAACGCCTGTACGGCAGCGGCGCCCTGGGCACCGGTGGCCAGGAGGAGAACCAGAAGCCGATCCTCGAACTGGCCGCAGGCGCCGTCGTGAAGAACGTCATCATCGGCTCTCCCGCCGCCGACGGCATTCACTGCCTGGGCAGTTGCACGCTGCAGAACGTCTGGTGGGAGGACGTCGGCGAGGACGCGGCGACGTTCCTCGGCTCCGCGTCCTCCAACGTCTACACCGTCTCCGGCGGCGGCGCGAAGGAGGCCAGCGACAAGGTCTTCCAGTTCAACGGCGCCGGCACGCTGAACGTGTCGAACTTCGCGGCGCAGAACTTCGGCACCTTCGTGCGCAGTTGCGGCAACTGCAAGACGCAGTACAAGCGGACCATCAACCTCAACACGATCGAGGCCACCTACAAGGGCGGCCGGATCGCGGGGATCAACACCAACTACGGTGACAGCGCCACCCTGAAGAAGATCACCATCATCGGGGACTCGGGCAAGAAGATCATCCCCTGCCAGAAGTACACCGGGAACAACACGGGCGCCGAGCCGACCAAGGGCGGCACGGACGCCGACGGCACGTACTGCAAGTACACGGCGTCCGACATCACTTACAAGTGATCCCGACGCGGTGAGAGCGCGGTCGCGCGCGGTGCGCCCGGGGGCGCCGCGCGCGACCGCGGCCGTGCGTTCACCGCCTCGCGCGTCCGAGCATCTCCTCGGTCAGCTCCCGTCGGCAGTCGGTGTACGTGCTGCGCAGCTCCGGGCCGGGCCAGCGCGCGGGAAGCAGGGGCGCGGGCAGCACGGGGTCGGCCAGCAGGTGCCGTACGACGGCCGCGAGGGCGGTGAAGCGGTCGGCGGGCCGGTCCGTGCGCGCGACCAGGTCGAGCAACGCGCGGGCGGTCGCCGCCCAGTCGTCGACCGGCCACAGGCGCGCGGCCAGATCGGCGGCGGGCTCCTCGGGCCGGGCGGTGAAACGCCGGACGGCCGGGGACAGTTCGCCCGGCCAGGGGCGGAGCAGATTGGCGGGGCGCAGCCAGACGCCCTCGCGGAGCTCGGCGAGCCGGAGAGCCGTCAACCGGGCGCGCAGGTCGGCGCGTTCGGCGGGCTCGCGGCCGGTCGCCGTCACGACGACCATCTCCCACTCCCCGTTCCAGGGACGCGTCTCGGGGTGCACGGCCGCGTCCTGGCGCCGCTGGCGTTCCAGCAGCCGCTCGCTGAGGCCATGGACGGTGTCGGAGCGTCGCAGGTCGCCGGCGGCCACCATGCGGCTCAGGGCCGCGCGCAGGGTGGATCCGCCGATCCCGAAGGGTTCGACCGCTCGTACGAGGTCCTTCACGGGCAGTTCGGGCGGGTGCGTGCCCAGCAGCAGGCTCAGGACGACCGACCGCGCGGACAGCGGGCGCAGCCCGGCCCCGGCGGGCTCCTGGGAGGCGTTCATGGTCATGTACTGTACGGACCTTCGGCATGTTGCACTCTTGCTGCGACCGCAGCCAGAGTGCAACATGGACGCATGGTCTCGACACTCGCGCAGGAGCAGCAGGAACGACTGACACGGCGGGCCGGGCAGGAGCGGCAGGGGCAGGAGGTGCGGCCGGACGGGGAGGCGCCGGCCGGACCACGGCCCCGGCCTTTCGCGCCGGACGCGACGCACGCCGTCACCAACCAGGCCCCTCCCCTGGCGCCCTACGACGCGTCCGACGACGCTGCGCTGCTGGAGGGCCTGCGCCGGGAGGGCGCCGGCTGGGCCGAGGACGACCTGCGGCGGCTCGGGGCGCTGGCCGGGAGCGTCGAGCCCCAGGAGTGGGCCGAGCAGGCCAACCGGCACGAGCCCGTACTGCGCACCCACGACCGCTACGGCAACCGGGTCGACGAGGTGGACTTCCACCCCGCCTGGCACCACCTGATGCGGACCGCGGTCGCCGAGGGCCTGGCCGGCGCGCCATGGGCGGACGACCGGCCCGGCGCGCACGTGGCCCGCAGCGCCGGCGGCCTGGTGTGGGGGCACACGGACGCCGGGCACGGCTGTCCGACGTCGATGACGTACGCCGCGGTGCCCGCCCTGCGCGCCCAGCCGGAGCTGGCCGCCGTGTACGAGCCGCTGCTGACCGGCAGGGTGTACGAGCCCGGGCTGCGGGTGCCGACCGAGAAGCAGGGCCTGCTCGCGGGCATGGGAATGACCGAGAAACAAGGCGGTTCGGACGTACGGACGAACACCACGACGGCCACGCCGACCGCGGAGCCCGGGGTGTACACCCTGCGCGGGCACAAGTGGTTCACCTCGGCGCCCATGTGCGACGTCTTCCTGGTGCTCGCCCAGGCTCCTGGCGGGCTGTCCTGCTTCCTGGTGCCGCGCGTGCTGCCGGACGGCAGCCGCAACACCTTCCGCGTCCAGCGGCTCAAGGACAAGCTCGGCAACCGGTCCAACGCCTCCTCCGAGCCGGAGTTCGACGGGACCGTGGCCTGGCTGGTCGGGCCGGAGGGGCGGGGCGTCAAGACCATCATCGAGATGGTCAACTGCACGCGCCTGGACTGCGTGATGATGTCGGCGGCGCTCATGCGCAAGACCCTCGTCGAGGCGGGCCACCACGTCCGGCACCGCGGCGCCTTCGGCGCGCTGCTCATCGACCAGCCGCTCATGCGGAACGTGCTGGCCGACCTGGCGCTGGAGTCCGAGGCGGCGACGACTCTCACGCTGCGGCTGGCCGGTGCGGCCGACCGGACGGTGGGCGCCGGCGGCGGGGGCGGCGAGGCCGCGTTCCGGAGGATCGCGACCGCGGTCGGCAAGTTCTGGGTGACCAAGCGGGGGCCCGCCTTCACGGCGGAGGCCCTGGAGTGCCTGGGCGGCAACGGTTACGTCGAGGAGTCCGGGATGCCCCGGCACTACCGGGAGGCGCCGCTGCTGTCGATCTGGGAGGGCTCGGGCAACGTCAACGCCCTCGACGTCCTGCGGGCGCTCGGCCGGGAGCCCGGCACGGCGGAGGCGCTGTTCGCCGAACTCGCCCTGGCCCGGGGCGCGGACACCCGCCTGGACGCGGCCGTGACCCGGCTGAAGGCCGGTCTGAGCGAGGCGTCCCCGGCCGGCGCCCGCCGCCTGGTCGAGCTCATCGCCCTGACCTTGCAGGCCTCCCTGCTCGTCCGGCACGCCCCGCCCGCCGTCGCCGACGCCTTCTGCGCGACCCGCCTGGGCGGCGACTGGGGCCACTCCTTCGGCACACTGCCGAACGGCGCGGACATCGACGCCATTCTGGAACGGTCGCTTCCGGTGTAGGGGCGAGGCGGGGGCGGGGGCCCGGCGCCGCGGGGTTGCCCGGCCCGTCCGGCGTCGCCGCCCTCCGGCCGGGACGGTCACCAGGCGTTGCGGCTCCACAGAGGGCCCAGGCGGGCCCACTCGGTGTCCCACTGGGCCAGGCGGCGGCGTTCCAGTCCGGCGCGCACGACGTGGCCGGCGACGAGGGGGACGGAGGCGGCGCCCAGCCCCACCAGGCCGCCGGCCATCACGGCCCGCGCGCGGGCCTGGGCGGGCGAGGCCGGTTCGGTCACCAGGCGGCCCCTGGAGTCGGTCCACACGGTGACCGGGGTGCCGACGGCACTGCCGGGCCACACCCGGGCCCAGCCGGTGCGCGTGGTGCCGTCCGGGGCGGTCCAGCGCACCTTTCCCCACACCCGCAGGTTCGTGCCGGCACCCTCCTCGGTCCCCGCGGCCGTGCCGGGCGCCCGCTCGGTGACCCGCGCGACCGTGGGCGTCCGCGCGAGGGGTTCCAGGGCCGTGGCCTGCTCCGCGCCCCGGGCCGCCGTCCATCCGGCGAGCACCCCGGCGAGAACGCCGAGCACCCAGGTGCCGAGCACGACCCAGGCCTCCACCGTGTCGGCGCGGCGTTTGAGCGGATTGCGGCGCCATCGCCACAGCCGCACCTTCGGACCACGGAACGCCATCGACGGCATCCTCCTCACGGGCACACGTACCTGCCGGACCGCCCTCCCATACGGCGGAGGGCTCCCCGATGCTCACGCCGAGTTCCCAGGCCCGGGCGTCCCATGGGTGCCGCGCCCCGGGCGCCCCCTGGTTCCGGCGGCGGGCACGACCGGGCCCGTATTCCAGCCATGCCGCTGTGACCTGCGACGACGCCGATGCGGAGAGGACTGTCAGTGGTGGGGTGCACACTGGCCGGTGTCCGGGACAAAGAGGTCCGGACGAAGACCTCGCGGAGGTGATCGGCATGACCGAGGTACTGCTCGCCGTGGGCACGCGCAAGGGCCTGTTCATCGGGCGGCGGCGGGAGGGCGTCTGGGAGTTCGACGACAGTCCCCACTTCAACGCCCAGGCCGTCTACTCCGTCGCCATCGACGTCCGCGGCCCCGTCCCGCGGCTGCTGGCCGGCGGGGACAGCGCCCACTGGGGCCCGTCGGTGTTCCACTCCGACGACCTCGGGCGCACCTGGACCGAACCGGCCCGCCCGGCCGTGCGGTTCCCCAAGGACACCGGCGCCTCGCTGGAGCGGGTGTGGCAGCTCCACCCGGCCGCCGCCGAGCCCGACGTGGTCTACGCGGGCACGGAACCGGCCGCGCTGTACCGCTCCGAGGACCGCGGCGAGAGCTTCGACCTGGTCCGCCCGCTGTGGGAACACCCCACACGGTCGAAGTGGGTGCCGGGCGGCGGCGGTGAGGGCCTGCACACCGTGGTGACGGACCGCCGCGATCCGCGGGCGGTCACGGTCGCCGTGTCGACCGCCGGGGTGTTCCGCACGGCCGACGGCGGAGCGAGCTGGGCACCGTCCAACTCCGGGGTGTCCGCCGTGTTCCTGCCCGATCCGAACCCGGAGTTCGGCCAGTGCGTGCACAAGGTCACGCAGGACGCGGAGAACCTCGACCGGCTGTACCTGCAGAACCACTGGGGCGTGTACCGCAGCGACGACGGAGGCGCGCACTGGACGGACATCGGCGAGGGCCTGCCGTCGACGTTCGGTTTCACCGCGGCCGCCCACCCGCACCGCGGCGGCACCGCGTACGTCTTCCCCATCAACGCGGACGCGGACCGGGTGCCCGCCGGCCGCCGCTGCCGTGTGTTCCGCACCGCGGACGCGGGCCGGAGCTGGGAACCGCTCTCGGCGGGCCTGCCGTCGGAGGACCACTACGGCACGGTGCTGCGCGACGCGCTGTGCACCGACGACGCGGACCCGGCCGGCGTCTACTTCGGCAATCGCAACGGCGAGGTGTACGCGTCGGCGGACGACGGCGACAGCTGGCGGCAACTGGCCTCGCACCTGCCCGACGTGCTCTGCGTGCGGGCGGCGGTCATCGGCTGAGAGGGGCGCCCACTCCATCAGGCCCACGGCCGCGACCGCGTGGGCCTGGTCGCGGGTGATGTCCGCCGCGACCGGGATGCCGAGCAGGATCAGGCCGATGGGTTGGTTGATCAACCTCCTTGCCGGCGACCGCCGTTGCGCCTAGGGCAGTCGCCAGTCCACCGGCTCGGCCCCCTGCCGCTGGAGGAGGTCGTTGGCCCGGCTGAACGGGCGCGAGCCGAAGAAGCCCCGGTCCGCGGACATCGGCGAGGGGTGCGCCGACTCGATGGCCGGGTACTCGCCGAGCAGCGGCCGCAGATTGCGCGCGTCTCGCCCCCACAGGATCGACACCAGCGGCCGCTCCCGCGCGACGAGGGCGCGGATGGCCTGCTCGGTGACCTCCTCCCAGCCCTTGCCCCGGTGGGCGCCGGGCTTGCGCGGGGCCGTGGTGAGCGCCCTGTTGAGCAGCAGCACGCCCTGCCGGGTCCACGGGGTCAGATCACCGTTGGAGGGCCTGGGCAGGTTAAGGTCCGAGTTCAGCTCCCGGTAGATGTTCTCCAGGCTGCCCGGCAGCGACCGCACCTCCGGCGCGACCGCGAAGCTCAGGCCGATGGCCATTCCGGGCGTCGGATAGGGATCCTGACCGACGATCAGGACCCTTACGTCGTCGAAGGGTTGCTGGAACGCCCGCAGGACGTTCGCCCCCGCCGGGAGATACGTCCGGCCGGCCGCGACCTCGGCGCGCAGGAAGTCCCCCATGCCCGCGATACGTCCGGCCACCGGTTCCAGGGCCTTCGCCCAGCCGGCCTCTACTAGTTCATACAACGGTCGTGGTGCCACGCTGCGTCACTCTAGCGGCCCACACCGACAATCCCTGCCCGCGGACCGGTCCCCGCGGGCGTCCGCGGACGCTAGTGTTCCTCCTCACCAAGGCCGTCGAGCGGGCCGCGCGGATCGCGCGGCCGGCCGTCAGCGGGAAGGAGCCCGGTGCGTCCAGTGCCCGAGCCAGGTGCTGCCGTGACAGGGGACTCGCCGGCCGGCGCGGCCGGATTCCTCGCCGTGGACTCGGGCGGCTCCGGGCTCCGGGCCGTCGTCGGCGTGCCCGGGCGCGGGGCGCTGGCGCGGGGGGAGTCCGGTGAGCCGGTGCGCACCGGCGCGCGGGGCATCGAACCCGGACACCTCATGGAGCAACTGGTGCCCATGGCCCGCGCGTTGGCCGCCGAGGCCGGCGTGGGACGGCTGGAGACGGCCGTACTGGGGGCGGCCGGGCTCGCCACCCTGGGCGACGCGCTGCGGGCCGAACTGCCCGGAGCGCTGGCACGGCAGCTCGGCGTACGCCGGGTCGCGCTGGCCGCCGACGCCGTCACCGCCTACGCCGGAGCCTTGGGCCCCCGCCCCGGCGCGGTCGTCGCCGCCGGAACCGGTCTGATCGCGATCGGCACCGATCTCACCGGCTGGCGGCGCGCGGACGGCTGGGGACATCTGCTCGGCGACTGCGGCGGCGGAGCGTGGATCGGACGGGCGGGCCTGGAGGCCGCGCTGCGCGCCCACGACGGGCGGGACGGCGGCTCGGCGCGACTGCTGGCCCGCGCCGAGGAGGTGTTCGGGCCGACGGCGGAACTGCCCGGCCGGCTCTACCCGCGCTCCGACCGGGCCGCCGTGCTGGCCTCCTTCGCCCCCGAGGTGGCGGCCTGCGCGGCCGGCGACCCCGTCGCGGCCGGTGTGCTGCGCGCGGCCGCCCGGCACATGGCCGAGTCAGCCGCGGCCGTCTGCCCGCCCTCGGAAGAGCCGCTGCTCGCCCTGACCGGCGGCCTGTTCAAGCTCGGCGACCCGCTCCTCGTGCCGCTGGAGAAGGAACTCTCCGAGCGGCTCCCGCACGCACGGCGGGTGCCCGCCGAGGGCGATCCGCTGCACGGCTGCGTGCGCATCGCGACCGACCTGGCCAGGGACGTCCTCGCCCTTCCGGATGATGAGAAGCTGCTGTACGTACCTCCCCCACAAAGGGATTGATCCCCCACGTCCGCATCTGCCGGACAAATGCACTGATGGACCGCGCCAGTTGCCGCATCCGGCCTGGTGACGCCGGACCACGCCGCACACCGGTACGTAACCCATCAGACAAAACCGGACGGATACCGCTCACCTGCACCCTCCCCGAACAGGGGAACCCCCGAAGCCAGTAACATGCGGCGCCATGAGCTCCCCCACTGGGCCCGCGCCCGGCCTACCAGTACGAATGCCGCGCCCCCGCCAGCCGGGACGGCACCGCCGCCCCGAACCGCTGGCGGCGCCCGAGGGCGCACCCGCTCTCGTCCTCGCGGTGCCGGGGACCCCTGGCGACGCCACGCGGGGCCTCGCCGAGGAGGTCGTGAGCATCGCGCGCTCCGAGCTGCCCGGCCTCGACGCCCGGATCGG
Source organism: Streptomyces sp. NPDC014889 (assembly GCF_043081205.1). Classification (NCBI taxonomy): domain Bacteria; kingdom Bacillati; phylum Actinomycetota; class Actinomycetes; order Kitasatosporales; family Streptomycetaceae; genus Streptomyces; species Streptomyces sp. NPDC014889. The sequence continues at coordinate 346,601 of NZ_JBIBWH010000009.1, forward strand.
CTACCTCGACGGGGACGACGCGGACCACCCGACCGTGCAGACCGTACTCACCCGTGCGGCCGAGGAGCGGACCGCCCGTTACGAGCAGGCCGTCGCCGCCGGAGCGGACGTCAAGCAGCCCGACGGTCCCGTCGCGGTCGTGGTGCCGCTGCTGGCCGGTCCGGACAACGCGCTGCTGCGCCGGATCCGTCAGGCCGTCATGGACAGCCGTGTCGCCGCCGAGCTGACCGACGTGCTCGGCCCGCACCCGCTGCTCGCCGAGGCGCTGCACGTCCGGCTGTCGGAGGCGGGCCTGGCCCGCGCCGACCGCGCCCGCCTGTTCACCGTGGCGACCGCGGCCGACGGGATCATCCTGGCCTCGGTCGGCGGCGAAGAGGCCGTGCAGGCGGCCGGGATCACCGGCATGCTGCTCGCCGCCCGCCTCGCCGTTCCGGTGATGGCGGCCGCTCTCGACCAGGACGGCTCGATCGCCGACGTCGCCGAGCAGTTGCGGGCCGCGGGCTCCCAGCAGCTTGCCCTGGCGCCGTACCTGATCGGCCCGGAGATCGACGCGGAGCTGGTCCAGGCCGCCGCCGAGGAGGCCGGCTGTGCCGCCGCCGAGGCACTCGGCCCGTACCCGGCGATCGGCAAGCTCGCCCTGGCCGGCTACACGACGGCCCTGGGCATCGCCCCGCAGCAGCCGCAGAGCGCGCCGGCGCGCTGACGCCCGCGGCCTTCACCCCGTACGACCCGGGGCCCGCTCCTCGCCATCCGAGGGGCGGGCCCTTCGCCGTACGGAACCTCGTGCCGTCCTGGCAGCGCTCGTGGACATGCGCGGCCGTGCGCGCGTTCAGCCGAAGACCACGCAGGACGCCGCCGGCACCGCGACCTTGCCGGCCCGCGCGGGCAGCCCCGTCTTCCCGTCCACGGCGAACCAGGTCACGTCCCCGGAGCGCTCGTTGGCGACGTACAGGAAGCCGTCGGACAGGGTCAGCGCCCGGGGCCAGTGGCCGCCGCACGGCACGCACCCGACCAGCCGCAGCCGCTCCCCGTCCGCCTCGACCGCGAACACGGACAGGACGTCCTCGCCGCGCGTCGCGGTCCACAGGAACCGGCCGTCCGGCGCCACCGCGATGCCCGAGGGATAGGCGTCCCCGGCCGGGGCGTCCGGCAGGAGCGGGTTCTCCGTCAGGGGCTTGAGCGAGCCCTCGGCGGCGTCCCAGCGGCAGACCGTGACGGTGGGCCTCAGTTCGTTGACCACGTAGGCGTACCCGCCGTCCGGGTGGAAGGCCAGGTGGCGGGGTCCGGAGCCGGGCCGCAGCGCGATCTCCCGGTGCACGGCGAGCTGCCCGTCGACCAGGGTGCAGACCCGCACCGAGTCGGTGCCGAGGTCCACGCTGACGGCCCAGCGGCCGCTCGGGTCCGGCTGCACCTGGTGGGCGTGCGGACCGCGCTGGCGCCGCTCGTGCGGGCCCGAGCCGGTGTGCCGCAGCACGTCCGAGGCGGCCGGGGCGAGGCGCCCGTCGGCGCGGACGGGAACGGCGCTGACGCTGCCGGAACCGTAGTTGGCCGTCAGGACGTGCCCGTCGAGCAGGCTCAGGTGGGTGGGGCCGCTGCCGCCGACGCTCACCGGCGGCCCGGTCAGCTCGACCGTCTCGCCCTTCACGCGGTAGGCCGCCACGGCGCCCTCGGCCGTCTCGCTCACCGCGTAGAGCGTGCCGCCGTCGCGGGAAAGGGCCAGGTAGGAAGGGTCGAGGACACCGTCGACCCCGCTGAGCACGGTCAGCGCCCCGCCGTCCTCGGACACCGCCGCGGTGACGACCCCGGGGCCTCCCGCCGCCGTGAACGACCCGATGAACGCCCGCCGCCTGCCGCCGTGTGCCACCACTGGTCCCCTCTCGGTCGTCCCGTCCGAGCGACGGTAGCAGTCACCCCCGTTCGGTCTAGACCAAGTCGCGGCGTGGCCCCCCTCGTGCCGTCGGCATCACGGTGACGTCGGCGTCACGCGCCCACCAGCGGCGAGCCCGACGGCGCACGCAACGGCGTGGCCAGTTCCGCCAGGGCGTGTTCCAGGGCGTGGAGGTGGGTGAGAGCGGCCTCCGCGGCCGTCGGCCGGGGAGCGGCGGGGGCGACCCGCAGAACGGTGTCCGCGCCGTCGTCGGTGAGGGCTTCCACCGCGCTCTCCACTCGGTGGCACGCGGCGGCCAGCCGCTCGTCGTGGGAGGCCTCCGGGTCGGCGGCGACGGCGACGAGGCCACGGATCTCGCGGGCGCAGTCGTCGAGCAGGGCGAGCACCTGCCGGGCGCGCCGCTTGCGGCCGAGCATCGGGTTCAGTGGGTGCACGAGCGGGGCGACGGAGAGCCGCACCCGGCCGAGCAGCTGCTCGAGTTCGGCCACGCCAGGTGCCGGGTCGGCCCCTGCGGTGCCGGCCAGCCGGGCCGCGGCCTCCGCCGTGCACGCGTGGACGCAGCGCAGGGCCCGCTGGATCCAGGCGTCCGTGACGGCGTGGGTGGTGACGGGCAGCACGAACAGCACGGCCAGCCAGGCGCCGAGCGCGCCGACGGCCGTCTCGCCGAGCCGCAGGGCGAGCAGCCCGGGCGCGAGGACGCCGAGAAGGCCGTAGAGCGCCGTGGCGAGCAGGGTGACCCAGAGCATCATCCAGGTGTAGGACACGGCGGCGGTGTAGAAGATGCCGAAGACGCAGACGGCGACCAGGGCGGCGGTGGGGAGCGCGGCCCCGTGCAGCGGGACGACGACCACGGCGGCCAGGGCGATGCCGAGCACCGTGCCGAGGACCCGGCGGAAGCCGCGGACCAGGGTCTCGCCGCGCGAGGTGGTGTTCACGAACACCCACCAGGTGGCGCCGACGGCCCAGTACCAGCGCTCCCCGGACACGAGCTGGCCCACGACGAGGGCGAAGCCGGCGCCCGCGGTCGCCTGCACGGCCTGCCGGGTGGTCACCCGGCCCAGCCCGCGGCCGCCCGGAACGGCGGGTGCGGCCGCGGCGGGCAGCCGGCGTTCGTAACACCACATGCCGAAGCGCACCGCCGCCGCGGTGAGCACGGACAGCAGGACGGCTGCGAACACCTCGGGCAGCTGCCCGGTCCTGGTGTGCAGGAACTGCGCCACGAAGAAGGTCATGAACGCGAACACGCCGAGACTGTGGCCGCGCGGCCCCCAGCGGCGCGCGTACACGCCCGCGCCGACCACGGCGAGGAAGGCGAGGTCGCGTGCCGAGGGGTGGTCGTGGAGGCCGGCCGCGACGGCCAGCACGGGCAGGCCGGCGACCGGCAGCAGCGCGGTGGTCACGAGCTGTCCGCGCACCGTGGGGTCGGTGACGGTGAACAGGGCGAGCAGCGCGGCGAGCCCACCGGCGACGGCGCCCGGCAGCGAGTGTCCGGCCACCCCGCAGACGGCGACCGCCAGGCCGATGCCGAGGACGGCCCTGGCGGCGAAGCGCAGCCGCGTCCGCCCCGGGTCCGGAGCCACGAACACCCTCTTCAGCACTGCTTACCGCCCCCTGTGGAAGTCACCTGGAACGCCGGCGCGACACCGGCATGAGAAAGGCGCCGCGGGGATCCGCAGCGCCGTCGACGTGTCCATGAGAGCATCCCCGGCGCCCCTGGCTCAAGCGAACCCGGCAACACTGAGCCATTGGCATAATCGGACACGTGATCAACGCGCTGGCCGCAAGCCAATGGACCACGGATGCTGGCCCAGTCGGACCGCGTTCTGGTGAGCCATTGGTACAGTAACTGCCGATCACCGACCTGAGAGGAAACCCTCGTCGCCATGGCCGTGGACGAACTCGACACCCGCATCCTGCGGCTGCTCCTGGAGCAGCCGCGCACCAGCGTGCGCGAGTGCGCCCGCATCCTCGGCGTCGCGCGGGGCACCCTGCAGGCCCGCCTCGACCGTCTCGAACGGAACGGCGTGATCACCGGCACGGGTCCCGCCCTCTCCCCCGTCGCGCTCGGCCACCCGGTCCTGGCGTTCGTGCACATCGAGGTCACCCAGGGGCACCTGGACGACGTCGGGGACGCGCTGGCGGCCGTACCTGAGATCGTCGAGGCGTTCTCGATGACGGGCGGAGGCGACCTGCTCACCCGTGTCGTGGCGCGCGACAACGCCCACCTCGAGGACGTCATCCAGAAGCTCATCAGCCTGCCGGGCGTGGTGCGCACCCGTACGGAGGTGGCGCTGCGCGAGCGGGTTCCGTTCCGGCTGCTGCCGCTGGTGGAGTCGATCGGCCGCGGCGCCCGGACGTGACGCGGAGGCGGCTACGCCCCGCGGCCCGGCCTGCCCCGCCCGCCGCTCCTGCCGCCGCCCGAGCCGCCGGAGCCGCCTGAGCCGCCGCGCCGGTTGCGGGCCGCGGACCCGCCCGCACGGCCGGTCGCCCTGCCGGAGCGGCCTGCCGCCTGGCCCGTTCGGCCGCCCGCCCTGCCGCCGGACTTGCCTCCGGTCTGTCCGCCGGTCTTTCCGCCGGTGGCGGGCTTGCGGCGGGTCTCCCCCTGCTCGGCACGCCGGTCCTTGCGCCCCGGCTGCTCCTCGGGCGGGGTCTGGGCGCGGCCCCGGGTGCTGTTGACGGTCCGGCCGCGCACGATCCCGATGAAGTGTTCCACCAGGTCGGTGTGCGCCTCCTCCGGCCAGCAGAGCGCGATGCCCGACTGCGGGGCGTCGGCGACCGGTCGGTAGGTGAGGTCCCTGCGGTGGTGGAGGCGGGCCAGCGACTGGGGGACGACGAGCACGCCCACTCCGGCCGCCACGAGCTCGACGGCGTCGGCCGTGGTGGCGGGCCGTTCGAAGGCCTCTTCGCCGGGCGGCCGGTCCCAGCCGAGGACGTCGTCGAGCGGGTGGAGGACGACCTCGTCGGCCAGGTCCGCCACGGACACCTCGTCCGCCGCGGTCACCAGATGGTCCTTGGGGACGATCACCACCGTGGTCTCGGTGTAGAGGGGGATCGCGCTGAAGTACGTACGGTCCACCGGCAGGCGTACGAGCCCCGCGTCCGCCGCGCCGCCGCGCAGCACGTCGGCCACCTCGGCGGCCGGGACCTGGACGAGGTCGAGGGGGACGTCGGGCAGGCGCTCGTTCCAGATGCGCACCCACTTGGCGGGCGTCGCCCCGGGGACGTACGCGAGCCGGAACGAGGCAGATGCATCCGAGCCGGTCACGCCGCCAGGTTACCCGGCGTGGTCGGCGCCCTCGTCCGCGGTCGATAGTCTGGACACCATGAAGTCGCACCAGACCGCCCAGACGATGAAGCCCGCCACCGCGGCGAAGAAGCTGGGTGTGTACCTCCCCGCCACGCCCGCCGAGTTCCAGGAGGGCGTCGTCTCGCGTGCCGAGCTCAACGAGCTCCAGACCGATCCGCCCGAGTGGCTGCGGGAACTGCGACGCAACGGTCCCCACCCCCGCCCCGTGGTCGCGGCCAAGCTGGGTGTCTCCATCTCCGGTCTCGCGCGCGGCGGGGTCACCGAGGCGCTGACCACCGAGCAGATCGAGGCGCTGAAGCAGGAGCAGCCCGAGTGGCTGGAGAAGGAGCGCACCACGCAGGCCGAGGTGCGCAAGGAGACGGCACGCCTGAAGCAGCGCGCCACCGAACGCGCCGAGCAGGACACGGAGTAACCGCCGGGCCGCTGACCTGCCGACGGTGCCGGTGGCGGGAAAACCCGTGGACAGCGTCCCGCCCCGCCCGGCAAAGTGGCCGCCCGTGACGAGCAGCGAACTGTGGAGCCACGAAACCGCCGAACGCTACGACGCCGGGGAGGCCGAGAGGTCCTCGGTCGCCTTCCTCGGACCGACTCTCGACTTCCTCTCCGAACTCGCCGGTGACGGGCGGGCGTTGGAGTTCGCCATTGGCACCGGACGCGTCGGCGTCCCGCTCCGGGAACGCGGCGTGCCCGTGGTCGGCATCGAACTGTCCGAGCACATGACAGCCGTCCTGCGGCGCAAGATCGACGAGGACCGGCTCCCGGTCGCTCTCGGGGACATGGCCACGACGACCGTCCCCGGCGAGTTCACCCTGGTCTACCTCGTCTACAACACGATCACGAACCTGCTCACCCAGGACGAGCAGGTCGAGTGCTTCCGCAACGCCGCCCGCCATCTGGCGCCCGGCGGCCGGTTCGTCATCGAGCTGGGCGTGCCGCCGTTGCGGTTCCTGCCGCCCGGGCAGATCGCGGTGCCCTTCGACGTCTCTGACCGGCACCTCGGTTTCGACACCTTCGACCTCGTCGAGCAGATCCTCGTCTCGCACCACTTCAGCCGTGACGGCGAGGACGACGGCCACTACCGCCGCACCGCTTCCCGGCACCGGTACGCGTGGCCGGCGGAACTCGACCTGATGGCGCGGATCGCCGGGCTCGAACTGGAACGGCGCGTCGCCGACTGGGACGGAGCGCCGTTCACCGAGGACTCCGCACAGCACGTCTCCGTGTGGCGCAAGCCGGCTTGAGCCACCCCCTTCCTCTCCCCGCGTCCCGCACTCCTCAAAGGCTCCCGGCGACACGGAGAACGTCGCCTGTGTCCAGGCCGGCACGGGAGGCCAGGGCGAGGGCGTCGTCGAAGGTGATGTCGTCCCCCACGAGGCTGATGGCGGCCAGCCCCGGCGGGAGCTTGCCGTGGTCGAGCAGTGTGGCCCACTGCTGCCGGCCGAGGGCGAGGTAGCGAAGGTCCGTGAGGTCGGCGAGGACGGTCAGGTCGGTTGTCTCGGCGCCCGTGAGGTCGAGACCGTGCAGGTGGGGGGCGCTGCGCAGCGGCGCGAGGTCGACCGGGGCGGTGGTCTTCAGATCCAGCGACGCGAGGTGGGGGTGTCCCGCCAGTGGGGTGAGGTCGCCGCCGGTGAGGGTGACGCGGAGCGACTCGACCGGCAGGTCGCGCAGGGCTGCGAGGTCGGCGGTGGTGGAGCGGTTGAGGTGCACGCGGCGCAGGCCGGGGGCGCCGGTCAGCGGGCTGAGGTCGACGGTGCCGGAGGCGTCGTTGATGTGGATGGCCTGGAGGGTGGGCGGTACCTCTTCGGGGATGTCGCCGATGATCTGCTGTGTGCCGTTGTCGCGGCGGGGCCGGCGCAGGGATATGCAGCCGTCGTGCTTCTCGTAGGAGCCTTGCTCCAGCAGTTCCAGGTGCTCCCGGAGCAGGGAGGTGAGGGAGTCGGCGACGTGCACGGGTCCGTCGTCGTGGTCGCGGCCCGAGGCGATGACCTGGCCCGGCCGCCCGTTACGGGCGGGGTCCATGTCGACGGCGAGGTAGTTGCCGTCCTCGCCGCCGGCGAAGCGGATCCAGCCGGGGTGGCCTCCGCAGCGGCGGACGGTCTCGGCGGGGGTGGTGTCGAACACCACGGCGTCCCATTCCAGGTCCCAGCCGAACCAGGGGCGGTCCTGCCACGCCCGGCCGTCGGTGTACTCGCCGACCAGACTCTTCAGCGGCAGCCAGGCGTGGTCTTCGATCAGATAGCGATGCTCGTGATCGATGCCGTCCCCGTCGGCGATCAGGTACAGCGCGCGCAGGTCGGCGGGCAGCGGCCGCCCGATGCGGCGCTCGGCTTCGTCCAGCGCGGCTTCGGTGACGGGCGGGGGCAGTTCCTCGGGGCGCCCGAGGACGGCGGCGCGCCGCTCGAGGTAGGCACGGAACGTCGTCGCGGCCGACTCGGCGTCACCGGCGGGGGCGGCGGTGCCGGCCTGCTGGCGCATGCCCGGCTGCGGCAGGCGGTGGTCGGGGTCCAGGACGATCTGGTAACAGCCTCCCGATCCGCTCACCCGGCTGACGGCGTCCCTGAACGCGACGAGCCGGTAGGCGCCGGAGGTGCGGCAGTCCATCTCCCAGTTGACGGGGTCCCAGCCGCGGTCCTCGCGTACGGCCCCCGCGAGTTCCGTCAGCCGGTGGTGCATCTCGGGCACCCCCGTGGAGTCGCGCCGCCCGGCGAAGGCGTGCCCGCCCGTGATCCCGGTCCCGCCGCGGCCCGCGTGACCGGAGAGCACGACCCGGGTCCGTCCCTGCGGTGCGTCCCTGACGATCTGTTCGGCCATGCGGCGGACCACATGCTCGATCATGCGCTGTTCCCCGTTCTGTCCCGTTCTTCGCTACATCCGCCATCCTGACAGGGACCACTGACATCGAGCAGTCGGCCCCGGCGAAGACGGCCGGGACAGGGGCGCCGGAGCCATCCGCGGGCCGGAGCTGTCCCGGTGGGCTCCGCGGCGGCCGGAATTCCAGGGAACAGGGGGAGCTTCCATGGTGACAGCGCGCCGGTTTCCACTCGGCGCCGCGACCACGCTCAGGGACTTGGAGGAGGACCTCCACCCCCGGCTGGCCCTGCTGCGCGCCCGCGAACCGGTTTCGTGGCTCCCCGTGCTGGGCGGCTGGCTGGTGACCCGGCATGATCTCGCACTGCGTGTGATGCGCGACGCGGCGACCTTCACGGTGGACGATCCCCGCTTCTCCACCGCCCAGGTGGTCGGTCCGAGCATGCTCTCCGTGGAGGGCGCCGAGCACAAGCGGCACCGCGCCCCCTTCACCGACCCGTTCCGCGCGCACGATGTACACGACCGGTTCACCGGGTTCGTGGAACAGGAAGCCGCCCGGCTCGTGGAAGGCATCCGGCCGCGTGGCAACGCCGAACTGCGCCGGGAGGTGGCCGGGCCGCTGGCCGTCTCCGTCGTTGCCGAGTCGCTGGGCCTGGTCGGCGCGGACGCCGAGGCGGTGCTGTCCTGGTACGACGCCATCGTGAGCGCGGTCTCCGACATCACCGCCGGGCTGTCGGCGAACCCCGCCGGGGCGGCGGCGTTCGACCGGCTGCGAGGAAGCGTCGAGGCGACGGTCGCGGCCGGAGGCGACGCGTCGCTGCTGGTCGCAGCGGCCGGGAGCAAGCGCCTGAAGCTGCCGGAGGTGGTCGCCAACGCCGTACTGCACCTGCTGGCGCGCCCTGGTCGACTCGCCCTCGTGCGTGCCGATCCGGACCTGGTCGACGCGGCGATCGAGGAATCGCTCCGCCTGGAACCCGCCGCGGCGGTGGTGGACCGCTACGCAACCGCCGACGTGACGATCGGCGGGGCCGACGTGCGGCGCGGTGATCTGGTGGTCGTCTCGCTCGCCGGCGCGAACCGCGACCCCGAGGTGTTCCAGGACCCCGACGGTTTCGACCTGCGACGGGACAACTCCCGCCGCCAGCTGGCCTTCGCGCACGGCCCGCACTTCTGTCTGGGCGCCCATCTCGCCCGTCTGGAAACCCGCGCCTGCCTTGTCGCACTCCTCGACCGTCTCCCCGGCCTGCGGCTCGACCCGGCCTCGCCCACCGCGCCCAGAGGCCTGGTCTTCCGGAAGCCCCCGGCTCTGCGCGTCCGCTGGGACGTGCCGGCGCAGCGCTGACGCGGCGCCTGGTCACCTCCGGCCCGAGTCAGGCACACCACGTACGAGGGCACCGTCGCCGGCTATGCGCCACGGCGGACCCGGGCGGCCTTGCGGGCCTCGGCGATCTGGCGGGCCTCAGCGGACCGGCGGGACTCGCCACCGCCGCCGGCCCGCCCCGGGCGGGTGCCCAGACCGCGGAAGGGAGCACCGCCGCGCTTCGGGCGCTCCGCGACCGGCCCGCTGCCGCCGACGGGGACACCGGGGGGAGCCTGGGCGCCGGTGATGCGGCTCAGCTCGGCCTCGCCGGAGCGGACCTGCGTGATCTGCGGCCTGATGCCCGCGTCGGACATCAGACGGACCATGTCCCGGCGCTGGCCGGGGAGGACCAGCGTGACGACACGGCCGGACTCGCCGGCGCGGGCAGTTCGGCCACCGCGGTGCAGGTAGTCCTTGTGGTCGTTCGGCGGGTCGACGTTGACGACGAGATCGAGGTTGTCGACGTGAATGCCCCGAGCCGCGACGTTGGTGGCCACCAGCGCCGTGACGTCGCCGGTCTTGAACTGTGCGAGAGTGCGGGTGCGCTGGGGCTGCGACTTGCCACCGTGCAGAGCCGCGGCCTTGACGCCACTGCTCAGCAGGTGCTTGGTGAACTGGTCGACAGCGTGCTTGGTGTCCAGGAACATGATCACGCGCCCGTCGCGGGCAGCGATCTCGGTGGCGGTCGCGTACTTGTCGGCGCCGTGCACCTGCAGCACGTGATGCTCCATCGTGGTGACCGCGCCCGCCGACGGGTCGACCGAATGGACGACCGGGTCATGGAGGTAACGACGGACCAGGAGGTCGATGTTGCGGTCCAGCGTGGCCGAGAACAGCATGCGCTGGCCGCCGGGACGTACCTGGTCCAGCAGTTCGGTGACCTGCGGCATGAAACCCATGTCCGCCATCTGGTCGGCCTCGTCCAGGACGGTGATGTTCACCCGGTCCAGGCGGCAGTCCTTGCGCTCGACGAGATCCGCGAGGCGGCCGGGAGTCGCGACGACCACCTCGGCCCCGGCGCGCAGTGCGCCGGCCTGTCTGCCGATCGACATGCCGCCGACCACGGTGGCCAGCCGCAGCTTCAGCAACCGGGCGTACGGCGCGAGCACGTCGGTGACCTGCTGGGCCAGCTCGCGCGTGGGGACGAGGATCAGCGCAAGCGGCTTCCGCGCCTCGGCACGCTGCCCGCTCGTGCGCACGAGGAGCGCCAGGCCGAAAGCGAGCGTCTTGCCCGATCCGGTGCGCCCGCGGCCCAGGACGTCGCGCCCTGCGAGGGAGTTCGGCAACGTGGCGGCCTGGATCGGGAACGGCTCGTGCAGACCGTTGCTGGTGAGCATCTTCAGCAACACGACTGGCATGTCCAGTTCACCGAAGGTGGCGGCCGCGGGCAGGGCCGGGGTGACGGTGACCGGCAGCGCGAACTCCCCCTGCGGCGCGGAGGGGCGGTGCCTGGTATCGCCCGGGCCTGCGCCGGGGCGTCCCTGAGCCTGTGGGCGGAGACGGTCATTCGTGCGAGCTGAACGACTCATGGAGAACCTTCCTCGACGGGGCGCGCATCGAGGAATTCCCGACAGAAATGAGCCGGATGAATTGCAAGAACGAGCCGAATGCGAAACGAACGCGAAACCAAAAGAATTCCATTGGAATTCAAAAAACAGCAAGCTGGGGCCCCGCCGCACGGCGGGGCCCCAGCCATCTCATACGCTTCGACGTCAGGCGGGAGTGATGTTCTCGGCCTGCGGACCCTTCTGGCCCTGCGTGATGTCGAAGTTCACCTTCTGGCCTTCCTGGAGCTCACGGTAGCCCTGGGCGGCGATGTTCGAGTAGTGGGCGAAGACGTCCGGGCCGCCGCCGTCCTGCTCGATGAAGCCGAAGCCCTTTTCCGCGTTGAACCACTTGACGGTGCCAGTAGCCATGTCATATCTCCTTTGGGGGCAGTGCCCGCGGGCCCACACCGTGTGAACCCCTGCGTTGCGACAATGAACCCCGTCCGGGATGAGCACCGGAGATACAAAAATGCCCGGCGGCGATGGCCACCGAGGCACTTGAAGTTTCGGGAACCACAACTGCAACTGCCGCAATTTTAGCATGGTGCGCGCACGATCAGCACGTCGGCCGACGTCAATACATACGAAAGTGAACTCTGGGTGCAGTTCCTCCGCACGACGAAACCAGTGGCCGGCATGGCTGGGATTCCAACCTCCCCACCCTGCGTCACCAGCAACTGCCGGAAGCGCCCTGACCGTGGACCGACGACACGGAGATGGCCTGGCCCGCCAGGGCGGCGATGCGCGTCGCCCCTCTCGGTGTCCGCTACACAGGCGACCCGGAGAACGCAGCCCGGCGGGCTGCCATGTCCGCCGCGGTGACCCACACCCACCCCGAGGCCGTCGCCGGGGCCGTCGCGGTCGCCGTCGCCGCAACGGACGCCGGGTCAGCCGTCGACACGGTCCCCTTCACCCTCTGGTGCGCCGCCCGGAACCTGACCGATTACGAGACCCTGCCCGCCTGGCTGCACTGACGCCAGTCCGTCAGTCCGACTTCGGCGCCTTCTGCGCGTCGAAGGCGAAGAGGGTGTTCTTGGCCGCGGCCACGATCAACGCACGCCCCGCAACGGTCACGCGCGGACTTGCGCCCTGCTCGCCCGTCAGACCATCGGCCTGCGGGTCGGTTGTCCACAGGGGTTCGCCATCGTGCGGCGACAGCGCGACCACCCGGCCGGTGGCCGAGCTGAAATACAGCGCGTCGGCTCCCGCGACGGGACCCGACGCACCCTCCACGCCAGTCTGCCGCGACCACTTCTTCCGGCCGGTCACGGGGTCGAGCGCCGTGATGAGACCGGTCTGCCCGCTCACGTAGACGGTGCCGTCCGTCATGCCGGGCGTCCCCACGTATGTCTTGGTCAGCCGTGAGTACGTGACCTTCCGCGAGACGGGGTCGACCCGCGTCACCCCGTCGTAGCCGGCCGGCGTTGTTCCCTCCCTGTGCACCCGAAGGAGTACGAGCCTGCCGTCGGTGACGCCCACCGGCACGGCGGGGCCGTTGACCGCGATGGGCCTGCCCAGTGCCCCCGAGGCGCGGTCGACCGTGTACAGGGTGGGGTGGCGCACCTCTGAGGCATCCACCTCCGTATCCGTCGCGCACATCGCGACGAGCTGCGGGCCCACCGGGACGGGAGCGCACTGCGTACCCGCCGGGAACGACGTCGTCCAGGTGACCTCACCGCTGTGCGCGTCCCGGGCCTCGAAGCCGGAGTTGGAAGCGTCGACCGTCACCACGGTGGAACCGACCACAACGGCGTCCTGAGTCCGACCCGTGACGGCCTGCGACTGGGCGCCGGACGCCACGGACCACAGCTCCCGGCCGTTGTCGGCGTCGACGGCCACCACCTCGCTGGGAGGGCCCTGCGGGGCGTCCTCGGCGGCGAAGCGGTAACCGAGCACGGTGTCGTCGGTGGCGCCCACCAGGTGCATGGCCTGGACGGGGACGCCCGGACTCTTCGCCGTCCACACCCGCGAGCCGTCCGAGGGCCTGATACGGGTCGCGACAACACCGCCGCCCCCGCAGAACAGCGCGTCGCCGCGTGCGACGCAACGCAACTCGTCGGGGATGTCCTCGCGCCCGCCCCGCACGGTCTTGTGCCACGGTTTGAAGCCGTCCGGAAGTGCGGCGCCCGGCGCCGCAACGCTGTTGCCCTTGTCGCCGCCGCTGTTGCCCCCGAGGCCGCCCACCTTCAGTGCGGCCATTCCCCCGCCGATCGCTGCCACCGCGACCGCGGCCGCGAGCACAGGACGCCATCGGCGAAGCAGAAGGCGGCCGGTGGGGATGCCGGTGCTCCCCGTATCGGGGCCGGCCGGAGCGGTGGTCGGGGCAGTCGGCGCCGGGGTGGCCCGCGCCGCGAAGTGATGCTGGGTGATCACGTCGCGGGTGCGGCCGGCGGCAACCCCGTTCGCGGCGGTCCCACCGAGGTCGGCCGGCAGATCCCGCAGCAGCACGAGGAGTTCGTCCGCCGAGGGGCGCCCCTCGGGCTCCTTGTCCAGGCACAACTCGACGACCGCGCGCAAAGCCGCCGGCACGGCACCCAGCGACGGCTCCTCGTGCACCACCTGATACGCCGTCATGTACGGGCTGTCCGCGTCGAAGGGCCCGCGGCCGGTCGCCGAGTACACCAGCAGCGTGCCCAGCGAGAAGACATCGGACCGCGGCCCCACGCCACGCGGCGCCTGCAGTTGCTCCGGCGACATGAAGGGCGGCGTACCGATGACCCGCCCCGTCATCGTCAGCGTCTGCTGGTCCACGGCGCGCGAGATGCCGAAGTCGATGACGCGCGGGCCTTCGGGCGAGAGCACGACGTTCGAGGGCTTCAGGTCACGGTGGACGACCCCCACCCGGTGGATGTCGCGCAGCGCCTCCGCCAGCCCGATGGCGAGCCTCCTCAGCTCCGCTCCGCTCAGCGGGCCGTTCGTGGCGATGCGCTGGGCGAGCGTGGGCCCCCCGATATAGGTCGTCGCCATCCACGGCTGCTCGGCCTCGGGGTCGGCGTCGACCACCGCGGCGGTGAACGCGCCGCTCACCCGCCTCGCCGCCGCCACCTCCTGCCGGAAACGGATGCGGAACTCGTCGTCCTCCGCGTACTGCTGGTGGATCAGTTTGATCGCGACAGGTCGCCCCGAACTCGTGCGGGCCAGAAAGACCGTGCCCATGCCGCCCGAGCCGAGCCGCGCCTCAAGCGGATAGCCGCCGATCTCGGCTGGATCACCTGCGCGCAGCGACACTCTTCCCGACCTTCCGTCCCCCGTGCACCTCTGCCGCCACGGGCCTGCGTACCTGTACCTCTCCTGCACACAAACTAGCCGCAGGGCAGTACGGCAGGGCAAAGCGGGTGACGAACAGGGAGCTCAGGACCGCCGACGATCTCGCTCAGCCCAGGAAGCTCAGCCGCACCTGGCGGTTGGGATTGCCCCTGTTCGTGTCCACCAACCTCCGTTGAAGCAACCCCGAGGACCCGCAAGCGCGGGTGGCAACCGATTCGCTTGCTCACCTGACAAGTGCCTCTGACGGGTGCGGGAACCAAGGCCTTGGCTGTCCTCGTTCTCGCTGTCAGAGACATTTTGCGGTGCTGTCACCTGCACATCGTCACCGGTTCCAGCCGCAGCCGCCGGATCGGCCAGGGTGGTGCCTCGGCCGGGCCGAACCAGACCCGGATGTCCGCCCCGGTGCGGACGGGCAGGAGGGGGTAGTCGTTTTCGGCGTGCTCGGTGCGGTGCAGCGCATGGAGCGGGCCCAGGTGCCGGGCGGCGTACGCGTCGAAGGCAGCCGCGTCCGACGGCCGGCAGACCGTCGCGACCACCTCGCGGGTGCCCGGCTCCGGCATGAAGCCGGGACCGCGCAGCAGCAGGACGTCGTCGCTGTCGATCATGGTGGCGTTGGCCGCGTCGCGGTGTTCCCGCCAGACAGTGCCGGTGTAGAACGCCTCCAGTGCGCGCCGGCGGTGCGTCATGTCGGGGAACGCGCGCAGCCAGACGAAGCGGTCCGGGTCGTCAAGGTCGCGGAACCGGCCGCCGACGGTGATGCCGGCCGCCTGCTGGCCGGTCACGAACTCGCGCTCGAACAGCTCGATCAGTGTCTCCCGGGCGCCGGGATGCAGGGTGTACTGGCGGAATTCGACGATGCTCATGCGCCGGCCGACCGGGTGCGGGTGAGGTCCATGATCCAGTTGAGCTCCCAGGTACGGCCGCCGTCGCCGGAGAACTCCTGCTCCCAGCGGGCAGCTTCCGGGCCGAGGCGGTACCAGGTGAAGTGCACCTGGATCGGGCGGCCGTCGTAGGTGTCCTCGCCGTGGAAGTCACCGCGGTCGCCCGTGAAGCCGCCGATCACCGGGGGATCCAGTCGGCCGGTCCGGCTGTCCGACCAGTGGATCGACCACTGGCGCGTTTCGTGGTCGAACAGCCGCAGCGTCACGCCCTGGCGGCCGAGGGTGGGGAAGGTGATCTCGTCGATGTTCCCGGCGCCCCCGAACAGCGGCTGGACCACCGCGTGACCGGGGAACTCCACCCATGTGGTGGCGCCCGGGCCGCCGAGCGGGGTGGTGAGGCGGCGGTTGGCCACGTTCCAGGAGCCGTGCAGGAAGTCGAAGTCGTCCATGCGTCGCAGGTTAGGGAAACTCCACTGACATCCACTGTCAGTGGATACTGGGGAGCATGCGTGCGAGTCGGCTGGTCACCCTGCTTCTGCTGCTCCAGAACCGGGGCCGGATGACGGCCCGGCAACTGGCCGAGGAGCTGGAGGTCTCCGTCCGTACGGTCTACCGGGACGTCGAGGCGCTCGGCGCCGCAGGTATCCCGCTGTACGGCGACGCTGGACATGCGGGCGGCTACCGACTGGTCGACGGCTACCGGACCCGCCTCACCGGACTGACCGCGGACGAGGCGCAGGCCGCATTCCTCGCCGCACTCCCCGGCACCGCCGCCGACCTCGGCCTCGGCGAGGCGCTCACCACCGCCCAACTCAAGTTGCGGGCCGCCCTTCCGACGGAGCTGCGCGAGCACGCCGGGCGGATCCAGGAACGCTTCCTGCTCGACGCCCCCGGCTGGTACGGCGATGCCGACCGTACGCCTCACCTGGCCGCGGTCGCCGGCGCGTTGTGGGCGCGGCGGGCGGTGGTCCTGCGGTACCGGCGGTGGCGCGCGCCGGAGGAGATCGAGCGGCGGGTGGAGCCGTACGGGCTCGTACTCAAGGCCGGCCGCTGGTACCTGGTCGCCGGCGGGCCGTCCGGAATCCGCACCTACCGGGTCGACCAGATCATCGAACTCCGCTCCCTGGAAGAAGAGTTCGTCATCCCGGACGGGTTCGACCTGGCCGCGCACTGGAACAGCTATCTGGCCGATTTCCAAGCCCGGCTGCACACCGGGGAGGCTCTGGTACGGCTCACGCCGGAGGGAGCCCGCCGCCTCGGCGTGACACCCGCGGGTGACGGATGGACGGAGATCCGGGTCCCCATCGAATCGATCGACCACGCCCACGGAGAGTTCCTGCGGCTGGGCACCGACGTCGAGGTCATCGCACCGGCCGAACTCCGCGACCGCATCGCCGAGACGGTACGGACCCTGGCCACCCGCTACGAGGGGTGACTCCGAGCAGAAGGATCTCTCTGCGCGCCCCACGCTTCCATGGTGAAGCGATTCTCGTCAGCGGGGTCATCAAGATCCCAGGCGCCGCCACGCAACCCGTTAGGGCACGGCCCCCGCGAGCGATCTTGGTCAGCCCAGGAAGCTCAGCCGCACCTGGCGGTTGGGATTGTCCTTGTTCGTGTCCACCAGGCACACCGACTGCCATGTGCCCAGTTCCAGTCGGCCGCCGAGGACCGGGATGGTCGCGTGCGGCGGCACGACGGCTGGCAGGACGTGGTCGCGGCCGTGCCCGGGGCTGCCGTGGCGGTGCTGCCAGCGGTCGTCGGCGGGCAGCAGGGTGTGCAGGGCGGCAAGGAGGTCGTCGTCGCTGCCGGAGCCGGTCTCGATGATCGCGAGGCCGGCGGTGGCGTGCGGCACGAACAGGTTCAGCAGACCGTCCCGGCCGTCCGCGGTCTCCTGGAGGAAGGCCTCGCAGTCGCGGGTCAGGTCGACGACCGTCTCCCGGGAACCGGAGGCCACGTTCAGCACTCGGGTGGTGAAGGCAGGTGACATGTCCCCCATCCTCCTCGATCCCCGGGGAAGATCGGCGCACCCGGCACGGTTGGCAGGTACGTGAACACCCTTCGTGAGGTCGACGTGGTCGTCGTGGGCGCCGGTCAGGCAGGGCTGTCCAGCGCCTATCACCTGCGGCGCACCGGGTTCGAACCGGACCGGGACTTCGTCGTGCTGGACCGCCCGCCGGGTCCGGGCGGCGCCTGGCAGTTCCGATGGCCGTCGCTGACGTACGGCAAGGTGCACGGGATGCACGCGCTGCCGGGGATGGAGCTGACCGGGGCCGACCCCGCGCGGCCGTCGTCGGAGGTCGTCGCCGCGTACTTCGCCGACTACGAACGCGCCTTCGACCTGCGGGTGCGGCGGCCGGTGGAGGTCACCGCGGTCAGGGAGGGCCCCGGCGGGCGGCTGCTCGTCGAGACCTCCGACGGCGCCTGGGCGGCACGGGCGCTGATCAACGCGACCGGCACCTGGGACCAGCCGTTCTGGCCCCGGTACCCGGGTCAGGAGACCTTCCACGGGCGGCAGTTGCACACCGCGCAGTACGCCGGTCCGGCGGAGTTCACCGGGCAGCGCGTGGTCGTGGTGGGCGGCGGCGCCTCCGGAACCCAGCATCTGCTGGAGATCGCCCCGTCCGCGGCCGCCACCACCTGGGTGACGCGCCGGCCGCCGGTCTTCCGTGACGGCCCGTTCGACGAGGACGCGGGGCGTGCGGCGGTGGCTCTGGTCGAGGAGCGGGTGCGGCAGGGGCTGGCGCCCAGGAGCGTCGTATCGGTGACGGGACTCCCGCTGAACGACGCCGTCCGGAAGGGGCTGGAGGACGGGGTCCTGGACCGGCGGCCGATGTTCGACCGGATCACCCCCGACGGGGTGTGGTGGGCGGACGGACGGCACGTGACGGCCGACGTCATCCTCTGGGCGACCGGGTTCCGGGCCTCGCTGCGCCACCTGACGCCGCTCGGTCTGCGCGAGCCCGGCGGCGGCATCCGGGTGGACGGCACCCGGGCGGTCGCCGATCCCCGGATCCACCTGGTCGGCTACGGCCCCTCGGCCAGCACCATCGGCGCCAACCGGGCCGGACGCGCCGCCGTGCGGGACATCAGGCGCCTGCTGGAGGAGGAGCCGGCCGCCGCGGCGTGACCGGCATCCGCCGCGGCCGGGGGCGGCTCACTTCGCGGACTGCGGAGCACTGCCCCTCAGACGGGCGTTGAACTCCGCCACATTGCGCTGGTGCTCGGGGTAGTCGGCGGTGAAGCGCGTGTCGCCCGGCTTGACGGTGACGAAGTAGAGCCAGTCGCCCTGGGCCGGGTTGGCCACGGCGCGCATGGCGTCCTCGCCCGGATTGTCGATGGGCGTCGGCGGCAGCCCCATGCGCTGGTAGGAGTTGTAGGGGCTGTCCAGCCGGGTGTCCTCCGTGGTCATGCGGACCGTGCTGCGGTTGAGGGCGTAGTTGAGGGTGGAGTCCATCTGCAGCGGCATACCGCGCTCCAGCCGGTTGAAGACGACGCGGGCCACCTTGCTCATGTCGGACTTCGAGGCGGCCTCGGCCTGGACGATGCTGGCGATGGTGATCGCCTGGTAGAGGTTCATGGAGTTGCGCTGCGGGCCGGCGGCGACCGGGGCGGCGTTGAACCTCTTGTTCGCGGTGTCGACCATGTAGGACAGCAGGGACTGCGGGGTGCTCTTCCCGTCGACGGGGTACGTCGCCGGGAAGAGGTAGCCCTCCGGGTTGCCCTCGGCGGAGTTCGGCAGGTTCAGGTGGGCGTCGGGGACCGACTGCTTCGTGGTGCCGGGGGCCAGAGCGAGGACCTTGTCGATGGCGGCGTAGACCTGGCCGGCCCGCCAGCCCTCGGGGATCACCAGCGTGCGGGGGCGTGCCGGGGCCTCGTCGTGGTGGAGCGTCAGCAGCGGCACCGCCACGGCGGCGCCGGCCAGGACGGCCCCGGTCAGGAGCAGGACCAGACGGCCCCGGCGTGTCAGTCGGGTCGTTCTCCGTGACGGAGTGTTCCTCTGCATGCGGGCACGGTAACCCTCAAAGGGCCGTAAACCCGGCATATCGTCAGCTTGTCGGTTCCAGTTGCGTTGCCGGTTCCAGTTGCGCGTCCCGGCGGACCAGGGCCGCGTAGCGTCCGTCGAGCTCCAGCAGTTCCTGGTGCGTGCCGCGCTCGACGGGCCGCCCGGAGTCGAGGACCACGATCTGGTCGGCGCCGCGGACGGTGGACAGGCGGTGCGCGATGGTCAGGGTCGTCCGGTTGGCGGACAGTGCGTCGATGGCCTCCTGCACGGCGGCCTCGGTGCGGGTGTCCAGGGCGCTGGTGGCTTCGTCGAGGATGAGGACCGGCGGGTCGCGCAGGATGGTCCGGGCGATGGCCAGGCGCTGCTTCTCACCGCCGGAGAAACGGTGGCCGCGCTCGCCGACGACCGTGTCGTAGCCGTCGGGCAGGGCCGCGATGTGGTCGTGGATCTGCGCCGCCTGCGCCGCCGCCCGCAGCTCCTCGTCGGTGGCGTCCGGCTTGGCGAAGCGGAGGTTCTCGGCGACCGAGGCGTGGAAGAGGTACGTCTCCTGGGAGACGACGCCGACCGCGCGGGCGAGGGTGTCGAAGTCGAGGTCGCGCACGTCGACCCCGTCTACGGTGACGCGGCCGCCCGTGACGTCGTAGAGCCGGGGCACCAGGTAGCCGAGTGTGGACTTGCCGGCGCCGGTCGGACCGACGATCGCGAGGCTGCTGCCCGCGGGCACCGTGACGTCGATGCCCTCCAGGATCGGGCCGCTCTTGTCGTCGTAGCGGAAGTCGACGTCCTCGAAGCGGACCTCGCCCTTGACCTGGTCGAGGTGGACCGGCCGCTCGCGCTCGGTGATGTCGATCGGCAGGTCCAGGTACTCGAAGATGCGCTGGAACAGCGCGAGCGAGGTCTGGATCTGCACACCGGTGGACAGCAGGCTGACGGTCGGCCGGAACAGGCCCTGCTGGAGCGAGACGAAGGCGACGATCGTGCCGATGGAGACCTGCGGTCCGCCGAACTGGAGGGCGACGCCCGCGGTCCAGTAGATGACGGCGGGCAGGGCGGCCATGACGATCGTGATGACGGCCATGCGCCAGCGCCCGGCCATGTTCGACCTCACCTCGAGGTCGACCAGGCCTTCCGACTCCTTGGCGAAGGACTCGGTCAGCGAGGCCGAGCGGCCCATCGTGCGGCCCAGGAGGATGCCGCTGACGGAGAGGGATTCGGTGACCGTGGCGGCGATCGCGGCCATCTGCTTCTGCCGCTGGGTGGTGATCTTCTTGCGCTCGTTGCCGACACGGCGGCTGATCCACACGAACACCGGGAGCAGCAGCAGTGAGACGACGGTGAGCCGCCAGTCGAGGGCGACCATCGCGACGATCGTGGCGACCACGCTGGTGACATTGGAGACCAGCGAGGTGGCGGTGGAGGTGACAGTGGCCTGCATGCCGCCGATGTCGTTGGCGATGCGGGACTGCACCTCGCCGGTGCGGGTCCGGGTGAAGAAGGCCAGGGACATGCGCTGCAGCCGCCCGTAGACGGCGGTGCGCAGGTCGTGCATGACGCGCTGGCCGACGGTCGTGGAGATCAGCGTCTGCAGCACGCCGAAGACGCTCGTGAGGACGGCGCTGAGGATCATGCCCAGGGCGAGCAGGCTCAGCAGACCGGTGCGGCCCTGCGGGATCGCGACGTCGAGGATCTCCTTCAGCAGGAAGGGCGTGGCCACGGAGACCAGCGAGGCGGCTCCCACCAGCAGGCCGACGACGGCCAGACGGCCCCGGTAGGGGCGGAAGAGGCGCAGGATCCTGCGGACCTGGCGCGGCTGCTCCCCTGCGTCGGCGGGCGGGGTCCAGATGGGTTGACGGTCGGGGTGCATGGGCTCCTACGGGGGGTGGGTGGGTGCCGGACCGCCGGCGCGACCGACGGTGGACACCCGATCCTAGCTCACTGTTACCTATACTCACAATGAACAAGGTCCTGGTATTGTTCCCGCATGGCCTCCCCCGACTCCGACGGTCTCCTCGCCGAGCAACTGCTGCGGCTCACCCGCCGACTGCACCGCATCCAGAAGCGGCACCTCGAACAGCACGCTCTGGGCATCACACCGGCCCAGTCCCGGCTGCTGCGCACCCTGGCGCACTTCGGTGAGCCGCCCCGCATGGCGGATCTCGCCGAGTCCCTGGAGGTCGTGCCCCGCGCGGTGACCACGCTCGTGGACGGCCTGGAGGCGAACGGCAAGGTGCGCCGGGTCCCCGATCCGGCCAACCGCCGGGTCATCCGCATCGAACTCACCGACGACGGGCGCACGACCCTGAGGGAGCTGCGCCGCGCCCGCCGGGCCGCCGCGGAGGAGATCCTGGCGCCCCTGACGGGCGAGCAGCGCGAGACGCTCGGTGGACTGCTGGATACGCTGGTGGGCACGGTGCCCGCCCAGGGGCGCGGCTGCTGAACGGTGTCTTCGACGCGTCCGCGCCGGGCCGGGAACGACGCTTCAACGCCGGTACGGGCACGGCCGGTTGACGCCGGGCCGAACGCAACGGGTTGACGCCGGAGCGAGGGGAGAGCGGAGGGAGTGCGGAGCAGCTCGCGCGCACGGCGCGGGCCTGAGCACGCGCGCCCTTTCGCCGGCCGCCGGGCCGGTGCGGCGGCTACAGCCGCAGATTGGCCTTGTCCCCCATGACGATGACGGGCTTGTCCTTCGGATCGAGTTTGCGGAGCAGGTACTCCATCGCGGACTCCGGAACACTCACGCAGCCCAGCGTGCCGTCACCATGATCCAGGTGCAGCCATATGCCGCCACCCTTGCTCTGGCCCAGCGGACGGGTCGGATCGTCCGGGCGGGTGCCACGCAGACGGTTGTAGTCGATGGCGATGACGTAGTCGAAGTCATGCCAGTGCGCTTCTTCCCAGTAGAAGGGGGAGATGAAGGCGTCCTCGTCCTGCGTGTAGGGGAGCCGGGTGCCCGGGTCGTCGAGGACACCGCCCGCGTCGGAGAGGGTGAACACTCCCACCGGGCTGCGCTCGTCGTTCTCCCGGTGGTCCGTCACCCAGCCGCGCTTGCCGTTGTGGGCCGGCCAAGTCCCCTGCGGTTCCCACTTGGTGCCGTGCTTCTCGTAGAGCACGAGCGTCGAGTCGGGGGAGGTCTTGTCGTCGCCGAAGACCGCCACGATCTGCCGTGTGCCGACGGGTATCCGCTGCCACATGCGGTCCCCGATTCCCGGAACCCGTGACTGCACCACGGGCGGGCTGGGCCGGGCGGTCCCTGTAGGGCCGCCCGGTCTGGGTATGTCGCCGTAATGGTGGACCCCGTTGGGCGTTCCGCCGCACGCGGCCACCGCCGCCAGAAAGAAACCACAGGTCGCCGCAGCGACCATCGCACGCCTTGCACCGCGAGTCTGCATGTCCTCATCTTGACCAGGAGGCACGACGTGATCTAGTCGAGATTGGTCCAAATAGCCTTATCTCCTTTCCATTGGGGCATCTCGCCCCTCGACTCCTGGTCGGAGAACCCTGGCACGGAGGCCGTGGCGCGACCGGAGCGAGCAGCCGAGGAGGAGGGAGCGAAACGGCCAATCCCGTACCCCCGTACGGAAAACCGCTTGCTCTCGACCACTTCGCGAGCCAGGCTGTCACGGCTCGCCCGCCGCCCCGGCGGCAGCGCTCCGCCACTGACACGAGCCACTGGGACGTCATGCAGATCCAAGACCTTCCGTATTCCGATCCGGGGGTTCCTGACGCACGCTCGGGTCCCCGACTCCTGTGGTGGCTGGGGCGCAACCAGCTCGGCGGGCAGATGAAGGCACTGGCGTGGGGGCTGCTGCACTTCGCCTCCGTCTCCTCCCTGCCGTTCTGCGTCGGCCTCGCCGTGCAGGCGGTCGTCGACCGTTCGGGTGCGCGGCTGGCCCTGGCCGGCGGGCTGCTGACGGTGGCTTGTGCCGGCAACGCGGTCGGCGACACCTACCTGCACCGCGCGGCGGTCACCAACTGGATCACGGCCGCCGCCCGCGTCCAGCAACTGCTCGCCCGAAAGGCCGCCGGCCTGGGCTCCGCGCTGACCCGGCGGGTGGCCGCCGGCGAGGTGGTCGCGGTCTCCACGGCGGACGTCGAGAAGATCGGCTGGTTCGTGGAGGCCGTGTCCCGGTTCACCGCGGCGGCCGTCACCATCGTGCTGGTCTGTGTCGCCCTGCTCTTCTACCAGCCCGCGCTGGGCGTGGTCGTCGCCGTGGGTCTGCCCGCGCTGGCTCTCGCGGTGCTGCCGCTGCTGCCCCGCGCGACCCGGCGCGCCGACGTCCAGCGGGAGAAGGCGGGCCGCGCCACCGAACTGGCCTCGGACACCGTCGCCGGGCTGCGGGTGCTGCGCGGCATCGGCGGGGAGGAGCTGTTCCTCGATCGCTACCGGCGTGCCTCCCAGGAGGTGCGGCACGCGGCCGTCCGCAGTGCCCGCATGTGGTCACTCATCGCCGCGATCCAGGTTCTGCTGCCGGGCCTGCTGCTGATCGGGGTCGTCTGGTACGGCGTCCACCTGGCCCGCGCGGGCCGGATCGGCGTGGGCGAACTCGTCACCGTCTACAGCTCGGTCATGGTCCTCACCTATCCGCTGAGGCACTTCGTCGAGATCGCCATGGCGTACTCCTTCTCCCGACCTTCGGCCACCCGGGCCGCGCGGGTGCTGTCCCTGGAACGGGCCACCGACGGGACCGGGACACGGGCGCCCGTCGTGCCGTCAGGTGATCTGCACGACCCGGAGACCGGCCTCCGGGCGCCGGCCGGCCGGCTCACCGCCGTGGTCTGCGGCGACCCGGACGCGGCGGGCCGGCTGGCGGAACGGCTCGGCGGCCACCCCACCGAGCCGGGCACCTCGGCGCGGCTCGGGGGCGTACCGCTGGACGAGTTGCCGCTCGGCTCCGCGCGCACCGCCGTCCTGGTCCAGGACAAGGACCCGGTACTGCTGTCCGGATCGCTGCGCGCACTGCTCGACGTGCCCGCCTCGGGAAAGGTCACCGCCGGGGAGGCGCTCACCGCCGCCCAGTGCGACGACGTCCTGGACGCGCTCGCGCAGTCGTCGCCGGCCGCCGACGACCCGATGGACGTCCGGATCACCGAGCGCGGCCGGTCCCTGTCCGGCGGCCAGCGCCAGCGCCTGGCTCTGGCCCGGTCGCTGATCACCGACCCGGAGGTGCTCGTCCTCGACGAACCCACCTCCGCCGTCGACTCCCACACCGAGGCGCGGATCGCCCAGGGCCTGAGCGGCCTGCGGGCCGAACGCACCACGGTCGTGTTCACCTCCTCGCCCCTGCTCCTGGACCGTGCCGACCGGGTGGTGCTCGTCCACGAGGGCGCGGTCGCCGCGGTCGGTGTGCACCGGGACCTTCTCCGCACCGAACCCCGGTACCGCGCGGTGGTGACCCGGGAGACCGACGAGGAACGCGCCGCGCACGACCTGCTCGACGGCGGCGGCAGACTGCGGGCCGCACCGCAACACCCGTCGGACGACGCGCCGCGCGACGACGAGGCCGCCCCGCGGGACGCCACGGAAAAGCCCCTGGAAGAGACGGATCAGATGGAAGAGATGGAGGAGACGGCGTGATCGGCGTGGCGCCCCCCGCGTACGACCCGGCGGCCCCGACGACGGCCGACACCCTGCCCGTCGGCTCCGCCTCGACCGTGCGCTCCTATGTGAGCGAACTGCTGCGTCGGCACCGGCGCGACTTCGTCCTGCTCATCACCGTCAACACCGTCGCCGTGATGGCCTCCATGGCCGGCCCCTGGCTGCTGGGCGGTCTGGTGGAACGGGTGTCGGACCCCACCCGCGAGCTGCATCTGCCGCTCACCGCCGCGCTGTTCGTCGCCGCGTTGCTCGTCCAGGCGGTGTTCGTACGGGAAGTTCGGCTGCGCGGGGCGATGCTCGGCGAGCGGATGCTGGCCGACCTGCGCGAGGACTTCCTCGTCCGGTCGGTGGGCCTGCCGCCGGGCGTGCTGGAGCGGGCGGGCACCGGCGACCTGCTCTCCCGCATCACCACCGACATCGACCGCCTCGCCAACGCGATGCGCGAGGCCGTGCCGCAACTGGCGATCGGGGTCGTGTGGGTGGCGCTGCTGCTGGGCGGTCTGATCGTGACCGCGCCACCGCTCGGCGCGGCCGTGCTGCTGGCCGTGCCGCTGCTGGTGGTCGGCTGCCGCTGGTACTTCCGGCGGGCACCGTCCGCCTACCGCTCGGAGGCCGCGGGCTACGCCGCCGTGGCCGCCGCGCTCACCGAGACCGTCGACGCGGGGCGCACCGTGGAGGCACACCGCCTCGGCGAACGCCGCGTCGCCCTGTCGGAACTGCGGATCACCCAATGGACCGCGTGGGAACGCTACACGCTCTGGCTGCGGTCGGTGCTCTTCCCGGTCGTCAACGTCACCCACGTCACCGTGCTCGCCTCGGTGCTCATGGCCGGCGGCGTGTTCGTCCTGCGGGGCTGGATCGGGGTCGGCCAGCTGACGACGGGCGCCCTCATCGCGCAGATGCTGGTCGACCCTGTGGGGCTGATCCTGCGCTGGTACGACGAGTTGCAGGTGGCACAGGTGTCGCTGGCCCGGCTCGTCGGAGTGCGCGACATCGAGCCGGACGCCGGGGACGACTCCCTGGCCCCCGCCGGCCGGGACGTGGACGCGGAACGGGTGCGCTTCGGCTACCGGGAGGGCGTCGACGTGCTGCGCGAGGTCTCCCTGAAGGTCGCCCCGGGCACGCGGCTGGCCCTGGTCGGCCCGTCCGGCGCCGGGAAGTCCACGCTGGGCCGTCTGCTCGCGGGGATCTACGCGCCCCGGGACGGCCGGATAGCTCTCGGCGGCGCCGAACTCTCCCGGATGCCCGCGGAACGCGTCCGCTCCCATGTCGCCCTCGTCAACCAGGAGCACCACGTCTTCGTGGGCTCCCTGCGCGACAACCTGCTGCTGGCCCGCACGGACGCCGTCGACGCCGAGCTGTGGGCGGCACTGGGCGCGGTCGACGCGGACGGCTGGGCCCGCGCCCTCGACGACGGTCTGGACACCGAGGTCGGCTCCGGCGGTCTTGCCCTCACCCCTGCCCAGGCCCAGCAGATCGCCCTGGCCCGGCTGGTCCTGGCCGATCCGCACACGCTGGTCCTGGACGAGGCGACCTCGCTGCTCGACCCGCGTGCGGCCCGGCATCTGGAGCGGTCCCTGGCCCGCGTCCTGGACGGCCGCACGGTCGTCGCCATCGCCCACCGGCTCCACACGGCCCACGACGCCGACGTCATCGCCGTGGTCGAGAACGGCCGCATCAGCGAGCTGGGCAGTCACGACGAGCTCGTGGCGGCGAACGGCGCCTACGCGGCGCTGTGGCGCTCCTGGCACGGGTGACCGCACGAAGGCTCCAGGCCCTCTCTGGCGTTCGGGCTGGCAGGTGCGGTGACGGTGCGGCGGCGGACATGGCGAGGGGCGCGGCCGCCGGTGCCGGTCCCATGACGGTGACGGCTGCGGTCGGCGGGCCTGGCCGGGGGCGGCACCGACCGGGACCGCACCAGCGCTGGAGGGGGCGCCGGGCGGGTGTCGCGGCCGGTGCCGTTGCGCGGTGCCGAACAGCGGTGGAAGGCTGGAAAGCGGAAACGGCTCGGGGAGCGCCCGGGAACCGTACGGTTCGTGCCGGGTGCCGGCTGTGCCCCGCGCACCGGCGGCCGCACGGCGGCCGCGGAGAGAACGGGCCCGTCCCCACCACCTGGAGGTACCCGTGGACAGCGCCGACGGATGGGGAGACGACGTCTACCAGCCCGACGACTCCGAGGTCAAAGAAGACACGGGAGTGCTCGACCCGGAGGACACGCTGGTGTACGACGGTGTCGACGATCCCCTGGACCGTGGCTGGTCGCCGCCGGAGCGGCCGTGGGCCGTGGAGCACACCGGCGTGACCGCCGAGGAGCGCCACCAGGGCGAAACCCTGGACCAACGCCTCTCCGAGGAACTGCCCGAACCGGTCGCCTGGGACGGCGACGACATGGGCGACTGCGAGGACACCGACGGGGAACTCCTGGACAACGAGGTCGGTGCCGCCCGCTCCGGTCGTCTCGTCGCCCCCGACGAGGGAGCGCACGAGGACGACGAGAGCGCCCTGGTCGCCACCGACGTGGGCATCGACGGCGCGGCCGCGTCCGCGGAGGAGGCCGCGATGCACGTCGTCGACGAGGAGACCCCTCGGGCCTGACCCGGCCGCCCGCGTGCCTCACTCTGTCCCCCGCCGCACGAGGAGCACCCATGCAGCAGGACAAGCACCCCGACTACCACCCCGTCGTGTTCCGGGACCGCGCCGCCGGTTACGCCTTCCTCACCCGGTCCACCGCGCGCAGTGAGCAGACCATCGAGTGGGACGACGGCGCGACCTACCCGGTCGTGGACGTGGAGATCTCCTCGGAGAGCCACCCGTTCTACACCGGCAGGGCCCGCACGGTGGACTCGGAGGGCCGGATCGCCCGGTTCGAGCGGCGCTACGGCGGCGGTCAGGCGCCCGGAGGCGACGGAGCCGCCTGACCGGCCACCGGCGCCGGAGCGAGCCCTGCTGAGCGCCTCCCTCAGATGACGTTCAGCGCGACCACGCAGCCCACTCCGCCGAGCACCATGAACGCCGGCATCAGCACCTTGAGCTCGACCCAGTCGCCGGCCCGGAACCGCATCGCCTTCGGCGGCCCGATCGGGTACCAGCGCTTGCGGCCGATCGGTATCGGCCACAGGATGGGGCACCCGGAGACGGTCAGCGCGTCCCCGAGGTCGTGCATGAGCGCGCCCAGCACGATCGGCAGGCCCAGCCACAGGTACTCCTGGCCCGGCGCGGTGAACAGCCAGTCCGACCCGTTGCCGGGCTGGTCGAGGACGTCCGCCAGGATCCAGGCGCTGGTCGCGGCCAGCAGCCAGACCAGCACCGTGCTGCTGGAGCCGCGGGCCGCCCGCCACAGCAGGCCCTCGATGGCCAGCACCATGTGCACGAAGAGAATGCCCAGCACCGCCCAGCGGCCTCCGGTGATCGCCAGCACGGAGGTGCCCGCCCCGATCAGCACCGCCCACAGCCAGGTGTGCGTCAGCGTCCGATGCCCGCCGGAGCGGCGCGGGTCGCCCTGCTTCCGGGTCGCCTTGTAGACGGTGTACGACAGCTTGTCGACGATCTCGCACAACGCGTGCGAGACCGGTCCGAAGGCGCGCGAAATGGTGGCGGCCTTGTGGTCCAGGTCCGGGGCGAGCGCGGCCCCGGCGCAGATCAGCGCACCGACCAGCAGGACCGGCCAGGGCATCGGGTGCCCGGCCGCGGCGACCGCCGCTCCGACGCCGAGCCAGGCCGCCGCGCCCGACAGTGAGTGTGCTGGTCCCATCATGGCCGTTGCCCGCCCCATTCCTCTTGCGCCGCTGTCCAGTTGACCCGGTGTGCCGAAGTACTGCCGGCGACACAGCGTAGCGGTCTTGATCTTCGGTCCGGCATCCGATTCCCGTCTCGGCCGGGGTGCCAGGCAAGATGGGGGCGTGACCCTCATCGATCAGCTCCCGCCGACCGCCGACCCCGACGCCCTGTACGAGGCCTTCGAATCCTGGGCGCAGGAGCGCGGTCTTACGCTCTACCCCCACCAGGAGGAGGCGCTGATCGAGGCGGTCTCCGGGGCCAACGTGATCGTGTCGACGCCCACCGGGTCCGGCAAGAGCATGATCGCCGCCGGCGCCCACTTCGCCGCGCTGGCCAGGGACGAGGTCACCTTCTACACGGCACCGATCAAAGCGCTGGTGTCGGAGAAGTTCTTCGAACTGTGCAAGTTGTTCGGCACCGAGAACGTCGGCATGCTCACCGGCGACGCCTCCGTGAACGCCGACGCCCCCGTCATCTGCTGCACGGCGGAGGTCCTCGCGTCGATCGCGCTGCGCGACGGCAAGGACGCCGACGTCGGCCAGGTCGTCATGGACGAGTTCCACTTCTACGCGGAGCCCGACCGGGGCTGGGCCTGGCAGATTCCGCTCCTTGAACTGCCGCAGGCGCAGTTCGTCCTGATGTCGGCGACGCTCGGCGACGTCTCCTTCTTCGAGAAGGACCTCGCCCGCCGCACCGGCCGCCCGACCGCGGTGGTCCGCTCGGCCACCCGCCCGGTTCCCCTGTCGTACGAGTACCGGCGCACCCCGCTGACCGAGACGCTCACCGATCTGCTGCAGACGCGCCAGGCGCCGGTGTACATCGTCCACTTCACCCAGGCGCAGGCGGTGGAGCGGGCGCAGGCGCTGATGAGCATCAACATGTGCTCGCGTGAGGAGAAGGACCAGATCGCCGAGCTGATCGGCAACTTCCGCTTCACCACCAGGTTCGGCCGCAACCTCTCCCGCTACGTCCGGCACGGCATCGGTGTCCACCACGCCGGCATGCTGCCCAAGTACCGGCGTCTGGTGGAGAAGCTGGCGCAGGCCGGGCTGCTGAAGGTGATCTGCGGCACGGACACGCTCGGCGTGGGCGTCAACGTGCCGATCCGTACGGTGCTGTTCACCGCGCTGACCAAGTACGACGGCAGCCGGGTACGCACGCTGCGCGCCCGTGAGTTCCACCAGATCGCCGGCCGGGCCGGCCGCGCGGGCTTCGACACCGAGGGCTTCGTCTGCGCGCAGGCCCCCGAGCACGTCATCGAGAACGAGAAGGCCCTCGCCAAGGCGGGCGACGACCCGAAGAAGCGCCGCAAGGTCGTCCGCAAGAAGGCGCCGGAGGGCTTCGTCGGCTGGTCGGACAGCACCTTCGACAAACTCATCGCCTCCGAACCCGAGCCCCTGACCTCCCGCTTCCGCGTGACGCACACGATGCTGCTGTCGGTGATCGCACGGCCGGGCAACGCCTTCGAGGCGATGCGGCGCCTGCTCGAGGACAACCACGAGCCGCGCAAGCAGCAGCTGAGGCACATCCGACGGGCGATCGCCATCTACCGCTCGCTGCTGGACGGCGGCATCGTGGAGAAGCTGGACCGGCCGGACGCAGAAGGCCGGATCGTCCGGCTCACGGTCGATCTCCAGCAGGACTTCGCGCTCAACCAGCCGCTGTCCACCTTCGCGCTCGCCGCGTTCGAGCTGCTGGATCCCGAATCGCCTTCCTACGCACTGGACATGGTGTCCGTCGTGGAGTCCACGCTGGACGATCCGCGGCAGATCCTCTCCGCCCAGCAGAACAAGGCGCGAGGCGAGGCCGTGGCCGCGATGAAGGCGGACGGGGTCGAGTACGAGGAGCGCATGGAGCGCCTCCAGGAGATCACGTACCCCAAGCCGCTGGAAGAGCTGCTCTTCCACGCGTACAACACCTACCGCAAGAGCCACCCCTGGGTGGGCGACCACCCGCTGTCGCCGAAATCCGTGATCCGCGACATGTACGAACGGGCCATGTCCTTCACGGAGTTGGTGTCCCACTACGAGCTGGCCCGCACCGAGGGCATTGTGCTGCGCTACCTGGCCAGCGCGTACAAGGCCCTGGAGCACACCGTCCCGGACGACCTGAAGTCCGAGGACCTTCAGGACCTGATCGCCTGGCTCGGCGAGATGGTGCGCCAGGTCGACTCCAGCCTGCTGGACGAGTGGGAGCAGCTGGCCAACCCGGAGGAGATGACCGCGGAGGAGGCCCAGGAGAAGGCCGACCAGGTCAAGCCGGTCACCTCCAACGCGCGCGCGTTCCGCGTCCTGGTCCGCAACGCCATGTTCCGCCGCGCCGAACTCGCCGCCCTCGACCAGGTCGCGGAGCTGGGCGAGATGGACGCCGAGGCCGGATGGGACGCCGAGGCCTGGGGCGAGGCGATGGACAAGTACTGGGACGAGTACGACGACCTCGGTACCGGTCCCGACGCCCGCGGGCCCAAGCTGCTGGTGATCAAGGAGGAGCCGCAGAACGCGCTGTGGCGCGTGCGGCAGATCTTCGACGACCCCGCCGGCGACCACGACTGGGGCATCAGCGCCGAGGTCGATCTCGCGGCGTCCGACGCCGAGGGCCGCGCGGTCATCCGTGTGACCGACGTCGGTCAGCTGTGAGCCAAGGTCGCCCCGTTCTGAACCCAGGAGTCTTCCACCCATGACGAACCCGGCCGAAAGGCTCGTCGACCTGCTCGACCTGGAGCAGATAGAAGTCAACATCTTCCGCGGTCGCAGTCCGCAGGAGTCCCTCCAGAGGGTCTTCGGCGGCCAGGTGGCCGGCCAGGCGCTGGTCGCCGCCGGGCGCACCACGGACGGCGAGCGCCCGGTCCACTCACTGCACGCGTACTTCCTGCGCCCGGGCCGGCCGGGTGTGCCGATCGTGTACCAGGTGGAGCGGGTACGGGACGGGCGGTCCTTCACCACCCGCCGGGTCACCGCCGTACAGCAGGGCCGGACGATCTTCAATCTGACCGCCTCCTTCCACAAGCCCGAACAAGGCAGCTTCGAGCACCAGATGCCGCCGGAGCGCGAGATCCCGGAGCCGGAGTCCCTGCCGACGGTCGCGGACGAGATCCGGGAGCATCTGGGCACGCTGCCGGAGCAGTTGGAGCGCATGGCACGGCGTCAGCCGTTCGACATCCGGTACGTGGACCGGCTGCGCTGGAGCGCCGAGGACCTCAAGGAAGCCGAACCGCGCAGCGCCGTGTGGATGCGCGCGGTGGGGCCGCTCGGTGACGACCCGCTCGTGCACACCTGCGCGCTGACCTACGCCAGCGACATGACCTTGCTCGACGCGGTGCGCATCCCGGTCGAGCCGCTGTGGGGGCCGCGGGGCTTCGACATGGCGTCGCTGGACCACGCCATGTGGTTCCACCGGCCGTTCCGTGCGGACGAGTGGTTCCTGTACGACCAGGAGTCGCCGATCGCGGTGGGCGGCCGGGGCCTTGCCCGGGGCCGCATCTACAACCTCGAGGGGCAACTGATCGTGTCCGTGGTGCAGGAGGGGCTGTTCCGCAAGGTGGGCTGACCTGCGGTTTCACCGACCATCGGTCGGCCCGCGCCGCGTCGTGCGACGCTCCGCGGGCCGGCCGTTACGACGTTCCGGGACCGTGCTCCATCCCGTGCGTTTCAGCGCCTTAGTCGGCATCTGCTTCCACGCTCGCACCGCTGCCCGCCCCACGCGCGCCGAGGCCGCTGGGCCGGGCATGCGAATAGCCTCCAGCAGCAGGCGGTGCGGTGCGGTGCGGTGCGACGTAACCTTCCTGCAGGGCTAGACGTTGAACACGGCAC
Source organism: Streptomyces sp. NPDC014889 (assembly GCF_043081205.1). Classification (NCBI taxonomy): domain Bacteria; kingdom Bacillati; phylum Actinomycetota; class Actinomycetes; order Kitasatosporales; family Streptomycetaceae; genus Streptomyces; species Streptomyces sp. NPDC014889. The sequence goes on from NZ_JBIBWH010000009.1 coordinate 378,844, forward strand.
GCGTGCAGCCCCCGTGGACGCGTACGCGGAGGAGGGGCCCTGATCACGCCCGGGCCTTCGGGCCCCTCCTGCGTCTGGGCTGCCTGCTACAGGCGTCGAACTGGTGAAGGGGCGGTATTGCTGGTGGGCGCAATGCCTCGGCCTCACGGTGTTCACATCGCGCGGCGACCTGGTCGAGGCGAAAGACCTCCGGGAAGCCGTGCACGATGACGGTGCCGGTACTGCCGTCCGCCGCGGTGACCGTGAGCGCCGCCGCCTCCGGCACCAGCAGCAGGGACGCGACGCCGCCGAAGGCACGGGCACTGTCGGCCACGGCTCGCTCGATGAGATGGGCGCCCTCGCCGGACGAGCGCAGCAACAGGCCGGCCAGCCGGGCCAGGAACGCCGTGAGATCGTCGATATCCGCGACCGATCGCTGCTCCACGCCCGCCTCCACCGCCTGTTCCTCGCTCCAGAGCCAGGAGTTCCTGCTTACACGAGCGGCCGCCTCAGGGCACCTCGGGCGGCACGATCCCCGTCATGGGTGAGGGCTCGAAAGCCCTCAAACCGTTCCTCGCCGAAGTGCGGGCACGCCGGACCGGAATCGCGGAGGCCGACCGCAGACTGATGGAGATCGAGGCGGCGCCGCCGCCGTACCCGTGGTGGCTGAAGTTTCTCGGCATCGTGCTGTTCGCGCTGGGTTTCGCACCGTTGCTGTACGACGTCGTGGACGTAGGGGGTGTCCGGCGTGGAGCGCAGACCGTCGGGGATGAAGTTCTCGCTCTGGCCGACGAAGTCGACGGAGAAGCTGCGCACCGTCTCCTTTCCGCGCATCTGCTCGACGGCCAGTGCCGTGATCGCACTGGAGTCCAGACCACCCGAGAGCAGGACGCACCGCGGCACGTCGGAGACCAACTGGCGGCGGACGATGTCGTCGAGTAGCTCTCGCACCCGCGCCACGGTGTCCTGGCGGCTGTCGGTGTGCTCGGCAGCACGCAGCTGCCAGTAGGGGCGGGCACGCAGGCCCGAGCGCTCGACGGTGACCACCGTGCCCGGCTCCACCTCCCTCATCGCCGCCCAGACGGCGTGGCCGGGGGTCTTGGCCCTGGAGAACAGCTCGCGCAGGCCGTCCAGTTCGACACTGCGGGGCACCATGGGGTTGGCCAGGACGGCGGGGCTCGGAGCCGAACAGCACGCCGTCTTCGGTCGGGAAGTAGTACAGGGGCTTGATGCCCATGCGGTCGCGGATCAGGAGCAGCGACTTTGACCGTCCGTCCCAGATCGCGAACGCGAACATGCCGTTCAGGCGTTCGTGAGTTCAGCGCCCCATTCCAGATAGCCACGCAGCACGACCTCGGTATCGCTGTCGGTCCGAAAGCGGTGCCCGCGATGGCGCAGCTCGTCACGCAACTCCGTGTGGTTGTAGGCCTCCCCGGAATACACCAGCACGACATCGCCGTCCGGGGTGTCCTGCGTCATCGGCTGGACGCCGCCGGGCAGGTCGATGATGGCGAGCCGACGGTGGCCCATGGCCGCGTGGCGGTCGAGCCAGAGGCCCTGTGCATCCGGTCCACGGCAGGCCATCGTGGCGTTCACGGCCTCGGCGACGGGGCGTTCCTGCCGCAGGTCACGCCCATAGGACACCCAACCGGAGATTCCACACATGGGGGCCTCCTCATCGTGGAGAAGCATGGAAAAGTATCCGGCTTCGTGGAGATCCGCCCCCGCAAGCACTAACAGCGACCCCGGACCCGCGCAGCTCATGCCCTGGCATCCCGCGGTGGTGCGCGCCGCCGACCTCCCCGGGGCCTCGCCCCCAGGCGGTGCGTTGCAGGACGATCATGGCTGCGTCGGCGGCCACGTGCCCGCCGACGCGGTCGAGCAGATCGGCGTACAGGTGGCGGACCAAGCCTCGGGGCTCTCCTGGGCCCAGCAGGCCGCTCGTTCAGCCAGCGGACGGTGGCCGCCCCTGCCTAACAGCAGAGCCGCTGAGACGGCCGGTCGGGTCCCCTCTCCCAAGGTCCGGACCATAGCCGGGCCAACGTCTGCCCGTATCCCTTCACACAGTGCATTCGAACGTGTGCCGAGTCGGCGCAGTGCGGTGGGCTCACAACCATCGTGGACACTCGTGAGGCCTGCCGCTCGCTCATCGTTGCGGTTCCCGCCAGTCGACGTCACGGGACGGTAGCGGCAGGAGGGTCTCGATCTTTGTGCGGACCTCGCGCATGACGGCGACGATGCGGTGTTCGTGTTCGTCGGTGAGGCGGGAGGTCGGCACCGAGCAGCTGATGGCGTCGGTGGCAGGGGTGTCGTAGCGCAGGGCGAAGCCAAAGCCGGTGATGCCGGTGACGGTTTCCTCGTGGTCGATGGAGTAGCCACGTTCCCGCACCTCGGCCAGGTCGGCCAGCAGTGACGTCCGGGTGGTGAGCGTGTTTGGGGTGGAGGCCGGCAACGGGTCTTCGGGTAGCGGGAGTTCGTCGTCCGGGCACTCGGCGAGCAGGGCCTTGCCCAGGGCGCCGACGTGTGCGGGGACCCGGCGGCCGACCCTGCTGATCGTCCGCAGGTACTCGTGGGATTCCCTGGTCGCCAGGTAGACGACATCCGCGCCGTCCAGCCGGGCCAGGTGGATGGTTTCACCCAGGGCGTCCGACGCCTCGTCGAGGTAAGGGCGGACCAGGCGGACGCGCATGTCGCTGTCCAGGTAGCTGGTGCCGGTCAGCAGCGCCCGGATGCCGATGCCGTACAGGGACCCGGTGGTGTCGGTGCGGACCCAGCCGTGCTCGACGAGGGTCTGGAGCAGTGCGTACATACTGCTGCGGGGCACGCCCAGTTCCTCGGAAAGCTCGCGCAGCCGCGCCGGGCGGTCACCCCTCGCGGCCAGCAGTTCCAGCAGTGCGACGGTTCGGACCGCTGACTTCACTTCGGGTACGCCCCCACTCTGCGCCATGTCGCGATCCTAAGCCCGTCGGTGCAGAGCCCTTGACCTCAACTGTCCATGTACCTAGCCTCCGTCTTCATACATAGACACCGTCTTTATTTGAAGACGCTTCCAGTGGGGTGGACATGAGGGAGATCGCGGACGTCGTGCGGCGTCTCGGTGAAGGGATGGGGCGGGGTGTGCTGTCCTTCCCGCTGACGAGTTTTCAGCGCAACGGCGACCTGGATCCGGGCGCCTACCATGCCTACCTCGAACGGCAGATCGCGGCCGGCCCGGGAGCGGTCTTCCCCGCCTGCGGGACGGGTGAGTTCACAGCCCTGGACGAGGACGAGTACCGCACGGTCATCACCATCGCGGTCGACGTGGCACGCGGACGCCTTCCGGTCGTCGCGGGCATCGGCTACGGCTGGGCCCAGGCACTGCGCTTCGCGCGGATCGCGCAGGACGCGGGCGCGGACGCCGCGCTCGTCCTCCCGCACTATCTGATCCAGGCACCCCAGGACGGCCTCGTGGAACAGCTGCGCAGGATCGCCGACGGCACCCGGCTGCCCCTGATCGCCTACCAGCGCGACCAGGTCGCCTTCACCGCCGACAGCCTGCGCGACATCGCCCGGATCCCGACCGTCATCGGTCTGAAGGACGGTCACAGCGACCTCGACCGCCTGCAACGCCTCACCCTGGCCGCGCCCGACGACTTCCTCTTCTTCAACGGCGCCGCCACGGCCGAGGTCCAGGCTCGTGCGTACGCCGGTATGGGCGTGCGCGCCTATTCGTCGGCCGTCCACGCATTCGCCCCTGAAATCGCACGCGCCTTCTTCGAGGCCTTTCACAAGAACGATTCGGACCGCATGGACGAGTTGCTGCGCGGCTTCTACGTCCCGCTCGTCGAACTGCGCGACCGCAGGCCCGGGTACGCCGTCTCGCTGGTCAAGGCGGCGGCCCGGCTGCGCGGACTGCCCGTGGGCTCCGTACGCGCCCCGCTCACCGACCCCGGCCCGGACGACCTCGCCGCCCTCCGCGATCTCCTGGACCACGGTCTGGACCTGGTCGGCGTCGAGCACTGACCCCGAGCGGAAGCCCAACAGCCGGAAGACAGCCGACAGCACAGTTCAAAGGAGAACTGATTCATGCCACTTGTCGTCGTCGGGATCAGCGTGCTGGTCCTGCTCTTCCTCATGACGAAGCTCAGACTGAACGGCTTCGCCTCCCTCCTCCTCGTGGCCGTCGGCGTTGCCCTAGTGCGAGGGATCCCGGTCGCGGACATCCCGGACGTTCTCTCCAAGGGCATCGGCGGCCAGATCGGCGACACGATGCTCACCATCGGGCTCGGCGCGATGGTCGGCCGTGTCATGGGGGACTCCGGCGCCGCCCAGCGCATAGCCGCCAAGCTGCTCGCTGTCTGCGGTCCGCGCTGGGTGCAGGTCGCCATGGTGCTGACGGCCATGCTCATCGGCGTCACGATGTTCTACGAGGTCGCCTTCGTCATCATCGTGCCCGTCGCCTTCACGCTCGTGCGGGTCACCCGCTCGAACCTGCTCTGGGTCGGACTGCCGATGTCCATCGCGCTGTCCACCATGCACAGCTTCCTGCCCCCGCACCCGGGCCCGACCGCGGTGGCCGCGACCTTCCACGCCTCGGTCGGACTGACCTTGTTCTACGGCCTGTTCATCGCCGTCCCGGCCGGCGCGCTCATCGCCCTGGTGTGGCCGAGGCTGCCGTTCGTCCGGGCGATGAACCCGTCCGTGCCCACGGGCCTGGTGAGCGACCGCACCTTCGAGGAGGAAGAGATGCCGAGCACCGCCTGGTCGCTGTCGGTCGCCCTCCTGCCCGTGGTGCTGATCGCGGGCGCGGCGGTGACCGACATGGTCACCTCGGCGGACACCGCGTGGGTGCACTTCATCAACTTCGTCGGCTCGGCGCCGATCGCGCTGCTGCTGACGCTGCTCGTCGCGGTCTGGGCCTTCGGACCGCGCATCGGCCGGAGCCTGGAGGAGGTCAGTGCCTCGTGCCGGGGAGCGGCGCAGGCGATGGCGATGATCCTGCTGGTGATCGGGGCCGGCGGCGCCTTCAAACAGGTCCTCGTGGACGGCGGGATCTCGGACTACATCAAGCAGGCGACCTCGGGCTGGTCCGTGTCGCCGATCATCCTGGCCTGGCTCATCGCCGTGATCCTCAGGGTGGCGCTGGGCTCGGCGACGGTCGCCGTCGTCACGGCGTCCGGTGTCGCGCTGCCGCTGGTCGCGGGCAGCGGGATCCACGCCGAAATCATGGTGCTCGCCGTCTCCTGCGGCTCGATCGCCTTCTCGCACGTCAACGACCCGGGCTTCTGGATGTTCAAGGAGTACTTCAACCTGTCGGTCATCGACGCGATCAAGGTCCGTACCACCTACACGACCGTCCTCGCGATCCTCGGCCTGGGCGGCGTCCTGGCCATGGAACGTGTCCTGGACGTCCTCAACCTGTGAGTGGACGCCCTCACCCGTGAGCGGGCGCCGTAGCACTCCACGAGCGGCGTCCCGCCCGCGCGGCGGTTTCCCCCACGCCCAACCCCCTAGCAACGAAGGATTCATCTCATGAGCCAGCCTGTCGTCACCCGCTTCTCCGTGTACCCGGTGGCAGGCCGTGACTCCATGCTGCTGAACCTCTCCGGCGCGCACGCCCCGTACTTCACCCGGAACGTCCTCGTCGTCGAGGACTCGGACGGCCGGACGGGACTGGGCGAGGTGCCGGGCGGTGAGGACATCACCCGGACGCTGCGCGAAGCCGAGTCCCTCGTCGTCGGCGCACGGCTGGGCGACTACAAACGCGTCCTGCGGTCCGTGGGGGAGAGATTCGGCGGACGTGACGATCGCGGACGGGGCGAGCAGACCTTCGACCTGCGCACCGCCGTGCATGTCGTCACGGCCGTCGAATCGGCGCTGCTGGACCTGCTGGGCAGGCATCTGGAGGTCCCCGTAGCCGCGCTGCTCGGCGACGGCCGGCAGCGCGACTCCGTACGGGTCCTGGGCTACCTCTTCTACGTCGGCGACCCCGATCGGACCGATCTGGACTACGTCCGTGAAGAGGACTCCGCCGTGGAGTGGTACCGGATCCGCCGCCAGGTGGCGCTGACTCCGGAGGCGATCGTCCGGCAGGCCGAGGCGACGTACGCACGCTACGGCTTTTGCGACTTCAAGCTCAAGGGCGGCGTCCTGCCGGGCGTTGAGGAGGTCAAGGCGGTACAGGCACTGAAAGAACGCTTCCCCGAGGCGCGGATCACCCTCGACCCCAACGGGGCCTGGTCCCTGCGCGAAGCCGTCGACCTGTGCAGGCCACTGGCCGGCACGCTCACCTACGCCGAGGATCCCTGCGGAGCCGAGGACGGCTACTCGGGCCGGGAGATCCTCGCGGAGTTCCGCCGGGCCAGCGGACTGCCCACCGCGACCAACATGATCGCGACCGACTGGCGCCAGCTCACCCACTCACTGGCGCTGCGGTCGGTCGACATCCCTCTCGCGGACCCGCACTTCTGGACCATGCAGGGGTCGGTGCGGGTGGCCCAGCTGTGCCACGACGCGGGCATGACCTGGGGCTGCCACTCCAACAACCACTTCGACATCTCACTCGCCATGATGGCGCACTGCGGAGCCGCCGTCCCCGGTGACTACAACGCGCTGGACACCCACTGGATCTGGCAGGAGGGTCTGGAACGTCTCACGGTCCGGCCCCCGCAGATCACCGACGGGGAGATCGCTGTCGACGACACACCCGGACTCGGTATCGAGCTCGACACGGACAGGCTGCTCGCCGCCCACGAGCTCTACCTGGAGAAGCGGCTGTCAGGCCGTGACGACGCCGCAGGGATGCGCTACCTGGTCAAGGACTGGGCCTTCGACAGCAAACGCCCCTGCCTGGTGCGGTGACGTACTCTCCACTTTCGACGTTTCGTCGGTCATCGCGTGGGTCGCTCGGGCGGGTGATGTGGCGTCACCTGGCCACGCCGGCTGGTGACAACAGACAGGCATCGGCGGTGCTTTGCGTCTCCTCCGGAGAGGGACCCCCTGCCCTTGCCGAAAATCGCGCCTACGCAGGTCATGCAGCATGCTCGTACTCATGGAGGATGCCGCCGAGGCGTTCCCATGCCCGTAGCTCGTCAGCACCCGCAAGCCGGCCTTCTACGCACCACGTTCCGGGACCGCAGCGCCGACGCGCTGCCAGGCAGCGGTCGCCTCAGCCACGGCCCGCTGGAAGCGCCTTCACGTCAGCCGCCGAGCCAGGCGAGGGCAGCCACCGTCATGGCGCTGACGCCGGTGTCCAGGGTCGGTTGGACGACGGGGGCGAAGGCGGGGCTGTGGTTCACCGGGACGTCCTGGGCGACGGTGCCCTTCTTGGCGGCCTCGGCATACAGCTCGGCGTCGATGCCTCCGATGCCCCAGTAGGTGAACGGCGCGCCGAACGCTTGGGGGATCTCGCTCATGTCCTCGCTGGCGGTCTGCAGGTCGATGGTGTGTGCGTCGTCGCCGAAGTGGGCCGCGAACGCCTCGGCGACGCGCCGGGTCGTCTCCTCGTCGTTGACGGTGGGCGGGAAGGCCGCCGTTCGTTCGATCTCGGGTGCCTTCGGCGACCCGGACGCCTCGCTCTCGGTCCGGACGATGCGCTCGATCGCCTTCAGCACCTGGCTGCGCGTCGCATCGTCGTAGGTGCGGACGTTGAGCTCGATGACGGCGCTGTCGGGGATGACGTTGGGACCGGTGCCGGCGTGGATACTGCCCACGGTGACGACGGCGGGGGTGATGGCGGCGAGTTCCCGGGACACGATGGTCTGCAGGCGCACCACGATCATGGCGGCCATCACCACGGGGTCGACCGCTGCCTGGGGCATGGAGCCGTGGGCCCCTCGGCCGTGAACGGTGACGCGCAGGCTGTCCGCGGCCGACAGGAAGGACCCCGGACGGGTGCCGACGTAGCCGGCCGGATAGGGCAGGACGTGCTGGGCGAGTACCACGTCGGGCCGGGGCGCCCTTGCCGTGAGACCGTCGTCGATCATGGCCTGGGCGCCGTCGCCGTTCTCCTCCGAGGGCTGGAACAGCGCCACGAAGGTACCGCGCCACGCGTCCTTGGCCCGAGTCATCAGCTGTGCGCAGCCGAGCAGGGCGGTCACGTGCACATCGTGCCCGCAGGCGTGCATGACCGGCTGCTCGGTGCCGTCCGGACCGGTCAGGGTCACGGTGGAGGCGTAGGGCAGACCGGTCTGTTCGCGTACCGGGAGGGCGTCCATGTCCGCGCGGGCCATGACGGTGGGTCCGTCGCCGTTGGCCAGTACGCCGATCACACCCGTGCCGCCGATGCCGTCGGTCACCTCGTGACCGAGATCCCGCAGGGCGTCGGACGCCTTCTTCGCCGTGCGGTGCTCGCGCAGGCCGAGTTCGGGATGCCTGTGCAGGTCCCGGTAAAGGTCCTCGAGATCGGAGCGGATACCGGCGAGGCCGGACAGTACCGCAGCGTTTCGGTCGCTCACGACGTCTCCTTGCGCGGGTGGGACTGGTCTTCTTTCCCTTTCCGGGCGGCGGTGCCGGTGCCGTGCCGCAGTGTCGCGGCCATCCTGGAACGGGGCTGCCAGTCCAGGCTGTTGGGCAGATTCCAGCCGAACCGCACGGCGCTGAGCCGGAAGGCCAGGGCCAGGGTGATGCCCAGGCCGGCACCGATGGCCGGCACGCCGAGGTACACGCAGAGCACCGTGACTCCGGCGACCGCGACGGCGACGGTGGCGTACAGACCGTTGCCCCCGAAGACGGCCGGCACCCGGCCGAGGACGACATCGCGCAGGGCGCCGCCGCCGACGGCGGTCACCGTGCCCAGGAGGATGGCCGGAAGCCATCCCAGCCCCACGGCGAGCGTCTTGTTGACCCCGGTGACCGCCCAGAACCCGAGGACGGCGGCGTCGAGGGCGGTGAAGAGCCGGGTCCAGGACGCCTCGCTGATCTTGATGAGAAAGACCACCACGGAACCGGCGATGGCGGTCGGCAGGTAGGCGTAGTCAGTCAGCGCGACCGGTGTGCCGTGCTGCAGCAGCACGTCCCTGATCACGCCACCGCCCAGACCGGAGATGATGCCCACCACCAGGAACCCGAACAGGTCCAACCCGGCCGTGCGGGCCACGGCGCCCCCCAACAGCGCGCACGAGAAGACACCGGCAAGGTCGAGATAGCGCGTCGCGACCGCCATTCCGGCGGGGATCAGGGAAGCCGACATCACACACACGGTGGACACGATGACGAGCCTAGTGACTCGGTGTCTCCACGGCACGCGCAGACGGCCACGGACAGTGACGTTCCGCGACGACACGCAGCCGGCAGGTCGGATCGCCTGCGGTCACGGCCGCGTGGGCGCAGAAGACACGGGTGGGTGCAGGATCGGATGTCTGCGGCGCACGCGGGCCGGGGTGGTGCGTGGCGAAGGGCCTCAGCAAGCCGTTCCGCGCCAGGCTGGAAGCTGGTTCAAGGCGAGCGGGTTGTCGAAGTCTGTATGTCGGCGCTGGGTGGTCGAGCCCGAGGCGACCGGACGGAACACAGCTGACTGGTCACGCGGCGACGGACGGGTCGGCGATGGTTCTGCTGCCTCGGCGAACACATTGGCCGGCCCACCGCGGACCGGATCGGCCGACCGCCGGTATCCGGCATGGCGGACCGCTGCTGGGCCGGCGGCCGGGACGACGCGCCTGGGAGCGCGAAGGTCCGGACGCCGACCGGGCGAAAAGGCGAGGCCGGCCGCCGGGGGTCCGGCGGTCCCCCCGGGTCGGCGTCGGCCTCGTCAGGAGCCGCTGCGCCGGTCGCCGCCTTCGTTGCGCGCAGAGCCCGATCGCGTCACGTCCCGCGCCGTGACCGTCGTGAACGGCAGCACGAGCCGGGAGGGGTGTGCGGCGTCGCGGTAGATCTTGTGGGTGACGGGGCGGCCCACCGGCAGGTGGAAGGCGTCCGGTGGCAGCAGCGCGTTGTGCGCGTCGGCCAGCGGCTCGTCGTTGGAGAGCTCCACGACCAGCTTGTGGCCCGGCAGGAACGACGCCGCGAACGGGTAGACGCGCAGCACGTACTCCTCGATCTTCCCCGGCTCGACCGGCACCGCGCGGGTGTGCGGGTGGTAGGGGTCGCCCTCGGTGGTGCGCCCCTCGTCGAGCTCGCGGTGCGAGGCCTTGAGGTAGGCGGTCGTGATGAGCTGTCGCTTGCCGCCCGGGGCCTCGTCCCACATGCGCAGGATGAAGTTGGTGTCGGGCTGGTCGATCTCCGCGAAGAGGTGCGCCGCGCCCTGGCCGATCATCTCGGTGGGCTCGGTGAACGGCTCGGTGCTCCAGCTGACCATCTCCACCTTGTCGGTGACCGTGAGCGGCGCCTGGTAGAAGCCGTCGGGGACGGCGTGCTCGGCGCCCATGGGCTCGGGCTCGAAGGAGAGCTTGTGGCGCGGGCGGAGGTAGAGCGGCTTGTGCTCCACGTCCTTCGGCGGCCACTGGGCCCCGGTGACGTACTGGCGTGAGCCCTCGACGTGCACGGTGACGGCGGGCTCGTCCATGATCCCGTTGTCGATGCCCTTGATCCAGTAGTCGTACCAGCGGAACATCTTGTCGTGCTCTTCGATGAAGGGGCGCGACTGCATGGGCGGGTACGGTCCGATGTCCAGCTTCTTGGGGCCCTTGAGGCGGTTGAAGACCTCGATGGTGCCGTCCATCGTCCAGCCGCGGCCCTGGTCGATCTGGAGCCAGACCGGGATGTCGATGTTCGGCGCCAGGGTGACGGGGTTGCGCTCCTCGTACCACTCGCCGTCGACCTCGTTCATCACGATGTCGAACCAGGCCTCGTGGTTCTTCGGGTAGTTCAGCACGTGGACCAGGTTGGGCCAGGCGGCCACGTCCGGGTCCTGCAGTCGCTCGGCGGCCCGCTTCTTGATCTCTGCGGGCGAGCAGGTCTCGAGCATGCGGGACTTGACGCCGTCGGTGAAGGCCCAGCCGGAGTCGCCGCCGCGCCCCTCACGGGCGGCGCGCGGCATGAACCACATGACGCCGCCGTGGTAGGTGGTCTCGTAGAAGTCGTAGTGGCCGCCGCTGACGAAGATCGCCTTGAGGCTCGGCGGACGCTCGGCCGCCGCCAGCACCTGCATCGAGCCGAAGTAGGAGATGCCGATCATGCCGACGTTGCCGTCGCACCACGGCTGCGCGGCGACCCACTCGATGAAGTCGTACGCGTCCTGGCCGAGCGAGACGCCACCGGCGTTGTAGTTGCCGATGTGCTCGCCCTCGGAGGCGCCGGAGCCGCGCAGGTCGCCGATGACGTGGACGTAGCCCTCCTGGACGACGCGCGCGATGTCGCCGGCCTCGATGCAGCCGTCCCACATGGGGCTCGGCCGGCGCTGCGGCGGGGTCGTCAGGGCCAGGGCCTGGAGCTCCTTGCCGTACGGGCTCAGGGCCACCAGCGCGGGCCGCGGTGTGTCGTCCACACCGCTGTACGCGTCGGCCACCAGCGTGACGCCGTCGCGCATCGGCACCTGGAGATCCTTGCGGACGACGATCGACTGCTCGCCCGCGCGGATCGTGTGAAGGTCAGTCATGGGTGTGAAGCTCCTGTGTTACGCGTTCTGTTCGAGGTGCGTGCGGTAGCCGGCCATGGAGGTGAAGAACGGCGACGGCTCGAGCGCGGGGTCCCCGGTGTAGCCGAGCTCCTCGGCGGCACGGGCGAACGGGGAGTACGGCGAATCCGTCTCCGGCAGGCCCGCCTCCAGGCATCCGCAGGCGGCCGCGGCGACACGGGCCTCGATGTCCAGGCTCTGGGTGATGGCCTCCTGGGCCTGCGCCTCGTCGAGCTCGACGCCGTACGGTGTGCCGTCGACGCGGCGGTAGGGGTGCCCCAGGTAGAGGTGCCGCGGGCGGATCTCGTCCCGCAGGTACTTCAGGCCGGCGCGGTAGGCGACCGGGTCCGTGTAGCCCGGGAAGCCGTTGGCCGCCCCGTGGACCTGGACGGCGTCTCCGGTGAACACCGAGCGCTGTCCGTCGACGACGTAGGCGACCGATCCGGGTGTGTGGCCCGGTACGGAGTGAACCGACACGGTGACATCACCGCCGAGGGAGAGGGTCTCGCCGCCCTTGACCAGTAGGGAGGGCTCCATCCCGCCGGAGATGACGGCCTCCGTGGCGGCCGCCACCTTCGCCTCGCCCTCGGGGTCGTCCAGATACCGGCCCCGTCCCGCGAGGTACTCCTCGACGTGGGCCCTGCGCGAGCGGAGCATCGGTGCGTCGGCCTCGTGGATGACCACCTGGGCGCGTCGCCCGGTGAGCTCCCACAGGGCGTGCGCTCCGCCGACGTGGTCGATGTGACCGTGGGTCAGCAGGATCCAGCGCACGTCCTCGATGCGGCGTCCGATGGCCTCGAGCACGGGAGCCATCCCTTCGGCGGGCGACGAGGCGATGCCGGTGTCGACGATCGCCGGCTCGGGTGCGTCGATGAAGAAGCTGTAGAGACCGAACCGGCCCCAGGGCGAGACCAGGGGGTGGACGGTGACTGGGTGCGTCATGCTTTCCTACTCCGCTCGTGCACGGCCGGCCGGTCAGCTGCGGCCGAGGAAGTCGCGTGTCTGTGTGAAGACCGCGTGGTACTCCGGGATCCAGGAGAAGTGCTGGACGAACCCGTGGCCCGCTCCCTCGTACCGGCTCACCGTCGCTTCCGCACCGGCTTCGCGCAGCCGCTCGCCGTACAGCTCGCCCTCGTCGCGCATGGGGTCGTGCTCGGCGGTGACGACCAGCGCGGGCGGCAGACCGGTGAGGTCGGTCCGCTTGATCGGCGACACCAGTGGGTCCGCGGGGTCGGCTCCGCTGTCGAGGTAGAAGGCGTTGAAGGGCTTCAGCCCCGCCGTCTCCAGGCCGTAGCCCACCGCGTTCTCCCGCAGCGACGGGTAGCGGTCGACGTCGAAGTCCAGGTCGAGCGAGGGGTAGTAGAGGATCTGGTGGGTGATCCGGTCGAAGCCGTCGTCGTGCGCCCTGGCGGCGACCGCGGCGGCGAAGGTGCCGCCGGAGCTGTCACCGGCGACGGCGAGGGTCGTACCGTCCCAGGCCAGGCCCGTGCCCTCCTCGGCGACCCAGCGCACGACCGCGTAGCAGTCGTCGAGACCGGCCGGGAACGCCGCCTCGGGTGCCAGGCGGTAGCCGACGGAGACGACCTTGAGCCCGGTCTCCTTGGCCAGTGAGCGCGCGACGTGGTCGTGGGTCTCCAGGCTGCCGAGGAAGAACGCGCCGCCGTGGAAGTAGACCAGCACGCCGTAGCTGTCGGCCTCGACAGGGGTGTAGATCCGTACCGGTACCTCGCCGGCGGCCGTCCTGGCCGTCACGTCGTCGACCGCGTGGAGCGGCAGGCGCTCCTCCAGGGGGGCAACGTGCGCCTCGTCCGCGGCGCGCAGGGCGACCGGGTCGAGCGGGCCCTCGGGCGGGGCGGGCAGGCTCGCGATGAATTCGGCGATCTCGGGATGCAGCGTCACGGTGTCACTCCTGCCCGGCAGCGGCGGGCTTCTGACCGGGGAAGACGTCGTTGATCTCGTCCTCGGTCCACCCCTGGCGCGAGATGCGCTGCAGTTCGTCGGTCACCGGCTTGCGGGTGGCCTGGTACAGGGCCAGCGCCTCCTTCACGGAGTCCGCCTGCCGCAGGGCGTCGGCGAGCGCGCCGCCGTCCTCGATGGCCGAGTTGGCGCCCTGGCCCTGGTGGTGGAGCATCGAGTGGGCTGCGTCGCCGACGAGGACGACGGAGTCCGAGTGCCACGTGTCGACCGGGTCGATGTCGTAGACGGCACGGATGTTCACGGTGTCCATGTCGAGGTCGCGCGTGATGCTCACGAGGCGCTCGTCGAAGCCTTCCACCGTCTTCAGCATGTCGTCCTTCGTGACCTGCGGGTTCCAGGTGCCGTCCGGGCACAGGGCGGTGATGTCGAACGACACCTGGCCCCGGTGGCGCAGCGGCAGCAGGTAGATCTTCGTGCCCTTGCCGATGTACATCCGGAGGTTGTCGTCGACGACCATCCCGTGGGCGGCGGCGACGGGGATGACCGCGCGGTAGGCGTGCTCGCCCGAGAACACCGGGCCCTTCTCGCCGACGAGCTGCCCCCGCACCACCGACTTGATGCCGTCGGCGCCGACGACCAGGTCGGCCTCGACGGTCTTGCCGCCCGCGAAGGTGAGGACGGAGCTGTCCCCCTTGTCCTCGATGCTCTCGAGCTTGTGGCCGAGGTGCACCATGCCCTCGGGGAGGACGCCCAGAAGCGCGTCGATGAAGTCGCCGCGGTGGATCAGGTGGGTATGGGTCTGCTCGCCGTCGACCGGCCACGTCTCTTTCATGATCGGGTCACCGGTGGCCGTGAGGATCTCGAAGTACTCGCTCGGCGAGGTCACCTTCGCGATCGCGTCGAAGATCCCCCACTGGCGGAACCGGTTCATGGTGACGGGACGCAGACCGATACCGGCGCCCACCTCGCGAATCTGGTTGGCCTGCTCATAGACGTCGACCTCGGCGCCGAGCAGGCTCAGGGCCTTGGCCGCCGCCGCGCCGCCGTACCCCGCTCCGACGATGGCGATCTTCAGGTTCTTCAGGTCTGAGGACTGCATGGTGGTTCTCTCTTTACTTCTGAAGGGTGAGGAAGTCGGCGGGGTTGTCGACGAAGATCGTCTTGATGGCTGCCTCGTCGAGACCGGCAGCGCGGAGGTCCGGGATGAGGTCCTCGAAGATGTAGTTGACGGTGTGGCCCTTGACGCCCGGCCAGCCCAGCGGGCTGCAGTTGGCGTCGGCGGAGGCAAGGACCTGCTTCAGCCGCCGGCCCCCGTCTATGAACCGCAGGAAGTGGTCCAGCCGCTCCTTGCGGGGGCGTGCCCAGAACGGTGGGCCGGGCAGCTCGGTCTCGTAGCCGAAGGTGTCGAAGCCGATGCGGCCGCCCTTCTCCGCGATCCAGACGTCGCGCGTCTTGTCGGCGTTCACGCCGTCGTCGACGTGTCCGAACAGGACGCGGTCCAGCGGCAGGCCCTCCTCGTCGAAGATGTCGATCGCGTTCTCGGCGTCGATCGCGAGGTGGGTCAGGATCGGCACGCCCGTGGTGAGCGAGGCGCGGGCCGCGGCGCGGTAGATCCGCTTGTCCAGGTCCGTCATGCGGCCGCCGCGGCTGACACCGACCTTGATGACACCGGCGAGGCCGCCGGTGCTGCCGATGCCGACGGTGATCTCGTGGACGAACTGCCGCATCAGGTAGTCCACGTCGGCGTTCGCGAAGTGCGGCAGGGCGGTGTCGCCGCCGACGAAGCCGGTGCAGGCGACGATGTGGACGCCGGTCTTCGCGGACAGCGACTTGTAATAGTCGACGTCACGGCCGTTGCAGATGCCGGTCGCGTCGACGAAAGTGCCGCCGCCGTACTCCTGGAACGCGCGCAGCTTCGGGACGGTCTCCTCGTACCGCTGCTCGGGGGTCTTCCACCACTTGGTGTCCAGTTCGGAGCCGGGCATGCCGTACCCGATGTGCTCGTGGACCGCGACGAGCCCCAGCTCCTCGGCCGGGACCGGCCCCAGGACCGTGTTCACTCTCGACACAACACTCACCTTTGAGTAAGAGACTTGATGGTCGTTCGTGTCGGCGCGCTCAGCGCACCGACAGCAGGTCGCGCGGGTTCTCCACGAGAATCCGCCGCGCGTCCTCGTCGCTGAGACCCCGTGTCTTCAGGAGCGGGACGAAGGTGGTCAGGACATGGCTGTACGGCAGGTCGTTGCCGGAGTGTCCCTTCGCCACACCGGTCGCGCCGCTCGACAGCAGGACCCGGTCGGCGAAGCCGCCCTTCACCAGGTCGGCGACCAGAGCGGCACGCTCGGTGTCGCTGACGTGCTCCCCGTCCTCCACGCCCACGTGGTCGAGGGCGACGTAGGCGCCGCGCCGGGCGACCTCCAGGGGTGCTCCGGCGGCGACGGCGTCCTTGCGGTCGAGTCCGCCGACGACGACACGGTCGGCCGCCAGGTTCTCGTCCAGGACGACGTCCAGGTCGTGCAGGGCGTCGCTCCCGTAGCGGATGGAGACCGCGATGCCGGTACTCAGAGCGGTCCGGGCCGCACCCCGGAACAGGCTCTCGTCGGTCGCGGTCATGCCCTCGCGGGTCGCGGTGGTGGCCACCAGGCCCGCCGCGCCGCGGCGCTCCACCCGCGGGACCACCATGCCCTCGGTGACCTCCTTGGTGAAGAGGTCGGCGAACTTCTCGGCCGGCCACGGCGTCGGCGGGTTGGTCTGCGGCGTGAGGAAGTAACCGCCGAGCAACTCCTCGGGGCCCTGACCCGTCGACGCGACGATGTGCACGCCGGTCGTGCGGGCGAGGGTCTCGTACAGCCGGACGTCCCGGCCGTGGAACATGCCGGTGCTGTCGACGATCGTGCCGCCGCCGTGGGCGCGGAAGTCCTTCAGCTTCGCGGCGAGGGTCTCGAAGATCTCGGCGCGGTCGATGGTGATGTCGAAGGCGTGCTCGGCGCCTGGCACCACCGACAGCAGCGCCTCATGGACCGAGACGACACCCAGCTCGGCGGCCGGCACCGGGCCCAGGACGGTGTTCACGGTGTTGCTTTCGACGCTCATGCCTTGCCTCACATGTCCGGTGTGGGGTGCCCGCGCACCCTGTGGCTGGAATCACGGTAGCCATTTGCTTTACATGCCGTCAATGAAACGAACACCACGAAAAAACAATTCGCCAAGGGTTGCGCGAACGGGACCGGATCCCTTGCACGGGCGTACTGTCGAGTGCATGGCACATGCACGTCATGCATGCAGGGGCATGAGAAGCATTCACTTGTTCGATATGGGATCGGACACTTCACTGTGGGGCATGAGCACCCCGCCCACCTCCGACGTCGATCTCTTCGCCGACGAAGTAGTCCTCGATCCCTACCCCGTCTACGCCGAACTCCGGGAACGGGGCTCCGTCGTCCACCTCCCGGAGAACGACGTCTACGCACTGACGCGGTACGACGTCGTCCGTGGCGCCCTCGCCGACTGGGAGTCGTTCTCCTCGGCCTCGATCGCGTTCAATCCGATGGCCAACGAGGCGCTCACCGGCACCTCGCTCGCGTCCGACCCGCCCGTGCACACCCAACTGCGCGCCACGCTCACCGAGAACCTCTCCCCACGTGCGCTGCGCGGTCTCAAGGCCGGGATCGAGACGAAGGCGGACGCCCTCGTCGCCGAACTCGTCGAGAAGGGCTCCTTCGAGGCCATCGACGCGCTCGCCCGGGCCTTCCCGCTGGCGGTCGTCGCGGACCTGATCGGCTTCACCGGTCACGTACGCGACAACATGCTCCGCTGGGGACAGGCCGCCATGCAGGTCCTCGGCCCCATGAACCAGCGCACGGCCGAGAACTTCCCCATCGCCGGCGAGCTCTACGCCTGGTGCTCCCAGGTCAAGGCCGACGACCTCGTGGAAGGGTCCGTGGGCCGCGGCATCTTCGAGGCCGAGGCCCGCGGCGCCATCCCGGCGGACACGGCCGGTCGCATCATCCACCAGTACCTCGGGGCCGGCGTCGACACCACCATCGCGGCGATCGGAAACATCGTCGCCCTCTTCGCCCGGCACTCCGACCAGCTCGCCCTGGTCCGCGAGAACCCGTCGCTGGTCCCCGCGGCGTTCAACGAGGTACTGCGCTTCTGGGCTCCCGTTCACGCCTGGGGCCGACGCGTCACGAAGGACGTCACGATCGAAGGGGCGGTCGTCCCGGCGGGCGCACAGGTCGCGGTCCTGTTCGGCGCCGGCAACCGCGACCCCCGGCACTACGAGAACCCGGACGCCTTCCTCGTCGAGCGCAATCCGGTCGACCACCTGTCGTTCGGCTACGGCCCGCACGGCTGCGCCGGCCAGGGGCTCGCCCGCCTGGAGGCCCACGCCGTGATCGAGGCGCTCTCCCGGCGGGTCGAGCGCCTCGTCGCCGGACCCGAGGTCCGCGTCCCCAGCAACACCACCCGGAGCATCGAGGAGCTCCCCGTCCTGGAGGTGATCTCCGCATGAAGATCGTCCTTGACCGCCCCCGTTGTGAGGGCCACGGCCTGTGCGAGGAGGCCGCGCCGCAGCTCATGCACCTTGACGACGAGGGCGAACTGGTCCTGGACCGCGAGGAGGTCGGTGAGGCCGACGCCGCCCTGGCGAAGGCCGCCGTCCGTGTGTGTCCGGTCGCGGCGCTGAGGGTCGTATGAGCACCGGCACCCTGAAGCGCGTCGTCGTCGTCGGCAACGGGATCGCCGGGCTCACCGCGGCCGACACCCTCCGCGAGGCCGGCTTCGACGGCGAGCTGACCATCGTCGGCGACGAACGGCACCCGGCATACAGCCGCCCGGCCCTGTCGAAGGCGCTCCTGCTCGACGGTGACGACACGTCGTCGCACGAGCTGCCGCCGGCCGGCCACGGGGCGAGCGAACTGCTCGGCGTGCGGGCGACCGGCCTCGACCTCGACCGCCGGCTCGTCACGCTCGACGACGGTACGGCGCTGCCGTACGACCGCGTCGTTGTGGCCACCGGTTCCCGGGCGCGACGTCTCTCCGATCTGCCCGGGGAAGTCACCCTGCGCGGGCTGGACGACGCGCTGTCCCTGCGCGGCCGGCTGGCGGCCGGGCCGTCGGTCGTCGTGGTGGGCGGCGGCCCACTCGGCATGGAGATCGCCTCCGGCTGTCTGGCCGCCGGCTGCAAGGTCACGCTCGTCTCCCAGGGCGCGCCGCTGCTTCTCCAGCTCGGCCCGTATCTCGCAGACGTGTTCGTCAAGGCCGCGCTGGGCCGGGGGCTCACCATCCTGGAGACCGCGGCGGCCCGGCTCGAGGGGAGCGACAGGAGCACCCGGGTCGTCCTCGACGAGGGCGGGGTTCTCGAGGCCGAGGTGATCCTGACCGCCGCCGGCGACGTTCCCAACACGGAGTGGCTCGCCGGCTCGGGACTCGCCGCCACGGGCGCCATCCCGGTCGACGAGCGCGGTCTCGTCCGCCCCGACGTGGCGGCTGTCGGCGATCTCGCGGCCTTCCCCACCCCGCAGGGCCTGCGCCGCATCCCTCTGTGGAGCAGCGCGATCGAGCAGGCGAAGGTCGCGGCGCGGGCACTCGTCCGCGGCGACGAGGCTCCGCCGTTGCAGTTCCAGCCGTACTTCTGGACGGAGCAGTTCGGACTGAGCCTGAAGGCGGTGGGCAACCTGCCGGTGGAAGGGGAGCCGGAGTACGTCGACGGAGGGTCCGGTGGCGGTCCGGCGCTGATGCGCTGGTCGCACGAGGACGGCACCGGTGACGCCGTGGCGCTCAACTACCGGATCCCGATCCCCCGGCTGCGCCGGATGACCGGGGCGGCCACGTAGGGTTCTTCGCATGAGCACAGAGGAACGGGGCGCCACGGGTTCGGGCCTGGACCGGCTGGCATCGGTCAACCTGAACCTGCTGGTGCCCCTCCTCGCGCTCCTGGAGGAGCGTTCGGTGACCAGGGCCGCGGAGCGGGTCGGTCTGTCGCAGCCGGCGATGAGCCACGCCCTGACGAGGATGCGGCGGATGCTGGGGGACGACCTCGTCGTCCGGCAAGGGAGCGGTATCACGCTGACCCCGCGCGCACTGGAGTTGATGGGGCCGCTGCGCAGTGCCCTGCAGCAGACGGCACGCGTCGTGAACTTCCCCCTCTTCGACCCCGCGACCGACCGGCGGGTCATCACGGTCGCCATGACGAACAGCACGGCGTTCGTCGTGGGGCCCCGGCTGACCCGGCTCGTCACCGAGCGCGCTCCGCACGCCACGCTGCGACTGCGGACGATCACGGTGCCGACCGAGGCGACCTTCACCGATCAGGGCGTCGACGTCGTGCTGATCTCCGAGGGGCACTTCTCGCCGTATCCGCGCGAGCGCCTGTACGACGACCGCTGTGTGGTGGTGGCCTCACCGGACACCCCACCGGACGTCGGCGCGCTCGAACTCCTGACGACCCAGCCGCACATCGTCGTCGACACCGACCGGCGGGTCTTTCCCTACTCCGTGCTGGAGGACAAGGGCATCCCCTACCGGGTGGGCCAGCTGAGCTCCGACTTCCTGCTGGTGCCCTTCCTGGTCGCCCGCGCGGGCGGCGTCGCTCTCCTGCGCTACCGGGTCGCCGCCGCCATGCGCACGCTCGCCGACGTGCGGATCGAGGAGTTCCCCTTCCCGCTTCCCGGACTCGGGATCGACATGGTCTGGAACCCCCGGCTGGCCGATCAGGACTTCATCGAATGGCTCCGGGCGCTGCTCTTCGACGCCGCGGCGGGGCTCTGACCCCGGTCAGCTCAGCAGCCGCACCCAGCTGGCACCGAGCTCGTCGAGCATCTGGTCGCGCGTGATCTTCCAGTCGGCACCGTCCCAGTGCTGGGCGACATAGTCGAGCTGGGACATGGCGAGAACGCCCCGGAAGTGGCGTTGGTGGGGTTCGAGGCGCCCGGCCGCCGTCAGCCCGTCCTCGATGTCGCTGATGGCCTCCTCCAGCCACCGCTCGACCAGGTCGGGGAGTTCCGGATCGATCACCGCGGCATCGCGGCCGATGCGGATGATCGGCCGGACGGCCGGCCAGCTCTCGGCGGTCCGCCGCAGCCACGCCATGATCGCCTCCGGCGTCCCCTCGGCGACGGTGGCCACCAGGTCCCGCGCCGTGGAACCGTGTTCGGGAGAGCGGACGCGCTGCAGCACCTCGTTGAGCTGCTCGTCGATCAGCGCCCTCATCAGGTCACTGCGCGAGGGGAAGTACGCGTAGAAGGTCACGCGCGTGGTGCCCGCGGCGGTCGCGATGTCGTCGACCGTGGTGGCTGCGTACCCCTTCGTCTTGAACAGCTCGAGTCCCGACTCCAGCAGCAGACGGCGGGTCATCTGCTTCTGTGCCTCACGAAGGTTCGCCATGCCCGAGATCCTAACGCCGTCTCTGCATGGCGAACGCACACACCGGACTTTTATTTTACATGCCAAACGTGACCTTTATCTGGCGTAAGGACTTCAGGCGTCCAACTGCACGGAGAGCCGCTCCCTCAGTTCCGCCACCGAGATGCCGTACGTCTCCAGGACCCGGACCCCGTCCGGGCCGACGGTGAAGACGCCGTGGTCGGTGTAGACGCGGTGGACACAGCCGGGTCCGGTGAGCGGGTACGTGCACGCGGGAACGAGTTTGGGAGCGCCGTCCCGGGTGAACAGCTTCATCATCACCAGGACCTGCCGTGCTCCGACGGCGAGGTCCATCGCACCGCCCACGGCGGGGATGGCATCGGGGTCACCGGTGTGCCAGTTGGCCAGGTCACCGTGCTGGGACACCTGAAACGCCCCGAGGACGCACACGTCCAGGTGGCCGCCGCGCATCATCGCGAAGGCGTCGGCGTGGTGGAAGTACGCCGCCCCCGGCAGCTCGGTGACCGGCACCTTCCCGGCGTTGGTGAGATCGGGGTCGATCTCGTCGCCGGTCGCGGCCGGACCCATGCCGAGCATGCCGTTCTCGGTGTGCAGCACGATCCCCGCGTCCGGCGACAGGTGCTCGGCGATCCGGGTCGGCTGCCCGATGCCGAGGTTGACGTACGAGCCGGCCGGAATGTCGCGGGCGATGCGGGCGGCGAGTTCGTCGGTGGTGAGCGGGCCCCGGTCGGTGTGCTCCACGGTGGTGGCTGCGGTCGTCATCAGCGGGCTCCTTGCACGGTCAGCCGGCGGGCCTCGGCCCGGACCAGGCGGTCGACGTAGATGCCCGGGGTGACCACGGTCTCCGGGTCGATCTCCCCGGCGGTCACGATCTCGGTGACCTGGGCGATGACCGTGCCGGCCGCGGTGGCCATGACGGGGCCGAAGTTCCGGGCGGTCTTGCGGTAGACGAGATTGCCCGTGCTGTCCGCCCGGTGCGCCGAGATCAAAGCCACGTCGCCCTTGATCGGGTACTCCAGGACGTGGACGCGTCCGTCGATCTCCCGGGTCTCCTTGCCCTCCGCCAGCGGGGTGCCGACGCCGACCGGGCTGTAGAAGGCGCCGATGCCCGCCCCGGCGGCCCGCATTCGCTCGGCGAGGGTGCCCTGCGGTACGACCTCCAGCTCGACCCGGCCGGCCCGGTACAGGCCGTCGAAGACGTAGGAGTCGCTCTGCCGGGGGAAGGAGCAGATCACCTTGCGCACCCGGCCGGCCTTCAGCAGCGCGGCCAGGCCCACGTCCCCGTTGCCGGCGTTGTTGGACACCACGGTCAGGTCGCCGGCGCCCTGCCGGATGAGGGCGTCGATGAGGTCGAACGGCATGCCCGCCAGACCGAATCCGCCCACCAGGACCGTCGAGCCGTCCTCGATGCCCGCCACGGCCTCGTCGGCAGTGGCGGCGATGGTCGTGGTCATCCCTGGCTCACCTCGTCGGTCACGTTCTCCAGAACCACGGCGAGGGCCTGGCCCACGCCGATGCAGATGGCCGCGACGCCCCAGCGCTGTCGCCGCTCGCGCAGCACCTTGGCCAGGGTCCCGAGGAGCCGGCCGCCCGAGGCGCCGAGTGGGTGTCCGAGCGCGATGGCGCCGCCCCGGGTGTTCACGATCTCCGGGTCGACGCCCCAGGCGTCCACGCAGGCGAGCGACTGGACCGCGAACGCCTCGTTGAGCTCGACCGCGCCGACGTCGCCCCAGCCGATCCCGGCCCGGCGCAGCGCCTTCTCGGCCGCCTCCACCGGGGCGAAGCCGAACATCTGCGGCTGGACCGCGTGCACGCCGCGCCCGGCGACGCGGGCGACAGGGGCCAGCCCGATCCGGCCGGCCGCCGCCCCGGTCCCCAGCAGCACGGCCGACGCCCCGTCGCTCAGCGGGGAGGCGTTGCCGGCCGTGATCGTCCCGTCCGGGCGGAACGACGGTTTCAGTGCCGCCAGCTTCGCGGGGTCGGTGCCGGGGCGGATGCCCTCGTCACGGGCGAGGTCCTCCGTCGGGAGGACCAGGTCGTCGTAGAAGCCGTCGTCCCAGGCGGCTGTCGCGAGCCGGTGCGAGCGCACCGCGAACTCGTCCTGCCGCTCACGGGAGATCGAGAACTTCTCCTGGAGCAGTTCGTTGCTCTCCCCCAGCGAGACCGTCCACTCCTTCGGCAGCGCCGGGTTGACCAGCCGCCAGCCCAGGGTGGTGGAGACGGCGGTGACATCGCGTGCGGGGTAGGCCCGGTCCGGTTTGGGCAACACCCAGGGTGCCCGGGTCATGGACTCCACGCCGCCGGCGACGACGACGTCCGCGTCGCCGGAGTCCAGGGTGCGCGAGGCGATGATCGCCGCGTCCAGACTGGAGCCGCACAGCCGGTTCACGGTGGTGGCGGGGACGCTCACCGGCAGTCCGGCCAGCAGCACCGCCATCCGGCCGACGTTGCGGTTGTCCTCACCGGCACCGTTGGCGTTGCCCCACACCACGTCTCCGATCGCGGCGTGGTCCAGGCCGGGCGCCTTGGCGAGCAGGCCGGTCAGCGCGGTGGCGGCGAGGTCGTCGGGGCGCGCCCCGGCGAGGGCCCCGTTGAACCGGCCGAACGGGGTGCGGGCCGCCGCGTACAAGTAGGCGTCGCTCATGCCGCGTCACCCGCGAGCACCGATTCCCCGACGGCCGCCGAGGACAGCGGAACCGGCGTGAACATCTGCGGCTCCTCGTCCGGCGTCAGCGCGGTCGGCCCGTACAGCCAGTCGGTGAACGCGTAGTCGTAGGTGTCGCGGACGCGCAGCAGCACATTGCGCTGCTCGCGGGCGACACCGTCGAGGTGCCACAGCTCGCCCCACTTGCGGGAGGTGGTCAGCACGCGGCGGCAGTGCTCCGGGCGGACGGCCTCGTAGGCCGCAAGCGCGGTGCTCCAGTCGACCGTGCCGTCCTCGGCACGGTTGCGGGCGACGTGCTCGCCCAGCACCCAGCCGTCCTCGATCGCCATGATCGCGCCCTGTGCGATGTACTGCAGCGGTGGGTGCGCGGAGTCACCGAGCAGCGCGATCCGGCCGTGGACCCAGTTCATGATCGGGTCGCGGTCGAACATCCGCCACCACTTGTCCCGCCACATGAACGGCAGACCCTCCCGGACGAAGTCGGAGGTCTTGGCGAAGGCGGCGTCGAGCTCGTCGGGCGTGCCCCAGTCCTCCTGCCCGGCCAGCGCCTTGGGCGACTCGAAGACCGCGACCTGGTTGAGCATCTCGCCGCCGCGCAGGCCGTAGTGGACGAAGTGGCAGCCGGGGCCGACGTACACCACGACCTCGCTGAGGTCGACGGACTTCACCCGCGGCTGCTCGGCGGGCACGGTGCCGCGGTAGGCGACGTACGCCGAGGAGACGGGCTGGTCGTCGACGAACAGCCTTCGGGCCGGAGAGTGCAGGCCGTCGGCCGCGATCACCATGCCGGCTTCGTGGGTCTCGCCGGAGGCGACGGTCACACGGGCACCCCCATCGGTGTTCTCGTACGAGGTCACGCGTGCGTCGTTGATCAGCTCGACACCGGCGCGTTCGCAGGCACGCAGCAGCAGGCCGTGCAGGTCGCTGCGATGGATGACGAGGTACGGGTAGCCGTAGCGCTTCTCCAGGTCGCGCAGGTCGAGCCGGGTCAGCTCGTCGCCGTCGACGGCGTCGCGCATGACCATCGCGTCCGGGACGACGCCGAGGCTCTTGGCCTCCTCCAGGAGACCGTAGTCGTCGAGGATGCGGGTGCAGTTGGGGGCGAGCTGGATGCCGGCGCCGACCTCGCCGAAGGCGGGGGCGCTCTCCAGCAGGCGGACGCTCTGGCCCTGGCGGGTCAGCGAGAACGCGACGCCGAGGCCGCCGATGCCGCCGCCGACGACGATCACATCAGGGTGGGACATGGGATGCACTCCTCTACAGCCACGGGCCGAGCTCGGGGGCGTCGGCGAGCGAGTGGGGACGGCCGGCCAGCCAGGCGGCGACCTCGGGCAAAGGGCCGTCGGGGAGCTCGGTCAGCCCGCGTTTGGCGCTGATCTCGGCGACCAGGGCGGTCAGGAAGCCCTTCGGGAGGTCGGCGAAGGTGACGACGCCGGCGCCGAGGTCGACGGCGTGGACGCACACCTCGCGGGCGCGCATCCACGGGAGTTCGGTGGCGGGGACAGTGCGGCCCTGGGCGGTGACGACCTTTTGCTGCCACTGCTCGTCAGTGAGCCCGTCCAGTCCCTCCGCGAGCCGGTGCGCGGAGGTGGTCAGCCAGGATCGGAGCTGGTCGGCCGACAGGGCCGGGCCCTTGGCGATACCAGCGGCGCGCTCCTCGGCGGAGGCGTACATCGGCGTCTCCTCGCCGGTGGCCGCCCAGTGCACCAGGTTGCACAGGGCGTCGGCGTTGGCGGCGACGTGCGCCACGAGGTGCCCCCGGGTCCACTCCGGCAGCACGCTCGGGGCCGAGAAGCCGGCCTCGTCGAAGCCCGCGACGGCGTCGAGCATCAGCTCGGTGCCCGTGCGGGCCCACGCGCGCGCGTCGGCGAAGGCCCGCGTGACCTCGGTCATTCCGCGACCACCTTGTTGGTGCAGGCGCCCAGGCCGGCGATCTCGGTGACCACGGTCTGGCCGGGGAGCAGGAAGACCTTCGGGTCGCGGGCGTTGCCCACGCCGGCCGGGGTGCCGGTGGCGATGATGTCGCCCGGACGCAGGGTGATGACGGTGGAGATGTACTGCACCAGGAAGACCGGGTCGAACAGCAACGTTCCGGTGTCGTCCTGCTGCATGACCTGGCCGTCGACGACCGTCTTCACTTCGAGCGAGGGGCGGACGCCGCCGACCTCGTCGGGGGTGACGACGTAGGGGCCGACCGGGGTGGAGGCCTCCCAGATCTTGCCCTGGGTCCACTCGATGGTGCGGAACTGCCAGTCGCGCACCGAGATGTCGTTCATGACGGTGAAGCCCGCGATGGCGTTCGCTGCCTGCTGCTCGTCGGCGCGGCGCACCTGCTCGCCGATCACGACGGCCAGCTCGACCTCCCAGTCGAACGCCTCGGTCTCGACCGGCTTGACGATGTCGTCGTGCGCGCCCAGCAGGGTGTCGGCGAACTTCGGGAAGAGGGTCGGGTAACTCGGCAGCTCCCGGCCCATCTCCTTGATGTGGTTGGTGTAGTTGTGGCCGACGCAGACGACCTTGGAGGGGTTCGGGACGACCGGCGCGAAGTCCGCCGACTCGGCCGGGTAGGTGGTGCCGGACGCGGCGGCGGCCCTGGCCTGCCAGCCGTCCTCGGCGAACAGCTCGCCCAGGTCGGTGTACCCGAGGTCGACGAGGGTCTCGCCGTCGAGGCGGACCGCCCGGTTCCCGTCGGCGGTGCGGAGGGTGGCAAGCTTCATGGTCAGGCGTCCTTCTGGGTGCGGTCGATGCGGTGGAGCTTGAGCGCCTCGAAGACGGGCGCGTCGGAGAAGCGGAAGAGGTCGAGGGCTCCCTCGTCGGAGTCGGTCGATCCGGCCTCGGACCTGGCGGCGAACGGCTCCCAGGACGGGACGACGAACAGGTCGCCGCGCGTGACCGTCCAGGACGTGTCGCCGACGGTCACCACGCCGGAGCCGTCGAAGACCTGGTAGACCGACGAACCGGTCTCGCGCACCGGCGCGGTCTCTGCGCCCCGGGCGATGCGGTGGAACTCGGCGCGGACGGTCGGCAGCACGTCGGAGCCGTCGTGCGGGTTGGAGTAGCGCACCGCGGCGTGGCCGGGCTCGACGGTGCCGCCGAAGCCCTCCTTCTCCAGCAGCAGCTGGTCCCGCAGGGCCGCGTCGGTGTACTCCCACTTGTACGACAGCAGCGGGCTGCCCGGCGTGGCGGGTACGGCCGACAACGGGCGCAGGCCCGGGTGACCCCACAGGCGCTCGGAACGCGACCGCTCGGGGGTGATCCGCTCGGCGTCGCTGATCTCCTCGCGGCCGAACTCGAAGAACTGCGCCTCGGTGACGTACTGGAAGGGGATGTCCAGACCGTCGATCCAGGCCATCGGCTCGGAGGTCGCGTTGTGGTGGGCGTGCCAGTTCCAGCCCGCCTGCGGGAGGAAGTCACCGCGGTTCATCGGCACCGGATCGCCGCCGACGACCGTCCACACGCCCGAACCCTCGACGACGAAGCGGAAGGCGTGCTGGGTGTGGCGGTGCTCGGGGGCGTCCTCGCCGGGCATGAGGTACTGGATGGCCGCCCACAGCGTCGGCGTGGCGAAGGGCCTGCCGCCGAGGGAGGGGTTGGCCAGCGCGATGGCCCGGCGCTCACCGCCGCGGCCGACCGGCACCAGGCCGCCGGCCCGGTCTGCCAGCTCCCGCAGCCTCTCCCAGCGCCACAGGTGCGGCACGGCACGCGAGCGCGGGTGGGCCGGCATCAGGTCGCCGATCTCGGTCCACAGCGGGACGAGTAGTTCCTTTTCGAAGCCCCGGTACAGCTCTTCGAGCGCCGGGGTGACCTCGGGCTGCCCCTCCGCGGCGACAGCCTGGAGCCGGACCGGGGAACCCGTGGCGATGTCTTGGGCTATGGAGGTCTCAGTCACGGCATCAGCGTGCGCCGCGTCTGGTGAGGGAACATGGAGATTCTGGAGAGCAGAATCAGGGACGCGCCATGGACAAGCCACTGAAGACACCGCCGCCCTACCCGATCGCCAGCGTGGACCACGCGCTGCGGGCAGCGACCATCCTGCAGATGGAGGGCGGCGCGACCGTCTCGCAGATCGCCGAGCGCCTCGGCGTCGCCCGGTCCACCGCCCACCGGATCCTGGCGATGCTGGTCTACCGGGACTTCGCCGTGCAGGACGAGGACCGCCTCTACCGCGCCGGACCGGTGCTGGAACTCGCCGCTCACTCCCAGTCCCTGGTCTCGCGGCTCCGCGCGGCGGCCCTGCCCCACCTGCACCGGGTCGTCGACCTGCTCGACGAGACCGCGAACCTGACGGTGCGTACCGGGGACACAGCCCGGTTCATCGCCAGCGTCGAGTGCCGGCAGGCCCTGCGGGTCGGCTCCCGGGAGGGCATGGTGTTCCCGGCAAACCGCACCACGGCGGGACTGCTCCTGCTCGCCGACCTCTCCGACGAGGAACTGGACGAGGTGTACGCCCCCGAGCGCTACCGCGACCGTCCAGCCGACCGACCGGACCTCACCCGCCTGCACACGGAGCTGAAACGGCTGCGGCGCAACGGGTTCGCCGTCAACAAGGAACGGTCGGAGCGGGGTCTGATCGCCGCCGGCGTACCGGTACGTGATCGGGACGGCACCGCCCTGGCCGGCCTGTCGGTGTCGATGCCCACCGTGCGCTACGACCCGCACCGCCTGCAGCCCCTGGTGGCCACTCTGGACGCCGCCGCGCGCGCCCTGGAGACGGACCTGGCCGAGCGGTTCTGAGCACTCGGTTCGCCTTACATCAAGACTTCTCACCTTAAGTTGTGCGTATTTCATTGACGTGACGTAAAGCGAAGTGTCATTCTCCACGACACACGCCGGACTCGCGACGTGCCCTCTCCCCCACCGCGTGCGCCGAGCCGAGTGCTTTCACGCTCTTGTGGCTCCCGTTTCCGGGACGCCCGCCTTTCCCCAGCCAGGGAGAACAGCAATGACGCTCAACAACGGGACGGCCATGTCCCAGGGCCCAACCTCGGGGGCCGCCCGGAGACCGGGCTACGCGGGAACACTGGCTGCCGCCTGCGGCGCGGTCTTCGTGGCCCAGGTCGCGAACGCGCTGCCGGCCTCGCTGCTCGGACCCTTCCAGGAGGACCTGAACACACACGGATCCCAACTGACGTGGATCACCGCCGCGTTCATGATCGCCGTGGTCTGCTTCGAGTTCACGTTCGGTGTCCTCGGTGACCTCTTCGGGCGGCGAAGGCTCGTCGTGGCCGGCACGGCCCTGGTCGCCACGGGCAGCACCGTGGCCGCGCTCGCGCCCACCGTGCAGGTGCTGTGGATCGGCGCCGCCCTCAACGGACTTGGGGCCGGCGCCATGTTCCCCGGCTCGCTCACCGCGATCACCGCCGTCACCCACACCCTGCGGGAACGGGCGCACGCGGTGGCACTCTGGAGCGGTTTCCTGTCCGCCGGCGCCGCCGTCTCACCTCTGCTCGGCAGCATGTTCGCCAAGGTCGGGTCGTGGCGCGGTTCCTTCGGGGTGCTCGTCGGACTCGCCCTGGTCAGCATGGTGCTCACCCTGGTGCTGGCCACGGAGTCGAAGGCACCCGAGGGCCGCAAGTTCGACATAGCCGGTCAGATCACTTTCGCCGTCGGTCTCATCCTGGTGCTGTACGGCGCCGTCGAGGGGCCCGAGTCGGGCTGGACCACCCTTCCCGTCATCCTCGCCTTCGCCTTCGGCACATGTTTCCTCGCCGGATTCGTCGTGGTGGAGCTGGGGGCCGAATCCCCCATCTTCGACCTGAAGCTGTTCCGCAACCGGGCCTTCACCGTGTCGTCCGTCGCCGCGGTCATCGGCATGCTCGCCTTCCTCGGCGCCTGCTTCGCGATGAGCATGTGGCTGGGTCCCGTGCAGCACCAGGACCCGATCCGCGTCGGGATCCTCTTCCTGCTCCTCCAGGGACCCGCCTTCGTACTCATCCCGGTCGTCTCGCGCCTCCTGCACCGGGTCGCCGCGTCCTGGCTGCTGACCTCCGGGTTCGTCCTGATGGCGGTCGGCTGCCTCCTGTTCACCCAGCTGGACGTCACCGACCCGGGACTGGGCGCGTTCGTCGCCCCGGCCCTGTTGATCGGCATCGGTTTCGCGCTGACCATCAGCTCGGTGACGGCCGTGGCGCTGAACAGCGTGCCCCTGCACCTGGCAGGCATGGCCAGCGCCACCACCAACATGCTGCGCGACCTCGGCTTCGCCCTCGGCCCCGTCGTCGTCAGCGCGATCGCGCTCTCCAACGCGGGGGCGGCGTTTGCGGGGAACCTGTCCGACGCGGACCTGCCGGGCGGTCAGGTGGCAGCGGCACGCGAGATCGCCGAGGCAGGCGGACCCATCGCCGTGAACAGCCTGCCGCCCGGCGCCCCGGGATCCGCGGCGCACGGTCTGGCCCTGGACGCCCTGGGCAGTGGTTTCAGCACCGCGTTCCCGGTGTGCGGTGTGGCGGCCGCCGTCGCCGCGGTCCTGACCGCCTTCGGCATGATCGGGCTCCACGCCCGCCGTTCCGCCGAGGACGAGGCGCCCGCACCGCCGGCTCCGGGAAGCGACGGCGGAGCGGAATCGGCTCCGGCCGTCCTCCGTCCCTGACCTCAGCGACTTCTCAGGACGTCACCGGGGTCGACGCGCACTACCCCGTCTGCCGCACACCGGGCGCGGCGGACGGGCCGTGTGCCCGGCTTCGGCCCACCTCTCCGCCCCACCCGCCATCAGCCGTCGATGGCGGGTGAGTTGGCACCGCGACGCAGGCCAACGGCGGCGAGCAGGGCACCCGCGACGCACAGGACGGCGGTGACGAGAACGGCGGCGTGCACACCGTTGATGAAGGCGTTGCCGCTGCCCTCGGCAACGGCGGCCTTCAGCTGTGCGGACATGCCGTCCGTGACCGGCGCGATGCCCATTGCCACGGCATCCTTGGCCTCCTTCAGGCCGTGTGCTGCGGAGGCCGGCACCCCGGCGCCGGTCAGCTCCCCCGTGAGCGTGGCTCCGACCCGGCTGCTGATCAGCGAGACCAGAACGGACGTACCGAGGGCGCCGCCGATCTGCAGTGCGGTGGACTGCAGGCCGCTCGCCACACCGCCTTCCCGGACGGGCGCGTTGCCGACGATCGCGTCGGAGGAGGCCGACATGACCATGCCGACGCCCAGGCCGATCAGGACGAATGGCGGCCACATGGCCGCGTACGAGGAGTGCGCGTCCCAGGTCAGCATCCACACGGAGGCCACCGCCTCCAGCAGCATGCCGGCCGGCATGGACAGGCGGGCGCGGAGCCGCTCGGTCAGCGCCGCGCCCAGCGGTGCCGCGACCACGGAGGCCAGGCTCAGCGGCAGGGTGCGCACGCCCACCTCGACCGGGGTCAGACCCCGGACGTTCTGCAGGTACAGCATCAGGAAGAAGATGACGCCGAGCAGCACGAAGAAGTTGATCGCGGTGACGAGGGTGCCGATGGTCAGCGCCGGGCTGCGGAACAGTCGCATGGGCAGCAGCGGGTGCCGGACACGGGTCTCGTACCAGCCGAAGAGCGCCAGCAGGACCAGTCCGGCGGCGAGGGGGCCCAGGGTTCCTCCCGAGGTCCAGCCCCAGGTCTCGCCCTTGATCACGCCGAAGACCACGGCGACCAGACCGAGCGCCAGCAGGATCACGCCTGGGATGTCGAAGCGGTGGCGGCCGGTGAAGTCCTTGCTCTGCGGCAGCACGAGTGCGCTGAAGACCAGGGTCGCGATGCCGATGGGCGCGTTGATGTAGAACACGGACTCCCAGTTGACGTGCTCGACCAGCAGGCCGCCGACGATCGGTCCGAGCGCGGTCGAGCACGAGGCCACCATGGCCCACAGGCCCACCGCCGTGCCGAACTTCTGCGGCGGGAAGACGGCTCGCAGCAGGCCGAGGGTGTTGGGGATCAGCAGCGCGGCGCAGAGTCCTTGCAGCGCGCGGAAGGCGATCACGCCTTCGACGGAGCCGATCAGCCCGATCATGACGGAGGTCACGACGAAGCCCGCGACTCCGGCCACGTAGTACGTGCGCCGCCCGAACCGGTCACCCAGCTTGCCGCCCAGGATGAGGGCGGCGGCCATGGCGATGAGGTAGGAGTTGGTGACCCACTGCAGGTCGGCGGTGGACGCGTGCAGGCTGCGGCCGATCTCCGGGTTCGCGATCGAGACCACGGATCCGTCGAGGTTGACCATGAAGAGACCGATCGCGACGGCGATCAGCGTCAGCCACGGATTGGAGCGCGGGCCCCGCTCGGCGCCCAGTGGCGACGGAGCGTGCAGAGTGGAGTGGTCCACGGGTGTGGAGGGCATGCTGGTGCCTTGTCTGTGGTGAGAACGTCGACAAGTCGACGAGATGGATCAAGGCCTTCGGCACAGGCGGAGATACGGCAGCGTGCGGCCACCACGGGGGAGGCGCGGCGGGGCAGCGGCGCACTCGAGGTGCGGGCTGCGCACGCGGCCGGGCGCTCGCCCCTGAGCACCGGTGCCGGAAGGTCAGTCGGCGGAGTAGAAGCGCCGGGTCAACGCCAGCAGCGCGCCACAGG
Source organism: Streptomyces sp. NPDC014889 (assembly GCF_043081205.1). NCBI lineage: Bacteria > Bacillati > Actinomycetota > Actinomycetes > Kitasatosporales > Streptomycetaceae > Streptomyces > Streptomyces sp. NPDC014889. The sequence goes on from NZ_JBIBWH010000009.1 coordinate 410,855, forward strand.
CCGAACCGAGAGCGTCCTGCTCCCCGTCGGTGAGGGACTCCAGCAGACGCGCCACGTGGACTTCTTTCAGCCCCCGCGCTTCCGCGAGTCGCTCCGTGGCCAGCTCCGTGGGGTGCAGATGAGCGACCCGCTTGTCGACGGCATCCCGCCTGCGCTCCAACAGCCCCAACTCGGTGAGCTGGGCGACGAGGGCGCTGACATTGTTCGGCTTCATCAGCAGGGCGTCCGCCGCGTCACGGACCGTGACGCCCGCACGCTCCTCGACAAGCCGCAGCAGAGCGAGCTGCCCCTCCGGCAGCGTCGGGTACGGAAAGTCCCGGATCACCTGCCGCTCGAGCGCCCTGTTCAGCACAGGCAGAACCGCCACGAGGACCGAGGCCACGTGGTCGTTCTGCCGGCCAGAGGCACTGGAATCGAGCACACATCGACTATAGGTACGCCAACATACCTATGTCAACATAGGTACATGCCGGGCGGCCAGGCGCAGTAGTCAGTGGCGACCGACGGTGTTCACCTGGAACTGCCCGACACGAGTGACGGCCCATCAGAGCAAGCGTCACCTGAGCGTCAGGACGGCCGACAGACGTCCGTACCGAGAGCAGTCGGAACTCATCCGTCATCCCAGCACGGCCACGAGAAAGGGCAGGTCGGACGGCGTGCGCGAGACTCGGGGGAGGCCCTCCCCATGTGGGAGCCGCTGAAAGAACTGCTGCGCCGTCCTGCGCCCGCTCGACGCCAAACGCGGCGACGTCGTCGTCCTCTCCGCACACGACACAGAGAGGACCCAACGCAAAGGCCAGCGTCTGACGCCTCGGTTGGCCCGGGTAGCGGGCACCAGTCGTTGTCGTCTCCGTCTCCGCCTCCGCCCGGCAGCGGCACCGGTGTAGTGGAGGGTCGACAACGCCGGGAAACGACCAGTGCGGCAGTCCGGATGGTCGAGCAGCTCGTACAGCATGGGTGTCACCACCATCATCCTGGTGACGCGCTCGCTGTCCATCGCGGACAGGGCCGCGCCGGCCTCGAACGTCCGCGGCAGCACGATGGTATGGCCGCTCAGGACGCCCACCAGGAAGGCGCCGTGGCCGCTGGTGTGCGTCACCAGCGTGCATATCAGCAACGCATCGTCAGCCGAGGGGTCGGCAGCGTATGCGCTCGAAGCCTGCGCATAGAGGTCGTAGTAGCCGTTGCGGTGGACGACCAGCTTGGGCAGTCCCGTGGTACCACCCGTGTAGAGAAGCGTCGCGATGTGGCGGCCGTCGGCAGCGTCGCCGAGCGAGCAGTCCGCGGTGTCGGACGCTGCCGCCAGGAAGTCGGCCGCACTCGAGGATGCGCCGATGCTGAAGACATGCGGAATGCCGATCCGGCGGGCGATCCGCTGGGTCCGCTCCTCGAAGACCGGGTCGAACAGGAGCATCTTGCCGTCGGCGCGCTCGATCAACGCCTCGAGTTCGCCGTTGCCGGGCTCCGGCGGAACGAAGACCAGTCGACAGCCCTAGAAATGAATGGCCAGTTGGAGCAGCAGCGCTTCCGGACTGTTCTCCACGAACAGCGCTACTCCGTCTCCATCCACCAGACCGCTGCGCCATGCTTGAGTGTGCCTCGGGGTACGGCCCCAGGCGCTTCCGATCACCCATCATCAACGAGGCGGGAGCGGCAAAAAGTTCATCGGGAGCGGCGGGGACTCGCTCGATAGCACAAGAAGCCTGAGTGCATCATTCGAACCTGGTGATGGGGCGTCTCAGCAGTCCGTGCTCGCGGTGCCGGCCGCTGACCTGTCCTCCGCAAGACCGACCTCGGCGCCGACGTCGGAGCTTTCGGCCGCGGCGAGGAAGGCGTCCAGCAGGCGTGGCTGAGCGTGGACTTGGCCACAGGGGCGCGCAGTGCGCCCCATCCGTGCTCGCGGCCATCTGCCAGCACGCGCACCACGCCGACCTGGATCGGGTCGCTGAACGCCCCTGTCACCGCTATCAGAGTGATCTCGTCCCGTTCTGGGTGCCGTGTAGATCGAACGGGCCTGGGTGATCGAGGACTTCGGCGCTGCGCGAGCGGAAGTCCGCGGACTCGCAAGGCCGGGAAATAGCTAGGAGTACCGGACCGACCCACTAGGCAGGCAGAGCACGTTGCAGAGAACCGTATGCAAAGAAGACTCTGCAACCTAGGGTGTTGGCATGAGCGACTCAACTGAGGGCACGACGGCCCATCCCAATCCGATACGGCGTATTGACGCCCGCAGCTTGCGAGGACTGGCACACCCATTGCGCATGAGCATCCTCGAGATGCTCAGTCTCGACGGCCCCGCCACTGCCACGGGACTGTCGGCGCGTCTCGGCGAGAACACTGGCACCGTGAGCTGGCACCTGCGGCATCTGGCCCAGCACGGGTTCATCGAAGAGGAGGCAGGCCGCGGCACCAAGCGTGAGCGCTGGTGGCGCGCGGTCAAGGACACGAAGGTGTTGGAGACCGCCGAATTCCACCAGGACTCCGATGTCAGAGGCGCACTCTCGGTGTACATGCACGAGTTGGTGCAGCAGTACTTCAGCCGGGTCACGAACTACTTGAGCGAGAGCTGGGAGGGTGATTGGCAGCGTGCCGGCACCGTCTCCGACTGGAAGAACCTGCGGCTGACGCCAGCGCAGCTCAAGGCGCTCAACGAAGAGTTGATGGCCGTGATCGCCCGTCACACTCCCGCCCCGGGCGCCGAAACGCCCCCTGAATCGCTGCCGGTCATCGTGCAACTCCAGTCGTTCCCCCGCAAAGAGCGGCGGGACGGATGAGCCAAGAGATGGGTGTCGGTCTCCTCCGTCGGCACCGGGACTTTCGTCTGCTGTGGTGCGGCGAGACCGCAGGCAAGTTCGGCGCCTCCGTCACCGCCGTTGCGATGCCTCTGATCGCCGTCTCCACCCTGCACGCCAGCACGCTGGAGGTCGGGGTACTGAGCGCCTCGGCCTGGCTGCCGTGGCTGGTCATCGGTCTCCCCGTTGGGGCCTGGGTGGACCGGATGCGGCGCAGGCCGGTCATGCTGGCCGCTGCCGCGGTGTCCTTCCTGCTGTTCCTCGTGATTCCGGTCGCGGCACGGACCGGTCATCTGAACGTCGGCCTGCTGGTGGTCATCGCGCTGCTGACGGGCACTGCCGCCGTGTTCTTCCAGACCGCCTACAGCGCCTACCTTCCCAGCATTCTGGCCCCCGAAGACCAGCCCGAAGGCAACGCGAAGCTGCACGGCAGTGCTTCCGCCGCGCAGATCGCCGGTCTCGGTTCCGCCGGCCTGATCGGGCAAGTGGCAGGAGCGGTGAATGCGATGTTCGCCAACGCAGCCACGTTTCTCTTCTCTCTGCTCTGCCTGGCGAGCATCCGTGATCGCGAGCCACGCCGTGAAAGGACGACCGCCCACTCCAAAGCCCTGCTCAGCGAAGTCGGTGAAGGCTTGCGGCTGGTCGCTGGTGACCCCTGGCTCCGCACGCTGACACTCTTCGGAGCCGCCTCGAACCTGGCCCTCATGGGCTACCAGTCCATCCAGGTCGTCTTCCTCGTCCATACCGTGGACCTGGCGCCCGGAGCGGTCGGGGGACTCATCGCAGCCGCCAGCACGGGGGGCGTCGTCGGGGCGCTCACCACACGCCGGATCGCCGGCCGGATCGGGACCGCCCGCGCAATGCTGCTGTTCGAGCTGGGGCTCGCGATCTTCGCACTGCTCATCCCGGCCACCTCCGCCGGAGCCGGCCTGCTTCTCTTCGCCACAGGTGGATTCTGTGTGTCAGCAGGTGTCGTAGCCGGCAACGTCATCAAGGCGAGCTTCCAGCAACGCTACTGCCCGCCGGAACTCCTCGGACGTCTCACAGCGAGCGCCGCCTTCCTCAACTACGGAACAATCCCCCTGGGCGCTCTGCTCGGCGGATGGCTGGGAACTGTCTTCGATCTCCGCACGGCCATGTGGATCACAACGGCCGGCGTACCGGTGGCCGCACTCATCCTCGTTTTCTCCCCCATCGGCCGCTCTCGCGATTTGCCGACGGCCCCTCGTCCCAGGAATGACCCGGGGTACGTGCACCCTCATTCAGAGCCATCACCGCGGTCGCACTGACCAACTGGCGCATCTTCGACCTTCAGGGGCGCCAGTGGTCCGGCGAGCGGTCAGGGGCCGGCGGGGCGTCTCAGGTGGCTCTGCGGAAGAGCCTGCCCAGCAGGCCGCGTGCCGGTGGGGAGCTCTCGGACGGACGGTGTCGTTCGCGGTGCTCGGGCGCGGGCGGACACCGGCGCCTTGGCGAGTGCGGGTGTGAGTCGTCGTGGTGCGGATGTGGGGCGGGGTGCCGCGCGGCCGGGCGGGGCGCGGGGCGCTGGATCCGCGCCTCCCGCACCGCCCGCTGCAGGTCTGCTCGGAGCAGGTCGATCTCGTCGGGGTCCTGTGCCGTCGTGATCCGCTCGGTGAGGTGGGCGGCCGGCGAGCCTGGGGCGCCATGAGCGGGTGGCGGTGGTCGGAAGCGGCTCAGGTGGGAGCGCTCGTAGGGGTCCGTGACGATCTCGGAGATGTGAACCGGATCGAGCAGCGAGGCCACCGCGCCCGCCCGCTCCCACGGGTCACCGGCCTGGCTCAGCAGGAAGCCCAGGTGCTGTCCGCGCCAGTTGCGGGGGCGCAGGTCCACGCCGGTGTCCAACTGGCCCCGCAGTCTCTCCGGCAGGGGCCGGTTCAGCAGCTGGGCGTTCTTCGTGTCGGCGGCGAACTCGTGCAGTTCGTCCGTCAGGTACCGCCAGACCACGGCCCGGTAGCGGTTGAGGTGGAAGCTGACCGGAATCAGGAGGCCGAGTCTGGCCAGTCGGGTGAACCGGGCAGCGGTCACCTCCATGATCGCCGAGCCCTCCTTGGTGCCCACGGTCGTCACCTTCTTCCGCAGCGCCTCCGGGAAGCCCTCCTGTGCACGCAGCCGTTCCACCTCGATCCGGTCGACCTGCCTGCCGATTTCTCCCTCGGCGGGTCGGGTGCGGATGTGGCCAAGGTGCACGGCCAGGTCGAACTCACCTCGTTTGAGGCCCAGTTCCCGGGCCGCCCGGCTCTGCGAGAAGGGCGCTCGGCCAGTGGTGGCGGCCGTCCGAGCGGTTGACTTGACCTCATGTGTGACGGAGTTGCCGGACATACTCGTCTCCCCCGTGGAGTGTCGGGACCGCGCCGTTTGCGATCACCTGGGAAAAACGGTAGCCGGTGGCGGGAATCGACGGCGCGAGCCTGTGGATAACTCCGCGGGGGAACAGGAAAGGGCAGGTCAGCGATCCAGCGCACCTTCGGTGCGCGCCGGGGGCGTGGTAAATCCCGTGGCGCGCGCTGGGGATGCTTCTGTCTGCCCCTGACGTGG
>NZ_JBIBWH010000010.1:0-329854 GCF_043081205.1 Streptomyces sp. NPDC014889
ACTGCAGGGGGGACCCTGTGGGAGAGTAGGACACCGCCGAACAAATTGTGAGAAAACCCCCGTGCCATTCGGCACGGGGGTTTTCTGCGTTTACGGCAGGTCGGCCGGCACTCGTTTAGGCTCGTACTCATGCGCTACGACCTCGTCATCTTCGACAACGACGGCGTCCTCGTCGACAGTGAGCCCATCTCCAACCGGCTCCTCGCCGACTATCTCACCGAGCTGGGGCACCCCACCTCCTACGAGGACTCCATCCGCGACTACATGGGGTCGGCGATGCACCGGGTCCACGACCTCGTCCTGGAGCGGACGGGGAAGCGGCTGCCGGACGACTTCGACGATGTCTTCCACGCCCGTGTGTTCGCCGCCTTCCAGCGGGAGTTGAAGCCGGTGCCCGGTGCCGCCGACGTACTGGAGAAGCTGACAGTGGACGGGACCCCGTACTGTGTCGCGTCCTCGGGAAGTCATGAGCGGATCCGGGTGGGGCACCGGTCGACCGGCCTGGACCGGTGGTTCGACGAGGAGCGGATCTTCAGTTCGCAGGACGTCGGCCGGGGCAAGCCGGCGCCGGACCTGTTCCTGCACGCCGCCGACCGGATGGGAGTGGCCCCGGAGCGGTGCGTCGTCGTGGAGGACTCCCCGCTGGGCGTCCGGGCCGCCGTCGCGGCCGGGATGGACGTCTGCGGGTTCACGGCGATGACCCCGGCCGCGAAGCTCGCCGATGCCACCCAACTCTTCTCGCGCATGGAGGAGTTGGCCGACCTGCTGACATGACGTCGGCCACCGCGGCGGCCGTCCTGTGGACACCATGGTGTGGCTCGGCACCGTGATCCTCGCGGTCACGATGGTGATCGGTTCCTGCTGAGCGGTCTGGCCGCCGGGCCGATGGCGCACATGCCAATCGCGGAGACGAACGCCGCAGCCGAGGGATCCACCCAGGCCCAGGAGCCCACCGACACCCAGCAGCCCGCCACGGCCCACAACGCCGCGAAGTCCCCGAAGGCACTCGCCCTCGCCAGGAGCTTAGGCGGAAGCTGAGCAGAATTCATCTTTCACCGGACCTACCCACAGGTAGCCCAGGGCCCTACGCTCGCCGCCATGACAGTGGTGCTGCGGCGCGGTAGGGCCTCGCTGGCGTTCAGCTTCTTCGCACAGGGCGTCGCCTTCGCTCTCCTCGTGACGCGCATCCCGGCCATCCAGGGCCGGTACGGGGTCTCCGACGCGCTGCTGCCGGTCTTCCTGGCCGCCGTGCCGATCCTCGCCGGTGTCGGCAGCACGACCACCGAACAACTGGTGAAGCGCGTCCGGCCGAGCCGGCTGCTGCGCTGGTCCCAGCCCGTCGTCCTCCTGTCCCTGCTCGGTGTCGGTGCGGGCGACCGGGTCGCCGAACTGGCTGTCGCCCTGGCCGTGTTCGGGCTGGCCGTGGGAATGCTGGACGCCTCGATGAACATGCTCGGGGTGAGCCTCCAGCGGGCGTACGGCCGCAGCATCATGCTCGGCTTCCACGCCGTCTACAGCCTCGGCGGGATCCTGGGAGCCTCACTGGCCTGGGCCGGGGCGCACTGGCACCTGGCCCTGTGGGTGTCGTACCTGCCGGTGGTGGCGGTGCTGCTGCCGGCGGCCCTCGTGGGCAGCCGGTGGTACGTCGACGCCGCCACCGCACCCGGGAAGGCGGACGAGAAGGGCGACGGGGAGGACGACGTGAAGGCCGGCGGGACCGTCGTCTTCCGCCTGCTGCTGCCGCTCTGCCTGGTGATGACCTTCGCGTACATCGGCGACTCGACCGTCTCCAACTGGAGCGCCAAGTACCTCCAGGACACGCTGGGCAGCTCCGAGCAGCTGGCGACGGTGCCGTACAACGTGTACATGGTCACCACGCTGCTGGGGCGGGCCATCGGGGACACCGGGGTGCGGCGGTTCGGCGCCGTGGCCGTCGTACGGCTGGGCGCGCTGGTGGCGGCGCTGGGGTTCGCGGTGGTCGCCGCGGCGCCCGGCCCCTGGGTGGGCATGCTCGGGTTCACGCTGCTGGGGCTGGGTCTGTGCGTGCTGGTGCCGCAGACCTTCGCCGCGGCCGGGCGGCACGCTTTTGAGAACCACGGCCCCGGCGGGTCGGACCAGGCCGTCGCTCGGCTGAACATCTTCAACTACGTGGGTTTCCTGGTCGGCTCCCCGCTGGTGGGCGCGCTGGGCGACGCGTGGAGCTACCGCGGGGCGATGCTGGTGCCCATGGCGTTGGTGCTGGTGACATCGGTGTGCGCCGGGTCGTTCGCGCCACGCCCGGACCGATACGGTGACGGGCATGAGCGGCCGCGCACAGCTGATGTGGGACGAGGCAGTAACGGGCTATGACTTCGGCCGGGACCACCCGATGGACCCGGTCCGCCTCGTCCTGACCCGGAAACTGGTCGACGCGCTCGGACTCGACCGGGAGGCGCGGCTGGTGGCGGCCAGGCCGGCCGGTGACTCGACGCTGCGGCTGGTTCACCGGGAGGACTACATCGAGGCGGTGAAGGCCGCGTCGGCGGATCCGGGCGCGGCGGACACCGCGTACGGCCTGGGGACGCTGGACGATCCGGCGTTCGCCGGGATGCACGAGGTGTCCGCGCTGATCGCGGGGCAGTCGGTGGCGGCGGCGGAGGCCGTGTGGCAGGGGGACGCGTTGCACGCGGTGAACTTCGCGGGCGGGCTGCACCACGCGATGCCGGGCGCCGCGTCGGGCTTCTGCGTCTACAACGACGCGGCGCTGGCCATCGCGCGGCTGCTGGAACTGGGTGCCGAGCGGGTCGTGTACGTCGACACCGACGTGCACCACGGGGACGGGGTGCAGACCGCGTTCTGGGAGGACCCGCGGGTGCTGACGATCTCGCTGCACGAGCACCCCAGGACGCTGTTCCCGCAGACGGGATGGCCGCAGGAGACCGGGGCCCCGTCCGCCCAGGGATCGGCCGTGAACGTGGCGCTGCCGGCGGGCACCGGGGACGCCGGGTGGCTGCGGGCGTTCCACGCGGTGGTGCCCGAACTGGTTGCCGACTTCCGGCCGCAGGTGCTGGTCACCCAGCACGGGGCCGACACGCACTTCGAGGATCCGCTGGCGCATCTGACGGTGTCGCTGGACGCGCAGCGTGCGGTGCAGATGGCGTGCCACGAACTGGCCCACGAGCACGCCGAGGGCCGGTGGATCGCGCTGGGCGGCGGCGGATACGAGGTGGTGGACGTCGTCCCCCGGTCGTGGACGCATCTGGTGGGGATCGCCGTGGGACGTCCGGTGGAGCCGGAGACGGTGATTCCGGAGAGCTGGCGGCAGGCGGTGTACGCGCGGACACGGCAGTTGGGCCCGATGCGGATGACCGACGGGCGCTCGCCGGTCTCCTGGGCGGACTGGGAGGCGGGGTACGACCCGGCGGACCGGCTGGACCAGGCGATCCTGGCGACCCGGCGGGCGGTGTTCCCGCTGCGGGGCCTGTTGCCGTAGCGCCGCCTCCTGGCGAACGGGCTTTTCGATTAGGCCGACTGTGCGGTGTTCCCGGGTTCCCGGGACGACCGCGGCGGCCGTGCGTCAGCATCGCTGGGGTGTTGAGCATCGCGGCGCTGCGCGCCCATCTGGTGCGGGCCCGTCTCGCCGGGGCGGTGGCCACGACGCGGGAGGCCGGACTGCGCAGCTACCGGCTGTTCGCGGCCCGGGACCCGCGGGTGCTGATCGGTATCGACCCCGAAGGGCCCTGGCGGCAGCGGGACTTGATCGAGCTGATGGCGCGCAGGTGCGGTGTTTCGGCCGATCCGCGGCACACTTTCGGCCCGGATGTCATCGACCCGGATCTGACGCTGGCCGCGCTGGACGCCTTCGCGGACCGGCTCGGTGCGGCGGCACGGCGGGGCGCCCCTGTGCTCCTGGGCACCGGGCACCCGCACCGGCTGCTCGGTTTCTACGCTGCGCTGGCGGACGCCCTGTCGGCGGCGGGGTGTACCGTCCTCACCCCCGCGCAGGGTCGTTCTGTCGACATAACGACCCGGTTCGGTCTACGCACGTACCGCCTCGAGTACGTCCGCGGAGTCGCCCTGGTCCGGCCTCCCGGCGCCGAACGCTCCGGTGGTGAGCCCGGCGCACACACGCATTCACCGCTCCCGGTTCGGCTGGCGCTCGCTGCGGCGGCAGACGCCGGCGGCCCGCTGCCCGACCTGGTGATCGGGGATCACGGCTGGGTCTGCGGCGCAGGTCAGCTGGGGTTCGAGGCGATGGGTCCGGCCGACACGAACGACCCCGCGCTCTTCGTGGGGCAGGCCGAGGGGCACGTGTCCGTCGTCGTTCCACTTGATGACGGCGTACGGCCCGTCCACTACCGCCCGCTGGCCCGCTACGTACTCAATCGCGCCTGTCTGTCACAGTAGGACGCCGATGGTCCACCTCTTCCCCACTCGCATCACACGCCCCTACCCTGGGGAGTGAGCACGCAGCGACGAAGAGTCACCGGAAGGGGAAGCCGGTGGCCGTCGAGTGCGGAAGGTTCAGGTGTGTCATGGCTGCAGCTGGCGAAAGGCCTCTGAACGAGGTTCAGTTCCTTACCGTGGCGGAAGTCGCCTCGGTCATGCGAGTGTCGAAGATGACCGTGTACCGCCTGGTGCACAGCGGTCATCTGCCCGCGATCCGGGTGGGGCGGTCCTTCCGTGTCCCGGAGCAAGCGGTTCACGAGTACCTCCGCGAGAGCTACGTGGGGGTGGACACCGCCTGACGACGATCAGGAGGGGTCCGTGAAGGACAGTACGGAACACTTCCGGATCCCTCCGGACACCTCGATTACGACCTCAGCTCTCGGGCGGGTAGGCTAGCCCCTCGTAGGTCGTGTGGGCCCATGGCGCCCAAACACCGAGTGATGAGAAGTGAGCGAGGGTAGTCGTGGGCTCTGTTATCAAGAAGCGGCGCAAGCGGATGGCCAAGAAGAAGCACCGCAAGCTGCTCAAGCGCACCCGCGTCCAGCGTCGCAACAAGAAGTAGACGCCGGTCGCGCGAGGTACGCGCCAACGCGAAAGCGTGTCTGTGACCCCCCACCGTCCGGTGGGGGGTCGCGTGCGTCCGGGGGCCGGCCGCCGTGGTGGCTCGATCCCATTCGCACGCACGTACCTTCCGTCACGTCGCGCACCGAGCCCCGCCGCGGCGCGGCCCCGACCCGATAGGTTGGCCGCACACGGGGAACCCGGTGGGAATCCGGGCGGGAAGGAAGGCGCTGATCTTGGGACAGGTCGTGCTCGTGACCGGGGTGGCCCGTCAGCTCGCGGGCCGGTTCGTGCGCCGTATCCAGCGGGACGCACAGGTCGACCGGGTGGTCGCCGTGGACGCGGTCCCGCCCGAGCACCATCTGGGCGGCGCCGACTTCGTCCAGGCGGACATCAGGCAGCCCACGATCGCGCGGGTGCTCGCCGAGACGTCCGCCGACACCGTGGTGCACATGGACGTGACCGGCACCGCGCTGGGCAGCGGCAGCCGGGCCCTGGTCAAGGAGACCAACGTCATCGGCACCATGCAGCTGCTGGGCGCCTGCCAGAAGTCCCCGTCCGTCAAGCGGCTGGTGGTCAAGTCCAGCACCAACGTCTACGGCTCCGCGTCCCGCGACCCGGCGGTGTTCACCGAGACCACCTCGCCCAAGTCCCTGCCGTCCGGCGGGTTCGCGAAGGACACGGTCGAGGTCGAGGGGTATGTGCGGGGCTTCGCCAGGCGGCGGCCGGACGTCGCCGTGTGCGTGCTCAGGTTCGCCAACATCCTCGGACCGACGGCGGACACCCCGCTCGCCTCGTACTTCTCGCTGCCGGTGCTGCCGACGGTGTTCGGCTACGACCCGCGGCTGCAGTTCGTGCACGAGGACGACGTGATCGAGGTGTTGCGGATCGCCTCGCACGAGCCGCGCCGCGCCACCCTCAACAGCGGCACGTTCAACATCGCCGGCGACGGCGTGCTGCTGCTCTCGCAGTGCTCCCGGCGGCTGGGACGCCCCACGGTGCCGTTGCTGCTGCCCGCCGTGACGTGGGCGGGCTCATTGGTGCGTACGCTGGGAATGACGGACTTCTCACCCGAGCAGATCCGCCTGCTGACCCACGGCCGGGTCGTGGCGACGGACCAGATGCGCGAGACACTCGGCTTCACGCCCAAGTACACGACCGCGGAGACCTTCGCGGAGTTCGCCCGCAGCCGCGGCCCCGGGCTGCTGCCGCCGGAGGCCCTCGCGGGGGCCGTCGACCGGATCGCCGCGCTGTCCCAGCCGGGCAGTGGCCACCCCCAGACGCAGAGCGCCAACTGAGGAGCGCAGCACCATGGCCGATGCCAAGGTCATTCCGTTCGACGACGACCGGTCCCGTGGCAGCGCCGGACAGCGGCCGTCGCGGCGCCGGGGCACGGGGAGCCGCCGCACCGGCGCCGAGCCGGCGGCGGTCGGAGAGGTGCAGCCCCTGCCCGGCAGGGGGACCGCGCAGGAGGATGTCCCGGTGACCGGTGAGGAACGGCCGCCGCGGCCGCCGAGCGGGCCGGCGGAGGACGGCGGCCTGGAGCGTCGCATCGCGAGCGGTCTGGCGTTCCTGCGCCGCCGCCTCACCGGGGACTACGACGTCGACGACTTCGGCTACGACGCCGAGCTCACCGACCAGCTCCTGATGTCCCTGCTGCGGCCGCTGTACGAGAAGTACTTCCGGGTCGATGTGAAGGGCATCGAGAACATCCCCGCCGAGGGCGGCGCCCTGATCGTGGCCAACCACTCCGGCACGCTGCCGCTGGACGGACTGATGATGCAGGTCGCCGTCCACGACCGGCATCCCGCGGATCGGCATCTGCGGCTGCTCGCGGCCGACCTGGTGTTCGTGCTGCCGGTGGTCAACGAGTTGGCCCGCAAGCTCGGCCACACCCTCGCCTGTACGGAGGACGCCGAGCGGCTGCTGGGGCAGGGCGAGCTGGTGGGGGTGATGCCGGAGGGCTTCAAGGGCATCGGAAAGCCGTTCAGCGAGCGCTACAAGCTGCAGCGGTTCGGCCGCGGCGGCTTCGTGTCGACCGCGCTGCGCCAGGGCGTGCCGATCATCCCGTGCTCGATCGTCGGGGCCGAGGAGATCTACCCGATGATCGGCAACGCCAAGACCCTCGCGCGGCTGCTGGGCATCCCGTACTTCCCGCTGACGCCCACCTTCCCGTGGCTGGGCCCGCTGGGCGCGATCCCGCTGCCGACGAAGTGGACGATCCAGTTCGGTGAGCCCATCGCGACGGACGGGTATCCGCCGGAGGCGGCCGAGGACCCGATGCTGATGTTCAACCTGACCGACCAGGTCCGCGAACAGATCCAGCACACGCTGTACAAGCTGCTGGTGCAGCGCAGGTCGGTGTTCTTCTGACGGGGACGGACCCTCGGTGGGACGGTGCGCTGGAGCACGGGGATCCGGCTGTGTGGAGCCGGCGGACGGAGTCCGGCGCAGTCGTCCGAAGCCTGCGGAGCAGTGCGAGGACGGCAGACATGGGAGTCAAGCTGCTGGTGCAGCGCAGGTCGGTGTTCTTCTGACGGTGTCACGACGGCGGGGGCGCCCCTCGTTGAGGGACGCCCCCGCCGTCGTGGGGCTGCTCGCACCGCCTACTTCGCGTCCTCCGCGTTGATGCCGAGGCCGGGCAGCAGGCCCGGGAGCAGCGGCGGGATCGTCACGTCCGGGCCGCTGGGCGGCGACTTGGGCGCGGACGGCGAGGCGCTGCCGCTGGGCTTCGGCGGATCGAACAGGTCGCCGGTGGAGCCGCCGAGCAGTCCGTCGTCCTCGCCGCCGGAGCCGGCCGACGCGCTGGGGTCGTCACTGCCGGAGTGGGGGCTGCCGGAGGAGGCGTCGGTGCCGGTGCTGGGCTGGGCCGAGTGCCCGGCGCCGGGCGAACCGGCGGACGGCGTCGGCCGGGGGCCGTGCTGCCCGCCCTCGCCGCCCGGGGCGGAGGGCTGGGGGAGCATCGACTGCAGCGGGGCTACCTCGTCGTCTATGGCGTCGAACACCGACGACACCTGCTGACTGACGTCGCCGAGCTGCACGGGGAGCCGGTCGCGGAGCGCGCCCCAGGCCTCGCGGTGGGACCGCGAGAAGGTGGAGAGGGCTTGGATGGGACGCAGGGAGTCGGGGTCGCGCTCGTACGCCTGGTGCAGCAGGCGGTGGCCCTCGGTGGCGTCGTGCTGCATCCCGGACAGGGTGCGGCGGATCTCGCCGATCGACTCGTGGTCGAGTTGTCCACCGCGGCCGCGCTCCATCAGCCTGCGGGCCTCGCTCAGGCGGGTCGAGGCCAGATCGAGGTAGGCCTGGCCCTGCTCGTCGGCGCCGTCGGTCAGGTAGGTGAGCCTGAAGTCCTCGATGCCGCGCTTGAGCCCGTACAGCGAGTCACCGGGGAGGGCGTCGGAGCTGGCGGCGGCCACTCCGCCGAAGGCTCCCGCGGCCACCCCCACGCTCAGTCCGCCGGCGGCCAGCGACTTGCTCAGCCGCGTGCGCGGCCGCAGTTTCCCCAGGCCGCTCGCCCGGTGTGCGCCGCGCGCCCGTTGCCTGGGCACCGGTGGGTCACTCGCCTCGCCCGCCGGGCTCTCCTGGAGCATGGCCTCCATCGCGGCCACCAGGCGGGCCCGCTGGACGACCTTGACCTCGGGGTCCAGCTCCGGCCGCGGCAGCGCGTCCAGACCGGTGGCGAGGGCCAGCATGCGGCCGTGCTCGGTCTGTTCCGCGGCAGCCGTGGCCGGTGCCGGTCCTTCGGCCTCTTCGGCCGCCGTGCCCCGGTCGGACAGCTCTTCCAGGGCCTGGGCGAAGGCGTGCGCCCGCCGGTGCGCCGATACTTTCGCGATCACTGGCGGCACCTCCTCTCGTCATGACGGTCGACTCCCCGGGGGTCCTGAGGGTGCACGTCCACAGCCGTTTCTTCCGATCGGGTCGATCAGGATTGGCCAAGGCGTGACCACAGGGAGCCTCTAGCCCGCACAACGAGCGGCGCGGCACTTGGGTTACGGACCCGGGCGGATCGGATCGAGAAGTCAACGTGCCTCGACGGAGCGTGAGTTGAAGGTCGCGGAGCGTGTGTGCGGCTCAGCGCGCGTCGTCGGGGAGAAGCCGGGCCAGGGTGCGTACGGCCCGGTACTGGAGGGTCTTGATGGCGCCCTCGTTCTTGCCCATCACCCGGGCGGTCTCGGCCACGGACAGGCCCTGGAGGAAGCGGAGCGTGACGCACTCCTGCTGCTGCGGGTTGAGCCGTCGTACGGCCTCCAGGAGGGCGGCGTTGGACAGCGATTCGAGGACGGAGTCCTCGGGGGAGCGCTCGACCTCGTTGGCGTCGAGCATCTCGCCGGTGGTGACCTCCAGCCGGAACCGGCTGGACTTGAAGTGGTCGGCGACGAGGTTGCGGGCGATGGTGACCAGCCAGGCGCCGAAGTCGCGGCCCTGCCAGGTGAAGGTCCCGATGCGGCGCAGGGCGCGCAGAAAGGTCTCGCTGGTGAGGTCCTCGGCCGTCGCCTTGCCGCCGACGCGGTAGTAGATGTACCGGTACACGGTGTCGCTGTACTGGTCGTAGAGCCGTCCGAAGGCGTCGGCCTCGCCGGCCTGGGCGCGCTCGACGAGCTCCATCATCCGGGCGCTGTCGCTGTCCGCGGCCGGGCGGCGGACGGTGGCCGCCGCGGCCGGGCGTCCTCGTCTGCCGGCCGCCCGCGCGTCGCCCGTACGTCGTCCCTCGACCACGGCGCTGCGCCTCGGCACCTGCTCCATGCCGTCGGCCAGCGCGTAGGCAGGGCCTACCGGCGCGGCGGTGGCGAATGCGGGGCCGGCGTACGCGGTGGGGACGAGACCGCGCAGCAGGTCCAGGACCGTTGCGCGGAGCGTAGCCAGGCCCGAGGCGTCAACCCCGACGTGTGGGTACACGGGACTCCCAGAGGCAGAGCTTCCATCACGTGAAGTGCGGAACCGTTCACCCGTCGTAGCGACGATGGGGAACCGGTTTGCGTCTGAGGAGAATAACGCTTCGTATAGGCGCTGCTACACCGAGTTGCTCAAATCACCGATTCCGTCGCTTCCGTAACTGATTGGCATGCGTTCGAGCGTCGGAGGGTGACCGTTTGCTGACCGATCTGTTCCGTCTTCGGTCCAGGTCTGGGGCGCTTCATGGCGATGCACCGCCAAGTCGAATGGCCAGAACGGCATGGGCGTACGTTCGGTCAATTGCCCGCGGTTCCGGTGCGCCGCTCAGCCGCGATCACCGAAGGCCCGTGCCGCCATTGGGCGGCACGGGTGCGTGCGGGGAGTGAGGGGCCCGGCGGTGCGCCGGTGTCAGCGGCGGCGGCGGTGCAGGGCGATGGCCGCCGCGGTGCCGCCGGCCACGGCGCCGACGCCGGCCGCGGCGGGGATGCCGACCTTGGCCGCCTTGCGGCCGGTGCGGTAGTCGCGCAGGCGCCAGTCCATCTCACGGGCGTGGCGGCGGAGCTTGGCGTCGGGGTTGATGGCGTAGGGGTGGCCGACCAGGGACAGCATGGGGATGTCGTTGTGGGAGTCGCTGTAGGCGGCGCAGCGGCTCAGGTCCAGGGCCTCCGCCGCGGCCAGGGCGCGTACCGCCTCCGCCTTCGCCGGGCCGTGCAGCGGCTCGCCGACCAGGCGGCCGGTGTACACGCCGTCGACGGACTCCGCCACCGTGCCCAGCGCGCCGGTCAGGCCCAGGCGGCGGGCGATGACCTGCGCGATCTCCACAGGCGCGGCTGTGACCAACCACACCTTCTGGCCGGCGTCCAGATGGGCCTGGGCGAGTGCGCGGGTGCCCGGCCAGATCCGCTCGGCCATGTACTCGTCGTAGATCTCCTCGCCGATCGACTTCAGCTCGGCGACCCGGTGGCCCTTCACGATCGACAGCGCGGAGTCGCGGGCGTCCTGCATGTGCTCGGGGTCCTCGACCCCCGCCAGCCGGAACCACGCCTGCTGCCAGGCGAACTTGGCGAGGTCGCGCGTGTCGAAGAACTTCCGCTTGTACAGACCGCGGCCGAAGTGGAACAGGGCGGCGCCCTGCATGACGGTGTTGTCCAGGTCGAAGAAGGCCGCGGCCCTCTCGTCCCCGTGCACCGGGAACTCCGAGGCCTCCTGCGGGGACGGCGGGACGCCCGCTTCCTGCGAGGATTTGCGCGCTGCCTCCGCCGAGGCCTCGCCTGCCAACACGCTTCGCGCCGTGGCGGAGCGCCTACGGGAAGTGAGCCATCCGAGAGCGGCCATGGCGTGAGCATAGCCAGTTGGCGGGGTGGTTCCGGAGTCGAGAGGTTTCGCGGGCCGTGAACTCTGCGCGACGGCGGCGTTGCGCCGGTCCGCGCCGGCGGGTTCCACGCGGCCGCGCCGACGGGGTTCCGCGGCCGCGTGCCGGAGCGACAATGGCCGACATGAGTCCCATCTTCCGCCGCAAGTCCCCCGGGCCCCAGGGGCGGCTCGTCACCCTCGTCCGCAAGCCGGGCTGCCATCTGTGCGACGACGCGCAGGCCGTCGTGGAGAAGGTCTGCGCCGATCTCGGTGTCGTCTGGGAGCAGAAGGACATCACCCAGGACCGGGAGCTGTACGACCGGTACTGGGAGCAGATTCCGGTCGTACTCGTCGACGGTGAACAGCACACCTTCTGGCGGGTGAACGAGGAGCGACTGCGCAAGGAGCTCGCGGGTTGATCGAGACTGACCGATGAGTTCAAAGTGGCCGGAAGTCGCCTAGGATCGATGGCGTCCTGGTCTCGGGGGTGGGGATCGTAGAGGAGAGTGTGCGGTTTTGCCCCCAACAAGAAAGGCGCGGTGGTGCGGATGCGCCGGCTCCGGGCAACCGCGCCGGGCATGCGTGACCCCGGTCACGTTGGCCGGGCAAATCGGACACCATCTTTGTGCACACGTTCACAAAGACATAGCCTGCTGTCGACGGGGCGGTCTGGGGACATATGACCGCCCGCAGCCCCGCTCTACCCGCAGGAGCACCGTGGCAACTGGCCGAACTCACCGACCGGCGACCCGTAGCCGAGGGATTCCCGAGGCCACCGTCGCCAGGCTTCCGCTGTACCTCCGAGCCCTGACCGCACTGTCGGAGCGCTCGGTGCCCACGGTCTCCTCCGAGGAGCTCGCGGCCGCGGCGGGGGTCAATTCCGCCAAGCTGCGCAAGGACTTCTCCTACCTCGGCTCCTACGGGACCCGCGGGGTGGGTTACGACGTCGAGTATCTCGTGTACCAGATCTCCCGTGAACTCGGCCTCACCCAGGACTGGCCGGTTGTCATCGTCGGCATCGGCAATCTCGGCGCCGCCCTCGCCAACTACGGCGGGTTCGCCTCCCGCGGCTTCCGTGTCGCCGCGCTCATCGACGCCGACCCCGCGATGGCCGGCCGGCCCGTCGCCGGCATCCCGGTCCAGCACGCCGACGAGCTGGAGAGGATCATCCGGGACAACGGCGTCTCGATCGGCGTGATCTCGACCCCCGCGGGCGCCGCCCAGCAGGTCTGCGACCGCCTCGTGGCCGCCGGTGTCACCTCCATCCTGAACTTCGCGCCGACCGTGCTGTCCGTCCCGGACGGCGTCGACGTGCGCAAGGTCGACCTCTCCATCGAGCTGCAGATCCTCGCCTTCCACGAGCAGCGCAAGGCCGGCGAGGAGGCCGTCGCCGACCGCGCGCTCCCGACCGCCACCGCGGTCCGTGACGAGTCCACCGACCAGGGCCCGGACGGGGATGTCCCCGCCGTGATGCCGGCATGAGCCTTCTCGTCGTCGGACTGAGCCACCGCAGCGCCCCGGTCAGCCTCCTGGAGCGCGCCTCGCTGAGCGCGGACGGCCAGGACAAGCTGCTCCAGGACGCCGTCGCCGCCGAGCCGGCCACCGAGGCCGCCGTGCTCGCCACCTGCAACCGCATCGAGCTGTACGCCGACGTGGACAAGTTCCACGCCGGTGTCGCCGAGCTGTCCACGCTGCTCGCCCAGCACAGCGGGGTCGGTCTCGAGGAGCTCACCCCGTACCTCTACGTGCACTACGAGGACCGGGCCGTCCACCATCTGTTCTCGGTGGCCTGCGGCCTGGACTCGATGGTCGTCGGCGAGGGCCAGATCCTCGGCCAGATCAAGAACTCCCTGGCCCGCGCCCAGGACCTGCACACCGCCGGGCGGCTGCTGAACGACCTGTTCCAGCAGGCCCTCAGGGTCGGCAAGCGCGCCCACTCCGAGACCGGCATCGACCGCGCCGGGCAGTCCCTGGTCACCTTCGGCCTGGAGCAGCTCTCCGGCGGCGCGGACGTGCGGGCCTGGGCGCGCGGCAAGAACGCCCTGGTCATCGGCGCCGGTTCGATGTCGTCGCTGGCCGCGGCCACGCTCGCCCGGATCGGCGTCGGCGAGATAGTGATCGCCAACCGTACGCAGGACCGGGCCGAGCGCCTTGTCCAGATCCTCACCGAGGGCGACGACGCGGACGTGTCGGCCCGCGCGGTACCGATGGACGCGGTGCCGTTCGAGCTGACACGTGCAGATGTCGCCGTCTCCTGCACCGGCGCGACGGGACTCGTGCTGACCGCCGAGACGGTCACCGCCGCGGTCGAGGGCCGTACCGGGGCGACCGTCGCCGTGCCGCTCGCCGTCGGTGAGGAGCGCGGGGCGGTCCGCACCGACGTACGCGAGACCCCCGTGCCGCTCGTGGGCGCCGCCGGCGCCGACGAGAACTGCCCGCTGGACCTCGCCGCCGAGCCCGGATTCTCCCTGATGGGCGAGTCCGCCGTGGCCGGCATGGACGCGACCACCCTGGAGCAGCACGGGACCTGGGTGGACAACGGGACCGTCGACCGCCGCGAGGCCGCCCGTGCCGGGGCCGACCCGGAGAGCGACGCCGAGCTGATCAGCGTGCTCGCCGCGACCCAGGCCGGCGCCGGCCGCGTGCCCGAGCACCGCAGGCCCGAGCCGGTCGCCGCCGTACCGCGTCCCGAGCCGGTCCTCTTCGTGCTGGACCTCGCCATGCCGCGCGACGTCGACGCGGCCGCGCACCGGCTCGCCGGGGTGCGCCTGGTGGACATCGAGTCGCTCGCCGAGGCCTCCGCCGACGCTCCGATGGCCGCCGACGTCGACCAGGTCCGCCGTATCGTCTCCGACGAGGTCGCGGCCTTCGGGGCGGCCCTGCGGGCGGCGCACATCACGCCCACCGTCGTCGCGCTGCGCACCATGGCCGCCGATGTCGTGAGCAGCGAGATCGCCCGCCTGGAGGGGCGGCTGCCCAGCCTCGACGACAAGCACCGGACGGAGATCACCCAGACCGTCCGGCGGGTCGTGGACAAGCTGCTGCACGCGCCGACAGTCAGGGTCAAGCAGCTCGCGGCCGAGCCCGGCGGCGCCGGGTACGCGGACGCGCTGCGCACCCTGTTCGACCTGGACCCCGAGACGGTCGCCTCCGTCTCCCGGGCCGACCGCGATTCCGAAGACTCCGAGAAGCACGACGACTCCGAGAAGCACAGCAAGAACCGAGGGCCAGCATGACTGAGAAGGCACTGAGGCTCGGGACCAGGCGCAGCAAGCTCGCCATGGCCCAGTCCGGGTTGGTGGCGGACGCCGTGAGCCAGGTGACCGGACGGCCTGTCGAGCTCGTCCCGGTCACCACCTACGGCGACATCTCCCGTGAGCACCTCGCGCAGATCGGCGGCACGGGTGTGTTCGTGGCCGCGCTGCGCGAGGCGTTGCAGCGGGGCGAGGTGGACTTCGCGGTTCATTCGCTCAAGGACCTGCCCACCACGCAGCCCGAGGACCTGGTCCTGGCCGCCGTGCCCCAGCGCGAGGACCCGCGCGACGTACTCGTCGCCAGAGACGCGCTGAAGTTCACCGACCTGCCCCGCGGGGCGCGCATCGGTACGGGCTCGCCGCGCCGCATGGCCCAGCTCAACGCGTACGCCCGTGCCCACGGCCTGGACATCGAGACGGTCCCGATCCGGGGCAACGTCGACACCCGCATCGGCTTCGTCAAGAACGGCGAGCTCGACGCGGTGGTCCTGGCCGCCGCCGGGCTGAACCGGGTCGGCCGGAGCGACGAGGCGACCGACTTCCTGTCGGTCGACACGATTCTGCCGGCCCCCGGCCAGGGGGCCCTGGCGGTCGAGTGCACCGCGGCCAACGCGAGCCTCGCCGCCCAGCTCGCCGAGCTCGACGACCCGCACACGCGGGCCGCCGTGACCGCCGAGCGGTCACTGCTCGCCGCCCTGGAGGCCGGCTGCAGCGCCCCTGTGGGCGCACTGGCCGACCTCTTGAGTGACGGGCGGATTGTCAAGGAAATGCGCCTGCGTGGCGTCGTCGGCAGGCCCGACGGCTCCGCAATGGTGCAGCTGTCCACCACCGGTCCCGTGCCCCGGACGCACGACCAGGCGATGGCGCTCGGTCGCGAACTCGCCACCGAGATGCTCGCCCAGGGCGCGGCCGGTCTGATGGGGGAGCGAGCACAGTGAGCCCCACCACCCTTCCCGCCTGTCCCGAACACGGGCACGTCACCTTCCTCGGTGCCGGACCCGGAGATCCGGGACTGCTCACACTGCGCGCCGTGGAGGCGCTGGCCAACGCGGATGTCCTCGTCGCCGAGCACGAGGTGCTCGACGTCGTGCGCACACACGCCAGGCAGGGCGTCGCCGTCGTGCACACGGATCCGGGTCCTTCGGCGGACTCGCATCCGGGCACGGGCACGCCCCAGCTCACGGTAGTTGACGGCACGTCAACAACCGCTGGGGTCCCCGCGGTGCGGGATGCCGCACATCTTGTCATGGAGGCCGCGCGGGGCGGCAGGCGGGTCGTCCGTGCGGTGTCCGGGGACCCGGGGCTCGACACGTACGCCGCGGAGGAGATGCTCGCCTGCGCCGCCGCGGGCGTCCCCTTCGAGGTCGTCCCCGGCATCGCGGCCGCCGTCGGCGTGCCCGCGTACGCCGGGGTGCCGCTGCGCGACGCCCAGGGCACCGACGTACGGTTCGTCGACGCGCGCACCGCCTCGGATCGCTGCTGGACCGAGGTCGGCGCCTCGGACGGCACGGTAGTGGTGTCGACCACGCTCGACTCGGTCGCCGTGGCGGCCGGCGAACTGGTCTCGGCGGGCCGCAAGCCCGACACCCCGCTGACGGTGACGGTCGCCGGTACGACCACCCGCCAGCGCACCTGGACGGCGACGCTCGGCACGATCGCGCAGACCCTGAAGCAGGCCAAGGTCCTGCCGTCCCCGGACGGCGGCCGCCTGGTGATAGCCGTGGTCGGCGAGCGCAGCGCGACCGCCCAGCGCGACCAGCTCTCCTGGTTCGAGTCCAAGCCGCTGTTCGGCTGGAAGGTCCTCGTGCCGCGCACCAAGGAGCAGGCGGCCTCGCTCTCCGACCAGCTCCGGTCCTACGGGGCCGTGCCGCACGAGGTCCCGACGATCGCCGTAGAGCCGCCGCGCACGCCTCAGCAGATGGAGCGCGCGGTCAAGGGCCTGGTGACCGGACGCTACGAGTGGATCGCGTTCACCTCGGTCAACGCGGTGAAGGCGGTGCGGGAGAAGTTCGAGGAGTACGGCCTGGACGCCCGTGCCTTCGCCGGCATCAAGGTGGCCGCGGTCGGCGACCAGACGGCCAAGGCGCTGATCGCCTTCGGCGTGAAGCCGGACCTGGTGCCCAGCGGCGAGCAGTCGGCCGCCGGCCTGCTCGAGGACTGGCCGCCGTACGACCCGGTCTTCGACCCGATCGACCGTGTCTTCCTGCCCCGCGCCGACATCGCCACGGAGACTCTCGTGGCGGGCCTGATCGAACTGGGCTGGGAGGTCGACGACGTCACGGCCTACCGCACGGTCCGCGCCTCTCCGCCGCCGGCGGAGACCCGCGAGGCCATCAAGGGCGGCGGCTTCGACGCGGTGATGTTCACGTCGTCCTCCACGGTGCGCAACCTGGTCGGCATCGCGGGCAAGCCGCACAACGTGACGGTGATCGCCTGCATCGGCCCGGCCACGGCGAAGACCGCCGAGGAGCACGGCCTGCGGGTGGACGTGATGGCTCCGGAGCCGTCCGTCCACAAGCTGGCCGAGGCCCTGGCCGACTTCGGCGCACGCCGCCGCCTCGCGGCCCTGGACGCGGGCGACCCGGTGACCCGGCCGAGCGAACGGCGCCCGGGGGCGCGCAGGCGCCGCTCGTCGACGTGAGCGCGACGTGAGTGCTGACTGAGCTGGTGGCGGAACGTGCCGTAGCGGCGCGTTCCGCCACCAGCTCATTTTCATGGGCCCCGTCGCCGTCGTGGGCCGCCGCGGCCCTTCACGGCTCGGGGTTCGCGGTGTTCAGGGAGGTTTTCGCGCGGGCCAGTTCGCGCAGGACGCGGGCCAGGTCGGCGGGTTCGGCCGCGAGGCGGACCGGGGTGCCGGCGTCGTCGAGTTCCGCGACGTCCCAGCGTCTGTCCACGGGGTCGGTGTGCCGGGCGCGCCGTACGTTCTTGAGGGTGAGCCGCTGCACCGGTATCGGCCTTGCCGCGAACCGGCCGGGACCGGGCGCCACCGCGAGAGGGCCGCCGTCCAGGACGATGTGGGTGCCGAAGCCGTGCGGGTTGTAGTCGGTGTCCTCCAGGAAGCGGGCGGGCAGGAACTCCTCCCCGGTCTCTTCGGCGGCGGGCTTCGCGGTCGCCGCTCCTGGCGCGGTGGCGGAGGTGGTGTGCCAGGCCCCGGCGAACAGGCCCAGCGTGACCAGCGAGCCCACGGCCAGCCACGTGATCGCCACGGTCGAGGAGAACAGGGTCGTGGGGTGGAGGTAGCAGAGCGGCAGGAGCCACAGGGCGGTGGCGGCGAGCGCGCCCGCGAAAGGGAGGACCGGCGGGAGGCTTTCGTCGTCGCGCAGTCGGCGCCCGAGCAGTCTCAGCAGTGAGTGGGCCGCGGAGCAGCCCGCGGCGAGGAGGAACGCGGCCGCCCAGGCGGCCGTGCCCCCGGCCGTGGGGATGTCCTGGCGCCACACGTGGTTCTTTCCGGAGACCTTCATCAACCGGCCGCGCCAAAAAGTGAGTTCGACACTGCCACCGCCCTCGAATTCCAGGGCGGCGTCGCGCGGGACAAAGAGCCGCTCCACCGGCCGGCCGTCGGTGAAGTACAGCCAGCTGCTCCGCTTGGGAACATCGGCCTCGGTCCGCGAGATCACGGCCGGCGTCGTGGTCAGGCACTCGCGGCGCTCCGCGGCGGGCGTCCGGGCGGTGCACGCGGTGGCCGACTTCCACGCCCGTTCGTCCGACGCGGTGCCGGACACGGACTGTGCGGCCATGGCCGCGCACGCGAGCAGCACAGGGCATACGACCAGCAGCCCCACCCAGCCGCGCCGGGCGGTGCGGTACGACACGGCGGGGACCTTGCTCGACTCCGTGGCCGCGTGGCGGCGGTGCAGTGCGCGGAGCGCTTCCACCTCGGCGTCGAAGTCCGGGTCGTCGGACGAGCGGCCGCGCGGCAGGGGCAGGAGTCGTTCGTGTCCGTCGTGCAGCAGCAGGCTGACGCGACAGCCGGTTCGCGCGGATTTCCGGTGCACGCGCAGTTCGGCGATGTCGCCCCACGGAACGCTCCGGTGGCGCAGCAGCGTCCGCATGTGCAGACCGCGGGCGTCGGCGCTCACCCGGACGAAGGGCCACAGGGCGCGTCTCCAGCGGGGACGGCAGGTCACGTTCCACACATCGGCCATGCACGGCATCCTGCCATCGGGCGGGCCGCGCGAGCTGATGCGGAAGTCCGGGCCCCTGTCGGAGGCCCGGACCCGCTGACGAATCGTTACGCCACGGTACGGATGAGCTTCTTGTTGACGAACTCCTCGATTCCCGGGCGGCCGAGTTCGCGGCCGAAGCCGGAGCGCTTGATGCCGCCGAAGGGCAGTTCGGCGCCCTCCGCGCCGACGCCGTTGACGAAGACCATGCCGGCCTCGATGCGGTCGGCGACGCGCTCGGCCTGCGCGGGGTCGGTGGTGAAGAGATAGGACCCCAGGCCGTAGGGGGTGTCGTTGGCGATGCGCACCGCGTCGTCCTCGTCGGCCGCCCGGAAGACCATCGCGACCGGTCCGAAGAGTTCCTGGCGGGCGGCGGTGTGTTCGGTGGTGAGCCCGGTGAGGACGCCGGCCGGGAAGTAGGCCCCGCGCCGCTCGCCCTCGCTGTGCAGGGTGGCGCCCTGGGCGACCGCCTCGTCGACCTGCCGGGCGAGGTTCTCGGCGGCGGCGACCGACGACAGCGGGGCACCGGTCTCGCCCGCGAGCAGCCGGGCGGTGAACTTCTCGACGAACGCATCGTAGAGGTCCTCGACGACGACGAACCGCTTGGCGGCGTTGCAGGCCTGGCCGGTGTTGTCGAGCCGGGCGGCGACGGCGGCCTCGACGACCGTGTCGAGGTCGTCGGCGGACAGCACGATGAACGGGTCGGAGCCGCCGAGTTCGAGGACGACGCGCTTCAGGTTCCGTCCGGCGATCTCGGCGACGGCGGCACCGGCGCGCTCCGAGCCGGTGAGCGAGACGCCCTGGACCCGCGGGTCGGCGATCACCTCGGCGATCTGCTCGTTGGTGGCGTACACGTTGACGTACGCGCCGGCCGGGAAGCCGGCGTCCGCGAACAGCTTCTCCAGCAGCGCGGCGGTGGCCGGGCACTGGGGGGCGTGCTTGAGGACGACGGTGTTGCCGAGCGCGAGGTTCGGGGCGGCGAAGCGGGCCACCTGGTAGGCCGGGAAGTTCCACGGCATGATGCCGAGCAGGACGCCCACCGGGCTGCGCCGGACGACGGCGCTGCCGGGACCGGAGGTGACGTCGAGCGGCTCGTCGGCGAGGAACTGCTCGGCGTGGTCGGCGTAGTAGTGGTAGATGTCGGCGCAGAAGCCGATCTCGCCCTCGGCCTCCGCGAGCGGCTTGCCCATTTCGCGCACGATGCTCGCGGCCAGTTCGGCCTGGTGCTCGGTGTGCAGATCGCCGAGCCGGTGCAGCAGCGCGGAGCGCTCGGCCACGGAGCTGGTACGGCCCCAGGCGGTGGCCGCGTGGGCGGCGGCGACGGCCGCCTCGATCTCGGCGTCGGTGGCGGTCGCGTAGGTCTCGGCGACTTCGCCGGTGGTCGGGTCGGTGACGGCGTACATCAGGCCTCCGGAAGGTGGTCGGGCGCGGGTCGGCTGTCGGGCTGGGGGCGGCTCAGGGCGTCAGGATCGTTCGGACCCCGGTGTTCGACCTGCGGTCGTCGAAGGCCTCCGCCGTCTCCCGCAGCGGCCGGGTTCTGCCGATCAGGTCGTCCAGCGGCAGCCGGCCCGCCAGACAGAGGCGGGCCAGTCTGGGGATGTCGATCTCCCCGACGCTGGAGCCGTAGTTGCAGCCGAGGATACGTTTCCCTTGGTCGGGGGGGTCGAGCAGGTCGACGGCGACGACGGGGTCGGCAAGCACCGGACGGCCCGAGCAGCAGCCCGAGGCCGGCCGGCACCTTCGCCGAGGCCGAACTCGTACTGGCGCCCGGCGCCCTGAAGACCGCCTGACGCGAGGCCGGGGACGCCGGGACGGCGGCACCGCCGGGCCCGCCCCGGCCGACTCGCCGTCGGCAAAGGCACCAGGACGGCGGGCGTAGCGTAGAGGGCATGACGAAGTACGGATCCTTTCCCGGTACGCGTCCTCGCCGGCTGCGCACCACCCCAGCCATGCGGCGCATGGTCGCCGAGACCCGGCTGCACCCGGCGGACCTCATCCTGCCCGCGTTCGTCCGTGAGGGCGTGAGCGAGCCCGTGCCGATCTCGGCGATGCCCGGCGTGGTCCAACACACGAGCGACAGCCTGAAGAAGGCGGCCGCCGAGGCGGTGGAGGCCGGGATCTCCGGGATCATGCTGTTCGGGGTGCCGGAGGACGGGAAGAAGGACGGCCTCGGGACGGCGGGTACGGACCCGGACGGGATCCTCCAGGTCGCGCTGCGCGATGTGCGCGCCGAGGTCGGGGACGAGCTGCTCGTCATGTCCGACCTGTGCTTGGACGAGTTCACCGACCACGGCCACTGCGGCGTCCTCGACGCCGAGGGGCGGGTCGACAACGACGCCACGCTGGAGCGGTACGCCGAGATGGCCCAGGTCCAGGCCGACGCCGGCGCCCATGTCGTCGGCCCCAGCGGCATGATGGACGGGCAGATCGGCGTCGTCCGGGACGCGCTCGACCAGATCGGGCGGGAGGACGTGGCCGTCCTCGCCTACACCGTCAAGTACTCCTCCGCGTTCTACGGGCCCTTCCGGGAGGCCGTCGGCTCCTCGCTGAAGGGCGACCGCAAGACCTACCAGCAGGACCCGGCGAACCTCCGGGAGTCGCTGCGGGAGCTGGCCCTCGACCTGGAGGAGGGCGCCGACATGGTGATGGTCAAGCCGGCCGGCCCCTACCTCGACATCCTCGCCCGGGTCGCCGACGCCGTGGACGTGCCGGTCGCCGCCTACCAGATCTCCGGCGAGTACTCGATGGTCGAGGCCGCCGCCGAGAAGGGCTGGGTCGACCGCGACCGGGCCATCCTGGAGACCCTGACCGGCATCAAGCGGGCCGGGGCGCGCAACATCCTCACGTACTGGGCCACCGAGGTCGCGCAGAAGCTGCGCTGACCCTCCCCCACCCCGCCGGGCCGCCCTGCCTCCGCACGGGCGGCCCGGCGGCCGTCCGCCGGAACATGCGCGGGCCCCGGCCCGTCGGGTACGGGGCGGGGCCCGCGGCGGACGGACCGGCCGGTCCGTCAGAGGCGCTCGGGCGTCCGGATGCCCAGCAGGGCCATGCCCTGGTGCAGGGTGCGGGCCGTGACGTCGCACAGGAACAGACGGTTCGCCACCTGCTCCGGCGTCTTTGCCTTCAGCACCGGGCACTTGTCGTAGAAGGACGTGTACAGGGACGCCAGCTGGTACAGGTACGCGGCCAGCTTGTGCGGGGCGTACTCCTCGGCGGCCTCCCGCACCGTCTCCGCGAAGGCGTCGGCGTGCAGCCCCAACGCCCGCTCCGCCTGCGTCAGTTCCAGCTCCGGGCGGGCGGCGGGCCGCACCTCCCCGGCCTTGCGGAGGATCGACTGGATCCGCGCGTAGGCGTACTGGAGGTAGACCGACGTGTCGCCGTTCAGCGAGACCATCTGGTCCAGGTCGAACTTGTAGTCCCGGATCGCCGACGTAGACAGGTCCGCGTACTTCACCGCGCCGATGCCCACCTGGGCGCCCCGCTCGGCGATCTCCTCCTCCGAGAGGTCCTGCGCCTTCTCCCGGACGACCGCCGAGGCACGCTCGATCGCCTCGTCGAGCAGGTCGACCAGGCGGACCGTCTCACCCTCACGGGTCTTGAACGGCTTGCCGTCCTTGCCGAGCACCGTGCCGAACGCCAACTGGTACGCCGTCACGTCGTCGTTCAGCCAGCCGGCCCGCCGCGCGGTCTCGAAGACCATCTTGAAGTGCAGGGACTGGCGGGCGTCCACCACGTACAGCAGGGTGTTCGCCTTGAGGTTGAAGACCCTGTCCCGGATCGCCGACAGGTCGGTGGCCGCGTAGCCGTAGCCGCCGTCGGACTTCTGGACGATCAGCGGGACCTGGTTGCCGTCCGGGCCCCTGACGTCGTCGAAGAAGACGCACAGGGCGCCCTCCGAGCGGACCGCCACGCCGGACTCCTCCAGCAGGCGGCAGGTCTCGGCGAGCATGTCGTTGTAGCCGGACTCGCCGACGATGTCCGGGTCCCGGACCTCCATGTCCAGCTTCTCGAAGACCGAGAAGAAGTAGATCTTCGACTCGTCCACGAACTTCTGCCACATGGCGACCGTGTGCGCGTCACCGGCCTGGAGGTCCACCACCCGGCGCCGGGCCCGCGTCTTGAACTCCTCGTCGGAGTCGAACAGCCTGCGCGCGGCCTTGTAGAGGCGGTCGAGGTTCGACATCGCCTCCTCGCCGCTCACCTCGGACGCCCTGTGGTCCAGCTCGTGCGGGTGCTCGTCCAGGTACTGGATGAGCATGCCGAACTGCGTGCCCCAGTCGCCGATGTGGTGCCGGCGGACCACGTTCTCGCCGGTGAACTCGAGGAGCTGGACCACGGAGTCGCCGATCACCGCGGACCGCAGGTGACCGACGTGCATCTCCTTCGCCACGTTCGGCTGGGCGTAGTCGATCACCGTCGTGCCCGGCTGCTCCGCGTACGGCACGCCGAGGCGGCCGTCGGGGTCGGCCGCCCGCGCCGCGAGGTTCTCCGTGATCGCCCGGTCGGTGACCGTGACGTTGAGGAAGCCGGGTCCTGAGACCTCGACGTCCTTGATCACGTCACCGGTGACCACGTGCCCGACGACCTGCGCCGCCAGCTCCCGCGGGTTCCCCTTCGCCTTCTTCGCCAGCGCCAGGATCCCGTTGGCCTGGAAGTCCGCCCGGTCGCTTCGTCGCAGCAGCGGGTCCGCCGCGCCGGTCTCCGGCAGGGTGGCCGAGAGGGCGGACGCGAGGCGCTGGTGGACGGAAGCGGTGAGGGACGTGACCGAGGCCATAGGAAAGGGTGCCGTTCTCCTCGTGGGGATGGATAGACAGGCCCAGTATCCCACGCGGGGTAAAGCGAATTTTCCGGTCGCCCGGCGAACCCCGGGCCGCCCGCGCCCGTCCAACGCGTTGAAAAGGCGTTTTCACGGATGCCGACCCGCCTGGGACAATGGAGCGGTCAGCCGTGCGACCGCAGCGGCTGCCCACGGAGAACCTTCAGAGAAACTTCAGGGAAAGAGGACGTGCCGATCGTGGCTCAGAGCAACGAGACCGCCGACTGGGTCTCCCGTTTCGCGGACGACGTCATCGAGGAGTCGGAGCGTCGGGCCCCGGGCAAACCGGTCGTCGTCGCGTCCGGCCTGTCGCCGTCCGGCCCCATCCACCTGGGCAACCTGCGCGAGGTCATGACCCCGCACCTCGTCGCCGACGAGATCCGCCGCCGGGGCCGTGAGGTACGGCACCTGATCTCCTGGGACGACTACGACCGGTACCGCAAGGTCCCGGCCGGTGTCACCGGCGTCGACGAGTCGTGGGCCGAGCACATCGGCAAGCCGCTGACCTCCGTCCCGGCCCCCAAGGGCTCCGAGCACGCCAACTGGGCCGAGCACTTCAAGGCCGCGATGGTCGCCTCGCTCGCCGAACTGGGCGTGGAGTTCGACGGCATCAGCCAGACCGAGCAGTACACCTCCGGCGTGTACCGCGAGCAGATCCTGCACGCGATGAGGCACCGCGGCGACATCGACGCGATCCTCGCCCAGTACCGCACCAAGCCCAAGGCCGCCAAGAAGCAGCAGAAGCCCGTGGACGAGGCCGAGCTGGAGGCCGAGGAGGGCTCGGGCGCCGCGTCCGAGGACGACGGCAGCTCCGGCTCCGCCGGCTACTTCCCGTACAAGCCGTACTGCGGCAACTGCGAGAAGGACCTCACCACCGTCAGCGCCTACGACGACGACTCCACCGAGCTGACCTACGCCTGCACCGCGTGCGGCTTCTCGGAGACGGTCCGGCTCAGCGAGTTCAACCGCGGCAAGCTGGTTTGGAAGGTCGACTGGCCGATGCGCTGGGCGTACGAGGGCGTGATCTTCGAGCCGAGCGGCGTCGACCACTCCTCGCCGGGCTCCTCGTTCCAGGTCGGCGGGCAGATCGTCGGGATCTTCGGAGGCAAGCAGCCGATCGGCCCGATGTACGCCTTCGTGGGCATCTCCGGCATGGCGAAGATGTCGTCCTCGCGCGGTGGCGTGCCCACCCCGGCCGACGCGCTGAAGATCATGGAGCCGCAGCTCCTGCGGTGGCTGTACGCCCGGCGCAGGCCGAACCAGTCCTTCAAGATCGCCTTCGACCAGGAGATCCAGCGCCTGTACGACGAGTGGGACAAGCTCGCCGCCAAGGTCGCCGACAGCTCGGCCCTGCCCGGTGACGTCGCCGCGTACACGCGGGCCGTCGGCACCGCCGCCGCGGAACTGCCGAGGACGCCGCGCCCGCTGCCGTACCGCACCCTCGCGTCCGTCGCCGACATCACCGCCGGCCACCAGGACCAGGCGCTGCGCATCCTGTCCGAACTCGACCCTGCCAACCCGCTGGGCTCGCTCGACGAGGCCCGCCCGCGGTACGACAGGGCCGAGGCGTGGATCAACTCCCACGTCCCCGCCGACCAGCGCACCATCGTCCGCGAGGAGCCCGACACCGAGCTGCTGAAGTCCCTCGACGAGCCCTCCCAGCAGTCGATCCGGCTGCTGCTCGACGGCCTCGAGGACCACTGGTCGCTCGACGGGCTCACCCACCTCGTCTACGGCGTGCCCAAGGTCCAGGCCGGTTTCTCCGCCGACGCCACGCCCAAGGAGCTGCCGCCGGAGATCAAGACCGCCCAGCGGACCTTCTTCGCGCTGCTTTACCACCTGCTCGTCGGCCGCGACACCGGTCCGCGCCTGCCCACGCTGCTGCTCGCGGTGGGCCAGGAGCGGGTGCGGGCCCTGCTCGGGCAGTAACGGAGACGGCGCAGCGACACGACGAGGGGCCCTCAGCGCGAGGGTCCCTCGTTCGTTTTGCGCGGATCGCGGATCGCGGATCGCGGTTCAGGCGATGTGGTCGTCCTGCAGTTCCGCCGTGTGGCGGTTCGTGAAGCGATTGACCATGCGGTCCGCTTCACGCTGCGGGAGTGTGACGCCGTACGTCGCCTCCACGTCGTCCTTCAGCTGGCCCGAGGTGGGGTAGCTGCCGTCTATCGACTTCTTGAAGACCAGGTAGAAGTCTTCCTCGGTCGGTTCCGGGGCGCCGCCGCCCTCTCCGAGCTCGCGGGTGCGGCCCGGGCCCGAGGGGATGGGGAAGCTGCCGGTCGTCTCCGACGGGGATTCCCCGGGGAAGGGCTGCTGCTCCTCGGGGAACTGGTTCTGGGGAAGCTGTTCCGGCTGGTACTGCTCCTGCTGGTACTGCTCCTGCTCGTACCAGGCCGCGTACTGCTCCTCGGCGTACTGAGGGTCGAAGGGCGGCTCGTAGGTGGGGTCGTAGTCGCCGTGGTACTCGATCTGCTGGGGGTTCCTGGCGTGCAGCCAGGGGTTCGCCTCCGGATCGGGCGCCGGCACCGGCGCGGGTGCGGGTACGGGCTGTTCGGCCTGGGGAGCGGGAGCCAGCTCGGGGCGCTGCTCGCTCTGGGGCGCCGCCGGGGCGGGAGCGGGAGCGGGTGCCGGCAGGAGCGCCGGGAGTTCTATGCCCGCCGCCGCCAGGCCCTCCGGGGCCGTGGCCGACAGCGGGACGCCGTACCGGGCCAGGCGCAGCGGCATCAGGGACTCCACCGGGGCCTTGCGGCGCCAGGCGCGGCCGAAGCGGGAGCGCAACCGGGCCTGGTAGACGAGGCGTTCCTGTTCCAGCTTGATGACCTCGTCGTAGGAGCGCAGCTCCCACAGCTTCATGCGGCGCCACAGCAGGAAGGTGGGCACCGGGGAGAGCAGCCAGCGGGTCAGGCGGACGCCCTCCATGTGCTTGTCCGCCGTGATGTCCGCGATCCGGCCGATCGCGTGCCGGGCCGCCTCCACGGCGACCACGAACAGCACCGGGATCACCGCGTGCATGCCCACGCCCAGCGGGTCCGGCCAGGCGGCGGCGCCGTTGAAGGCGATGGTGGCCAGCGTCAGCAGCCATGCGGTCTGACGCAGCAGCGGGAAGGGGATCCGGATCCAGGTCAGCAGCAGATCCAGGGCGAGCAGCACACAGATGCCCGCGTCGATGCCGATCGGGAACACATAACTGAAGTTCCCGAAGCCCTTCTTGAGGGCGAGTTCACGGACGGCCGCGTACGAACCCGCGAAGCCGATACCGGCGATGATCACGGCGCCCGTGACGACCACGCCGATGAGAACGCGGTGCATCCGGGTCAGCTGTGGCGTGGCCACCCGTAACTCCCTCCCCTTGCGTGTTGTTGCGCGCAACAGGGTGGCACATCTGTGCGAGGGATGCGGTACCGGTCCGGTAGCTCCGCTCCTCCGGGCCGTCCGGGGGTCAGCCCTTGGACGCGGACTTCGACGGCGAGGGGGAAGAGGAGGACGAGGGCGACGAGGTGCTCGGTGCCGTGCCGCCGGACGCGCCGTTCGCCGCCGCCACCGCGGTCACCGCCTCCTTGGCGGCCTTCTGCGCGGCCTTCGCCAGACCGTCGGCGTCCGGGGTCTTGTCACCGGCCAGACCGGCGCCGTTGTAGTCGAGGGTGACGACCACGTTCTCCACCCGTGCCACGACCGTCTGCTGCTTGAAGTCGCCTTCCTTCTTCTTCAGGTCGTAGCGCACCAGCGTGGCCTCGTCGCCCGTCCCGCCCGCCGGCTCCGACTTGACGTTCCGGGCGTCCTCCGCGTGCTGCGCGTCCTGGACCTGCCGCTGGTAGAACTCCTGCGCCTGCTTCTCGCCCGAGCCGCGGGTGGCATCGGACTCGAAACGCAGCAGCGAGACGTGCAGCCAGCGGAACTGAGAGCCCTTCACACCGTTGTTGTCCAGGCTGTTCCAGGCACAGCCGGCCCGTGTGGAGACGTCGCTCGACGCGCTCTCCTTGCCCGACTTCGAGCCCTTCGGGACCAGTTCACCGAGGGTCTTGGCCGACAGCACCTTGCACGCCTGGGGCAGCTTCCCGTACACCGCGGCCTGCACGGTCGGCGACGGGCTCGCGCTCGTGCTCGCGGAGCCCTTCACGTCGCCCGCGGTGGTCTTCCCGGCATCTCCGCCGGAGCCGGAGTCCGAGGAGGAGCAGGCCGCGGCGAGCAGCATCACGGGGACGGCGATCGCGCAGACAAGGGCGCGGCGCGGACGCTTCGCTCGCGGGGTGCGCGGGGCTCGGTCTTCTCGCTGGGCTGCTCGCTGCATGGTTCCTTCACTCATGACGCTCGTGGTTCCTGCGGTCGGATCGGGTCCGAGGGGCCACCGTACGCGGTAGGACAGCCGTACGGTCCCACTTGTCCCACTGCGCGCGGCGGCACCGGGTGCCGCAGCGGAGCCGTCAACCACCCAGCGAATCGGCCAGCCCAGCCGCCAGTTTCCTTGCCTTGTCCTGCATTTCCTTGCTGTCCGGGACGATGGCGACGGTCGCGGGCTGCTCCTCGTAGACGATGGTCACGACCACGTTGGACGTGCGGAACGCCACAGTCACGGTGCGCTGCCTGGCCGTCGAACCGGCACTGCCGAGCGCGTCGTCGATGAACGCCTCGTCGCCGAGGTCGCTCAGGATCCGGGGCTGGAGATCGGCCGGAGTGGCATCGCCGGAGGCGGAGGCGGAGGAGGACGGGGCGTCGGGGGACGACGAGGACGACGGGGACGAAGAGGAGGACGGGGCGCTGCCGGAGTCGGGACCGGAGTCGGAGCCGGACTGGGACTCGGTCGTGGAGGCGGAGTTCTCGGTGGCGGTCGGCTCGGGGAGGTGCGCGGCCTCCCGCTTGCCGGCGAAGACCGACTGCGCCTGGCTGTCGTCGCTGACGGTGTTGTCGTAGGAGACGACGCGCTCGAAGTCGACGTAGAGGTGGTCGGTGGCGTCCGAGGACTCCACCTTCCAGCGGCATCCGACCTTGCGGTCGGTGTCGTACGTCAGCGTCGCCTGGCCCTCGTAGGCCTTGTCCCGCTGGTCCACGTCCATGATCTGCTTGATGCCGGGCAGCAGCGAGTCGAGGGCGCTGTGCCCGACCGCGTGACAGGCCTCCGGAAGCGTCCGGTACCGGCCCGGCTGGGCCGCCGCGGTCGTCGGGTCCGAGCCGCCGGGGTGGGCGTTGTCCGCCCCGCCGTCACTCGACGAACCACCGGTGCAGCCGGCCAGCAGCAGCGCCGCGAGCGCGGCAGCGCCGGGTACGTACGCCTTCCGCAGCACGGTCAGGCTCCTCTCGCTCTCGACGGCCCCGCTTGTTATTCGCTTGCCGGGCGGGGGCGCTCTCCGGAGACAATGTGTATCGCACGCACTGCCGTGGACGCCGGTCCGATGCCCTGTTTCCTAGACCTTGGCGCCGGTATTGCGTTTCCGTACTTCCATGCTGTTTTCCGGGGGATGAGGGCGATATGTCGTATGTGGAGATGCCGGGCGCGAAGGTCCCGATCCGCATGTGGACCGACCCGGCGACGGTCGAGGACGTGGCGATGCGACAGCTCCACAACGTCGCGACCCTCCCCTGGATCAAGGGCCTCGCCGTCATGCCGGACGTGCACTACGGCAAGGGCGCGACGGTCGGCTCGGTCATCGCGATGCGGGGCGCGGTCTGCCCGGCGGCGGTGGGCGTGGACATCGGCTGCGGTATGTCGGCGGTCAGGACGTCACTGACGGCGAACGACCTCCCCGGCGACCTGTCCCGCCTCCGCTCGAAGATCGAGCAGGCGATCCCGGTGGGCCGGGGCATGCACGACGACCCCGTCAACCCGAACCACTTCCACGGCCTGCCCACCGCGGGCTGGGACGGGTTCTGGGGGCGGTTCGACGGGGTGGCGGAGGCGGTGCGCTTCCGCGAGGAGCGGGCCCTGAGGCAGATGGGCACCCTGGGCAGCGGCAACCACCATCTGGAGGTGTCGGTCGATTCGGAGAACGCGGTCTGGCTGACCCTGCACTCCGGTTCGCGCAACATCGGCAAGGAACTTGCCGAGCACCACATCGGTGTTGCCCAGAAACTTCCGCACAACCAGGGCCTCGTCGACCGTGACCTCGCCGTCTTCGTGTCGGACACCCCGCAGATGGCCGCGTACCGGCACGACCTCTACTGGGCTCAGGAGTACGCGAAACACAACCGCTCGATCATGATGGCTCTGCTCAAAGACGTGATCCGTAAGGAGTTCAAGAAGGCGAAGCCGACCTTCGAGATGGAGGTCAGCTGTCACCACAACTACGTGGCCGAGGAGCGTTACGAGGGGATGGACCTCCTGGTCACCCGCAAGGGTGCGATCAGGGCGGGGGCCGGCGATCTCGGCATCATCCCGGGCTCCATGGGAACAGCCACGTACATCGTGAAAGGGCTCGGCAACGAGAAGGCGTTCAACTCGGCGTCCCACGGCGCCGGCCGCCGCATGAGCCGCAACGCCGCCAAGCGCCGCTTCTCCACGCGGGATCTGGAGGAGCAGACGCAGGGGGTGGAGTGCCGCAAGGACTCCGGCGTCGTGGATGAGATCCCGGGCGCCTACAAGCCGATCGAGCAGGTCATGGATCAGCAAAGGGACCTCGTGGAGGTCGTCGCGAAGCTGAAGCAGGTCGTCTGCGTGAAGGGCTGACGCCCCGGCCCCCGACTGGCACCGGGGGCCGTGTTCAGCTCGCTACTGACCGCCCGGCATGGGCACTCGGCCGGTGCGTAGACGCCAGAGGCGGATGCAGCAGCTCTTCTCGGTGCGGCCCAGCCCCCCGGCGGCCGCGGCGGCGTTGTCCAGCCGCAGCAGTACGTGGTCCTCCCGTGCGACCCATCGCCGGCGTTCCGGCGCGACCCTCATGTCGGCGGGCCTGACCCACGCGCTCAGGGAGTCGGCTGCGGTCTTCTTGCGCTGCAGCGCAAGACAGCCTTCGTAATAGAGGTCGGCCGCCAGCCTCTGGGCGTTCTCCTTCGTGTACAGGACGTTGTAGACGCCGTCCCGCGCGTTGCGCCTCAGGGTGCGCCCCGCTCCGGTGACCTGCTGGGCATAGGCACACAGATAGGCGCCGATCGCCGTGCTCGCCGTGGTCAGGGCAATGAAGGGATAACCCTGCTTGGTGTATCCCACTGACCCATCGGCGTCGATGACTCCCCGGAGGTAGTCGCGTTCCGAGAACGGAGCGCTCGGTGGAGATACGGTCTTCGACTTGCGGCCGTAGGGCAGGCCGAGTTCCTTGAGCTTGGTCCTGGCCTCCAGCGAACACAGGGTCCAGATGGCAGATCGGTGAGTTTCGGCGAAGTTCGTCGACCGAGTGCGTTCGGCGATCCTGCTGTAGTACGGCGTCAGTTTCCGAAAGGTGTGAAGCAGGTCGGCGTCTCGAGCATTGATCTCGACGGACAGCCATCCTTTCTGCCCCACTCCTTGGTGCAGATGCCCGTCCGCCTGTAAGAAACCGAACACGTAGGCGTACTTGGGGACCGTGAGGTCCATGAACCGGTGA
Organism: Streptomyces sp. NPDC014889; assembly: GCF_043081205.1. NCBI lineage: Bacteria > Bacillati > Actinomycetota > Actinomycetes > Kitasatosporales > Streptomycetaceae > Streptomyces > Streptomyces sp. NPDC014889. Next base: position 30,977 of record NZ_JBIBWH010000010.1, read on the forward strand.
GCGTCAGGCTCGCAGTCAGCCACAGGGAAGCCTCTACTTCCTTATTGGACAGGTCCTCGACCCCGGATGCCCATCCCGGTCGAGGACCGTCGTCCGAGGGTGTGGCGCGAGCCTAGAGTGACTGTTCGCCTGCCGTTCGGGTGATCGGCGAGTTTCGCTCCTGTGGGTTAACCGAGCCCTGGGCTTCGGTCACTTCGCGTGGCGGACCGCGTAGATCATGACGAAGGCGACCACGTGGATGCCGAAGAGGAAGTAGCCGAGGTAGTACCAGACGTAGCGTTCGCGCTTCTTCTCCAGGGCGAGGCGGGCGCGTTCCTCTTCCCGGTCGGGGGAGTCGGTCATCACTGCTCCCGGTGGACCTTGGTGTTGGACGCCTGGGCGCGGGGGCGGACGACGAGGAGGTCGATGTTGACGTGGCTGGGGCGGGTGACCGCCCAGGTGATGGTGTCGGCCACGTCGTCGGCCGTCAGGGGCTCGGCCACACCGGCGTAGACCTTGTCGGCCTTCTCCCGGTCGCCGCCGAAGCGGGTGAGGGCGAACTCCTCCGTCCTGACCATGCCGGGGGCGACCTCGATCACGCGGACCGGCCTGCCGACGATCTCCAGGCGGAGGGTCTCGGCGAGGACGTGGGCGCCGTGCTTGGCGGCGACGTAGCCTCCGCCGCCCTCGTAGGTGCCGTGGCCCGCGGTGGAGGAGACCACGACCACCGTGCCGTCGCCGCCGGCCTCCAGCTTGGGCAGCAGGGCCTGGGTGAGGTTGAGGGTGCCGAGGACGTTCGTCTCGTACATCGTGCGCCAGTCGGCCGGGTCGCCGGTGGCGACGGGATCGGCGCCCAGCGCCCCGCCCGCGTTGTTGACCAGGACGCCGACGGCCTTGAAGGCCGTGGCGAACTCGTCCACGGCCGCGCGGTCGGTGACGTCGAGCTGGTAGGCGGTGGCGGAGTGGCCCGCCGCCTCGATCTCCTCGGCCAGTGCCTCGATCCGGTCCTTGCGGCGGGCGGTCAGGACGACCCGGTAGCCGGCGGCCGCGAGCTGCCGGGCCGTGGCGGCGCCGATACCGCTGCTCGCACCGGTCACGACGGCGATGCGGGAGGCGGCGGACGGGGCGGCGGTGGCCATGGGCTGCTCCTCGGGGCGGAGGGGTGGTGCGTGCGCCGTCCAGCCTAGGCGAACGTCAGCCGCCGTTCCGTGGCGCCCACATGATCACGGCCATGCCCGCCAGGCAGACCAGTACGCCGGTCACGTCCCAGCGGTCGGGCCGGTAACCGTCGGCGGCCATGCCCCACAGGATCGAGCCCGCGACGAAGATCCCGCCGTAGGCGGCGAGGACGCGGCCGAAGTGGGCGTCGGGCTGGAAGGTGGCGACGAAGCCGTACGCGCCGAGCGCGAGGACGCCGCCGGCGGCCCACATCCAGCCGCGGTGCTCGCGCACGCCCTGCCAGACCAGCCAGGCGCCGCCGATCTCGAACAGCGCGGCGACGACGAAGAGGGCGGCGGAACGGAGGATCAGCATGGGGGCAGCCTCGCACGGAGCCTCCGCGCGGACGAGGGCGGTCCGGGCCGCCGCCTTCCTCCCGGTCGCGGTCCGCGGGTCGTGTCCGGGCCGGGCGGAATACTTCCGGGACGGGGGCCGTTGGGCGGGTATAGTTGAACCGTCAACAACTTGGAGGGTGAGTGACCATGCAGTTCGGGATCTTCAGCGTCGGCGACGTCACGCCGGACCCCACCACGGGGCGTACGCCGACCGAGCGCGAGCGGATCAAGGCCATGGTCGCCATCGCGCTGAAGGCCGAGGAGGCCGGCCTGGACGTCTTCGCGACCGGCGAGCACCACAACCCGCCGTTCGTGCCGTCGTCCCCGACCACCATGCTCGGCTACATAGCCGCGCGGACGGAGCGGCTGATCCTGTCCACCTCCACCACGCTGATCACCACCAACGACCCGGTGAAGATCGCGGAGGACTTCGCGATGCTCCAGCACCTGGCCGACGGCCGGGTGGACCTGATGATGGGCCGCGGCAACACCGGCCCGGTCTACCCCTGGTTCGGACAGGACATCCGCCAGGGCATCAACCTCGCCATCGAGAACTACGCCCTGCTGCACCGCCTGTGGCGCGAGGACGTCGTCGACTGGGAGGGCAAGTTCCGCACGCCGTTGCAGGGCTTCACCTCCACGCCCCGCCCGCTGGACGGCGTACCGCCGTTCGTCTGGCACGGCTCCATCCGCTCCCCGGAGATCGCCGAGCAGGCCGCGTACTACGGCGACGGCTTCTTCCACAACAACATCTTCTGGCCGGCCGACCACACCAAGCGGATGGTCGAGCTGTACCGGGCCCGGTACGCCCACTACGGGCACGGCACGCCCGAGCAGGCGATCGTCGGGCTCGGCGGCCAGGTGTTCATGCGGAGGAACTCCCAGGACGCGGTGCGCGAGTTCCGCCCCTACTTCGACAACGCGCCGGTCTACGGCCACGGGCCCTCCCTGGAGGACTTCACCGCCCAGACCCCGCTGACCGTCGGCAGCCCGCAGCAGGTCATCGAGAAGACACTGTCCTTCCGCGAGTACGCCGGCGACTACCAGCGCCAGCTGTTCCTGATGGACCACGCGGGCCTGCCCCTGAAGACCGTGCTGGAGCAGATCGACCTGCTCGGCGAGGAGGTCGTGCCGGTGCTGCGCGAGGAGTTCGCCAAGGGCCGCCCGGCGGACGTGCCGGACGCGCCGAACCACGGCTCCCTGCTGGCCGCGAGCCGCTCCGGGAACAACGAGGAAGAGGTGAGCACCGCATGAACGAGCACCCCGCGACCGAGCACCCCGCGAACGGCCACCGCACGAACGGCCACCGTATGAAGCTCGTCGTCGTCTCGGCGGGGCTGAGCGTCCCGTCCTCCACGCGGCTGCTGGCCGACCGGCTGGCGGCCGCGACCGACGGGCACGCCGCGGTGGACGTGCGCGTGATCGAACTGCGGGACCTGGCCGTGGAGATCGCGCACAACTTCACGGGCGGCTTCCCCGGCCCCGCCCTGGCGGACGCGCTGGACGCGGTCGCGGAGGCGGACGGGCTGATCGTCGTCACACCGGTGTTCTCCGCCTCCTACAGCGGTCTGTTCAAGTCCTTCTTCGACGTGCTCGGCGTACGGGACGAGAACGCGCTGGCCGGCAAGCCGGTGCTGATCGCCGCGACCGGTGGTACCGCCCGGCACTCCCTGGTCCTCGACCACGCGCTGCGCCCGCTCTTCGCGTACCTGAAGGGCGTCGTCGTCCCCACCGGCGTCTACGCCGCCTCGGAGGACTGGGGTGCCGAGGGCCTGCCCGAGCGGATCGGGCGGGCGGCGAAGGAACTGGCGGCGCTGATGACGGGGCTGTCGGCGGGGCGGCGGCCGGACCGGGCCGCCGTGCCGGAGCAGGCCGCGCCCGCGCGGGCCGGCGGTTTCACGGTGGTGCCGTTCGAGGAGCAGCTGGCGGCGCTGCGCAGGTGAGGTGACGCGTGTCCGCTGCTCGCGAGGGCAGCGGCCCGACGGCCGCCGCCGACGGTGAGAGGACGGTAGGCGGCCCGTCGCGTTGCCCCCGAGTCGGTGAGAGGCGGGTAAAAAGGGTGATCGTAGGCCCATTCGTCTCGGTCGCGGGCCTGTGGCCTTGGCAGACTGGACGCGTGCCTCAGACTGTGCTCCTCGCCGAAGACGACCGTGCCATCCGTCACGCCCTGGAGCGTGCCCTGACGCTGGAGGGCTACGACGTGACGGCGGTCGCCGACGGCGTCGAGGCGCTCGCCCACGCCCACAAGAGCCCGCCGGACATCCTCCTCCTCGACGTGATGATGCCGGGCATCGACGGACTCCAGGTCTGCCGGGTGCTGCGCGCCGAGGGCGACCGCACCCCGATCCTCATGCTCACCGCCCTGGTCGAGACCGCCGACCGGATCGCCGGACTGGACGCCGGCGCCGACGACTACGTCGTCAAGCCGTTCGACGTCGAGGAGGTCTTCGCCCGGCTGCGCGCCCTGCTGCGTCGCACCAGCCCGGTCGGTGTCGGCGCGGGCGGCGCGGGGGACGTACCGGCGAAGGAGCCGCAGGTGCCCGAGCGGCAGATCGAGGCGGCCGGGATCCGCATGGACCTCCAGGCCCGCCGGGTGTGGCGGGGCACGCGCGAGCTGGAGCTGACCCGCACCGAGTTCGAACTGCTCGAACTGCTCGTCCGCAACGCCGGGATCGTGCTGGACCACTCCACCATCTACGACCGGATCTGGGGCTACGACTTCGGCCCCGGCTCCAAGAACCTCGCCGTCTACGTCGGCTACCTGCGCCGCAAGCTCGACGAGCCGGACGCGCCGCAGCTCATCCACACCGTCCGAGGCGTGGGCTACGTGCTCCGGGAGGACTGAGTGGGCCGCCTCGCGCGGCTGCTGGACAGACCGCGGCCGCGGCTGTCGTCGCTGCGGACCACGTTCGCGGTGTCGTTCGCCGTGGTGACCGCCGCCGTCACCGTCCTCGTCGGCATCCTGTCGTACAACTCCGCCGCCCGGCTGGTGCGGGTGGACCAGCAGTCCGTGTTCACGCAGGTCGTGCAGGACGTACGGGACGAGGTGCGGCGCTACCATCTCATGCCCGCGGACTTCACCTCCTCCCGCCCCGGGCACGAACTGGTCCGGCCCAACCGCACCAACGTGCAGGTGCTCGGCGCCCACGGCGAGATCGTCGACCACGGCGCTCCGCCGTTGCCGGTGACCGCCGGGGACAAGTCCGTCGCCGCCGCCGCGACGGCCGGCAGGACGGTCGAGTACAAGGACGTGCAGGTCGAGGGCGACGTGTACCGGATCGCGACCGTCGCCCTCGGCAGCGGCCACGGCGCCGTGCAGGTCGCCCAGGAGTTCAGCGACACCGAGGACCTGCTGCACGCGCTCCAGCAGCGCACGCTGATCCTGATGGTCGCCGTGGTGGTCGCCGCCGGCCTGTGCGGCTGGTGGCTGGCCCGCCGCATCACACGCCGGCTGGTGATCCTCACCTCCGCCGCCGAGGGCGTCGCCCGCACCCGGCGGCTCGGCGTCGAGGTGCCCGTCACCGGCTACGACGAGGTGGGCCGCCTCGGCCGCTCCTTCGACCGCATGCTGGGCCGGCTCGCCCAGTCCGAGGAGGACCAGCGCCGCCTGGTCCAGGACGCGGGCCACGAACTGCGGACGCCGCTGACCTCCCTGCGCACCAACATCTCCCTGCTGCGCCGCATCGACGAACTGCCGCCCGCCACCCGCGAGGAACTGGTCGCCGACCTGACCCAGGAGGCCCGTGAGCTGACCGACCTGGTCAACGAACTCGTCGACCTCGCGGCCGGTCAGTCCGACACGGAGCCCGTGCAGCGGGTCGACGTCGCCGACATCGCCTGGGACGTCGCGGGACTCGCGCGCCGGCGCAGCGGACGCGACATCGTGGTCCGATCCAGCGGCGACACCACGATCCAGGGCCGGCCGGGCATGCTCCAGCGGGCCATCTCCAACCTCGTGGAGAACGCGACCAAGTTCGACCGCGAGGGCAAGGCGCCCATCGAGATCGCCGTCGCCGGGCCCGCCCGGCCTGGCATGGTCCGCGTCGAGGTCCTCGACCGCGGGCCCGGTATCGCCGCGGGCGATCTGATACGCGTCTTCGACCGCTTCTACCGCGCCGCCGACGCCCGTTCCCTGCCCGGCTCCGGCCTCGGCCTGTCCATCGTCCGGGAAGTGGCCCTGGCCCACGGCGGCGCGCCGTTCGCCTTCCGGCGCGAGGGCGGCGGATCGGTGATCGGGTTCACGGCGGGCGCGGAACGGGGTCACCGGGACCGGGGCGGACCGGCGGCCGGATCCCATGGTCCGGGCCGGGACAGGGGCCGCGGGGTCTGAAGCGGGACGCTCCGAAGGCGCCTCGCTCAGGCTCGGTCAGGACGGTGTGCCGGTGTACTTCCCGGCCGGGTGGTGCTCCCTGCGGCGGGTGAGGGACGGCAGGGCGGGCGGGGTGAGGAAGCCCTCGGCGCGGGCGCTGGCGAGGCCGATGCGCGGGATGTCGCCGCTCTTGGCGAACAGCAGGAAGCGGGGCTCCCAGACCGGCCGGTACTTGGCGTTGGCGCGGTACAGCGACTCGATCTGCCACCAGCGGGAGAAGAAGGTGAGCACCGAACGCCACAGCCGCAGCACCGGCCCGGCGCCGAGCCGTGCCCCGCGCTCGAAGACCGAGCGGAACATGGCGAAGTTCAGCGACACCCGCCGCACCCCGAACTCCTCGGCGCGCAGCAGCAGTTCGACCACCATGAACTCCATCAGGCCGTTCTCGCCCTCGCGGTCGCGGCGCATCAGGTCCAGCGAAAGCCCGAGCTCGCCCCACGGGACGAAGCTCAGCAGCGCCCGCGGCACCCCGTCGGCGTCCCGGCACTCCAGCATCACGCAGCGGCCGTCCGCCGGATCGCCCAGCCGCCCGAGCGCCATGGAGAAGCCGCGCTCGGTGGCGCCGTCGCGCCAGCGGTCGGCGCGCTCGACGAGCAGCGCCATCTCGTCGTCGGGGATGTCCTCGTGCCGGCGGACGCACACGGTGTAGCCGGCCCTGCGGACCCGGTTGTGGGCCTGCCGCACGACGCGCATGGCGCGCCCCTCGAGGCTGAAGTCGGCGACGTCGACGACGGCCTCGTCGCCCAGTTCGAGGGCGTCCAGGCCGTGCCGGGCGTAGATCGTGCCGGCCTCCTCGCTCGCGCCCATCACGGCGGGCGTCCAGGCGTGCCGGCGGGCCTCGGCCAGCCAGGCGTCGATGGCGCCGGGCCATGCCTCCGGGTCGCCGATGGGGTCGCCGGAGGCCAGGCTGACCCCGCCGACGACGCGGTAGGCGACGGCGGCCTTGCCGGTGGGGGAGAAGATCGCGGCCTTGTCGCGGCGGAGTGCGAAGTAGCCCAGGGAGTCTCGTTCGCCGTGCCTGTCGAGCAGTTCGCGCAGCCTTTTCTCGTCCTCCTCGCCGAGCAGGGCGCGGCCGCGTGGGGAGCGGAAGCAGGCGTACAGGACCAGCAGGAAGGTCGCCGCCATCGCGACGTTGATGGTGATGTCGACCCAGTGGGGCGCGTGCACGGCCGGTACCCGGTCGGCGAGCGGGCCGACGCTGACGCCGCGCAGCAGGACGTAGACGATCCGCTCGGCCAGGGAGGCGCCGCCGTGCGCCTTGTTGGTGGCGTCCACCAGCAAGGTGCCGAGGCCCCCGCCGACGAGGAGGCCACCGGCGCCGACAGCGAGGGCCAGCCTCGGGTTGGAGCGGTCGCCGACGGCGTGGAACTCGCGCCGGCCGATCAGCAGCGCGGTCACGAAGAGGCCGGTGAGCGCGGCGGAGACCCAGTTGAAGACGTGGTCGTTGAACCGGTCCTGGGTCAGCGCGAGGACGTAGAGGATGAAGAGGGGACCGGCGAGCAGCAGGTTGAACGCCCAGGCGGCGCGTTTGCGGCGCCGCATCACCACGGCGAGGAACAGCGCGAGGGCCGCCGAGACCAGGCCGGCGGTGGCCAGGTACGGGGTGAAGAAATCACCGCCGTTGTGCTCGTGGACCTCCTCGCGGAACGGCAGGGAGAGCACCGCGACGATGTTGAGCACCGCGAGCAGCCGCAGGTACCAGACGGTGGCCGCGGCGGCGCCGGCCCGTAGCCGGGGGCTCGGCGAGGGATGTGCGGGGGCGCCGGGGTCACGCTGGGCGGGGACGAGGAGCGACTGATGTGCGGGCATGGGTGACACGTCACCTCGGAGCGGGCCGGACAAACCGGCGGGGACGGAACAGGCGGGGGACCGGGGGGCCTTCGGGGACAGCCGGACGGGCGAGCGGTCGTACGTCCGTGCCGATGGCGCCGACCCTACGTTCTGTAGGGTAACGGGGCCCGATCGGCTCCTTGTCCGCAGTGTGTCCGGAAAAGGTAAGGAAAGGGAACGAAGACGCCGGGCGGGCCGGATCCGGGGCCCTACTCGGTGGGAAGTGACGCGGGTGCGCGCCGGCCCTCGGCGGGAGCGGGGTGGCGCGGGCCGCCGCCCGCGGCCGCGCGCCTGCGGGACGCCGTCAGCAGCCAGGCCAGATTGCCCACCGCCGCTCCGGCCGCCACCGTGGCGACGATCACCCCGGCGGTGGCGAACCCGGCCCGGAACAGCCGCGGCCGCGGGTTGAGGCTGTGCAGCCCGAAGCCGCACAGCAGATAGACCCCGACGGCGGCGGCGGTGAGGCTGACGACGAGCAGGACGACGGTCGGCCCGAGCCCGCCCTGCGCGTTCTGCCCGGGCGAAGCACCGGGCCGCCCCGTACCGCGTGCTTCCTGCATGGGTCCCCCGTCGGTGGTTGAATGGCGAGCCGACCCCCTACAGTACGTAGGGCCGCTGCCGGAGGGAAACCCGTTCGGTCACCGGCCGTGTCCGGCCGCAACGCCCTCGTCACCTTCGGGCGTGCCACGATGATCCGGCACGGGCTCGCCGGACTGTGCTAGGGTTTTCACGTTGCAGTTGTGGTACCCATGAACCTATGTGCGCCTGACGGGAATGTTTCTCACAGGCGCATTATTTGTTTTTCCGGCATCTCCGGATGGGGCCTCTGCCTACAGAAGGAGAGAGTCATGGCACAGGGAACCGTGAAGTGGTTCAACGCCGAAAAGGGTTTCGGCTTCATTCAGCAGGACGGCGGCGGCCCCGACGTCTTCGCCCACTACTCGAACATCGCGACCCAGGGCTTCCGTGAGCTCCAGGAGGGTCAGCGGGTCAGCTTCGACGTCACGCAGGGCCAGAAGGGCCCGCAGGCGGAGAACATCGTCCCCGCCTGATCGCCGGGCGCGTATCTGCTCACCGGGGTCGGCACCACATGGTGCGGACCCCGGTTTGTGCTGTTTCGAGGAAGGCAGACTCCACCGCATGTCCCGCAGACCCCAGAAGCCGAACCACCGGCGCGCCTCGGCACGTCCCTCGTCGCCCTCGTCGCCGTCGGCGCCGAGAGAATTCCGGCTGCCGGAAGGTACGACACCCGCTCTTCCCGCCGTCGAGGACTTCGCCGCTCTGGACATGCCCGCGGAGCTGCTGAAGACCCTCACCGCGCAGGGCGTGACCACGCCCTTCCCCATCCAGGCCGCCACGCTCCCCAACTCCCTCGCCGGCCGTGACATGCTGGGGCGGGGACGTACCGGTTCCGGCAAGACGCTCGCGTTCGGGCTGGCGCTTTTGGCGCGTACGGCCGGACTGCGCGCGGAGTCCAAGGCGCCCCTCGCGCTGGTGCTGGTGCCCACCCGTGAACTCGCCCAGCAGGTCACGGACGCGCTGACCCCCTACGCGACGTCGGTGGACGTGCGCCTCGCCACCGTGGTCGGGGGGCTGTCCATCACGAAACAGGCCGGTGCGCTGCGGCGCGGCGCCGAGGTGCTGGTGGCGACCCCCGGCAGGCTGAACGACCTCGTGGAACGCGGGGACTGCGTGCTCGGCGACGTACGCATCACCGTGCTGGACGAGGCCGACCAGATGACCGACATGGGCTTCCTGCCGCAGATCACCAAGCTGATCCAGCAGGTGCGGACCGACGGGCAGCGCATGCTCTTCTCGGCCACCTTGGACCGCAACATCGACCGCCTGGTGCAGCGGTTCCTGACCGACCCGGTGGTGCACTCCGTGGACCCGTCCGCGGGCGCGGTGACCACCATGGAGCACCACGTGCTCCACGTTCAGGACGAGACCGACAAGAAGGCGGTCACCACGCGCATCGCGGCCCGTGACGGCCGGGTCATCCTCTTCCTCGACACCAAGAGGTCCGCCGACCGGCTCGCCAAGCGCCTCCTCGCCGTCGGGGTCCGCGCGGCGGCACTGCACGGCGGCCGCTCCCAGCCGCAGCGCAACCGCACCCTGGAGCAGTTCAAGAACGGCCAGGTCACCGCGTTGGTGGCGACGAACGTCGCGGCCCGGGGCATACACGTCGACGACCTCGACCTCGTGGTGAACGTCGATCCCCCGGCCGACCACAAGGACTACCTCCACCGGGGCGGCCGCACGGCTCGCGCCGGCGGTTCCGGCAGCGTGGTCACGCTGGTCCTGCCCGAGCAGAAGCGTGATGTCACCCGGCTCATGTCGGACGCGGGCATCCGCCCCCGGACGGCGAGCATCAGGTCGAGCGACGCGGAACTGTCCACCCTCACCGGCGCCCGCGAGCCGTCCGGCGTGGCCGTCACCATCGAGGTCCCCCAGCCCCCGGCACCGCCGGCGTCCGGCACCGAGCCCGGCAGGCGACCTGGTCGCCGACGCCGCAACGGCGGCGGGAGCGGGAGCGGCCCGGCGAAGGGCGCCGCGACCGGTACGGGCGGCCGGGGCCGCCGTGCCTCGGCCGGCGCGGCCGGGACCGCCGGGGCGACAGCGGCCGGTACGGCCGGTGGCGCCTCCGCGTCGGGGTCGGGCGGGCGCGGTGGCGCTGCCCGCAGGGCGGGAGCAGGCGGAGCCAAGAGCGGCGCCGCCGGTACGGGCGGCCGCGGCGCCTCCACCGCCGGTGGCCGCGGTTCCGACCGCCGGACCGCGCCCGGCTCCGCCTCCGGCACACCGGCCCGCGGCTCCGGCCGCCGCCCGGCGGCCGGGGGAGCCACGCGCGGCTCGTCCGGCACGGGCGGCCGCGGTTCCGACCGCCGCGGCTCCGCCACCCAGTAGGGCACGACCGCGGCGCCTCGTAGCGCGCCTGAGTCCCGGTCGTCGAGGTCACGCCCCCCGCTGGGCGTCGGCCTCGGCGACCCGTGCCTCGATGGGTGGTCAGGTCATCCGTTCGCCGCCGGCCGATGGCTGCCGGGCTCGCGGGCCGCCACGATGGCGAAGAGGGCTGCGCCCGTACCGCGTAGAGACATGCCGGCGTCAATCCGTCCGACACGGGCAGTCCGCTCGGGATCACCGTCTCTCCCCGGAGGCCGCAGTGGGACACGCTGTCGGTGATGTACTGGGCCTGGCGGCGGGTGTTGCCATCAGCCCACTCCCGATCGTGGCGATCATCCTCGTCCTGGCCACTGGGCAGGGGCGCCTCAACGGGCCGCTGTTCGCCCTCGGCTGGGTGCTGGGGCTCGCGGTGCTCGGCGCCGTCATGCTGGCCGTCGGCGGCACGGGCGGAGCCTCGGCCCACAAGCACCCGGCCACCTGGGTCGGCGCTCTCAAACTCGCTCTGGGCGCGCTCCTCGTCCTGTTCGGCGTCCGTCAATGGCGGCGCCGCCCCCAAGACGCCTCACAGGCGCGGCTCCCGAAGTGGATGGCGGCGATCGACCGCTTCACCCCCGTCAAGGTCCTCGGCCTCGCGTTGCTGCTTTCGGCGGCCAATCTCAAGAACGCGCCCCTGACCATTGCCGCGGGTGCCTCGATCAGCTCTGCCGGGCTCCCCGTGCCACAGCAGATCGGAACGCTCGCGATCTTCGTGGTCATCGCCTCCCTCGGAGTGCTGGCACCACTCGCCGTCTACCTGGTGATGGGCGAACGCGCCCACAGCATCCTCGGCAACTGGCGGGACTGGGCCGCGCAGCACAACGTGGCCGTTCTGGCCGTCCTGTTCTCCGTGCTCGGCCTCAAGCTCCTGGGCGACGGCATCAGCATCCTCGCCACCTGAGCTCGACACGGGGTCTCGCAGCCGACGAAGCACAGGTGGAGGCCACCGCGCCAGCGGCCACCGTGCGAGCCTGCGACGCCCGGCCCATGCTGTAGGGGAGGGGGTGGGCCGCGACAGAGGGAGTGGTGGGGATGCGAACCGTTGTGGACCTCACGCGCTGTCAGGGCTATGCGCAGTGCGTGTTCCTCGCACCCAGGATGTTCGAACTGCACGGCGAGGAAGGGCTCCTGTACACCACGGCCATCCCCGACGACCAGGCCGAGCGCGTGCGCCAGGCCGCGGCGGCCTGTCCGGTCCAGGCCATCCTCGTGGGCGAGGAGGTGAACCCCGATGGCGGCCGGTGATCTCAGGGACGGCCGCGTCGTCGTCGTCGGCGCTTCGCTGGCCGGGCTGAGGGCCGCGGAGACGCTGCGCGAGAAGGGCTTCACCGGCTCGCTCACCGTGGTCGGGGACGAGCCCCATCCGCCCTACGACCGGCCGCCACTGTCGAAGCAGGTACTGCTCGGACAGGCGACGCCGGACACCACCGAGCTGCCGATGCGCCGGAACCCGGACGCCGAGTGGCGGCTGGGAGTGGCCGCCACCGGTCTTGACCCCCTGGAGAAGCGGGTACTGCTGGCCGACGGTGAGTCGTTGCCGTACGACCGGCTGCTGATCGCCACCGGGACCCGGGCGCGGCCCTGGCCCAATCCGGCGGAGGGCGCCCTGGACGGGGTTCTCACCCTGCGCACGCGTGAGGACGCCGCAGGACTGGCCGAGCGGCTGGCCGCCGGGCCGGAGCGGGTGCTGGTGATCGGCGCCGGCTTCACGGGTTCGGAGATCGCCTCGGCCTGCCGGGAGCGAGGACTGGACGTCACGGTCGCCGAACGCGGCCCCGCACCCCTGGTGGGCGCCCTCGGTGGCACGCTGTCGAAGCTCGCGGCCGTCATGCACCGCAACCACGGCGTGGACCTGCGCACCGGGGTGACGGTCACCGCCCTGCGCGGAAACGGCAGCTTCACCGGCGCGGACCTGTCCGACGGCACGCGTGTCGACGCGGACGTGTGCGTCGTGGCGCTGGGGGCGGTCCGCAACGTCGAGTGGCTGGCGGAGTCCGGGCTGGCGGCGGGCCCGCGGGGGATCGCCTGCGACGCCGGATGCCGCGCCTTCGACATGTACGGAATCGTCACCGACGACATCTTCGTGGCCGGCGACGTCTCCCGCTTCCCGCACCCCCTGTTCGGCTACCAGCTGCTCTCCCTGGAGCACTGGGGAAACGCGGTCGAGCAGGCCGAGGTGGCGGCCCACAACATGGTCAGTCCCGGGCCTCTGCGGCGCCCGCACCTGGCCGTCCCGACGTTCTGGTCGACCCAGTTCGGGCTCAACATCAAGTCCGTGGGCGTACCGACCTACTCCGACCACGTGGTCATCGCCCAGGGCTCTCTGGAGGCGCGCCGTCTGGCGATGGTCTACGGCTACCAGGGCCGGGTCACCGCCGCGGTCACCGTCGACATGGCCAAGTCGCTCGACTACTACCGGCACCTGATCGAGACGGCCGCGCCCTTCCCGCCCCCGCCCGGTGCGGCGGACCGTGCGATCGCGGCCGATGTCCCGATCCCGTCCGACGTGCCGGATCCGAAGGGGCTCTCCCACGGCCCCACCGTGGCGCTCACCGGCTATCTTCCCGACCGCCGACTGACCGTGGTGTAGCCACGGGCCGACGCACGTCCCGTCCAACGACGAGGGGCCATCATGGACTCCGAGACCTTGCTGGCACGGATCACCGACTACGCCACCCGCCCCGACCCCTACCCGCTGTACGCGGAACTCCGCGAGGCCGGACCCGTGGTGCGGCAGGCGGACGGCAGCTGTCTGGTCGGCACCTACCACGAGATCGCCGCTCTGCTCCACGACCCGCGGATGAGTGTCGATCCCCGCACCCGTGGCGAGGCGGCACAACGTGGCGAGGCGACACACAAGCCGCCCTTCCTGCGGCTCGACGACCCGGAGCACCACAGGCTCCGCACCCTGGCCATGCGGCCGTTCGGGCCGCCGCACAGCCCGGACCGGGTCGATGCCATGCGCGGGGAGATCGACCGGATCACGAAGGAGCTGATGGAGCCCTTGGAGGCCGGCGGGCAGATCGACATCGTCGACGATTTCGCCTACCCGCTGCCCGTCGCGGTGATCTGCCGCCTGCTGGGCGTGCCGCGCGAGGACGAGCCGCTGTTCCGGGCCTGGTCCGACGCTCTGGTCACGGCCGCCGACGTCAGGCCCGAGGAGGACACCACCGACATGGACAAGGCGGGCGAGCAGGCGCGGGTCGAGATGGGCGGGTACCTGGTGAACCTGGCCGAGCAGCGCCGTGGCCGCCCGGGCGACGACATGCTCTCCGCCTTCGTCAACGAGCCGGATCCGGCCCTGCGGCTCACCCAGGAGGAACTCGCGGAGACCGCCGTGCTGCTGCTCATCGCGGGACACGAGACCACGGTCAACCTGATCACCAACGGGGTGCTCACCCTGCTGCGCCGGCCCGAGCATCTGGACCGTCTGCGCGGCGACCCCGGCCTGCTGCCGCGAGCGGTGGAGGAACTACTGCGGTACGAACCACCGGTCCACATGCGCGAGCGCATCCCCCGCGACGACATCGACGTGGCGGGCACCGTGCTCCCCAGGGGCACATCCGTCGTCCTCGCGCTGGCCTCGGGCAACCGCGACCCCAAACGGTTCCCCGACCCCGACCGGTTCGACCCCGCACGCCCGGACGTCGAGCACCTCGGCTTCGGCGGTGGCATTCACCTGTGCTTCGGCGGCCCCCTGGCCCGTCTGGAGGCCCAGGCCGCGCTCGGCGCGCTGATCCCCCGCCTGGGCACGGCGCGCCTGGTCCAGGACCCGCCTCCCTACCGGCAGAGCGCCATGCTTCGCGGTCCGCGCCACCTGCCCGTCCAGCTCTGACCGAGGAGGGAGACCGGGGTGAGCGTGTCTCAGGGAGCCCCTCGGGGTGTCATTCCCGCGCATCTGCTGAAAGGCCAGAAGGCACTGGTCACCGGCGCGAACTCGGGCATCGGCAGGGCGACGGCCATCGGCCTGGGACGCGCCGGAGCCGACGTGGTCGTCAACTACGTCGCCGGGCGCGAGGAGGCCGAGCAGGTGGTCGAGGAGATCTCCGGGTTCGGAGTGCGCGCGATGGCGTGCGAGGCCGATGTGTCCCAGGAGGACCAGGTCGTCGCGATGGTCGAACGGATGGTCAAGGAGTTCGGGACCATCGACATCCTCGTGGCCAACGCCGGGCTGCAGCGCGACGCTTCGTTCACCGAGATGACGACGGCCCAGTGGCAGAAGGTGCTGGACGTCAACCTCACCGGGCAGTTCCTGTGCGCCCGGGAGGCGACGAAGGAGTTTCTGAGAAGGGGGGTCGTCCCCGAGGTGTCGCGAGCCGCCGGGAAGATCATCTGCATGAGCTCGGTGCACCAGCTCATCCCTTGGGCCGGGCACGTCAACTACGCGGCCTCCAAGGGCGGCGTGCAGATGATGATGGAGACGCTCGCCCAGGAGCTCGCACCCCACGGGGTCAGGGTCAACGCCATTGCTCCGGGAGCCATCAGGACGCCCATCAATCGCAGCGCCTGGAACACTCCCGATGCCGAGAGGGATCTGCTGGGGCTGATTCCGTACGGGCGCGTCGGTGATCCGGAGGACATCGCCCACGCGGCCGTCGGGCTCGCCTCGGACCTCATGGACTACGTGGTGGGCACCACGCTCTACGTGGACGGCGGCATGACCCTCTTCCCGGGCTTCGCCACCGGCGGCTGAGTGGTCGTCAGTCGCGCTGCTGGTCGAGGGCGTCGTCCAGCGTGGTGGCGGCCATGATCAGCGACAGATGCGTGAAGGCCTGCGGGAAGTTGCCCAGTTGCTCGCCAGTGGGGCCGATCTCCTCGGCGAACAGGCCGACGTGGTTGGCGTAGGTCTGCATCTTCTCGAAGGCATAGCGCGCCAGACGGATCCGCCCGGCGCGCGCAAGAGCGTCCACATAGAGGAAGGTGCAGAGGCTGAACGTGCCTTCGGAGCCCCGCAGACCGTCCGGGGAGGCCTCGGGGTCGTAGCGGTAGACCAGGCTGTCCGACACCAGCCTGCGCTCCATCGCGTCCAGGGTCGACAGCCAGCTCAGCGTCCTGGGGGCCAGGAACCCGACGCGCGGAACGAGCAGCAGCGAAGCGTCGAGGACATCGCTTCCGTAGTGCTGGACGAGCGCCTGCTCCTTCTCGTTCCAGCCCCGCTCCATCACCTGTTCGAGGATCGCGTCGCGAGCCGCGGTCCAACGAGGAGCGTCGGCGGGGCGGCTGTAGTCTCTCGCCAGGCGCAGCCCCCGGTCGAAGGCCACCCAGGACATCACCCGGCTGAAGGTGTAGTCCTGGCGCCCGCCCCGGGTCTCCCAGACGCCCTCGTCGGGGCGGTCCCAGGAATCCGCCAGCCAGTCCAGCGCCCGCGCGACGTTCTTCCAGCCGTGGTAGCTGCCTCCCCTGGCGACCTCATGCCCCTCCGACAGGGCATAGAGCGCCTCCCCGTAGATGTCGAGCTGCAACTGGCCGGCCGCGGCGTTCCCCACCCGCACCGGATACGAACCCCGGTAGCCCTCGAAGTGCGAGAGGACCTCTTCCGGCAGCTCGGGATCCCCGTCGACGCGGTACATGATCTGCAGCGGCTCGCCGTCGACGCCCTCCCCGGCCTGGAGGCGGTCGCCCATCCAGTGCGTGAACTGCGCCGCCTCCTCGGCGAACCCCAGGTCGAGGAGGGCGCGCACGGACAGGGAGCCGTCGCGGACCCAGGTGTAGCGGTAGTCCCAGTTGCGTTCGCCCCCGATCTGCTCGGGCAGACCCATGGTGGCGGCGGCGATGGGAGCACCTGTGGGGGCGTAGGTGAGCAGCTTGAGCGTGATGGCGGAGCGGTGCACCACACCCGGCCACCGCCCGCGGTACCGGGAGTGGCGCACCCAGCGCTGCCAGAAATCCACCACGTCCCAGAACCGTTCCATCGCACGGTCCGGGGTGACCGGCGGCGGGATGTCACCGTCGGGCCCGCCGACGGTGAACACCGCCGCGGCCACTTCACCCGGCCTAAGGGTCACCGCACCCCGCACGTCCCTGCCGTCCTGTTGCAGGGGGAAGGTGCTTTGCAGATGGGCGGTGACGTCCGGTGCCCGGAACGTGGCGGTCCCGTCGTCGCGCACATCGAGATGGTGGGTGGCACGGCCGTAGTCGAAGCGCGGACGGCACTCCAGAGTGAAGTGCACCGTGCCGCGCACCGCCCGCACGCCGCGTATCAGCACATGCCTGTCCGTGGGGGTGCCGGTGCGATCCGGTGGCATGCAGTCGAAGACCTCGCCGACCCCGTCCGGCGACATGAACCGGGTGACCAGAACCGCGGTGTCGGGGTAGTAGAGCTGCTTGTACGTGGTGTTCCGGCTCTCCGGCGCGAACAGGAAGTGGCCGCCGCGGTCGTGGTCGAGCAGGGCGGCGAAGACAGTGGGCGAGTCGAACCGAGGAGCGGCGAACCAGTCGATGACGCCCCGGGACGACACCAGAGCAGCGGTTTGCAGGTCGCCGACGAGGCCGTGGTCGGCGATGGGCGGGTAACGATCCATGATCATCTCGCTTCCCTGATGCCATTGCTTCCACTGTCCGCCCTGTGCGAGGAGGTCGCCACGGGATGCGGCACGGGGGGCGAGGGGGATGCGACGGCCGCCGTCAGGGGGTGAAAACACCGGCACATGACGAGGGCGGGACCCGAAAGCCCCGCCCGAACCGCATGGAACCCCTGATCAGGGCCACACCAGGCAATACGGCTGATGCCCCGCCTCATGGAGTCGGTGTGAGAAGTCCTGCCACTCGTGCAGGAGCTGGTACACGTTGAACGCGTCGCGGGGGCCGCCGCGGTCCGGGACCGTGGACCAGATGAAGGCGGCCGCGCCGACCGCCTCCTCGCCGATGTCGCGCAGGGGGTCCACCGCGGTGGTCGGGAGTTTCACGACCGCGTAGTCGGGGTGCAGGACGACCAGCTCCAGCGGCGGCACCTTGTGCAGGGGCACGCCCTCGATGCCGGTCAGCACCATGGCGGCCATCGTCTCCGGCTTGATCTTGGTGAACATGCCGCCCATGCCGAGCTCGTCGCCACCGAGTTCCTCGGGGCGCATCGAGATCGGGACGCGGGCCGCCGTCGCGCCGTCGGGCGCGCCGAAATACTTGTACGTCACCCCCACCCGACCACCATTCCTGCTCCCTGCCCCCAGCAGCTCGGCCCGGCGGTCGCCTCGCCGGTCGCTCCGCTCGGACTCACTCGGTACATCCCGTGCCTGGCGTGCTTCGCCCGCTTCCTCAGCGTCGCGTCGGTGCCTTCCCCGCCGGGCACGTCGAGGACCCAGGCCGTCAGTCCCCTCGCCCAGTCCGCCACCGCGATGCATATCTCCACCCGACTGCTTTTCTAGGACGCGTCGCCCCCGCCGCGCAACCCGATCATCGTGTCAGTGACCTCCCCCGCGGCCGCCCGCCGAAACGTGCGCCGAACCATCTGCCCGCGGGATCTCAGCGGCCCCCGACACGACCCTTCGCTTGTTCATACGTACGCGGAGCCCAGTTTCGCAGATGGGCCGCCGGGAATCCGCGAATCCGCCGCTCGTCGTGCCCGGAACCGGCCGGGCCGGCCGCTCCGCCCCCGGTCCGCCGCCTTGGCTGGCCTACCCTGAACAGGTCACAGCCCACCGTATTCGGAGAACCCCCGAGAAGTCGGAGAAGTCGCAGGTCATGAGCGAACTGCCCTATCCCTACGAAGCCCCTGTCTCGCAGGCGCTGTTCGACCGTGCGGCGGCCGTCACGCCCGGCGGTGTGAACTCGCCGGTGCGCGCCTTCCGCGCCGTGGGCGGCACGCCCCGGTTCATGGTCTCCGGCAGCGGTCCGTACCTGAAGGACGCCGACGGCCGGGAGTACGTCGACCTCGTGTGCTCCTGGGGTCCGATGATCCTCGGGCACGCGCACCCCGAGGTGATCGCCGCCGTGCAGGAGGCGGTCGCGCACGGCACCTCCTTCGGGACGCCCGGTGAGGGCGAGGTCGCGCTCGCCGAGGAGATGGTGGACCGGGTCGGCCCGCTGGAGCGGGTGCGGCTGGTCTCCAGCGGCACCGAGGCCACCATGTCCGCGATCCGGCTCGCCCGCGGGTTCACCCGGCGGTCCAAGGTGATCAAGTTCGCCGGGTGCTACCACGGGCACGTCGACTCCCTCCTCGCCGCGGCCGGGTCGGGCGTCGCCACCTTCGCCCTGCCCGACACCCCCGGCGTCACCGGCGCCCAGGCCGGCGACACGATCGTGCTGCCCTACAACGACGCCGACGCGGTGCGTGCCGCCTTCGCCGCGCACCCCGGCGAGATCGCCTGCGTGATCACCGAGGCCTCCCCGGGCAACATGGGCGTGGTGCCGCCGCTGCCCGGTTTCAACCAGCAGCTCAAGGACCTCTGCGCGGCGAACGGCGCCCTGTACATCTCCGACGAGGTCATGACGGGCTTCCGCACCAGCCGCGCCGGGTGGTACGGCGTCGACGGGGTCGAGCCCGACCTGATGACCTTCGGGAAGGTGATGGGCGGCGGGTTCCCGGCCGCCGCGTTCGGCGGGCGCGCCGACGTCATGGCGCACCTCGCCCCCGCCGGGCCCGTCTACCAGGCCGGCACCCTCTCCGGGAATCCCGTCGCCACCGCCGCCGGGCTCGCCCAGCTCCGCCTGCTCGACGACGCCGCGTACACGACGGTCGACTCCGTCTCACGGCAGATCCAGGCCATGGTCTCCGAGGCGCTGACCAAGGAGGGCGTGGCGCACACCCTGCAGAACGCCTCCAACATGTTCTCGGTGTTCTTCACGGACCGCCCGGTGCGGGACTACGAGGACGCCAAGGCGCAGGAGTCGTACCGCTTCACCGCCTTCTTCCACGCGATGCTGGCGAACGGCGTCTACCTGCCGCCCTCGTCCTTCGAGTCCTGGTTCGTCTCCACCGCGCACGACGAGACGGCACTCCAGCGGATCGCCGACGCCCTTCCGGCGGCGGCCCGTGCGGCTGCGGAGGCGACGGCATGAGCGAGACCCCCGAGAAGAGCGGCCGGGACGACATCACGGTCGTCCACCTGATGCGCCACGGCGAGGTCGAGAACCCGGACGGGATCCTGTACGGGCGGCTGCCCGGCTATCACCTGTCCGAACTGGGCCGGAAGATGGCCGAGCGGGTCGCCGAGCACCTCGCCCCCCGCGACATCACCCATGTCGTGGCCTCCCCGCTGGAGCGGGCGCAGGAGACGGCGACGCCGATAGCGAAGGCGCACGGACTCGACCTGGCCACCGACGAGCGGCTGATCGAGGCGGACAACGTCTTCCAGGGCAAGACCTTCGGCATGGGCGACGGCGCGCTGCGCCGGCCCGCCAACTGGAAGCACGTGGTCAACCCCTTCAAGCCGTCCTGGGGCGAGCCCTACATCGACCAGGTGGTGCGCATGATGGGCGCGCTGAACGCGGCGAAGGACAAGGCACGCGGTCACGAGGCGGTGCTCGTCAGCCACCAGCTCCCGATCTGGATCGTGCGCTCCTACGTCGAGCGGCGGCGGCTGTGGCACGACCCGCGCAAGCGGCAGTGCACGCTCGCCTCGCTGACGACGTTCACCTACCGGGGCGACCGGATCGTCTCCGTCGGCTACACCGAGCCGGCCCGCGATCTGGTGCCGGCCCATCTCCTCGCGGGCGCCAAGCCGGTGAAGGGGCAGGGCAAGGCGTTCGGCGCGTAGGAGCGCGCCCTGCCTTTGTGTTTGTTGTGAATTTCATATTGGTTCGCGGAACCCCTGCGTTCGTCACTGCCTCTGAGTGAGTGACCATCGGCGGCAGTGACGAATCGGGGATCTTTCATGCGCACCTTCCCCCGAAGGGGAATACTCGGCCTCGGCGTGGGCGCCGCGGCCGCCGCCGGGCTCGCGGGCTGCGGCACCGACAAGTCCCCGCACCCCGGCCGCGCCGCCGCCTCACCCAGCGCGAACACGCCCACCCCGAGCGCGCCCACGACACCTCCCGCGCGTCCCATCGGCGACGGCTCGACCTCGTTCACCGGCAAGCAGCCGCGCCAGCCGGCCGCGCCGGTCCCGCTGGAGCCGGGCGAGACCCCGCCGCAGTTCGTCGTCTTCTCCTGGGACGGGGCCGGCGAGGTCGGCAACGGCCTCTTCCCGCGCTTCCTGGACCTCGCCAAGGAGCACGAGGCGCACATGACCTTCTTCCTCTCCGGGCTCTATCTGCTGCCGGAGTCGAAGAAGCGCCTGTACGACCCGCCGAACAACCCGCGCGGCGCCTCCGACATCGGCTACCTGACCGACGACCACGTCAAGGCCACGCTCACCAACGTCCGCCGCGCCTGGCTGGAAGGCCACGAGATCGGCACCCACTTCAACGGCCACTTCTGCTCCGGCCGCGGCACGGTCGCGAACTGGACGCCCAAGCAGTGGCGCAGCGAGATCGACCAGGCCAAGTCCTTCGTGAAGCAGTGGCGGACCAACACCGGCTGGAGCGATCTGCCCGCCCTGCCCTTCGACTACGACAAGGAACTCGTCGGCGGCCGCACCCCCTGCCTGCTCGGCCAGAACCAGTTGCTGCCCACCGCCCGCGAACTCGGCTGGCGCTACGACGCCTCCTCGCCCGGCGGCCGCCAGACGTGGCCGGACAAGCGGCTGGGCATCTGGGACCTGCCGCTGCAGCAAGTGCCCTTCCCCGGACGCCGCTTCGAGGTCCTCTCGATGGACTACAACATGCTGGCCAACCAGTCCCTCAACTCCACCAACGCGCCCGCCCACAACTACCCGGGCTGGCGCAAGCAGTCCGCGCAGGCCTACATCCAGGGCTTCAGGCGGGCGCTCGAGACAAACCGGGCACCGTACTTCATAGGCAACCACTTCGAACAGTGGAACGGCGGCATCTACATGGACTCCGTCGAGGAGGCCTTCAAGCACATCGCGCGGGAGAAGGAGAAGGGCGCCGACGTGCGCATGGTCTCCTTCCGGCAGTTCGTCGACTGGATGGACGTGCAGAAGCCGGAGGTGCTCGCCAAGCTGCGCACCCTCGATGTCGGGCAGCGGCCGACGGGCGGCTGGAAGGAGTTCCTCGGGGACGCCCCCGGCGCCGGCACGCCCAGCGCGGGGGATCCTTCGAAGGCCGCCTGAAATGCGGTTTTCCGGCCGTGAGGGGGGTGTGCAAGATCTTCGGAAGGGGCATGCGAAACTTTTCACATGAGTGCCGTCAGTCGTGCCCCCCAGTGCTCGAACCGGGCGAACCGCACACCCCGTCCGCACCGCACGCGTCCGAGCCGCGTCCGTGGCCGCGCCGCCCTGCTCGCCGCCGGGAGCGCCGCGCTGGCACTCACCCTGTCCGCCTGCGGCTCCGGCGGCACCTCCGGCGGCTCGGGCAACACCAACTTCATCACCGGCGCCGACGGCATCGCGACCGTGCCGAAGGCCGACCGCAAGCCCGCCCCCGACCTGTCCGGCAGGACTCTCGAGGGCAAGCAGCTCGACATGGCCGCGTACAAGGGCAAGGTCGTCGTCCTGAACGTCTGGGGCTCCTGGTGCTCGCCGTGCCGCGCCGAGGCGCCCAACCTGGTCAAGGTGGCCAAGGACAACGCCGGCAAGGACGTGCAGTTCGTCGGCATCAACACGCGTGATTCCAGCACGGGACCGGCCCTCGCGTTCGAGAAGCAGTTCGACGTGCCGTACCCGAGCCTGTACGACCCGGCCGGCAAGCTCATGCTCCGCTTCCAGAAGGGCACCCTGAACCCGCAGATGATCCCCACCACGATCATCGTCGACAGGGACGGGAAGATCGCCGCACGCGCCCTCCAGGCGCTCAGCGAGAACAAGCTGCGCAGGATGCTCGACCCGGTCGTCGCGGAGAAGTGAGCAGCCGTGCTACTGGCCGCAGTCACTGATCCCAATCAGACGGTGTCCAGCGGAGCCCTGCTGCTCGCGCTGCCCATCGCCGTACTCGGCGGGCTCGTCTCCTTCTTCTCCCCCTGCGTCCTGCCGCTCGTCCCCGGCTACCTGTCGTATGTGACAGGTGTCACCGGAACCGATCTGGCCGAGGCCCGGCGCGGACGGATGGCCGTCGGCGCCGCCCTCTTCGTCCTCGGCTTCACCGTGGTCTTCGTCTCCGGCGGGGCGCTGTTCGGGTTCTTCGGGCAGACCCTCCAGGAGTACAAGGGCATCCTGTCCAAGGTGCTGGGCGTGCTCATGATCCTCATGGGCGTCTTCTTCATGGGCCTGATGCCCTGGCTGACCCAGCGTGAGTTCCGCTTCCACACGCGTCCCACCACGGGCCTGGTGGGCGCACCCGTTCTCGGGGCCCTGTTCGGAGTCGGCTGGACCCCGTGCATCGGCCCGACCCTCGCCTCCGTCGTGGCGCTCTCCTCCGCCCAGGCCAGCGCCGGGCGCGGCGCCCTGCTGACCGTCGCCTACTGCGCCGGTCTCGGCATCCCGTTCGTGCTCACCGCGATCGCCTTCCGCAAGGCGCTGGGAGCCTTCGGCTGGGTCAAGCGCCACTATGTCTGGGTGATGCGCGTCGGCGGCACGATGATGATCGTGACCGGCGTGCTGCTGCTGACCGGCGCCTGGGACCGGCTGGTGCAGGAGATGCAGACGTGGTCCACCGGCTTCACTGTGGGGATCTGATCCATGAGCAAGACGCCAACCAGTACGACGGCCGACGAGACCCCGGCGGCGGTGCCACCCGGCGACGACGACCTCGGAGCCGCCGGCTCCCAGCTCTCCACCGCCCCCACCGAGACGGCCGTCCCCGGCTCCTTCGGCGGCAACCGGACGCCAGGACCGGCCGGCCGGCTCGCCTGGACCGGGCGGGAGGTCCTCGGCTGGATCCGCTGGTTCTGGCGGCAGCTCACCTCCATGCGCGTCGCGCTGATGCTGCTGTTCCTGCTCTCCCTCGGCGCCGTCCCCGGTTCGCTGATCCCGCAGAGCGGCACCGACGCGCTGAAGGTCGACGCCTTCCGGAAGGCGCACACGACGCTCGCGCCCCTCTACGACAAGCTCGGCCTGTTCCACGTCTACAGCTCGGTGTGGTTCTCCGCGATCTACATCCTGCTGTTCGTCTCCCTCATCGGCTGCATCGTGCCGCGCACCTGGCAGTTCGTCGGCCAGCTCCGCGGCCGGCCGCCGGGCGCCCCCAAGCGGCTGACCCGGCTGCCCGCGTACACCACCTGGCGCACCGCCTCCTCCCCGGAGGAGGTCCGCGAGGCCGCGCTGAGGATCCTCAAGCAGCGCCGCTTCCGCGCCCACCTCGCCGATGACGCCGTCGCCGCCGAGAAGGGCTATCTGCGCGAGGCAGGCAACCTCGTCTTCCACATCGCGCTGATCGTGATGCTGATCGCCTTCGCCTGGGGCCAGTTGTACAAGACCGAGGGCAACAAGCTGATCGTCGAGGGCGACGGCTTCTCCAACACCCTCACCCAGTACGACGACTTCAAGTCCGGCAACCTCTTCAACGACGACGACCTGGTGCCGTTCAGCTTCAACCTGAAGAAGTTCACCGGCACCTACGAGCGCACTGGCCCGCAGAAGGGCACGCCGCGCGTGTACCGGGCGGACATCAACTACAGCCTGGGCGCCGGCGGCAAGGAGCGGAAGGCGAGCATCTCGCCCAACCACCCGCTGACCGTCGACGACGCCCGGGTCTACCTCGTCAGCCACGGCTACGCCCCCACCGTCACCGTCCGGGACGGCAAGGGCCAGGTGGTCTACCACCAGGCCGTGCCGCTGCTGCCGGTCGACTCCAACGTCACCTCGCAGGGCGCGATCAAGGTGCTCGACGGCTACAAGGACCCGCAGGGCAAGTCCGAGCAGCTCGGCTTCTCCGCGTTCTTCGTGCCGACCTTCGCCGGGGCCGGCAAGGGCACGATGTTCTCCCAGTTCCCGGCGCTGGACTTCCCTGTCCTCGCGCTGACCGGCTTCCACGGCGACCTGGGCGTCGACGCGGGCGTGCCGCAGAACGTCTACCAGCTCGACACCAAGAACCCGAACCTCAAGCAGTTCAAGGACGCCAAGGGCAACCCCCTGGCCGCCCGGCTGCTGCCCGGCGAGACCATGACGCTGCCGAACGGCGCCGGCTCCATCACCTTCGACAAGGACGTCAACGAATGGGCCGGCTTCCAGATCGTGCAGCAGCCCGGCACCGGCTGGGCGCTCACCGGCGCGCTCACCGCCATCGCCGGACTGGCCGGCTCGCTGTTCATCCAGCGGCGCCGCGTCTGGGTGCGCGCCGTACGGGGCGCCGACGGCGCGACCGTCGTCGAGATGGCGGGCCTGGGCCGCAGCGAGTCCGCGAAACTCCCCGAGGAACTCGGCGACCTGGCCGCCCTCGTGCACGACAAGGCGCCCGCGCAGGCCGACGCCGACCCCGACCGGGAGCCGGACGCCGGCACCCCCGTACCCGCCGAAGGGGCTGAGGAGAAGTGACTCTCGCCGCCGCAACAGAGCTCGCCACGGCGACCAACGAGAACCTGGCCAACATCAGCAACACGCTGATCTACTCCGCGATGGCCGTCTACACCCTGGCCTTCTTCGCGTACATCGCCGAATGGCTCTTCGGCAGCCGCAGCAAGGTGGCCCGCACGGCCGCCGCGCTGACCGCCAAGGACGGCGCGGCAAAGGCGCAGGGCCCGGCCGTGACGGTGAAGTCCGCCGGCGGCACCGCCGTGCTGGAGCGCCCCCAGGTGGTCGTACGGTCCGCCGCCGGCGCCCGTGACGTGCCCGACGGGCCCGGCGCGCACGGCGGCGACGAGAAGGGCGACCTGTACGGCCGGATCGCCGTGTCCCTCAGCGTGCTGGGCTTCCTCCTCGCGCTCGGCGGCGTCGTCGCCCGCGCGGCCTCCGTGCAGCGGGCGCCGTGGGGCAACATGTACGAGTTCAACATCACCTTCTCCACGGTCGCGGTCGGCGTCTACCTGCTGCTGCTCGCGCTGAAGAAGAACGTGCGCTGGCTCGGCCTGTTCCTGACCACCACCGTCCTGCTCGACCTCGGCCTCGCGGTCACCGTGCTCTACACGGCGAGCGACCAGCTCGTCCCCGCCCTGCACTCGTACTGGCTGTACATCCACGTCTCCACCGCGATCTTCTGCGGCGCGGTCTTCTACGTCGGCGCGGTCGGCACCCTGCTGTACCTGTTCAAGGACTCCTACGAGAACAAGCTGGCCTCCGGCGGGAAGCCCGGCCGCTTCGCGACCTCCGTCCTGGAGCGGCTGCCGGCCTCGGCATCCCTGGACAAGTTCTCCTATCGCGTCAACGCCGCCGTCTTCCCGCTGTGGACGTTCACGATCATCGCGGGCGCCATCTGGGCCGAGTCCGCCTGGGGCCGCTACTGGGGCTGGGACCCCAAGGAGACCTGGTCCTTCATCACCTGGGTCGCCTACGCCTGCTACCTGCACGCCCGCTCCACGGCCGGCTGGAAGGGCCGCAAGGCCGCCTACATCGCGCTGATCGCGTTCGGCTGCTGGCTGTTCAACTACTACGGCGTGAACATCTTCGTCAGCGGCAAGCACTCGTACTCGGGCGTCTGACCGGCCCCTCGGTGACACTGGTGTCATGACCGGTTCCATCGAACAGGGCACCAGCCGGATCCACGGGAACTCGCACCTGCTCACCTTCCTGGTGCGGCTCACCGGGCCCATGGAGCGGGTCTGGCCGGAGCTGACCACCCCGGAGGGCCTCGCGCGCTGGTTCACCGGCGCCGACGAACTGGAACCCCGGCTCGGCGGCGCGGTGGGCCTGCGCGGCCTCGGCAGCGGGCGGGTCACCGCGTGGGACGTGGAGCGGGTCGCCGAGTACACCCTGGAGGGCGGCGGCCGCATCCGCTTCCACCTGGAGCGCGACGGCGCGGACGGCACCGTGCTGCGCTTCACCCACGAGTTCCTGGGGGAGACGGAGTCGGAGCAGCGCTGGCGGGCCCGCTTCGAACGCCTGATCGAGGTGGTGGCGCGCCGATGTCCTCGTTCCACAGGTCCGGATGCTTCCCGATGAAGTCCCGCATCAACGCGACGCACTCCGCGTCGTCCAGCACCACGACCTCCACGCCGTGCTCCGCGAGCCAGTGGTGCCCGCCGTGGAACGTGACCGCCTCACCGATCACCACCCGTGAGATACCGAACTGACGGACCAGGCCGCTGCAGTACCAGCAGGGCGAGAGGGTCGTGACCATCGTCGTACCGCGGTAGGAGCGCTGCCGTCCCGCGGCGCGGAACGCCGCCGTCTCCGCGTGCGTCGACGGGTCGTCGTCCTGGACGCGGCGGTTGCGGCCGCGGCCGAGCAGGGTGCCGTCGGCTCCGTGGAGCGCGGCGCCGATCGGGATGCCGCCCTCCGCCAGCCCGGCGCGGGCCTCCGCGAGGGCGGTGGCGAGCCATGAACGTGCCTGTTCCTGGTCCATGGCCTCACTGTGCCGACCCGCGTCCCGTACGGCAACGGCCCGCGCCCGCCCCCCGAAACCGCTCGCGCCGCACTCTGTACCCTGACCCGATCATCGCCGCATGTGCGGCAGTTGGGCCCGGCGGGAGGAAACGGTCATGGGTGCTGCTCCGGTACTGGAGGAGCTGCGGGAGGTCTGCCAGCCGCAGGCGAAACTGGCGAGCCGCAACGGCGAGCACTGGGCGGGCCGCCTGTACATGCGGAGGGTCTCGCTGCGGTTCACCCGGCAGCTGGTGCGCACCCCGGTGACCCCGGACCAGCTCACGTGGACCATGGTGGTGTGCGGGATCGCCTCCGGTGCCGCGCTGCTGATACCGGGCCTGACCGGGGCCGTTCTGGCCGTCGTGCTGATGCAGCTCTTCCTTCTCTTCGACTGCGTGGACGGCGAGGTCGCCCGCTGGAAGGGCCAGAACAGCGCGTCCGGCATCTACGTCGACCGGCTCGGCGCCTATCTCGCGGACGCCGCCCTGATGGTGGGCGCCGGCTTCCACGCGGCCCGGTCCGGCTTCGGCGGCTGGGTGTCGCTGGGCCTGGCGACCGCCCTCGGCGTGGTCCTGCTGAAGGCGTCCACCGACCTGGTCGACGTGGCCCGGGCCCGGCGCGGGCTGGCCGTCGCCGACGACGAGTCGACCCGGCCGCGCTCGCAGGGCGTGGCCACGGTGCGCCGGCTGGTCGCCGCGTTCAAGATCCACCGGGTGACCAACGGCATCGAGGCGTCCCTGCTCCTGCTGGCCGCCGCCATCGGCGACACCGTCACCGGCGGCGCCGACGTCACCCGCTGGGCGCTGATCGCGCTGGCCGCCATCACCTGGGTGATGGTCCCGGCCCACCTGCTGTCGATCCTGTCGTCGTCCCGGCTGCGCTAGCACGGGCCCACGGGCCCACCATGCTCCGGAACGCGCCGCACCGGCTGACTGCCGCCGGACCGCCGGGTGGCGGGGCGTGCGTGCCCGGTGCGGCGGCCGGCGCTTCCGGGGCCGGGCCGGCAACGGCGCGGCCGGACCCGAGTGCCGGGCCGCCGGGCGTCGCTCAGCTGCTCTTCGGCTCCTCGCCGTTCTCCTTGCGGCGCAGTTCCTCCTCGCGGCGGCGGAGGTCGGCCTCCCAGTTCTTCAGCAGGTCCTCGTCCTTCTTGTTCTCCTCGGCGAGGGACTTGAGGAACGCGGGGTTGTCGTCCGGGGCGACGTAGTCGAGCCGCTGGTTGCGGTGCCACTCCGAGGGCGTGCGGCCGTTCGCCGGAGGGCGGCGGTCCTTGCCCGCGGCGAGCCAGACGATCGGGCCGACGACCCAGAAGAGCAGGATGATGAAGACCCAGGCGACCTTGGGAAGGTGCTTGGCCTCGTCCTCCGGCGTGTTCAGACAGTCGATGAACGCGAAGATCGTCAGTGCCAGCGGCACGACGTAAAGCAGCACCCTGAGCATGTCGGACAGCCCCCTGGAAAGCGGTGGAGGGGCCCTGCACCGGCCCCGTGACGGGGCCAGGGTAGCCGCTCGGGGATACTGGACCCCATGGCGTACGACGATCTTCGTTCCCTGCTCAGGGCGCTGGAGCGCGAGGGAGACCTCAAGCGCATCAAGGCCGAGGTCGACCCGTATCTGGAGGTCGGTGAGATCGTCGACCGGGTGCAGAAGTCGGGCGGCCCCGCGCTGCTCTTCGAGAACGTGCGCGGCTCCGCCATGCCGCTGGCCATGAACGTCTTCGGGACCGACCGGCGGCTGCTGAAGGCCCTCGGCCTGAAGTCGTACGGCGAGGTCTCCGACAAGATCGGCGGGCTGCTGCGGCCCGAGCTGCCGCACGGCTTCGTCGGCGTGCGCGAGGCGTTCGGCAAGCTCGGCGCGATGGCGCACGTACCGCCGAAGAAGGTGAAGTCCGACAGCGCGCCCGTGCAGGAGGTCGTCCTGCGCGGCGACGACGTCGACCTCGACGCCCTGCCGGCCCTCTTCACCTGGCCCCAGGACGGCGGCTCCTTCTTCAACCTGGGGCTCACCCACACCAAGGACCCGGAGAGCGGCATCCGCAACCTCGGGCTGTACCGCCTCCAGCGCCACGACAAGCGCACCATCGGCATGCACTGGCAGATCCACAAGGACAGCCGCAACCACTACCAGGTCGCTGCCCGGCGCGGCGAGCGGCTGCCGGTCGCGATCGCCTTCGGCTGCCCCCCGGCCGTCACCTACGCCTCGACCGCCCCCCTGCCCGGCGACATCGACGAGTACCTGTTCGCCGGGTTCGTCGCCGGCCGGCGGATCGAGATGGTCGACTGCAAGACCGTCCCGCTCCAGGTCCCGGCGAACGCCGAGGTCGTCCTGGAGGGCTGGCTGGAGCCCGGCGAGATGCTGCCCGAGGGGCCCTTCGGCGACCACACCGGCTTCTACACCCCGCAGGAGCCGTTCCCGGCGCTGACCATCGACTGCGTGACGATGCGCCGACGGCCCCTGCTCCAGTCGATCGTCGTCGGCCGCCCCCCGACGGAGGACGGGCCACTCGGCCGTGCCACCGAGCGCTTCTTCCTGCCCCTGCTGAAGATCATCGTCCCGGACATCGTGGACTACCACCTGCCCGAGGCGGGCGGCTTCCACAACTGCGCGATCGTCTCGATCGACAAGAAGTACCCCAAGCACGCCCAGAAGGTGATGCACGCCATCTGGGGGGCACACATGATGTCGCTGACCAAGCTGATCGTGGTCGTCGACGCCGACTGCGACGTGCACGATCTGCACGAGGTGGCCTGGCGGGCCCTCGGGAACACGGACTACGCCCGCGACCTCACGGTCGTCGAAGGCCCCGTCGACCACCTCGACCACGCCTCCTACCAGCAGTTCTGGGGCGGCAAGGCGGGCATCGACGCGACGAGGAAGCTGCCCGAGGAGGGCTACACGCGGGACGGCGGGTGGCCGGAGATGGTCCTCTCGGACCCCGATACGGCGGCCCTGGTGGACCGCCGCTGGAAGGAGTACGGCCTGTGAGCTCCGCGTCCGCCGCGATCCCGCAGCCGGGACGCACCAGGGCCTTCCTGCGCCTGGTCATGATCGAGCACTCGATCTTCGCGCTGCCCTTCGCCTACATCGCCTCCCTGACCGCGATGTACGAGTGGGACAGGACCATCCACTGGGGCAGGCTGCTGCTCGTCACGGTGGCGATGGTGGGCCTGCGCACGTTCGCGATGGCCGTCAACCGGATCATCGACCGGGAGATCGACGCCCGTAACCCCCGCACCGCGCAGCGCGAGCTGGTGACGGGCGCGATGTCGGTGCGGCACGCCTGGACGGGCGCGCTCGTCGCGCTCGTCGTCTTCCTCGCGGCCGCCGCCCTGCTCAACCCGCTCTGCCTGGCCCTCGCCCCCGTCGCGGTGGTCCCGATGGTGGTCTACCCCTACGGCAAGCGGTTCACGAACTTCCCGCAGGCCATCCTCGGCCTGGCCCAGGCGATGGGCCCGATCGGCGGCTGGCTGGCGATCTCCGGGACCTGGTCCTGGGACGCGGTGATCCTCGGCCTGGCCGTCGGCGTCTGGATCGGCGGCTTCGACCTCATCTACGCCTGCCAGGACGTGGAGACCGACCGCGAGATCGGCGTGAAGTCGGTCCCGGCCCGCTTCGGCGTCCCCACCGCCATCCGGGGCGCGCGGGTCTGTCACCTCGTCACCACCGCGCTGTTCGTCTGGTACGCGGTCGCCACCGGCGCCGGAGCCTTCTTCTGGCTGGGCCTGGTCGTCGTCGCGGGCGCCTTCGTCTACGAGCACACGATCGTCCGCCCGCACGACCTGTCCCGCCTCAACCGTGCGTTCTTCAGCGTCAACGGGTTCATCGGCATCGCGCTGTTCGTGTGCGCGCTCCTCGATCTGCTGGTGCGCGGTCTCACGGTCTGATCCCTCGCGGTTTGGATCATGAGCGCCGACGGATAGGCTCGTCATATGAAGCCAGGAGAAACGCGGCGGGCACCTTGGATCGTGGGGGTGTCCGGAGCGTCCGGCACGCCGTATGCGGCCGCTGTGCTGCGTGCGCTGTTCGACGCCGGACAGAGCGTCGACCTGGTGGTCAGCCGGGCCTCGCGGCTCACCCTGCTCGACGAGACCGGCATCTCCTTCCGGGACGCCCACTGGCGCGACGACCTGCGCGAATGGCTGTCCCTCGGCGCCGACGGCAAGCCCGGCACGTTCGACGTGGACCTCACGGGAGTACGGCACTGGAGCGCCGGTGACCTGGCCGCCGGACCGTCCTCGGGGTCGTACCCGGCGCAGGGCATGCTGATCGTGCCCGCCTCGACGGCCTGTGTGGCGGGC
Organism: Streptomyces sp. NPDC014889; assembly: GCF_043081205.1. NCBI lineage: Bacteria > Bacillati > Actinomycetota > Actinomycetes > Kitasatosporales > Streptomycetaceae > Streptomyces > Streptomyces sp. NPDC014889. The sequence goes on from NZ_JBIBWH010000010.1 coordinate 62,328, forward strand.
GTCGCCCTCGGGCTGTCCAAGGACCTGCTGCAACGGGCGGCGAGCGTGACGCTCAAGGAGGGCAGGCCGCTGGTCGTGGCCGTACGGGAGACCCCGCTGAACGGCCAGACGCTGCGGCACCTGGTGACCCTGGACGACGCGGGCGCCACCGTCCTGCCCGCCTCGCCCGCCTTCTACGCCGGAGCGACCCACATCCAGCACCTCGTGGACTTCGTCGCTGGGCGGGCCCTGGACGCGGTGGGCGTACCCCACCGCCTCTACCGTCGCTGGGAGGGCGAACTGGGCGGCTCCCGGCCCGCGTGAGCGCCGTACGGCGCTCTCCAGCAGTACCAGTACCACTCGACACTTCAGGAACTTTCTTCAGATCTCTCGTCGGATCTCTTCAGTGGAAGGCTTCGATCGCATGGACGCGGTGGACAGGCAGCTCATCCAGGCCCTGAGGGAGAACGGCCGGGCCTCTTACGCGGAGTTGGGGCGCCTCGTCGGCCTGTCGGGACCGAGCGTCACCGACCGCATCAACCGGCTGGAGGCGGCCGGTGTCATCACCGGCTACCGCGCCACCGTGGACTCCGCCTCGCTCGGTCTCGGCGTCACCGCCCTGATCGGCATCTCGCTCTCCGACGCCGCCGACCACGAGGACGTGGCGCAGCGGCTGAAGGACCTCTCCGAGATCGAGGACTGCTGGTTCATCGCCGGCGACGACTCCTTCATGCTCAAGGTGCGCGCCTCGGACGTCGACGGACTGGAGAGCATCATCCGGCGGCTGTCCGGAACCAAGGGCGTCTCCCGGACCCGTACCACCATCGTGCTGTCCACGAAGTGGGAGAACCGGGTGGGTGAGCTGCCCGAGGAGGCCTGACCCTCCGGGCGTACGGTGGTCGCAGTCTTCAGGAAAGAGGTAGGGGCATGGACGTCGGGCTCAAGCGCGAGCTGGAGGAGAAGGTCGGGGCGGGTGTCCGCCTGACCCGCGAGGACGGCATCGCGCTGTACGAGTCGGACGACCTGGCGTGGCTCGGCGGCCTCGCCCACGAGGTGCGCACCCGCAAGAACGGCGACGTGGTGCACTTCAACGTCAACCGGCACCTCAACATGACGAACGTGTGCACCGCGTCCTGCGCGTACTGCTCCTTCCAGCGCAAGCCGGGCGAGAAGGACGCGTACACGATGCGCATCGAGGAGGCCGTGAAGCTGGCCAAGGCGATGGAGTCGGACAACCTCACCGAGCTGCACATCGTCAACGGCCTGCACCCGAACCTGCCGTGGCGCTACTACCCGCGCTCCCTGCGCGAGTTGAAGGCCGCGCTGCCGCACGTGTCGCTGAAGGCGTTCACGGCCACCGAGATCCACCACTTCGAGACGATCTCCGGGCTGTCCGCCTCCGAGATCCTCGACGAGCTGATCGACGCCGGTCTTGAGTCCCTCACCGGCGGCGGCGCGGAGATCTTCGACTGGGAGGTCCGGCAGCACATCGTCGACCACCGCACCCACTGGGAGGACTGGTCGCGCATCCACCGCCTGGCGCACGAGAAGGGCCTGAAGACCCCGTGCACCATGCTCTACGGACACATCGAGGAGCCCCGCCACCGCGTGGACCACGTGCTGCGGCTGCGTGAACTCCAGGACGAGACCGGCGGGTTCCAGGTCTTCATCCCGCTGCGCTACCAGCACGACTTCGTCGACATGCAGGACGGCAAGGTCCGCAACCGCCTCCAGGCCCGCACCACCATGGCGACGGGCGCGGAGGCGCTGAAGACCTTCGCCGTCTCGCGGCTGCTCTTCGACAACGTCCCGCACGTCAAGGTGTTCTGGGTGATGCACGGCGTGCAGACCGCCCAGCTCGCGCTCCAGCACGGCGCGGACGACATGGACGGCTCGGTCGTCGAGTACAAGATCACGCACGACGCGGACAACTACGGCACCCCGAACAAGCTGACCCGTGAGGACCTGCTGGACCTGATCCGCGACGCCGGCTTCCGCCCGGTGGAGCGCAACACGCGCTACGAGACCATCCGGGAGTACGACGGCCCGGACCCGGCGCGCCGCGAGTCGCCGCAGCCGATGCGGGTGTGAGTTCGCGGGTTCCGCGCACCTGGTGACGCCACGGGCCGGACGGGTACCCGTCCGGCATGGCCACCACGAAGGCGCCCGAGGACGCCTACACCGCCGCGCCCTTCGTCCCCGAGCACGCGGACCTGGCCGCCCTGCGCGAGGCGGCCGCGGGCTGCCGGGGCTGCCCGCTGCACCGGGACGCCACACAGACCGTGTTCGGCGCCGGGGACACCGGCGCCCGGGTCATGCTCGTCGGCGAGCAGCCCGGGGACCAGGAGGACCGGCGGGGCCGGCCGTTCGTCGGGCCCGCCGGGAAACTCCTCGACCGGGCGCTCGCCGAGGCGGGCATCGACCCGGGGGAGACGTACGTCACCAACGCGGTCAAGCACTTCAAGTTCACCCGGTCCGGGCCAGGCAAGCGCCGTATCCACAAGGCGCCGAGCCTGCGCGAGGCGGTGGCCTGCGGGCCCTGGCTGGCGGCCGAACTCAGGCTGGTGGAGCCCGAGCTGATCGTGGTCCTGGGCGCGACGGCCGGCAAGGCGCTGCTCGGTTCCTCGTTCCGGGTCACCGAGGTGCGCGGGACGGTGCTGGAGGAGGAGATCCACGGGCGACGGGAGCGGCTGGTGCCGACCGTGCACCCCTCGTCCGTGCTGCGCGCGGACGACCTGGGCGCGTACCGGGGGCTGCTCTCCGACCTGAAAGTGGCTGCGCGCGCCCTGGTGTAATAGATACGATCCCCTCGTGCCCCTTACTTTCACCCTTGATCCCGCCGTCGACCCCGCCCTGCGCGACGGCATCCTCGACCTGTGGACCGACGTCACGAACGCCGGCGGGGCGGTCGGCTTCGTGCCGCCCGCGACACGCGAGGAGATACGCCCGGAACTGGTCAGGCAGTTGCTCGCGCTGACCGAGGGCCGCGCCCGGCTGCTGGTCGGCCACGACGAGGAGGGCCGGGTCGCCGCCACCGCCTTCCTGACCTTCAACACCCACCGGCTGATGGCGCACTGGCTCTGGCTCTACACGGTGATGGTGCACCCGCGCCACCAGGGCCGGGGCCATGGACGGGACCTGCTGGCGGCCGCCGCGGACGCGGCCCGCGGCTTCCCGGGCATCGAGGCGATCCGGCTCACCTGCCGCGGCGGGCTCGGCCTGGAGCGGTTCTACGCCTCCTGCGGCTACAAGGAGGTCGGGCGGGTGCCCGACGCGATCCGGCTGGAGCCGGGCGACGACCGGGACGACGTGATCATGCTTCTGCCGCTGACCTGAGGCTTTACCGGTCCTTGGCACCCCCCTGCGTGATCGGGCGTCCGGCGTGCTTCACTGGACGGTGCCCCTTTGGGAACCTTCGGAACGGAAGAGTGGATTGAGATGCTCCGCTACACGCTGATGCGCCTCGGGATCTTCGTGGGCTGCCTCGTGGTCGTCTGGGGCCTCGTCTACTCCGGTGTCGCCCCCCGCGGTCTCGGCAGCTCCAACGGTCTGTGGATCGCCACGCTCGCCCTGGTGATCTCGGCCCCGATCAGCTTCGTCGTCCTGCGCAAGGAGCGGGACCGCGCTTCGGAGCAGGTGTCCCGTCGGGTGGACCGCATGAAGGCGAACCTCGAGGCCAACGCGGGCCAGGAGGACCTCGCCGACGACCGGGCGCGGGCCCAGGCGCAGCCGGCCCGGGAGCGGGCTCAGGGGCAGACGTCCTGACGTCCTGATCCGGTCGGTGCGGCGTCCGCGTGGCCGCCGGGCCGGCGCCCGAACCGTAGGCTTGCCCCATGGGTGCCGTGAGGACCAGGCGGATGCCGCGGGCGGTGCGCGAGCAGCAGATGCTCGACGCCGCCGTCGAGATCTTCGGGCGGCGCGGCTACACGGCCGCGTCGATGGACGAGATCGCCGAACTGGCGGGCGTCTCCAAACCGTTGGTCTACCTGTACCTGAACTCCAAGGAAGACCTCTTCACCGCCTGCATCCGCCGCGAGGCCGCCGCGCTGACCGACGCGGTGCGCGACGGAGTCCGCCCCGGGCTGCCCGCCGACCGTCAACTCTGGGAAGGGCTGCGGGCGTTCTTCACGCACACCGCGCGGCACCCGGAGGGCTGGGCGGTGCTGCACTTACGAGCCCGTACGCACGGCGAGCCGTTCGCGGCCGAGATCGCCGCCGTGCGTGCGGAAATCGTGGCGTTCGTCACCGAGTTGATCATCGTCGCCGCCCGTGAGGCCCACCACGACCCCGCCCTGCCCGAGCGGGAGGTCGCCGGGCTCGCCGAGGCCCTGGTCGGCGCCGCCGAGTCCCTCGCCGCCTGGGCCAACGCCACCCCCGGCGTCACCTCCCGCCAGGCGGCGGCGACCCTGATGAACTTCGCGTGGGCGGGCCTGGGCGACCTCATGCGCAATCGCCCCTGGAGTCCGTCGGCGGAAGCCCGCCCCGCCTGACCCGGCGTGCCGCGAGACCGGCGAGGGCACAGCCCTGTTCCCGGAACGTCTCCGGACCCTTCCCGAAACCGCACGGACTCCCCATCCCGACCCCGTACGATCCCGTGTGCAACCGGCGGTAACACCCCGAGAGCGCTCACCAGGCGGTGAACGACCGGTGAGCGCAGCGCGTACCACCGCAGCAGAGCAGCGCGAAGCTGCAAGCACCAGGAGCCGCCATGCCCCTCTCGTACTCGTCCCCGTCCCCGTCGTCCCACGGCGGCCCGGCCCCGTCGCCCTTGGCCGGGTTCGACTACGACCCCGACGCGGGCCCCGCGTTCGTGGCGCCGCAGACCCGGCGGCTGGACGGCGAGGTGCGCGAGGCGTACGTACCCCCGCTGGTTCCGCCGGTGACGCACGGGTCGCTCGCCGACCTGCCGTTCGAGAACGCGAGCGCCGACCCCGGGCGCCGGGTCATCAGCCGCCCGGACGCCGACGGCGGCTGGACGCATCTGACGGCCGCGCAGTTCGCCGAACAGGTACTGGCGTTGGCCAAGGGCCTGATCGCGGAGGGGCTCGCGCCGGGCGACCGGATCGCGGTCATGGCACGCACGCGGTACGAGTGGACCCTCCTGGACTTCGCGGCCTGGGCCGCCGGCCTGGTCACGGTTCCCGTCTATCCCACGTCCTCCCTCTTCCAGGTCCGCTCCATCCTCCAGGACTCCGGCGCGGTCGCCCTGGTGACGGAGAAGGCGCGGCAGGCGGCGGCCCTCGGCCCGGAACGCGACCGCCTGCTGGACCTGCGCCATGTGTGGGTCATGGAGCAGGGCCACCTGGACCGTCTGGCGGAGTGCGGCGCGGGCGTCCCGGACCAGGAGGTCACCGTGCGCCGGGGCGTCCTCGGGCCCGACACGCTGGCCACCCTGGTGTACACCTCGGGCACGACCGGCCGGCCCAAGGGCTGCGCGCTGAGCCACGGCAACTTCCTGGCGGAGGTCGACAACGCCATCGAGGTCCTCTACCCGGCCTTCAAGGCGAGGACGTCGGAGGAGGCCTCGACGCTGCTCTTCCTGCCGCTCTCCCATGTCTTCGGCCGGATGGTCGCGGTCGCCTGCGTCCGCGCGGGCGTCCGGCTGGGCCACGCGCCGAGCCTGAAGTCGGAGGACCTGCTGGCGGACCTCGCGAGCTTCCGGCCGACGTTCCTGCTGGCCATCCCGTACATGCTGGAGAAGGTCTACAACAACGCGCGTGCCACCGCCGAGCGCGGCGGCCGGGCCTCGTCCTTCGACCGTGCGGCCGACGTGGCCTGCCGCTACGGCGAGGCGGCCGAGGCCCGCCGGCACGGCACGGGCCCGGGACCCGGCCGCGCCCTGAAGACGGCCCGCGCCTTCTACGACGCCCTCCTGTACCGCCGCATCCGGGCCGCCCTCGGCGGCCGCCTGCGCTACCTCATCTGCGGCGGCTCACCGCTGGGCCGCCGCCTGGCCGCGTTCTACGAGGGCGCCGGCGTCGAGGTCTACGAGGGCTACGGCCTCACCGAGTCCACGGGCGCGGCCACCGTCACGCCCCCGCAGAAGCCCCGCCTGGGCACGGTCGGCTGGCCGCTGCCGGGCACGCGGATACGCATCGCGGCGGACGGCGAGGTGCTGCTGGCCGGCGGCCAGGTCTTCCGCGGCTACTGGAACCCGCACGCGGGCGGGGTGGCGCCGGCGACCCACGACGGCTGGTTCGCGACGGGTGACATCGGATGCCTGGACGACGACGGCTACCTGACGATCACGGGCCGCAAGAAGGAAATCCTGATCACCGCGGGCGGCAAGAACGTCGCCCCGGCCCCCCTGGAGAACTGGCTCCGCGCCCACCCGCTGATCTCCCAGTGCATGGTGCTGGGCGACCGCCGCCCCTACATCTCCGCCCTGATCACCCTGGACCCCGAAGGCATCACCCATTGGCGGCAGATGAACGGCAAGCACCCCGTCCCCGCCGAACTCCTCGCCGACGATCCCGACTTGGCGGCGGTCCTGCAGCGTGCCGTGGACGAGGCGAACAAGCTCGTCTCCCGCCCCGAGTCCATCCGCCGCTTCACCGTGCTTCCCGTGGACTTCACGGAACGGGAGGGCCACCTGACCCCGTCGATGAAGCTCCGCCGGGAGGTGATCCTGCGTGACTTCGCGCGGGAGGTGGAGGGGCTGTACGCGTAGCGTCCGCCGGGGCTGTGGAAAGAGTTCGCCGGGAAGGCAGGAGCCCCGTCGCCTGACGGCGCGGGGCTCCTTGGGTACTGCACTCAGAACGGATACTGCGCGCGAACGCTCAGACCGGGGTGACGTTCTCCGCCTGCGGGCCCTTCGGACCCTGGGTGACGTCGAAGCTCACCTGCTGGTTCTCTTCGAGGGAGCGGAAACCGGTCGCGTTGATTGCGGAGTAGTGGACGAAGACGTCGGGGCCTCCGCCTTCCTGGGCGATGAAACCAAAGCCCTTTTCGGCGTTGAACCACTTCACGGTTCCGGTAGCCATAAGCCCTCCTTGGGCTCAAAGGGTCGCCCTGCTCCAGAACCTGCAAGTGTGATAACGAAATCGCCGCACAACTGCATACGTCTGAAAACGACCAGAGCCCGCGGTCACATGCTCCGCAGGCTCTGTACTGCAAGGGAAACCAAACTGCAACTTGCTGGCGAGCCTAGCATGTGGGCCGCCGAATGCAATAGAGGTCAAGATCACTTCACCCGGATGTTTGAAGGTTCTGGCGAGAGGTTGACGCAGCGAGATCGGCAGGGCCTCGGAGAAGGATGGCGGGGACTGCGCCAATCGGGGTCGTGGGGGCGGAGGCGGGGCGGAGGTGAGGTGAAGGCAGGAAGTCCACGGCGGGCCGGGCACGGAGCGGCGGCCGGGTGTCCCGGGCGGGTCGGTGGCGGAGTGGCGACGCGGGTGTCCGGGACGGGCCGGCCGCGGAGTGGGGCGGCGGAGTGGGGCGACGGAGCGGCGGCGGGGGCGGCGGGGGAAGCGTGCCGCGCAGGGTCTAGCCTCCCGATGTGGACATTTCTCGCACCCGGCCGCGCGTCGGCCACATCCAGTTCCTCAACTGCCTGCCCCTTTACTGGGGGCTCGCGAGAACCGGCACGCTCCTCGACTTCGAGCTGACGAAGGACACCCCGGAAAAGCTCAGCGAGCGGCTCGTGCGGGGAGAACTCGACATCGGTCCGGTCACCCTCGTCGAGTTCCTCAAGAACGCGGACGACCTGGTGGCGTTCCCCGACATCGCCGTCGGCTGCGACGGCCCGGTGATGTCGTGCGTGATCGTCTCGCAGGTCCCGCTGGACCGGCTCGACGGCGCGCGGGTCGCCCTGGGGTCGACCTCCCGCACCTCCGTACGCCTCGCCCAGCTCCTGCTGGCCGAGCGGTACGGGGTGACCCCCGACTACTACACCTGCCCGCCCGACCTGAGCCTGATGATGCAGGAGGCGGAGGCGGCGGTGCTCATCGGCGACGCCGCCCTGCGCGCCAACCTCCACGACGGCCCGCGCTACGGACTGGACGTGCACGACCTCGGGCAGCTCTGGAAGGAATGGACGGGACTGCCGTTCGTCTTCGCGGTCTGGGCGGCGCGGCGCGACTACCTCCAGCGCGAGCCGGACATCACCGGCAAGGTGCACGAGGCCTTCCTGGCCTCCCGCAACCTCTCCCTCGAGGAGGTCGGCAAGGTCGCCGAGCAGGCGGCCCGCTGGGAGGCCTTCGACCAGGAGGTCCTGGAGCGGTACTTCACCACCCTCGACTTCAGCTTCGGCGCCCCGCAACTGGCCGCGGTGGCCGAGTTCGCACGGCGCGTCGGCCCGACCACCGGTTTCCCGGCGGACGTGAAGGTGGAGCTGCTGCGGTCGTAGCGCACTACCCTGCTGTGAGGCGTACGGGGGAGGGGGAGCGCCATGCAGCCGCTCGAAGAGGACGAGCCCGCCACCGTGGGCCCCTACCGGCTGCTCGGCCGGCTGGGCTCCGGCGGCATGGGCCGTGTCTACCTGGGCCGCAGCGCGGGCGGCCGCACGGTCGCGGTGAAGATCGTGCACCCGCACTTCGCGCTCGACGAGGAGTTCCGCGCCCGGTTCCGCCGCGAGGTCGAGGCCGCGCGCCGGGTGGGCGGCGCCTGGACCGCGCCGGTCCTGGACGCCGACCCCGACGCGCCGGTGCCGTGGGTGGCCACCGCCTACGTGGCCGGCCCCTCCCTCGCCGCGGCGGTGGTGGACGCCGGCGCGCTGCCCGGGCACTCCGTACGGGTGCTGGGGGCGGGCCTGGCCGAGGCGCTGGCGGCGGTGCACGAACTGGGCCTGGTGCACCGGGACGTGAAGCCGTCCAACGTGCTGCTCACCCTGGACGGCCCGCTGCTGATCGACTTCGGCATCGCCCGCGCCACCGACGGCACCGCGTCCCTGACCTCGACCGGCGTCTCGGTCGGCTCGCCCGGCTACATGTCGCCCGAGCAGATCCTCGGCAAGGGCGTCACGGGCGCGGCCGACGTCTTCTCCCTGGGCGCGGTGCTGGTGCACGCCGCGACGGGCGAGCCCCCGTTTCGGGGCGACTCCTCGGCGGCGCTGCTGTACAAGGTCGTCCACGAGGAGCCCGAACTGGGCTCGCTGACAGGAGACTTGAGGGACCTCGCGGCGGCCTGCCTGGCCAAGGACCCGGCCGCCCGCCCCGGCCCCGCCGAGGTGGCCCGCCGCCTGGCCCCCGAGGGCGCCTCCCGTCTGGTCGCGGCCGGCTGGCTCCCGTCCCGCCTGATCGAACAGGTCAGCCGCAGCGCCGTATCGCTCCTGAACCTGGAGGCGACGGCCCCGAAACCCCCTGCCCGGCCGGAGTCCGGCCCGCTGGGCTTCAGCAGGGCCTCGGTACCGGGCTCTCCTCCGCAAGCCACGGGCGGGCTCGCACAGCCCGCGGAAGCGGTGCCCGGGGGCAGCGGCAGTGGCGGGTTCGGCCCCCCGCCCCCCATGCCGACCGCACCGCCCCCTCCCCTCCCCGAGCGGGCGGACGCATCCCCGCAGGGGACCACCGCACCGGCCGCCGGCCGCGGCCGGTTCTCCGTCACCGTGGCCGGCGACGCGGCGCCCGGCGCCGACGGCCGGGGCCGCCGCCTGAGCTGCACCATGGTCCTCGCGGTCGCGGGGGCGCTGGCGGTGGCGACCACCGGTTCGCTGCTGTGGCTGCGGCCGTTCGGGGACGACCGCGGCGGCGGCGCCGGCGCGACACCGCCACCGGCCGCCACCGCGAGCGGCGACCACCGCTCCACCGCGCCGACCACCACCGCCTCACCCATCCCCGCCCGCTACCTCGGCACCTGGGAGGGCCAGGGCACCGCCCTCGACGGCACCCTCCCCCTCGGCGACTTCCGCCTGACCGTCCACCAGGCCGCCGTGGGCCAGGAGTTGGGCACCCTCCGCCAGACGGACCAGCTGGGCGGCGTCTGCAATGACGTGCTCACCCTGAAGCAGGTGACGAACACCCAACTGGTCGCCGTCTCCCGCGGCGCCAAGACCAACCACGCGGGCTGCAACCCGACCCCCCACACCATCCGCCTCACCCCGGCGGGCGACGACCTCAAGTACACGGCGGACAGCTCGGCGGAGGGCAACCCGGTGGCACGTCTGTCCAAGGTCAAGTAGCCGAAGTAATCGGCTCCGGATGCTAGTTCGGCGTGCTCACGGTCATGTGCTCGCCGCTGCCCAGGTGGAGCATCCCCTTGCCGGGAGTGACCGGACCGCCGACCATGCTGCGGGTCGTGCGGATGCCGATCAGCTCGCCCGCGGAGCTGTCCTGCGGGGAGAGCAGGATGCCGCGGCGGGCCTTCTTCGCGTCGACCTGCCAGCCGGAGAAGCCGTCGCAGATCTCCTCCTCGTCACCGGCGATCACGACGGCGAGACCCTCCTCGGCCCCGCGCTCGACGATGCGCTTGAAGACGTCCTCGGCGTCGCAGTCGTCCAGGACCTCGGCATCGTCCACCAGGACGGCGATCGGCTGCTCGGGCGTGGCGGCCCCGACGGCCTCCTCCAGCTCGTCCTCGTCGATGTCGCGGCCGGTGAAGACCCGCAACACTCCCTGTTGCCCATCCAGTTCACGCAGCGGTGACTGGCGCGGCGCCGCGACGACCAGCCGTACGCCCTGGGCCAGGTAGGACCGTGCGAAGTTCATCAGCGCCGTGCTGCGGCCCGACTTGGCCGGACCGCCGATCACGAACGCGGGTACCCCCTCGGCCAGATCGGGTCCGAACGCGGTGAGTTCGTCACCGCCGACCCCCACCAACGCCCACAGCGGCGAAGACGACGTCGCCGGGTCGCGCATCGCCCAGGCGTCCGCGAAGGAGATCCGGCCGGGCAGGACGTCCACCCGGAACGGCCGCCGGGAGCGCGGCACGTCCGCGTCCCGGGCCGCCGCCGCGTCACCGATGGCGATCAGCGCGGCCGCCTGGCCCTGACCGGTGGTGTCCTCGCAGAGCAGCGCGAACTGCGTCTCCGCGGCGGTCTCGGCGCGGAAGGCCCGTCCCGGGGGAATTTCCTCGGGGACCTTGCGGGCGTTGATGTCCAGCATCGAGAAGTCACCGCGGTCCGCGAGCCGCAGACCGTACTTGTCCTCCGTCAGGGAGGAGATCCGTCCCGACAGCACCTGCCGGTCACCGGTGAGCACGACGTGCAGACCCACGCTCGCGCCCTCTCGCATCATCGCGAAGAGCTGGTCGGTCAGGTCCCCGTGGTCGTACTCGCCCAGCGTGGGCAGCCAGCCCTCCCAGCGGTCGAGCAGCAGCACGATGTGTGGCAGCCGCTCGTCCTCGGCGACCGCGGCCCGCTGCTCGCCGATGTCGGCGAAACCCTTCTCGGCCAGCAGGTCCTGACGGCGGTTGAGTTCGCCGGTCAGCCGGGTGAAGAGCCGGACGACGCGCTCCAGTTGGTTGCGCCCCACGACCGCGCCGCAGTGCGGCAGCCGGGTCAGCGCGTTCAGCGCTCCGTTGCCGCAGTCGATGCCGTACAGGTGGACGTCGGCGCAGGAGTGCGTCCGGGCCAGCGAGCCGGCGATGGTGCGCAGCAACTGCGAGCGTCCGGTACGCGGCGCGCCGCCGACGAGCAGGTGTCCGAAGGTGGCGAAGTCCACGGCCACCGGGCGGCGGGCCTGGTCGGCGGGCAGGTCCTCCACGCCGTACGGGGCGGCGGGCAGTGAGCCCTGGGCCTGAACCGCCGGAATGTCGTCGAGGAGCAGGGTGTCCTCCAGTGCGGGCAGCCAGGGGGAGTGCTGGGCGGGGATGCCGAGCGCCCGGTTGGCCTCCCGCACCGCGTCGACGAGCACCTTCAGGTCGGTGATCTCGTCGTCCTGGCGCGCCTCGGGCTTGGGCTTCCGCAACGCAGGGCGTCCCAGGTCCTCCCAGTTCAGCGGGCCCGCCCAGGGGGCCAGGGCCTGCGGGTCGGCCGCGCCGGGCCGGCGCCCGCCGACGCGGCCGGACTGGAAGGGGATCAGGGAGGCGTGCCCCAGGCGGACGTAGGCACGACCCGGGGTGCTCTTGGAGATGTGCCCCGCCTCGGGCGCGTCGATGACGTCCGTGGACTCGCCGGCGTCGGTCACGCGCAGCGCGATGCGCAGGTTGGTGTTGGCGCGGATCTCGGGGGAGACCACGCCGCTGGGCCGCTGTGTGGCCAGCAGCAGATGGATGCCGAGGGACCGTCCTCGCTGGGCGATGTTGACCAGACCGGTGACGAAGTCCGGCAGATCGCGCACCATGGACGCGAACTCGTCGATGACGATGAGCAGTCGGGGCACGGACGCGTGCGACGGGTCCCGGCGCACCAGGTCCTGGTAGTCCTCGATGTCCTTGGCGTCGGCGGCGGCGAGGATGTGCTCGCGCCGCTTCAGCTCGGCTCCCAGCGACTCCAGGGCCCGTTCGACGAGGTGCGCGTCGAGGTCGGTGACCATGCCCACGGTGTGCGGCAGCTTCACACAGTCCTTGAACGCCGAGCCGCCCTTGTAGTCGACGAGCACGAACGTCATGTTCTCGGGCGTGTTCGCCACCGCGAGCGCTGCCACGATGGTCTGGAGCAGCTCCGACTTTCCGGAACCGGTCGTACCGGCGATCAGACCGTGCGGGCCGTCGCGCCGCAGGTCGATGCCGAACGGGCCGTCGTACGACTCGCCGACGACCGCCATCGTCGACTGCCCGCCCGTCCGCCAGCGTGCGGCGATCGCGTCCCGCGTAGGTGGCTCCAGTTGCAGCACGTCGAGCAGCCGGCTGGCGGCGGGCAGGGCGGAGTCCTCGGTCTCGCCGCTGATGTCCCGCAGCGACGACAGGGAGCGGGACACCCGGGCGCACCAGGCCGGCGAAACGAAGTCGGGCCGTACGTCGCGCCGTCGCCGCGCATCGGTCTGCTCCACGCGCAACCGCAGTTCGAGGGCGCTCTCGATGGCCTGTTCGCTCGGCTGCGCCGTCCGGTGCCAGGCCTGGAAGGAGGGAAAGCCGCCGGCGGCCGCCTGCGGGGCGGAAGCCGGGACGGCGAGGCTGTCGTCGCCACGGCTGTCGCTACGACGTGGTTCGGCCACCACCACCGCCTGGCACTCGCCCGGCAGGAACCGCTCCTCCTCGTCGAGGCAGATCGCGTACAGCGAGACGGCCGGTCCCTCGCGCAGTAGCCGTACCACCCCGGGCAGTGAGCGAAGCCGGCGGGAACCGTCCCAGACCACCACGATGTCGGGGTCGGAGAAGGCCGGCCCGTCACTCCGGTTGCCTTGCTCCTTCAACGCCTTCTGCCGGGCGTCCAGCACCTGGGTCAGCTCGCCGACGCGGGCGCCGACGGTCTCGGAGTCCGTCCCTATCAGTACGTTGACGTCCTGACCGCCCGAGGGGCGGGCGTGCGGCAGCCAGCGCACCCAGTCCCAGCGGGAGTGGGCGTCGTTCTCGGTGAGGACGTAGAACTGCACGTCCATGGGGCTGTGCAGGACCGCGGTCTGAGCGACGGCCCATCTGCCAAGGGCCTGCGCGGAGTCACCGGGTCCGGCGATGCCGACGACGCCGAGGTCCTTCAGCGGCAGCGCCACCGGCGAGTCCTCGATGCGCCAGGTGACCTCTCGCTTGTGCTCGTCCTGCTCGGGGTCGTCGAGGACGACCTCGGAGCGCACCCGGCCGGTGCCGACGCGGATCAGCAGGTGGTCGGCGTCGGTGCGCCGGCGCTCCCAAAGACGGGTACGGGGGCCGGTGGCGAAGGCGAGGACGGCGGCCGGATCGGGGATGGCGTCCCTGCGGTCGAGTCGCTCCGTGCGCAGCGCCTCCCGTGCCTCCTCCTCGATCCGCTCCTTGTGCTCCTTGTACTCCTTGACCTGCTTCGCATGGGACTTGCGGCCCTGCTTCTTGTCCATGAAGTAGTTGGCGAGGAGCATCAGCGGGCTCATCAAGGCCATGATCATGTAGTACCAGCGGTGGAAGATCATGACCGAGACCACGGCACCCACCAGCGGCATCAGCGCCATCAGCCACGGCAGCGGTCGCGCCTCGTACTCGCCGGGCGGATTGGGCAGCCGGAAGTGCGTCTTGCGTTCGGCCGGGCGCAGCCGGGGAGGCCGGTTGTAGTCCAGCCCGGCACCGTCGTCCGACCACTTCAGGGCGGCGTTCGGCGGGCTGTAACGGGTGAGCTCCAACAGGCTGTTGCCGAGCGCGAGCTGCGCGCCGAGTGGCCAGTCGCCGCCGTCGAAGCCCTCACCGTCGAGCCGGACGCGGGCCTGACGGCTGTCCTTGTCGCTGCCGTTGGCCGCCGTGCTCCTTCTGTTCTGCTTACCACCGGTACTTTCCTCGGCGTCCCTGGCATCGGCGCCGCGGTGCTCGCCATGGAGGGCGACTTGGCAGGTGCCGTCGATGGCGATGGACAAGGTGGCGGCGCGGTCGGCGAGTTCGGGGTCGTCGATGCGCAGCCGCGCGGTGGCCCCGCTGCCGATGTCGTACCGCCCCACACCGAGCCGGTGCACGGCACCGGCCCCGGGCCCTCCGGCCACGCGGAACTCGACGATGCCGGTGGGCTCTCCGAGCAGGCAGCCCGCGGGATCGTGCAGGCTGACGACGGCTCCCTCGCGCAGCGGCGACCCGACGACGGTGGCGGCGGGATCGAGGGGATAGCCGTCGATGTACGCCTGCGGGGCGCCACCGGATCCGTGCCCGGCGCCCTGCTGGTGTCCCGCCAGGGAGATGATCTGCGCGCCGTCGCCGAGTCCGAGGTGCTCGGCCAGTTCCCGGGTGACATCGCCGACCGACGACTCCGGATCGGCGTCGAGTACGACGTCGGCACTGGTGCCGCCGAGCGGGTCGACGACGGTCAGACTCAGGCGCACACTCGTCCTCCTCGCAGTGCTCGGGCCGCCCCCGGAGCGCAGAACACAGTCGAAGTGACCTTAGCCGCCGGGTGGTTCCCCGGTGCAACGGGCTGTGCACCGGTTCACGGTTCCTCCAACTGCCATCCCTGTATCCCCACGGCCCCACCCGTAAGATCTTTGCTCACGCGGACGGCCGGACGAGGGCTGCCGGCCGACGCATCCGAGGCATCCGCGTCACAGCGCCACGGGGGCAGTCCCTGCGGCGAACACAACGGGAGGGAGCCGTCATGGGCAAGAGCGGCAAGGACACAGACCTCACTTATGCCGAGATGGAGAAGACCGCAGGCGATCTTCTCAAGGACATGCACCACCTCGAGGACCAGATCAAGTCTGTCGAGAAGCGGGTCAAGCAGCTGGTGGAGAACGGCTTCACCACCCAGAAGGCCTCCGGCGCCTACGAGGACTCCATGAAGGACTTCGCCAAGGGCGCCGTCAAGACCATCCAGGGCCTCCACGGCCTCTCCGAGTTCCTGAAGAAGGCCAAGCAGGCCTACGAGAACCTGGACGAGGAGCTGGCGCGGAGCCAGAGGGGCTAGCGGGGGTCTTGTGGGACCGGGGGTGCGGTGGGGCGTGTGAGCGATGTCCCGCCGCACCCTGTTTGCTTCTCGGCACCATGGGCGCCGACGAGAAGAAAGTGATCCAAGAGGAACGGGGAAGCCATGAGCGATCTGTACATCGATTTCGAAATGCTGGTGAAGACGCAAAAAGACATTCGGCACATCCATGAGCTCATGACAGCGCCGTGCCGGGAGATGGGGGACGTCGATGGTGCCTCGATGGGTGTATCGAAACTTGCCAGACGTATGGACGCCTTCGGTGACGAATGGTCCTACGGAATCAAGCAGCTATCGAAATTCTCCAAGTCGGCTGCGAAGGCGTTGGGTCACATCAAGAAGAGCTTTGAGGAGCTGGACGAGCAGTTCGCCCATGAACTGGAGAAAGTCAAGTCCTCGAAGGGTGCGAAGTGACCGATTACCCCCAGCCGGTCTGGCTGCGCCCCGACGCTGTCGCCGATGCCCGCTTCCCAGCGATCGGGTTCTGTCCCTGCCCGGGGAACCAGGCGGACGCCATGCATGCGGCAGAGATCGTTCGGCGGACGGCAGGCGCGTTGCACGACATCGCCGACGTCCTCAACGGCACCGGCCGCGGCGCCTGGAAGGGTAAGACTGCTGAGACGTTCCGCGAGCAATTTCATGACGACTTTCGGCCCAAGATCAACGACGCACGCGACTCGTTCTCCGATGCCGCCCAGGCGTTGGAGAACTGGGCTCGGTACATGCGCGACCACCAACGCTACGCGGAGCAACTCGAGGGCGAGGCCCAGGACGCCAAGGACAGAGCGGCCGGGTTGCAGCGAGAGCTGGACCATATGGCAGCCCGACCCGGCTTCCCGGATCTCTCACGAGAGAGGACGCCCGGGGAAAAGGAGAAACAGGAGCGGGAGGAGGCGAGGCGCAGCGACAAAGAGAGGCTACTGCACACCGCCAACGCTGACCTGGAGGCGGTACGTGGGCGGGCAGAGCGTCTGCGGGAGCGATACGTTGAGGAAGGCGAGGCCATCGCTGACCGGCTCAAGCACGCGATGGACATCGCGCCCAACGAGCCGGGCGTTTGGGACAGGATTGCCCAGGCGATTGTCGACTTGGCGGAAAAAATCTCCGAGTTGCAAGACGCGATCCTCAAAGAGGTCAAGGAAGCGCTCAAGGAACTGGCGCCCCTTTTGCAGGTCATCGGAGATCTCGCTGGATTCGCCAGCACCGTGCTGGGACTTCTGTCTCTGATTCCCGGACTTCAGTTCCTCGCGCTCCCCGCGTTGATCCTCGGTGGCATCGGACTTGCCAGCCACTACCTCGCCGCGGTGGGAACGACTGGCAGCTTTCTCTCAGCCCTCACCGACCCGACAGTCATTACTGATGCTGTCACACTGGCGTGTGGCGTCGCCGCTTTCGGAGCGGGGCTGAAGTTGAGCAGGATGGCTGGCGCCGCTGGAAGCTACCCGAAGCTCGCAGCGCAGACGATGAAGGTCGGAAACGTGGGGCCCGACGTGCCCGGCTACTTCCGATTCGCCAGCCAACTGGGGCAGGGTGGCATGCACACACCCGAGTTTGCCTATCAGTTCACCCGGTTCACCACCACTGTCGCAGGTAATTTCATGGGGCTGGTTCCCGGTGGCGGAGCGGACGCACTGCAGCAAATCAGCAAAGGTGAGAAGCCCGACATTTTCACCGTGCCTAAATTCCCCAACTTCACGCCAGGTACTTTTCCGACCCCGACCGGCCCCCTCGTCCTGCCCAACGGGAGTTTCTGATCGCCATGCTCGCAAGCGACTCTCCGACCGCCAGTCGGCAGACCTCCGGTGCTGTCGAGTTGTATGCCCCCACAGACTGGTTCGACCTCGTAGCCGACAGCGACGAAGCGTCTGCACGAGAGCGTTGCGCGGATCTCATCAATCGCAGCTACCCTGAACATGATCCGTCACTGCGTGCCGATTTGACGGCCGCTCTCATGGAGTGGCGACGGATTCTACGGGAACGAGGGCTGATCACCTACGGTCTGGTGTGTGTCCCTGAAGAGGATGGTGGCCCAGCTGTATGGCAGATCCTGGCCTCGGTGGTTGAAGTGCCCACGGCTGGAACAGATGTCAATCTGAGCGAAATCATGGTCCGCCTACTCGGAGAGGAGCTGGAAGGGCGGCAGGTCTACACCGAGTCATATCCCACGCGAATGGGACTGGGGCTGGGTGTCATCTCACAGCCGGTGATGTCTCCGGAAGGAGAGCTCACCCTCTTCCCCACGCAGGAACAGGAAATGGTCGCTGAAACGTCAGCGGTGGGGCGCATTGGGCTGGCCATATCCCTCTCCTGTCCACCTGGGGGAGGGCGCGCTCTGCTGGTCGTGGGAAACTGCCTGGATGCTGAGCAGGTCGTGCCGCTAGCCGGCGTAGTAGCGCTGATCGCAGGCAACTCCTTCTTTGCCGAAAGTGTTGAGGGGACAACGGGGTTGGAAGTCCAGGACATGGGTCAGGGGGAGTGACCATGCACAGCGGCACCCCCTTCGCAGCCCACGTATTGAGCAAAGGGCTCGCCAAGTTCGAGCTCAGGGCCTCACGGACTGCGCTGACCTGGACTGGCCTTGTCCTCGGATTGCTCGCCTGTGTCCTTGTGTTCGCGCTACGGCTGGGGCTGCTGTTCGTACGTTCGGACAGTTGGCCCGCGTACGTCCTGCTCGGAATGGTGGCGCTCAGCCTTTTGATCCTGCTCACCGAGGTCAACTACTTCGGCAGGGCTTGGTACTTCACGCTGCTGTACGCCGCGTCGGCGGTCATGCTCACGGCCACGGGCTGGTGGTGGGGCCACACCGCCGATGTACTGCAAATACGAGGACGATGGAGTGAGGTGAGGGTGGCCGAGGTCATCGAGCGGCCCAGACGCCAGACTCTCTGCCAGTTGCAGCACACGAAGGACGGCACAAGAGTCCTCAGGGCTCTGGACGACTGCGCGCACCTCGCTGTGGGAGACACTCTGAAAGTCTTCGAGGACCCAGAGGGCGAAGTCCGGCCGGAGTTGTCTGCCCCCAGCGTCTCTGGTGCCTATGTTGCTTCCGGGATCGAAGCCAGCATCCTCGTCGCGGCGGTGACGTGTGCGTTCTGGGCAGGAGGTCGATGGCGCGATCACGCCGCCCCACCGCCGTACCCCACGCAGCCTTATCCGGGGCAGTACCCCGGACCTTCGCCAGGGCCCTTCGATGGTCCGTACAGTGGGGCTCCCGGCCAGCACTAAGGCGCGGGAAGTCGATGGTCCAAAGCAGGCGATCGAATCAGTTGGACGGAGCCTCGTAGACCCGTACCGTTGCCGCTATTCGACGTATCGTCGCGTCCGGTACCTCGTCCGATACGCCCTTCGCGCCGAAGAACGACCAGGACGCCAGGTCTCCCTGGGCGTTTTTGAAGGCGAAGGTCCATGCCTTGCCGTCCGTGGTGCACTTCTGCGTTTTCTCCACGCCCGTGGACCAAGCGGTGCCCAGGCTGCCCTTGAGGCCCGAGTCCGTGGTGAACGGCTCGACGGTGCCTGACCTCACCTTGGTCCTGTGGGGCTGGGTGTACTGGCCGTACACCCAGGACTTCGGATCGGCGTCGGCTATCTCCTCGGTGCTCTTGGCACCGTTGTTGCCCCTGGAGCCCGCCGCCGCCAGCGGCGTGTGCTCCAGCGCGCCGTCCTTGTCGTCGTCCGAGGAGCACCACCGTTCCTTCAGGAAGGCGGGGGCGCGCACCGCGACCAGGGGCTTGTCGTCGGGGTCGTTGTCGTCGGAGACGTAGGTGACCCAGTCGGGGGACTGGAGGGCCCACTCCGGCGGAACGTCGAACTTGATCCCCACAGCCGGGTTCACCACGACCTTCCAGCCCTTGACGGTGGCGTCGTCGCTGTGCGGAGACGGAGAGGGAGACGTGGTCGGATCGGGGGCAACGGTTTCGTCCTTGTCGCTGCCGAGCAGGGCGTAACCGGTCACGCCCGCGGCGATCACGATGGCTCCCGCCGCCATGACGGCGATCAGCTTCGTACGGTTGGTACCGTCGCCCGGTGGACGCGGTGCCGGCGCGCCGGACGGCAGTGTCGGCACGTTCCACGGCTGGGACTGCTGCTGGTAAGGGTTCGGCTGGTGGTAGCCGGGTTGCTGATACGGGTTCGACTGCCCGCTGTGCAACGGCTGTTGCGGATTCCGCCCGCTCCCTGACTGCTGCTTTCCTGGCCACATGGGCCGTAACGGTATGCGAGGGGTGGCGGAGGAGCACGGGCGAGGGTCGCCTTCGCCCGTAACATCGGCATCCGCCCCGGCGGGCCAGTTGTGGAGCGACCTTGGAGAAGCGGGTGTTCGGAAAGTACAAGGACATCGATGAACCTGCCGCCCCTGTCGTGCCGTGGGCCGACGCCTGGGAGTTCGTCGTCGGCGACGTGGAGCGGCCGCCGGCCGGGCGGCGAAGGCGTCCTGTGCTCGGGCCTCGTGCCTTCAGGGTTCCGCAGCGCAGAGGCGAGCAGTGCGTCAACGCGCCCTGTGCCTTCTTTCCCCAGCAGCCGCCGTCGTCGCAGAGCCTCGAACCATGTCTGTACGAGGACGCGGACGGCCGCACGCTTCTCTGCTCCGTCGACGAACCCGTGAAGGCGGGAGGCGAACGCCGCTTCGCGGTGCGCGACGGTCGAGGGCAGGCCATCGGCACCATCCGGCGTATCGCTCCGCTCAAGCACGCCCTGACACCGGTCTGGCGTATCGATCAGCCAGGACACGCGGAGATCGTCAGCAGCGGGGAGTGGGCGAAGGGTGGCCCCAAGGAGATGTTCCAGCGGGGCGCCGGCAAACTGGTGCAGGGCATCTTCCAGGGAGTCGCCGACCTCGGCGCGGACGGCGGCGATCAGGCGAGCGATGCGTCGCGCGTACTTCGTTGGACGGCCGACGGTGAGCCGGTGCTGGCATCCGACGGGCGCGGCCGGTTCCTGGTCCGGGCGTCCTGGCTCGACCGGAGGCTTGTCTTCGCGTACGTGCTCGTGCGCGATTGTTGACCCGCGGCCGGCGTGCTCGGACACGGCCCGCAGTCGACCCAGCGGGCGTTCTCGCACACGGGTAGGGTCGAGCGGTCGGTTTTCCATGCACGGTGTGGGGGCGAAGTGGTGTTCGGCAGGCGGCGGATGGAGGAACCGCCGATGGAGACGGTGGGCTGGGCCGATGTCCAGACGTTCGTCGTGTCCTCCGTGGAGCGCCCGGCGACCGTCAAACGCAAACGTGCCGTGTGGGGGAAGCCCGCGGTACGCGTGCACAGGGGCTCGCGGGACCTTCGGATACTCGCCCCGTGCGCCTTCCTCGGAACCGCCGATACGCAGCAGCCGGGCCTGCCCTCCCGGCCAGGACACACCCTGTACGAGGCCGATACACGGGCTCTGCTGTGCTACGTGGAACCGGCGGTGGACAGTGCCGGGGAGCTACGGCACGACGTACGGGACGGCCGGGGAGAGTGCATCGGAACCGTCGTCCGAGTTCCGCGCAAGCGCGGGCCGTTCAAGCACACCTGGCGCATCGAGCAGCCGGGACACCCGGAGATCGTGGGCCGCAACGAGTGGGCGAGCGGCGACGCCAAGGAGATCGCGGGGCGATTCGCCGCGAAGATCTTCGAAGAGGTCGTCGACAGCGCCCTCTCCGGGGGAGAGGGCGGCGACCGTCCTTCCAAGCCGCGGTCCCTGGAGTGGCGTGCGGAGAACAAGGTCGTCATGGTCTCGGAGGGCAGTGACAAGGTGACAGTGCGGGACGGTTGGGTCGACCGCCGGCTCGCCTTCGCCTTCGCGCTCCTCGGTGACCGTTGACGACCGTGCTGCCGCAAGGCCCACGGTGGCCGGTTGCCACGAGCGCGGCATGACCGGCCTACGACTTCGTGAGCAATTCGTGCAGGGGTCGTGGCCACCCGATGGTCGACGCATCGTCAGCCGCCCAGTTGTTCACCCCTGAGCGGTGCGGATTTGCTGCCGCGCACTCGGGAGTGGATGATTTGCCCGTGCTCAACCGGGCCGCTCCGACGGCTCGTTGCAGTCGGGTAGCGTCAAGTCGGTTGTGGCTCATTGGGTCTGGCCAGCCTTGAGGGGCTTATGTGCGGCTGATACCGTGCCATGGCTTGACACTCGCCCCCGCGCCGGATAGACGCGACATCGCCCGGATCGCTGGTGAAGTGTCCGGGTTTGCAGCCCAGGCAAAGTGCTTGGCAGACGACATCTTGGGTGTACGGGGAGCGGTTGCGTGAAGATCCAGGAGCGTACGGGGGCGGGCGCGGGACGTGCCGCGGCTCCGGCTCAGCCGACGGCCGGTGACCGGCTTCCCACGGCGCCTCGCGAGCGCAAACCGGCCCTGGCCGCCCTGGCCGTGCTGCTCATCCTGGTGGGAGCCCTGGGTGCCACGATGCTCGTGCTGCAGGCCGGGCACCGCATCGAGGTGGTCAAGGTGACGCAGGACATCCCGGCCGGAGCGTCCGTCACCTCCAGTGATGTGACCTCGGTGATGGTGGCCGCCGACGACTCCATCAACTACGTCCAGTGGGCGCAACTGGGCACTCTGAAGACCCTCAAGGCCAGGACGACCATCTTCGCGGGCACGGTCGTGATGGGGGAGATGTTCGGCGCGAAGAGCAGCCTGCCCGCCGGCAAGGCCTTCGTCGGCGTCGCCCTCAAGGAGGGCCAGTACCCGGCCGACATCAAGAACGGTGACATCGTCGCCGTCTACCGCGTCGGCGACAACGCGTCGAGCTCCAACTCCAGCAATAACTCCACGGGTTCGTCCGCCGGTGGCGGCAACCTCATCGTGGACAAGGCGCGTGTCAGCTCCAAGAGCGACCACAGCGACGCCGCCGTGACCACCGGCAACCTGTCGCTCACCCTCCTCGTCGACCAGTCCGACGCCGCAGCCGTGGCCCAGGCCGCGTCCGCGAATTCCGTCGCCGTCGTCGTCGTTCCCGGCAACTGAGGGCGGCGGCACACCCATGGCCCTCATCGCACTGGCCGCCGACAAGGGTTCGCCCGGCGTCACCACCGCCGCCGTCGCGCTGTCCGCCGTCTGGCCGCGGCGCGTGCTGCTCGCCGAGACGGACCCGGCCGGTGGCGACCTCGTCTACCGCAGCGCCGCCGCACACGGCGGTCCGCTCAACCCGAACGTCGGCATGCTGTCCATCGCCGCGACCGCGCGCCGCGGACTCGTTCCCGACCAACTCTGGGACCACGTACAGCCGTTGAACGGCGGTCTTGAGGTCCTCGTCGGACTCGGCAGCGCCGAGCAGGCCGCCGGTCTCGCCGGGCTGTGGCCCACCCTGGGCCGCGCCTTCGCCTCGCTCGCCGACTCCCCGAACGCGCCCGCCGACGTCGTCGCCGACTGCGGACGGATCAGCGGCGACACCCCCGCCGTGGAACTCTTCCCGCACGCCTCGCTCGTCCTGCTGATCTCGCGCACCGAACCGGAGGCCATCGCCCGCGTCCGCGACCGCGCCGCCGCGCTGTCCGCGAAGCTGCACGGCGGTCCGCGCGGTGCCGCGAGCCTGGCCACCCCTGTGATCGGCGTCGTGCTGGTCGCCGAGCCGGGCACCGCGGGCAAGGTCTCCGGCCAGGTCAACGACATGCTGGTGCACGCCCAGACCGGCGCCCGCGTCGTCGGCACCATCGCCGACGACCCCGCGGGCGCCGACCAGCTGGCCGGGCGCAGGCGCGGCCGCCTCGACAAGTCCCTGCTGATCCGCTCGGCCCGCAAGGTCACCGCCGACCTGTATCAGCAGTACGGCGCCGCCTGGGCCGTATCCGCACAGGCGCAGCAGGCCCATCAGGTCCAGCAGGCCCACCACGGGCAGCAGGCGCCGCAGGCCCAGCAAGCGCCCCAGGGCGGGCAGCCGTACCCGTCCCAGATCAACGGCCGGCCAGGAGCCGGGCGATGACCGCTGTGGACCACCAGCTGGTCAAGCGGTTCCGGCAGGACGCCGGTGACCGCATCGCCGAGCAGCGCCGGCTCGACCAGGTCAACGGGGTCACGCCGATGTCCGGCGAGGACGAGCGGCAGTACGCCCGCGCGGTCATAGCGCAGATACTGGAGGAGTACGCCCGCGCCGAGATCAACGCGGGCCGCACGCCGCTGGACGCCGAGACGGAGGAGCAGTACGCGGCCGCCGTGCACGCGGCGCTGTTCGGCGTCGGCCGGCTCCAGCCGCTGCTCGACGACCCGCAAGTCGAGAACATCGACATCAACGGCTGCGACCAGGTGTTCGTCGGATACGCCGACGGGCGCGAGGTCAAGGGGGAGCCGGTCGCCGAGACCGACGAGGAGCTGATCGAGCTCATCCAGGTGCTCGGCGCCTACTCGGGTCTGTCGTCGCGCCCCTTCGACTCCGCCAACCCGCAGCTCGACCTGCGGCTGCCGGACGGTTCGCGGCTGTCGGCCGTCATGGACGTGGCCCGCCGGCCCGCGCTGTCCATCCGCCGGGCCCGGATGGGCAAGGTGTTCATCTCCGACCTGGTCGGCAACGGCACGCTCGTGCCGGAGCTGGGGCACTTCCTGGCCTGCGCGGTCCGCGCCCGCAAGAACATCATGATCGCGGGCGCGACGAACGCGGGAAAGACGACGCTGCTGCGCGCCCTCGCCAACGAGATCCCGCCGCACGAGCGGCTCATCACGGTCGAGCGGGCACTGGAACTCGGACTCGACACCTTCCCCGAACTGCACCCCAATGTCGTGGCGTTCGAAGAGCGCCTGCCCAACTCCGAGGGGCAGGGCTCCATTTCCATGGCGGAGCTGGTGCGCCGGTCGCTCCGTATGAACCCCTCCCGCGTCATCGTCGGCGAGGTGCTCGGCGACGAGATCGTGACCATGCTGAACGCGATGTCGCAGGGCAACGACGGCTCGCTGTCCACGATCCACGCCAACAGCTCCAGCGAGGTCTTCAACCGCATCTCCACCTACGCGTTGCAGGCGACGGAGCGGCTGCCCATCGAGGCCAGCCAGATGCTGATCGCGGGCGCGGTGAACTTCGTCGTCTTCGTCCAGCGGCGCAACAACTTCCAGACCGGCGGCCGGCTTCAGCGCACGGTGACCTCGGTCCGCGAGGTCAACGGCGTCGACGGCCGCGTGCTGTCCAGCGAGGTGTTCGCCGAGACGCCCGACGGCCGGGTCGTGCCGCACGCGCCCATAGCCTGCCTGGAGGACCTCATGGCGCACGGTTACCAGCCCCACGGATCCTGGGGGTGACCATGACACTCACCGCACTGGCCCCGCTCGGCTCCATGGGGGGCCTGTTCTCCACCACGGTCCTGTACTCGATGGGTTCCGGCGTCGCCGTCGGCGGTGGTCTCGCGCTGCTGATCGTCGCCGTACGCGGACTGCCCGCCAAGCCCGAGCACGAGAAGCAGCGGGCGAGCCGGCGGGCGAGCGAGCTGCTCCGTTTCGCCGGGCGGCGCGGCTCCCTCGCCGCTCTCATCGGCCTCGCGGTCCTCGTGCTCACCCGGTGGGCGGTCGCCGGCGTGGCGGCCGGTGTCCTCGTCTTCTTCTGGGACCGGCTCTTCGGCGGTGCGGCGGAGGAGCGGGCCGCCATGCGCCGGGTGGAAGCTCTGGCTTCCTGGACGGAGTCGCTGCGCGACACGATCGCCGGCGCGGTCGGCCTGGAGCAGGCCATCCCGGCCTCCGCGCGCGCCGCCGCCCCGGTCCTGCGTCCCCATCTGGACGCCTTGGTCGACCGGTTGCGCGCCCGCACACCGCTGCCCGACGCGCTGCAGCTGCTCGCCGACGAGATCGACGACGCCTCCGCCGACATCATCGTCGCCGCGCTCATCCTCAACGCCCGGCTGCGCGGCCCCGGTCTGCGCCAGGTTCTCGGCGCGCTGGCCAAGTCCGCGCGCGAGGAGGTCGACATGCGCCAGCGCGTGATGGCCCAACGGGCTTCGACCCGCCGGTCGGTGCAGATCGTCGTGGCCGTTTCCGTCGCCTTCGTGCTCGGACTGTCCGTCTTCAACCGCGAGTTCGTGTCGCCGTACGGCACACCGGTCGGCCAGCTCGTCCTCGCGCTCGTCTGCGGCCTGTTCGCGCTCGGCTTCTGGTGGCTGCGCAAGCTGTCCACGATCGAGACGCCCGAGCGCTTCCTGGTGCGGGACGAGGCGGCGGTGCAGTTCGTCCGGCCGCGCACGCCCGCCCAGCAGGAGGAAGGGGTACGCCGGTGAACCTGACGATGCCGGTCCTGGTCGGCGCGGTCCTCGGACTCGGCGTCTACGCCCTCGTACGCGCCCTGATGCCGTCCCGGCGGAGCGCGGTCGCGCAGGTCGCGCGGATCGACGCGATGCGGGCGCGGGGGGCGGCGTACGAGACCCGGCCCCAGACCCGCGAGGAGACGGGCCGCCTCGGTGCCTTCCGCGCCCAAGTCGGAGCGCGAATCGCCGAGTTCTACCTCCAGCAGGGCTGGGAGCAGCGCTCGCTGCGGGCCGATCTCGCCGTGCTGGAGCGCAGCTGGGAGAGGTTCCTGGCGACGAAGGTGCTGCTGTCGGTGGCGGGGCTGTTCTTCGGCCCCCTGCTGTTCGCCGTGGTCTTCACGATGGGCCTCGGGCGCAGCCCGGTCATCCCGGTCTGGATGGCGCTGCTGTGCGCGGCGCTGTTCTTCTTCCTGCCCGATCTGGAGGTCCGGAGGGACGCGGCCGACAAGCGCCGTGACCTGCGCCGGGTCATCGGCGCGTATCTGGACCTGGTGTCCATGAGCCTGGCCGGCGGCCGTGGTCTGCCTGAGGCGCTGATGGCGGCGGCCGAGGTGTCCGACGGCTGGGCGAACCAGCGGATCCGCAACGCCCTCGCCGACGCCCGGATCACCGGCCTCAGCCAGTGGCAGGCGCTCGGGCAGCTCGGCGAGGAACTGGGCGTCGAGGAGCTGAAGGACCTTTCGGCCTCCCTGGCCCTGGTCGCGGACGACGGCGCGAAGGTGCGCGAGTCGCTCGCCTCGCGCGCCGAGACCATGCGCCACCGCGAACTCGCCGAGATCGAGGGCAGCGCGGGCGAGAAGTCCCAGTCGATGCTCGTGGCCCAGTTGCTG
The DNA here is from genome assembly GCF_043081205.1 of Streptomyces sp. NPDC014889. NCBI lineage: Bacteria > Bacillati > Actinomycetota > Actinomycetes > Kitasatosporales > Streptomycetaceae > Streptomyces > Streptomyces sp. NPDC014889. Next base: position 88,728 of record NZ_JBIBWH010000010.1, read on the forward strand.
CTGTGCGCAGGCTTCCTGGTGTTCCTGATCTACCCGGCGGCGATGCGGGTGTTCCAGGTGTGAGCGCCGCCCCTGCCGATCCCTGCCAACTGCCCCGAATTCGAGAGGAAACCACTGTCATGAACGGACGAGACTTCCACACCGGGATCCCGGCCGTGGACTTCCTGGTCACCTTCCTGGGCGGCCGTGTGCAGCGCGCCCGCTCCGGCGAACTGGACCGGGGTGCCTCCGCGGTCGAGTGGGTCATCATCTCCGCGGTCGTCGTGGCCATCGTCGGCGTGGTGGCCGCCATCATCAACTCCGCGCTGAGCGAGGGCGCCAACAAGGTGGGCAACTGCATCAAGGGCGCGGACGCGGGCAAGACCTGCTGACCGCGCGTACGGCGAGCGTACGTGCGAGGCACGTACGTGCGAGGCACGTACGAGGCAGGTGCGCGGCGCGTACGACGAGGAAGCACAACGGGGTGGACGGGGATGCTGGCGGACGTGGGCGGACGGGTGCGACGCGTAGTGCGCCGCAGGGTGCGGGCCGCGCGTGAGGCGGCCGCCACCGGCGGCGACCGCGGGATGACCGCGATCGAGTTCGTGCTGCTCACCCCCGTACTGTTCTTCATGATCTTCGCGACGGTGCAGTTCGCGCTGTACTTCTTCGCCGACCACGTCGCCCAGGCGGCGGCCCAGGCCGGCGCCCGCAAGGCCCGCGCCACGGCCGACGAGCAGCCCGGCGCCTGGCGGGGCGAGGCACGCAATGTTGTCGATGCCTACATCCGCCAACTGGGCCCGCAGCTGGTCCTGTCACCGGACGTGAGGACGCTGCAACCGGAGCAGAACACCGTGGGCGTGGAGATTTCGGCGCGTATCCCGACGGTGTTCCCGGGCCTGAACCTGACGGTGCACGCGCAGTCGACGGGCCCGGTGGAGAGGTTCGTGCGGGATGGCGGGAACTAGATGAACCGCACAACGTGGAGGTCTCTTCCGTCCGCCCGCGACGACAGCGGTCTGTCGACCGTGGAGGTCGTGATCCTCGCCCCGGTGATGATTCTTTTCATCCTGGTGCTGGTGGCCTTCGGCCAACTCGTCGAGGGCCGCGGCGCGGTCGACGGCGCGGCACGGGACGCGGCACGCGCGGGCTCCATCCAGAAGGATCACGCGACGGCCATGTCCGAGGCGCGCAAGGCCGCGGAGGCGGACCTGGGCGACGTCTGCTCGGGACCGGTCTCGGTGGTGCAGACGAGCGCGGGCTTCGCCCCCGACACCCTGTTCACGGTCGAGGTCAGCTGCCAGGTGCGCGGCCTGGCGTCGCTGGGCCTGAACATCCCGACGAGGCTGTCGGCGAGCTTCAGTTCGCCGCTGGATCCGTTCCGGAGGTCGGCGTGAGGCATACCCGACAGACCTGGTGGCAGGCTCGTCGCTCCCGGATGTCCGACCGCGGCTCGGGCGCCGGCGCGGTCATCATCTTCGCGCTGGTCTTCCTGGCCCTGTCCGCCTTCGTCATCGACGGCGGCCTGTCCATCTCCAAGCGCGAACGTGCCGCGGACATCGCGGAACAGGCGGCCCGCTACGCCGCCCAGGACATCGACCGCGAGGCCCTCTACAACGACGAGGGCGGTCCCGCCCCGATCAACTACGAGAACTGCGACGCCCGCGTGAAGGCCTTCGCCCGCGAGATGAGCATGACGGGCGCCGACATCGCCGCGAGCCACTGCGTGTCCGCCGACGCCGACGAGGTCCAGGTCGAGATCCAGCTGACCTACTCACCCGTCTTCACCGGCATGTTCTACGGGGGCAGCGTGGCCGTCCATGGCCGATCCGTGGCGAAGAACGAGGTGGGGTGACCCTGACGTGAGCGATCAGCAAGCGGACATCGACCGGATCAAGGAGTGCTCGAGGGCGTTGAAGCGTATCCGGGACACCTTCGCCGAACGGGGCAACCCGGCCCAGGGGTTGGGCGTCGCGGAAATCGGCTCGCAGCGGGTCCTCGACGCCTTCTCGAAGTTCGACGGCAACTGGAAGATCCACCGGCGAAAGCTCACCGAGGAGCTGGCGTCGCTGCACGCCATCACCAAGACCGCGGCGGAGTCGTACGAGAAGATCGACCACGAGCTCGCTGAAGCGTTGCGGAATTCCGACAAAGAAGGGCAGAAGGGGGCGAAGAAGTGACAGGTCGGCCCGCCGCTCACCGCTGGTCGGTGCTGGACGAGACGTCCGATCCGATTCCCGGTGATCCCTACGAGGTCGCGAGGCTCGGCCGACAGCTGCGCAAGACCGCCGAGGCCATCGAGAAGGAGGCCCGCGAGATCAAGGCGCTGGCTTCCGTCGATAACTGGAAAGGCGAGGCCGCCAGCGAGTTCAAGGACTCGGCGGAGGGCGCGGGCGACAAGCTGCGCAAGGCCTTCAAGCGCTACGACGAGGCAGCCACCGCCCTCGGCACCCAGGTGCGCGAGAACGTGTGCAGCAAGGAGTACGCCTCCGAACTGCGTCGGGCCCAGCAGATGGCGGACGATGCCCTGGCCGACGCGGAGCAGGCCCACGGTGACATCACCTCGGCCCAGCGCTCCCTCGACGGGCAGCCGGACGACACTCCGAAGGACGATCCGGACGCCAAGAAGTACAACCGCCAAAAGGAGCAGGCCTCTTCCAGCCTGAAGGCGGCGAGGGAGGCCCTCCAGACCGCGAAGGGGATCCGCGACCGCGCCGCGAAGGCTGCCGCCGAGGCGATTTACGACGTCATCGAGGGCGACGGGCTCAAGGACGGCTGGAAGGACAAGTTCAAGAACTGGGTACATGAGAACGCCGGCTGGCTCAAGGAAATCTCCAAATGGGCGGGGCGCATCGCTTTGTGGGCGGGTGTGGCGGCGCTCGCCCTTGGATGGATCCCCGTCATCGGACAGTTCATCGCCGCCGTGGCAAACGCGGTGGCGCTGCTGGCCAGCATCGTCGCGCTTGTCACCGACGTGGTGCTCTGGCTGGGCGGCGAGGGAAGCTTGAAAACGGTATTTCTCGACGCTGTGGGCCTTGCGACGTTCGGCATCGGGCGGGCTGCCATGGCAGGTGCCAGGGGAGCGGCGGCCGGGACCAAGGCCCTGGCCCGCAGCAACCTGTTCAAGCAGGCCATCGCCTCGGGCATGAAGACGAACAAGGCGTGGAGATTCGCCAACGACGGTGCCCAGGGAACGATTCGCGGAGGGGCGGCGGCCAAGGCCCTGGCAGCCATGGCGAAAGGGAAGCTACCGACGCGGAGCAACTTCAGGGAGGGGTTCAGCCCAGGTGCCATCTACCGGGATACCGTGGGCGGCGTGAAGTCGATCGGTAACGCGTTCTCGAAGCAGGCTTGGCGGGAAGGAGCCCGCGGGATGACTGCACCGCGCTCTCTGACCACACTTGACCCCGAACTCGCCAGGGCCGCCTCTGATCTCAAGGGCATCGCACCTGCGGCTCTGAAGTTGCCGGATGTCGCCCATGGGGTGAGCAACTTCTCGGGGCAGACCATCGTCTGGACGGGGGCGACCGCGACGGGAATGCTGGCTGGGGCCGAAGGCGCCTACGAAGTGGTCACGGGCCTCTCCCACAAGGTCATGCGGTGATCCGCGAGCCGGCGCTCAGACCTGCGGCTTCCCGCGGTCCCGGCCTCGAAATGTGCCACCGCTCACGGCTTTACCTAGACGGCGGTGACCTCGTACTGCAGACCCGGACGCGTACGCGGCGCTTTCCGGTTGGGTCCGGCGGGATCACGCGTGCGGTCTTTCTCGACCTTCCCGGTGCCGACATGGAACGCATGGGGCCCACGATCGACGGCTCGTGGGGAGAGATCCAGTTGCAGGATAGCGACGGTGCGTTGATCGCCTCCTTCGACATCGAGGGCTGGCTGCCCGAGTCGCCGGTGCTTCCCAAGCGGACCGTCCAGGGGCAACAGCTACTCGACCGCACCGGCGTGGCTGACCTACTCAAGGCCGCGGGCATTCCTCTGCACATAGTCAGGGACAGGAACGACCCCCTCGCGACACCCAGTTCGAGTCGCCGTCGGGCCAAGTCCCTGGCTCCTGGGACTGCGTTCCCGCTGTGGTACTGGGGAGTTCGAGCCGTGGCCGGAGCAGTCTGGTTCGCCCTGTTCACGGTGATCCTTTTCTTCGAGACGACTGAGCCCTGGGTCATTCTGCTGTTGGCTGTCGCCGCCCTCGTCGGCCCGGTGGCGCGGCTTGCCCTCCGGGCGTGGACCCGGCTCCGTCTGCGGCGGTGCGTTCCCGTCGTACGGGAACGGGTCCGGCCCGTGCCCGCAGCAGGGCTAGGCGCGACTGTCAGGTTTTGCCGGGACACCGAGTTGCGTGTACAGGACCGAGATCTTGTCCTGCGCGACCTCGGCGGGCGGGAATACTGGCTTCCGCTCACCGGTCCGCACGCTCTGACTTCTCTGGTGCTCGTGCATGACCGGACAGGCCAGCCCCTCGGCGTCGAACTGCGAGGCTCACACGACCAGGTGCGAGCCGTACTCCCGTGGCAAGTCTGGTTCGGCGGCGAGAGTGGCGCGGACGGCTGGTCCAGGCTGCGCCGAGCCACCGGACTGTCCTTTTCCGAGCGCAGGTTGAGCGGGAAGGCTCTCTGGCCCAAGCAATCTGTACTCGGCCCCCAACTGCGCCCCGAATCCGTCCGGACGGCGCGTGGTCTGGCCCGTTTTCCCAGCACCATCGCCGGCCTGTCGTCCACGGCCATCATGGCGTTCGGATCGTGGTTCTCCATCGGCCAGGGTCTCTGGATCGAGGACGCACACCCCCGGGCGGCAATGGCGGCGATCCTCGCGGGGGCGGTCGGCCTCGTCCTTCAGGCGGCGCCCTACGCGGCACACCAACTGCGCAGCCGTCTCTGGCTGGAACGACCGGCGCCGGAACAGACACCCACGGAGCAGTTCGTATGAACCAGACCGAGGAGACCGCCCCTCCGGGCGATTACCGACTGCTGCTTCCCGACGGGTGGTTCCGGATCCTCCTGGAGCCCGACCAGCGGAACAAGTCGATCGACGCGCTCGTGGAGCGACAGTTCCGCGGCATCGACAACGCGCCGCACCTGAAGGAGGACCTCCGCAGAGACCTGCGGCGGCGCGCTGCCAAGGCACACCGCAGCGGTGGTATCGAGCTGTACCTCAGCCTCCAGGAGGTCGGCCCCTTCACCATTCCCGCCTCGCTGCTGGTCACCCTGGCGCCACTGCGGCACCCCGAGCCGCTGCCGCTGGAAGCCTTGGCACAACGCTTCGCCGCCGAGGGCGAAGGATCGGTGAGTATCGAGGAACTGCGCACGGGTCCCGCCGTCCGGATCCGCAGGCTGATGCCGCAAGCCGGCGACGAGGAGGGCACCGAGTCCACGCACAACTCACTCTCGGTGGAGTATCACCTCCCCGTCCCGCGCACCACCGCGTTCCTTCTGCTGACCTTCTCCACACCACTTGAGGCGATCGCCGACGCTATGGCGGGACTCTTCGACGCGATCGCCGACTCGCTCACCTGGACGGAGTGGCCCACAACATGACGGACGACCTCTCGAACCTCGGCCTGGAGTTCTCCGAGGACTGGGTTCCCTTCCCCGGCGCCGGGAGTGTGGACCTGGACTCATGGGCCAAGCAACAGGGGGAGGAACTCGCCCAGCGATACGCGCAGGATGGTGAGCAGGGCGACGCCCGCCGCCTGGCCCGGAGCCTCAAGCACACGGCCGCCGACTGCCACACCCGCGAGCCACTGGCCGCCTTCGGCTGGTACGTGAGCGGCCACGAGACGGTGGCGGCCATCATGGAACTCGACGCCATCCACCCCGACGAGACGTTCCCCGAGGTCACCCTCGACCTGCTGGTCGAGCACATGTCCGGTCACGACTTCGGCGAACCGGACGTCCGCGAGGTACGGCTCCCCCTCGGCGACGCGGTCCGCATCCGGCAGAACCTCATCGGCGAGAAGAAGGGCTTCTTCGGCCCACGCCCGGTGATCCACACGGTGTTCTACGGCATTCGCCCGGACGGCATGGAGACGGCCCTCACGATGCTGGTCTCCTGGACGGAACCGGTCCTGGACGAGCCGGCTGAGCGGCAGGCCGACGAGATCGCGAAGACGCTCTCACTCTGACAGCAACCGCCGGTACGCCGCGATGCGCCGATGCATGAAGATCCGGGAAGCACCCAGCAAGAGCAGCAGAGCCGCGACCGTACCGGCCGCAATCCGCAGTCCTGCGGCGTGCAGCTCACCGTTCACCAGCAGAACGAGAAGAACGACGAGCGGGATTCCGATGAGCACCGGCCGCAACGGCTGCCGCCGGATCGCACCGTAGTAGTCGATGGCGATCCTGGCGTGCAGCAGCTTCACCTCGCTGCGTGCCTCCGGCAGCGTCAGCACCGGCACGGGCCAGGAACGCATTCCGGGCAGCCGACCGCCGTCGGTGGCATCGGGATACCGTTCCCTCGTGCGCGCAGCCCGCTCAGGCTCGTCCGGCAGGCGCCGGAAGACGAAGAAGGGTGTGCCGGACTCTCGCAGGTCCGGATCCAGCCCGGCGTAGCGGTAGCCGTACTGCTCGGCAAGGTACGCGAACTGCGCGAACTTCCGGAGCGACGGCCACGGGATCTGTGTTGAGTACGAGAAATCAACGTCGATCGGAACGTTTGGTGCGCCCAGGGATTGCATGTACGCGACGTTCTGTGCCGTTTCGCGCAGGAGCTTCTTCAGGTGCCGCCGCAGGCTCAAAGCTCCTCTTTCGCCGCCGCTTTGAGCGAGTCGAGAAAGGTGGCGAAGGCCCCGGCTGGGAAGGAGAGGGTGGCTCGGGCGGGAGCCTTTGAGTCACGGACGGCTATGCGGGTGTGGCGGTGGGCGATCTCTACGCAGGCGTTGCCGTCGCCCCCGCCGGAGTAGGACGACTTCTGCCAGGTGTCGGGCGTGGTCATGGTGTGCCTCACAACTCCTTCGCCAGCCTGTGGATGAAGTCACGCGAACGTGTGGGTTCCAGTGACACGGCCTCTACCCTACGAAAGAGGGTTCGAAAGCGTCGGAGTTGGGCCTCGGCGTCGATGAACACGGTGCCGTGGGGCCCGTCGCGTACCACGGTGTCCAGCTGTGGGACTTGGCCGCCGGCGTACACCATGGCGCTGCCTGCTCCGGCGAAGCCGTCGAGATCGAAGGGGATGACCCGCACGGTGACGTGATCGGCCTCTGAGATTTCCAGGATCCGGAGGAGCTGGGTACGGGCTGTGGCGGGGTCGTCGACCTTGATGCGCAAAGCAGCCTCGTGGACGACGGTCTCGTACCGGATCGGGTTGGAGCGCTCAATGATGATCCTCCGCTTCATGCGGTGCTCCACCCGGCGCTCCACCTCACCCTCCGGAAAGTCTGGGTTGACGTAGGAGAAGAGGGCGCGGGCGTAGCTTCCTGTCTGTAGAAGGCCAGGAACATGCAGGAAGTCGACGTCCCATCGATGACTGGCGTGGTGCTCCAACTCGGCCAGGTCTAGAAATGAGTTGGGCAGGAGACCCCGGTACTCCTCCCACCAACCGCGTGTTCGGTCGGTCGCCATGTTCACCAGCGCATCGATCAATTCCTGGTCTGTGCAGGAATAGTGAGCCGCGACCAGGCGCAGGCGGGTCTCGCTGATGCCTGCGATCCCGGCCTCGATCTGACTCACTCGTGCCGAGTCGATTCCGATCAGCGCTGCCGCATCACGTCCGTTGAGGCCTGCGGCCTCGCGCAGCTTTCGTAGCTCGGCGCCGAGACGCTCCTGGCGTGCAGTCGCCTGCTGCCTGCGTGGCATGGCTTCCTCCCTGAGGCCACCGCCCTGCAACGGTGCCTCGTTCGAGCGGCAGATTACGCAACGGCTTGCGCCGGACCAAAATTGGCCCCTACCTTCAGTGACGCGACGCATACGCTGCGGCAACCCGGGGCCCCGGAAGCGCACCGCTCCGTCCTGCCACGACGGCTGCGGCAAGGCCACCGCCCGTCACCGCGGCGTCATCCCTACCCCGCCTCACGTCACTGGAGTACCCATGCCCGAAAACGAACCGTGGGAGTACACCCTGTACATCCCCAACGACCCCCGTGCGGTCACCATCTCCCGCCGGACTCTCCGTCTGATCCTCACGATGCACGGCCTCCTCCGGGTCGCAGACACGGCCGAGCTGCTGGCAACGGAGTTGGTCTCCAACGCCGTACGGCACACCAAGGGTCCCGCCGGCCTGCGCGTGCGTTGGTCGGCGGGCGTACTTCGTATCGGAGCGTGGGACACCGATCCCGCACCGCCCGAGCCGCCGGCACCGCTGGAGCAGGTCGTCGGCCTGGAGGAGGGGCGCGGACTCGCCCTGGTCCGGGCCTGCGCCGACCTGTGGGGCTGGCAGCCACTGTCCAGGGAAGGCAACCGGGGCAAGTACGTGTGGTGTGACCTGGCCGCGGCGTAGCTCGTTGATCACGTCGGACAGGAAGGAGAGCTGATGGTCAGCTCGTCGCACGAGGCGTTGCACCGGGTGTTCCAGAAAGACCCCGCACTGTTGACGCGTGCCTTTCAGCGCGTGCTGCGCGTTCCGTTCCCCGAGCCGCGTGACTTTGCGGTGCTGAACGCGGACCTGACGGAGATTGAGCCGGTCGAGCGGCGTGTGGACACGCTGATGCGGGTGGAAACAGACGAGGGGGCGTACCTCCTGGTCGTCGAGGCGCAGGGGAAGAAGGACGAGGACAAGCGCAGCAGCTGGCCGTACTACCTTGCGTACCTGTATGCGAAGTACCGCTGCGAGCCAGTACTCATTGTGATCACGCAGAGTAGCGCCACTGCCCGCTGGGCAGCACGGCCCATCCGGCTGGGAGTGCCGGGCTGGCATTCACTGACCGTGAGGCCGCTTGTACTCGGTCCTGAAAATGTTCCGCTGATCGCGGACGAAAAGGAGGCCGAGCGGGACGTGTCGCTTGCCGTGCTCTCGGCCATGACGCATGGTCGGGGACCGCAGGCCGCGGCCATACTGGAACCGCTGGCTGCCGCCCTGCGGACCATCGACGCCGAGAGCGCGGCGGTCTTTGTGCAGTTCGTCGACTCATGCCTGGCCGACCCCCAGGCGAAGGAGATCTGGAGGGACCTGATGACAGCGATTCATTACTTCTTCCGGCACCCGGTGGCCGAGCAGGTACGGGAAGAAGGGCGGGTCGAGGAGAGCGTCGAAATGACACTCCGCATCCTTGAGTGGCGCGGGGTCCCGGTGCCGGAGGCTGTTCGGGAACGGGTGCTGGCGTGTACGGACCGCGAGCAGCTCAGGACATGGGCCCAGCGGGCGGTCCATGCCGCGAGCGCGGAAGACCTGTTCGTGGAGGGTGGCGATGAGGTGGTCTGAGGTATCGCCTTCGCCGAAGGCTTGAGTCGAAGTGGAGGGCGGAAGCTGTGCCGTCCTCGTCATCTGCGGCCGCGCTCAGCAGCCACCTCTTTTCGCGCGGGTGGAGACGTTCTGCCAGACGCCGTCGGCGTTCTTGGTCAGCGTGACGCTGTAGAAGACCTTCGGGTCCGAGCCTGCGGGATTCCCTTGAATCTCTTTCGTCCTGCGGTTCCTGGTGTAGGCCTTGCTCTCGTCCGTGCAGTACGTCACCACGGCACGCGTCTTCTTGTCACCGATGAGGGTGGCCCGGGGGTCGTGCGCCGGCAGTTGACCGAAGACGGTGAGGTCCTGGCTCGTGTAGGTCCTGATCCACTGTCGGTCCTGTGTAAGGCCCGGCTTGGTGTCGTAGAAGGCGAGGGCGTCGCCGCCGTCCGGTTCGTTGGCGGTGATCGCGGCGTAACCCGCCCGGAGTTGTTCCTTGGTGTCGTTGAGGATGGCCTGCTCGACACTGTCACTGCTCGTCCAGTTGTCGAACGTCAGCTGGAACTCCGTCGGAAGCCTGACGCTGGGGCGCTGGATCCCGGATACCTGCTGCGCCGGCGCGGAAGCCGACGGAATGTCACCCGCCGTCTCCACCCCCTTGGTGTCATGGGACGTGGTTCCCCCGCCTGCACCGCAGGCTGTCAGCGTGAGAGTCGCGATGGCGGTGAGTGCGGTGGCGATTGCGGGCAGGCGCGGCGGGGCCACAGTGGATCTCCCCTGGAGGACGACGATGTGAGTGGCGGGCAACGAAGCTATCAGGGGTGGCAGGAAGGGATTGGCGTGCTCGGCGGGGGATTGGGGAGGCGGCCGAGGGATGCGGCGTCGCTGTTGTGAACGGCATGGGGCGCGTAATCGGACCCATGCTCTGCAGTCGTGGTTGGCTGGTTCGTCTCAGCGGTTGATCGACTGGATTTCCTGGACGTTCATGTCCTGGGTTGTCTCGAAGGTGCCGTCGGGGAGGTCGCCGCCGCTTCCGTCGGAGCCCGTCCAGGTGATTTGCCAGGTGAGGGACGCCTTGAGGTGGTACGGCTGTCCGTTCGTGGCGCGGAGGTATCTGATGCCGCACGGTGGGGTCTTGTCCGCGTTGCCCTTCGCGTACGGGGTGCCGATCGAGCCGTCGTCGTTGATCGTGCAGTTGCCGGAGGACGGGTAGGTCTCGGCGTTCTCCGTGCCAGGTGTCAGGTGGAGGGCGACCGGCTTGGCTGTCGTCTCGGCCCAGAGGCCCGTGTTGGGCAGTTCTGCACGGACCCTGACCTCCTTGAACCTGCCCTTGTCCAGCCAGATCCAGGTCGGGAGGTTGACGGTGGACTTGGACTCGGGCTTTACCTTGATCTCGGTGCCGGGGACCTTGATCTTGTCGTAGGCGTACTCGGCAAGGGTTTTGGGGGTGGGGGAGTTCGGGTCGTTCGGGAGGTTGCCCGCGTCGACCCAGAACATGATGCGACCGCAGTCCCAGGAGTTCGGGTCGCCGGCGTTGGGGGCGACGCCGCGCCAGAAGTAGCCGCGCTTGCCGAGGTTGTAGTCCTTGTAGCCTTCGGCGGAACTGTTGACGGGCTCGTGCGCGTCGAAGTTGTCCGCGGGTTTGCCGTCGCGATAGTGGTCCGTCCACAGTTCCTTGCCGAACCACGACTCGTGGATGCCGACGTCGCCCCCGCCGTCCGAGTCCACGAACTTCTTGAGCCCGGCCGGGGTGAAGGCCGGCTCGTACCAGCACGCCGGGGGCTTCCAGTTGGGGTCGACCGTACCGAGGCTGCCCTGCTTGCCCCCGCCGTTTCCGCCGCTCACGTAAGTGATTCGGATATGGGAGACAGAGGCCTTGAGGCCTCCCTTGCCGTCGGTGCTGCCGCTCGGCTGATCAGCCGGCGGCACCGTGGTGTTGCCCTCCGGGCCGTCTGCGTACGCGTTGCTCCCGGACCCGAGTACGGCTGCGGTTGCCAGAACGGCGGACCAGCGCCGAGCCCGGGCGGGGAGCGTCATCGCTGACACTCCTTGACACGGCCCTGCACTTCGATCTGCAGAACCTTCCAGATCTTCTCGGACCCCTGCGGGGGCTTCATGAAGAGACGGAACTCCTGATAGGAGTCGAGGCTCTCCTTCGTGTATCTGATCTTCTGCGTCTTGACGTTCTTGCCGTAGAACTTGCTCTGGTCCCGGCACATCGTCACGAGCACACCACGGGACGTGCCGACGTCGTCGGTCCTGGCCTTGTAGTAGCTGTCAGTCCCAGTGGCGGTCCACTCGTCCTTCACCCATGCCTGGATCTGGTTCCGGGCGTACTTGGTGGCGTTGCCGAGCGAGTAGAACTGATAGGCAGGATCGTCGGGGTCCTGGGCCGTGATGCCGTGGTTCAAGGCCAGGATGTAGTTCTTCGCGCTGTCGAGGGCTGCCGCATGGCGGGTGTCGGACGACCGCGTGACGTCGAACTGGACCTGCAAATCGCTCGGCAGGTTCATATCGGGTTGGCCGGAACCGGAGGACGCCGACACGGTGGGCGTAGCCGTCGCGGTGTCTGCCCCCTTGATGTCGTCCGACTTGGCGTCCCCGCCCCCGCCGCAAGCGGTCAGCGTGAGTGCTGCGACGGCGGTGAGGGCGGCGGCGGTTGTGGGCAGGGCGCGGCGGGTCACGGTGGATCTCCCCCGGAGATGGCGACGTGTGCAGTGGGCAACGAAGTTATCAGGGGTGCGAGAGGGGGATTTGGGCGTTCGGTGGGGGCTGTGGGGGAAGTTGAGAGGTACGGCGTAGCTGGTGTGAACGGCGTGGGGGCGTTCGACGTTGACGGGCGGAAGCTGTGTCGACCCCGTCAATGGGTTCTCTGTAGGCTCAGTACGCCCCATTTACCGCACCCGCTTCACACACCATCAGGACGCCCGCCATGCCGCGACGCCGTAGTTCAAGCTCGACGGGAAGCCCGACGGGAGGCTCGACGGCCCCGAGGAACCGGACGCCCCAGCCGGTGCGGGTGCGGCGGCGCACGGTCGGGGACTTCGTGAAGGCGTTCCTCGCCTTCCTGGCCCTGCTCGTCCTGCTCGTCGGCGTACCGCTGGCGCTGGCCGTGCAGTTCGGGTGGCCGTTGCCGCACGGCGTGCCGAGCCTGGACTGGCTCCAGCAGGAGATCACCGTCCAGACGTTCCTGAACATCCTGACGGTCGTCGTCTGGCTCGCCTGGGCGCAGTTCACCGCCTGTGTGCTCGTGGAGATGAAGGCAGCGCTCTCCGGGGTCGGAGTGCCGGGGCGGGTACCCGGGGCCGGACCCAGTCAGCTGCTCGCGCGGCAGCTCGTCGCCGCGCTGCTGCTCATCGGGGCCACGGCCGCCAGCCTCACGCCGGGCCTGTCGCAGCTCGGGCACGGCCTGGAGGGGAACCAGAAGGGGACCGTCGCCGCCGCGCAGCAGACGCCGGGGGGACTGTTCGGGCAGCAGCGGGAGCAGACCGCGAACGCCGCGGCGGCCGTCGCCGAGCAGGCCGCGAGCGCCGCCGCGCAGGCGGAGGCCAGGCAGGGCGATACGAAGTACTACCGGATCCAGCCGCCCGAGGGACGCCACCACGACTCGCTCTGGGAGATCGCCCAGCGACACCTCGGTGACGGGCGCCGGTACAAGGAGATCTACGCGCTCAACAAGGACCGGGTCCAGCCCGACGGCTCCCGGCTGTCCGAGGCCAGCCTCATCCGGCCCGGCTGGATCATGGAGATGCCCGCGGACGCGCACGGCGGCGAGCTCGTCGAGATGCCCGACGGCGCGCCGGAGGTCTCCGAGCAGGTACGGCAGCAGATCCACGACTACGCCAAGACCGGCGACCAGGCCCAGGGCGGCGACCAGGCCCAGGCCGGCGGTCAGCAGCACGCCGACGGGCACCAGCAGGGCGGAGGGCACCAGCAGGGCGGCGGCTCCCACGCCTCCGTTCCCGCCCAGCGGCAGCATCAGGACCACAACGGTGACACCGCCGCCACCCCCGCCTCCTCGGGGCGTTCCTTCGGGCTGCCCGAAGCCCTCCTCGGCGCCCCGCTCCTCGCCGCCGGTCTCCTCGGCGCGCTCGGCCACCGCCGCCGGCAGGCGCTGTGGCAGTCGGCGCTCGGTGCCGTCGGCGGGCGGCGCGGCATGGAGCCGCCGACGCCGGCCGGGGACGCGCTGGACGTGCAGGACGCGCTGCTGGTGGGCGCCAACCCCGAGGGTGTACGGCGGCTGGACCGTTCCCTGCGCGGGCTCGCCGCCGCCCTCGCGGGCGAGTCCCGGCCGCTGCCCGTGGTCTACGCCGCCTGGCTCACCGGAGGCGACCTGCACCTCCAGCTCGCGCAGCCGGCCGGCAAGCCCCCGGCGCCCTGGCAGACCGGACAGGACGAGACGTTCTGGGTGCTCGGGCGGGCCGACGCCGAGCGGTACGAGGACGCCGACACTGCCGCCCCGTACCCCGGACTCGTCAGCCTCGGCACCATGGACGACTCGCGCCTGCTCCTCAACCTGGAGGCCGTGCCCGGCATCGTCTCGCTGAGCGGCCGCGCTGCCGACCGGACCGCCGTGTTCGCCTCCGTCGCCGCCGAACTCGCCACCAACGGCTGGTCGGACCGTATGACCGTCACCCTCGTCGGCTTCGGCCAGGACCTCACCCCGCTCGCGCCCAACCGCCTGCGCCACCTCGACGGCATCGAGGCGCTCCTCGAGACCATGGAGGCCGAGACGCTGCAGCGGCGCGGCGCGCTGGGCGCCGCCGGGCACGACTCCGTGCTCACCGGCCGCACCGGGCCCGCCCAGCACACCCGTTGGGCCCCGCACCTGGTGCTGCTGGCCGCCGAGCCCTCGGCCGAGGACGCCCGCAGGCTCGCCGAACTCGCTGCCGACGCCGCCCGGTTGGGCATCGGCTATCTCGTCGGCACGGACTCCGGTGAACTGCCCGGCGCCGCCTGGGAGATGGAGATCACCGCCGAGGGCAGGCTGCTCGCCCCGCTGCTCGGGCTCGAACTCGACGCACAGATGCTGCCGTCGGCCGAACAGCGGGCCGTGGTCGAGCTGTTCGTCGAGGCCGACCCGGAGAACGGCCCCGACGGACCGGCGCCCACCCCGCCCTTCCTCGTCGACATCAGCGAGCAGGGGCGGCCCGCGGTGTACGCGCGGCTCGTGGGCCCGTACGAGATCATCGGCCTCGACACCCCGGACGACGAGCGCAGCGCGCTGCTGCACGAGGCGCTGGCCCTGCTGCTCCTGCACCGGGAGGGCGTGCACCCGCGGGTGCTGTCCTCCGCGCTGTGGCCGCGCGGGGTCACCGACGACGTACGGGACGCGCTCGTCGAGCGGCTGCGCTCCTGGCTCGGCACCGACCCCGACGGCGCGCCCCGGCTCCGTACGGACGACACCGGGCGGCTCACCCTCGCCAAGTCCGTCGTCTCCGACCTGGACGTACTGCGCTCGCTGTACCACGAGGCCACGCAGGGGAAGGGCGCGGACAGCCGGGCCGTACGCGGCCGGCTGCTCACCGACGCGCTGGTGGTGGTCCGCGGACCGCTGCTCGCCGACCGGCCCGAGGGCCGGTACCGGTGGCTCAGCCACGAGATCGTCGACGCCCAACTGCCCCTCATCGTCGCGGACATCGGACTCGCGCTGTCCTCCTTCCACCTGGAGAGGGACCGCGCGGAGAAGGCGATCGAGGCGCTGGACGCCGCGCTGCGCACCGCCCCGGCCGACGAGCGCCTGTGGAACGAGCTGCTGCGCGCCACGCACGCCACCGGCGACACCGCCCGGCTACAGGCGCTCGCCGCCGACCTCGTCGGCCGCGGCGGCGCCCGCGGCCTGCCGCCGCGCACCGAGGCCCTGCTCGACGAACTGCTGCCGGCCTGGCGCACCGCCGTCGCCGCGGCGGGATGACCACCGTGCCGTCGACCGCTCTGCCGCTTCTCGCCGCCGCCGCGCTGTGGGGTGCGGCGGCGGGCGCGTCGCTGCCGCGGGCCGCGTACCGGTTTTCCGTTCCGTCGGGGGAGAGATGGCGGGACTGCTGCCCGGGCGGGCATCCGGTACGGGGCTGGATCGGCCGCGGGCGGTGCGAGCGGTGTGCTGCGGCGGCCCTGGTCGGCGATTCGGTCGCCGCCTCTGCCGACGGCTTGGCTGCCGCCTCTGCCGAGGGCCCGGCTGTCGCCTCTGCGGGTGGCCCGGATGCGACCCCTTCGGGCGACCCGGCCATCACCCCGGTCGGCGATTCGGCCACCGCCCCTCCTGACAGCCCGGCCACCATGCCTGCTGACGTCCCGGGCACGGACCCCGCAGCTGCCCCGGCGGACGTCGCGGCCACGACCGACCCGGTCACAACCCCCGCCGGCGACCTGCCCACCACGCCCGCCGGCCACTCGACCACCACTCCCGCCGACGACCAGGCCACCACCCCCGCCGGCGACCCGACCGGGCCCCCCACCCCCACCCCACCCCCCGCCCTCGCCTCCTACGGCCCCCGCGCGCTGCCAACAGCCGTCGTCGCGGCCCTCGTCTGCGGCGTGCTCGCCGTTGCCACCGGTGCCCGGCCCGAGCTCGTCGTCTGGCTGTTGCTCGCGCCCGTCGGTGTGCTGCTCGCGGTGGTCGACTTCCGGGTGCGGCGGCTGCCCGATGTCCTGACCCTGCCCCTCGCCGGCGCCGCCCTCGCGCTCCTCGGCCTGGCCGCCCTGGTTCCCGGGCACGCCGGGCACTGGCCGACCGCGTTGCAGGGCGCGTTCGCGCTCGGTGCCGGCTACTTCGTGCTGTTCCTCGTCAACCCCGCCGGGATGGGGTTCGGCGACGTGAAACTGGCCCTCGGGGCAGGGGCCGTCCTCGGCTGGTACGGCTGGCCCGTCGTCCTGCTGGGCACCTTCGCCGGCTTCCTGTTCGGCGCGCTGTACGGCGGCGCGCTCGTCGTCGTACGGCGGGCCGGCCGCAAGACGGCCATCGCGTTCGGGCCGTTCCTGATCGCGGGGGCGTTCGCGGGCGTGCTGATCGGCGCGTACGCAACCTGAGGGCGGCGCCGCGAAACGGCTGACGTAGGCTGGTTCGGTCTGTCCACAACCCCTTACGAACCTTGCGAAAGGGACGCCGGTGACCGAGAAGGCCGACCTTCAGTCCGTCCTCGACCGTGCCGCCGCGGGCGGACGGATCACCCCCGAGGAAGCGCTCGACCTCTACCGCGACGCGCCGCTGCACGCGCTGGGCGCCGCCGCCGACGCCGTGCGCCGCCGGAAGTACGCGGGCACCGAGCACATCGCGACGTACATCATCGAGCGCAACATCAACTACACGAACGTGTGCGTCACCGCGTGCAGGTTCTGCGCCTTCTACGCCGCCCCCAAGGACACCGAGAAGGGGTGGACCCGCGACCTCGACGACATCCTGCGGCGCTGCGCCGAGACCGTCGAACTCGGTGGCACGCAGATCATGTTCCAGGGCGGCCACCACCCGGACTACGGCGTCGAGTACTACGAGAAGCACTTCAGCGCCATCAAGAAGGCCTTCCCGCAGCTCGTGATCCACTCGCTGGGCGCCTCCGAGGTGGAGCACATGGCGCGGATCTCGGGTGTCTCCGTCGAGGAGGCCATCACCCGCATCCACGAGGCCGGTCTGGACTCCTTCGCCGGCGCCGGCGCCGAACTGCTGCCGGAGCGGCCGCGCAAGGCCATCGCCCCGCTGAAGGAGTCCGGGGAGCGCTGGCTGGAGATCATGGAGACCGCGCACCGGCTGGGCGTGGAGTCCACCTCCACGATGCTCATGGGCACCGGCGAGACGAACGCCGAGCGGATCGAGCACCTGCGGATGATCCGTGACGTGCAGGACCGCACCGGCGGCTTCCGGGCGTTCATCCCGTACACCTACCAGCCGGAGAACAACCACCTGAAGGGCCGTACGCAGGCCACCCTCTTCGAGTACCTGCGGATGATCGCGATCGCGCGCCTCTTCCTGGACAACGTGATGCACATCCAGGGCTCCTGGCTGACCACGGGCAAGGAGGTCGGCCAGCTCACCCTGCACTACGGCGCCGACGACCTGGGCTCGATCATGCTGGAGGAGAACGTCGTGTCCTCGGCCGGCGCCAAGCACCGGTCGAACCGGATGGAGATCATCGAGCTCATCCGGAAGGCGGGGCGGGTTCCGGCGCAGCGGGCGACGACGTACGAGCACCTCGTCGTCCACGACGACCCGGCGAACGACCCGGTCGACGACCGCGTGATGTCCCACATCTCGTCGACGGCGATCGCGGGCGGGACGGCCCACCCCGAGCTGAAGCTGCTCACCTCCAACTGACGTACGAGGCAGGGGTGCTGACGATTCACGCGGCGGACGCGGTCCGCGCCGGCCGGGACGCGGAGCCGGTCGAGGGCGGTGCCGTCGCGGTCGAGGGCGCCCGGGTCGCGGCCGTGGGGACGCTCGCCGAGCTGGAGCGGCGCTTTCCGCACGCGCGCGTGCGGCGCTGGCCGGGCGTGCTCGTGCCCGGGCGCGTGCACGAGGGGCCGCTGCCCGACGCGCCGAGTCCGCGCGAGCGGGTCCACGCGGTCCTCAAGCTCGGCGCGACGGCCGTGCTCGCCGGGCACGCCGACGCGCCCGGACTGCGGGAGGCCGCCGCCCGGAACGACGTCGCCGTCCTCGCCGGGCCCCGGCCCGCCGCTCTGGTGGAGGGCGGCCGAGCCGACCTCGCCGTCTTCGACGACACCGGCGCCTGCCTCGCCACGGTGTGCGCGGGCCGCCTGGTCCACCGCAGACGCTGAGCCGGCCCGCAGCCCGCCCCCGCCTCCGTGCGCGCCCGCCTCGGATGCAGGTCCCCGCCCAGCCTCACGGGCCTCACCGCCGAGCCCGCCGACCCGCTCGCCGCCCTCCGGGCTCCGCCGGCCGTCCCCAGCGCGCCGTGCGCCGCCGGGCATTCGCCGCCCCACCGGCGCGGACACCGTTCAAGGGACCGTCTCCTCGACCCGGGGCCCCCGGACGGGCGCTCACCTCAGCTGTTGGCAACCCGCCTCGGACGGCGAAGCCCGAGCCGGCCTCCGGGCGCCCGCCTCAGGCCCCGAGCCCCCGCCCCCTCACCCCAACCTCACCCGCCCAACACCCGAGCGAACTCCCCCGACTTCTGCTTCACCCCGCTGCAGTCCGTCGCCGCGTCGTCCCTGGACGGGTCGTCCTTCTCGCACTGGCGGTCGCGGAAGGTGGACCACATCGACACCCAGGCGATCCGCTTCTCCTCGGCGAAGGAGCGCACCTGGGCCGCGTCCGTGAGGGTGAAGGTCTCACCGGCGATGTCGTTGGCGCCGATCATCGGGGTGAGCGCCATGCCCTCCCAGGCGTCGGCGTCCGAGAGGCCGAAGACCTTCTTCAACTGGGCGTGGGCGGCCTTCGCGGCGGCGAGGGCGTAGTCGCCCATGTCGCCGGTGTAGGACTCGGCGTAGTTCATCGTCATGAGGTTGACGGTCGCGACCTGGACGTCGTGCTCGTTCGCGGACTCCAGCAGGGCCAGGCCGTGGGAGTCCAGCCCGGACGGCATGACGGGCAGTGTGAAGGACACCTCCAGGCCGGGGCGCCGCTTCTGCAGCAGGGCGATCGCCCGGGAACGTAGGTCGACGGAGGCGGAGTCGGTCAGCGTCCGTCCCTCGACGTCGAAGTCGGCCTGGGTCGAGCCCGCCGCGTCCAGTGCCTTCCCGTACGCGTCGGCCAGCGCGGAGGCGCTCTCACAGGTCGTCGCCAACTCCTTGCCGTCGGCCCCGCCGAAGGAGACGCGTACCGTGGCGCCCGACTTCCTCAGCTTCCCGATCCGGGACTTCGCCTCGGCGTCGTCCAGCCCCGTCATCCCGTCCCACTCCGGAGTGCAGTCACTGCCGCCGGAGATGACGAAGGCGAGGTTGTACGTCGAGGGCGAGCCGGCGGAGTCGGTGCCCGAAGCCGTGGTGGCGCTCACGTAAGGGGCGTACGAGGTGCTGGACCGGCCCGCCTTGCGGGCCGCGTCCGAGGTGCCGTCGGACATCGGGGAGCAGCCCGTGGCGGCCAGGGTGACCAGGCAGGCGAGCCCGGCCACCGGCGTCAGGAAACTCCTCATTGCGCATACACCAGCTCTCGTGACGTCCGTCCATGGATCCGAACACAGCGGGGTCCCGGTCCGGAGAGAGCCTGTCACCGGACCGGGAACCGCCTTCCGAGCCTGCCACCGAAAGCTGTGCCGCCGGGGCACTTCCGTAAAGCGCCACCCCCGCCTGCCACAATGGGCCGGTGACCCGCGCATCCCTGGACAAGCAGCCGTACGACGTCGCTTCGATGTTCGACGACGTGGCGGAACGGTACGACCTGACGAACGACGTGCTGTCCCTGGGACAGGACCGGCGGTGGCGGAAGGAGGTCGCCAGGGCGGTGGACGCCCGTCCGGCGCAGAAGATCCTCGATCTGGCCGCCGGCACGGCCACGTCCTCGCTGCCCTTCACCCGCGCCGGCGCCTACGTCGTCCCCTGCGACTTCTCGCTCGGGATGCTCCGGGTCGGCAAGCGGCGGCACGCCTGGCTGCCGTTCACGGCGGGCGACGCGACGCGGCTGCCGTTCAAGGACGACACCTTCGACGCCGTCACCATCTCCTTCGGGCTGCGCAACGTGCAGGACACCGAGACGGCCCTGCGGGAGATGTACCGGGTGACCCGGCCCGGCGGCCGCGTGGTGATCTGCGAGTTCTCCCACCCCACCTGGGCGCCGTTCCGCACGGTCTACACCGAGTACCTGATGCGCGCCCTGCCGCCCGTGGCGCGCGCGGTGTCCTCCAACCCGGACGCGTACGTCTACCTCGCCGAGTCCATCCGGGCCTGGCCCGACCAGCCCGCGCTGGCCGGGCTGCTGCGCACGGCCGGCTGGTCGAAGGTGGCCTGGCGCAACCTCAGCGGCGGGATCGTGTCCCTGCACCGGGGGTTCAAGGACTGACGGCCCTGCGGGCCGTCACACGGGGGCCCGGCCGCGGCCCCACGGGACTGACCGCGGCGCCCACGGGCCTGGCCACGGCCGCACGGGCCCGACTGCGGCCGTACGGCCCTGACCGCGGTCACACGGGACTGACCGCGTACGGGTCGCCCGGTTCGTCCAGCTCGCGCTGGAGGCCGCCGGTGGGTGGTCGCGGGATGCGCGGCTCGCGGACGCCTCCGCCGCCCTCACCGGGGCCGAAGTCGAACCACACGTACACCATGGAGTCCCGGGGCACCTCGGCGCCGGGCTGCGGGTACTGGCGGACGACGTGCTCGACGACGGTGAGATGGAATTCCGGGCGGTCCGGCGTGTTGAGGAACAGGCCCTGGGCCCGGGCGGTCTCGCGTGCGTCCACGGCCATCAGTCCGACCAGGTGCGGCACGCGCACTTCGGGTGTCTTGGGTGTCATGTACACAGACGTCACCCCCAGCGGTACTGGCAGGGTAACCGGCCAGGGGTGTCACCCGGAAGCGGCAAGTGTCTTTCTGTGACAGTCGATTACGAACAGTGACCGACCGTACTCACAGCTCCAGCCGGTAACAGTGCCCCTGCCGCTCCGACACCGGCGTCACGAAGGTCTGCGCCAGACACATGCCGAGCCGCTCGGTGACCGCGATGGACCGCTTGTTGCGCGCGTCGACCATCGCCACCACGCTCGTCAGGCCGGCCGCGCGCAGCCGCTCCAGGGTCATCCGGGCGGCCGCCGTGACGTATCCGCGGCCCCAGTGCTCGCGGCCGAGCCGCCAGCCGATCTCGATCTCGCCCGTGGGGCCCCAGTCCCGCTCCCACGGCTGGGCGCCGGTGAAGCCGATGACCCGGCCGGTCTCGTCCAGCATCGTCCACAGGCAGAAGCCGCGTTCGGCGTCGTGCCGCCGCTGACGGGCGGTGAGTTCCTCGTAGACGGACAGCTCCGCGGGGCTGCCGCCGTGGAACTCCATGACGTCCGGGTCGGCGAAGATCCGGTGCCAGGCGACGGCGTCCTCATCGGTGGGGACGCGCAGGCGTACGACGGGGAGAGCTCGGTTCACGGGGCAGCCCTTCAGCCGGGTGATCAATTCTGCTGCATAGACTGCCCATGTCCAGTGCCGGTCGGCACGCAATTCCTGACCTTGGGGAGATCCCGCCGTGACCGTGACTGAGCCCCTCTCCGAGAACACCGCAGATGTGATCGTCGTGGGCGCGGGGCCGGCCGGGTCCACGACGGCCTACCACCTCGCCCGGGCCGGACTCGACGTACTCCTGCTGGAGAAGACCGAGTTCCCGCGGGAGAAGGTCTGCGGCGACGGCCTCACCCCACGCGCCGTCAAACAGCTCGTCGCGATGGGAGTCGACATCTCCGAGGAGGCCGGCTGGCTGCGCAACAAGGGCCTGAGGATCATCGGCGGGGGCGTCCGCCTCCAGCTCGACTGGCCCGACCTCGCCTCCTTCCCCGACTACGGACTCGTGCGCAAGCGCGACGACTTCGACGAGCAGCTCGCCCGGCAGGCGCAGAAGGCGGGCGCCCGGCTGTTCGAGCGCTGCAACGTGTCCGCGCCCCTCGTCGACGACCGCACGGGCCGCATCACCGGCGTCAGGGCCAAACTGGGTGAGGAGAAGCGCGAGGTCACCTTCCACGCGCCGCTCGTCGTCGCCGCCGACGGCAACTCCACCCGGCTGTCCCTGGCGATGGGCCTGCACCGGCGTGAGGACCGCCCGATGGGTGTCGCGGTGCGCACCTACTTCACCAGCCCGCGCCACGACGACGACTACCTTGAGTCCTGGCTGGAGCTGTGGGACCGGCGCGGCCCCCAGGACCGGCTGCTGCCCGGCTACGGCTGGATCTTCGGCATGGGCGACGGCACCTCCAACGTCGGCCTGGGCGTGCTCAACACCTCCGAGTCCTTCAAGGAGCTGGACTGGCGCGAGGTACTCAAGGCCTGGTGTGCGTCGATGCCCGAGGACTGGGGCTACACCCCGGACAACATGACCGGCCCCATCCGCGGCGCCGCCCTGCCCATGGCCTTCAACCGCCAGCCGCACTACACGCGGGGCCTGCTGCTCGTCGGCGACGCGGGCGGTCTGGTCAACCCGTTCAACGGCGAGGGCATCGCCTATGCGATGGAGTCCGGTCAGCTCGCCGCCGACGTCATCGTCCAGGCCCACTCCCGGGCCACCCCGGCGCAGCGCGAACTCGCCCTGCGGCGCTACCCGCGCGTCCTGAAGGACACCTACGGCGGCTACTACACGCTGGGCCGCGCCTTCGTGAAGCTCATCGGCAACCCGAAGGTCATGCAGATCGCCGCCCAGCGCGGGCTGACCCACCCGGTGCTGATGAAGTTCACCCTCAAGCTCCTGGCCAACCTCACCGACCCGACGGGCGGCGACGCGATGGACCGCATCATCAACGGCCTGAGCAAGGTGGCCCCGAAGGCCTGAGCGGACACGGGGACGACAGCGGGGCCGGCTCGGTCATGAGCCGGCCCCTGCCGCGTCATAGGGGGGTTGAAGCGGGGCGAACCGGGAAAGCGGGAAGGGCCGCTGCCCCCGAGCGGCTGCGGCCCTTCAGTCCATACGGCTGTGCGCGGCGTCCTCAGAGCACCCGGACCGCGCCGGACGGCGGGTCGTAGGACAGCGGACGCTCGACGACGCCCGTGGACGGGTTCTGCGCACCGACGAACATACCGTTACCGACGTAGACACCCACGTGGTACGCGCTGCCGGCGCCGCCCCAGTAGAGGATGTCGCCCGGCTGGAGGTTGGACAGCGACACCTGGGTGCCGGCGGTCGACTGGTCCTGGGAGACCCGCGGAAGGCTGATGCCGACCTGCTTGAAGGCGGTCTGCACCAGGCCGGAGCAGTCGAAGGCGGACGGGCCGGTGGCGCCGGAGACGTAGGCCTTGCCGACCTGGGCCTGGACGAACGAGACCACCGCAGCGGCCGAACCGGTCGCCGTGGACACGCTCGTGGAGGTGGAGCCGACGCCCGCCGTGGCGCTGAGGGCCGGCCGCTCGGCCGTGCGGGAGGCGCGGTCGGCGGCGGCCTGGCGGGCGGTCTCGGCGGCCTTCTTCCGGGCGGCCTCGGCCTTCTTGCGGGCCTCCGCCTTCTTCTTGGCGTCGGCAAGGTCCGCCTTGGCCCGCTTCGCGGCGTTTGCGGCGGCCGCGTCGCGCTCGGCGCCCAGGCGGTAGTTGGCGGCCGCCTGCTCCGTCGCGTCCGCCGACTGGGCCACCTGGGCGGCCAGGTCGGAGGTCAGGGTGGGCAGTTCGAGGGTCTGGGTCGCCGGCTCGGCGGCGTTCGCCGACGAGGCCGACGTGCCGGCCACTGCAAGCGTGCCGAGGACGCCGCCGGCAACTCCGGCCCGCATCGCGACTCTCGACGCGCTACGGCGGGGCTTCCGGTGGCTGCGTATGTGAGCGGTGTGGGACATGGGAACAACCGGTACCAGGGGCTCCTTCATATCTTCAAGAAACGTGTGGTGCGCCACATTTGCTCAATGAGGGCGCCAAATCCCATGTCCGAGGTTCCTTATTGACGCCGTAACGGACATTGCGGGCGGACGTGATCATGCCTTTGATCATGGTCTTTCGCTGTTACGCCCGAATTGCTCTCGGCCTACCATCCGTGTGGATCGTTGGCCAAGCCCCGCTCTCAGACTCCTCTCATGAACGTGACGGAGGTCACGGAGTGATCACCGTACGGCGGGGTCTGTGCACGGACTGACTCACCGGTCCCATTTGTCACTTGAGTCCCATTGGTGAAACCGCGCCCGCGGAGCCTCCTGATTCACGGCATCCGCTTGTGAACGAGTGAACGTGTCCACACCTCGCGTCGCTGTCCCCCTGATGTGTGAAAAGCCGGCCTATATCAAGGGCTTGACATAGTTCGCCACTTTGCGCCGGGCGCCGGGCATCTGATAGTGCACACCGCCTCCGACCTGCAAATACGAGGTAAAATGTGACCAGTAGTGATCACACAGGTGCTTCGCGTGCGAAGATCACCGCTCATCCGACTTGATGATCGTTCGTCAGGTGGTGGAGATCACAAAGCTCATGCAATACCCCGTGTCGCAGATCACAGAGCGTCGGGCATAGGATGCGAGGCAGTTGGGCTTGTGACCTGCTTCACATGTTCTCGATCTTGGCCGGACGGGCCGGGAACGGGGGGTGCGCGGGACACCGGTGGCCCAGCGACCGCCAGCAGTCAGTGCCGACTGAGAGGAGCGAGGAGCGGTGAACGCGTATGCGCCCATCCTCGTACTGGGAGCCCTCGGGGCAGGCTTTGCGATCTTCTCCGTGGTCATGGCCACGCTGATCGGACCGAAGCGGTACAACCGCGCCAAACTCGAGGCATACGAGTGCGGTATCGAGCCGACCCCCACGCCGGCCGGCGGCGGGCGCTTCCCCATCAAGTACTACCTGACGGCGATGCTCTTCATCGTCTTCGACATCGAGATCGTCTTCCTCTACCCATGGGCCGTCAGCTTCGACGCCCTGGGTGTTTTCGGGCTCGTGGAGATGCTGCTCTTCGTGCTCACGGTCTTCGTCGCGTACGCGTACGTATGGCGGCGCGGCGGCCTGGAATGGGACTGAGGGGCCTTTAACGACATGGGACTCGAAGAAAAGCTGCCGAGCGGCTTCCTGCTGACCACCGTCGAGCAGGCCGCGGGCTGGGTGCGCAAGGCGTCCGTCTTTCCGGCCACCTTCGGCCTCGCCTGCTGCGCGATCGAGATGATGACCACCGGCGCCGGCCGCTACGACCTGGCGCGCTTCGGCATGGAGGTCTTCCGCGGTTCGCCCCGTCAGGCGGACCTGATGATCGTGGCCGGCCGGGTCAGCCAGAAGATGGCGCCGGTCCTCAGGCAGGTCTACGACCAGATGCCCAACCCCAAGTGGGTGATCTCGATGGGCGTGTGCGCCTCCTCGGGCGGCATGTTCAACAACTACGCGATCGTCCAGGGCGTCGACCACATCGTCCCGGTCGACATCTACCTGCCGGGATGTCCGCCGCGGCCCGAGATGCTGATGGACGCGATCCTCAAGCTGCACCAGAAGATCCAGTCCACCAAGCTCGGCGTGAACGCCGAGGAGGCCGCCCGCGAGGCGGAGGAGGCCGCGCTCAAGGCCCTGCCCACGATCGAGATGAAGGGGCTGCTGCGATGAGCGACGGACACGGCAAGGACGTGAACGGGTCCTCGAACGGGGTGAACCCCGAGAAGGACCTGTCCGCCGACAACCTCCCCGGCCAGCGCGGCCAGGGCGGCGAGGAGATCCGCGTCCAGCGCGGCATGTTCGGCGCCAACAACGGCGGCGACACCTCCGGCTACGGCGGGCTGGTCCGCTCGGTCCGGCTTCCGGGCCCGGCGACCCGCCCCTACGGCGGCCCCGGCGGAGCCTTCGACGAGATCGCCGACGAACTCGAGGGCGCGCTGGAGGAACAGGGCCTCCTCCCGGAGAACGCGATCGAGAAGACGATCGTCGACCGCGGCGAACTGACCTTCCACATCGAGCGCGAGCACCTGGTGCGCGTCGCCCGCACCCTGCGCGACGACCCCGCCCTGCGCTTCGAGCTGTGCACCGGCGTCAGCGGCGTCCACTACCCGCAGGACAAGGGCCGCGAGCTGCACGCCGTGTACCACCTGCGCTCGATCACCCACAACCGGCTGGTCCGCCTGGAGGTCAGCGCCCCCGACGCCGACCCGCACATCCCGTCGCTGGTCTCCGTCTACCCGACCAACGACTGGCACGAGCGCGAGACCTACGACTTCTTCGGGATCGTCTTCGACGGCCACCCGGCCCTGACGCGGATCATGATGCCGGACGACTGGCAGGGCCATCCGCAGCGCAAGGACTATCCCCTCGGCGGCATCCCCGTCGAGTACAAGGGCGCCCAGATCCCGGCTCCGGACCAGCGGAGGTCGTACTCATGAGCACGCACACCCCGTCCGCCTCCGCGCGCGAGACCACCGAGGGCACCGTCTACACGGTCACCGGTGGCGACTGGGACGAGGTCGCCCGGTCCGCGGCCCGCGCCGACGACGAGCGCATCGTCGTCAACATGGGCCCCCAGCACCCGTCCACCCACGGCGTGCTCCGGCTGATCCTGGAGATCGACGGCGAGACGGTCACCGAGGCCCGCTGCGGCATCGGCTATCTGCACACCGGCATCGAGAAGAACCTCGAGTACCGCACGTGGACGCAGGGCACCACCTTCGTCACGCGCATGGACTACCTGACGTCCTTCTTCAACGAGACCGCCTACTGCCTCGCCGTCGAGAAACTCCTCGGCATCGAGGACCAGATCACCGAACGCGCCAAGATCATCCGGGTGCTCCTGATGGAGCTGAACCGGCTCTCCTCCCACCTGGTGTGCATCGCCACCGGCGGCATGGAGCTGGGCGCCACCACGATCATGATCTACGGATTCCGTGATCGTGAAATGATTCTCGACCTCTACGAGCTCATCACCGGCCTGCGGATGAACCACGCGTACATCCGGCCCGGCGGACTCGCCCAGGACCTGCCGCCCGGCGCGGTGGACCAGATCCGCGAGTTCGTGAAGAAGATGACGAAGAACCTCCCGGAGTACGACAAGCTCGCCACCGGGAACCCCATCTTCAAGGCCCGTATGCAGGACGTCGGCTACCTCGACCTGGCCGGCTGCATGGCGCTCGGCGCCACCGGCCCGATCCTGCGCTCCACCGGCCTGCCGCACGACCTGCGCAAGACCCAGCCCTACTGCGGTTACGAGACGTACGACTTCGACATCCCGACCGCCGACACCTGCGACTCCTACGGCCGCTTCCTGATCCGCCTGGAGGAGATGCGCCAGTCGCTCAGGATCGTCGAGCAGTGCCTGGACCGGCTGGAGCCGGGCCCGGTCATGGTCGCCGACAAGAAGATCGCCTGGCCCGCCCAGCTCGCCCTGGGACCGGATGGACTCGGCAACTCCCTCGACCACATCAAGAAGATCATGGGCACCTCCATGGAGGCCCTGATCCACCACTTCAAGCTGGTCACCGAGGGCTTCCGGGTCCCGCCGGGACAGGCCTACGCGGCGGTCGAGTCGCCCAAGGGCGAACTCGGGGTGCACGTCGTCTCCGACGGAGGCACCCGCCCGTACCGGGTCCACTTCCGGGACCCGTCCTTCACCAACCTTCAGGCGATGGCGGCGATGTGCGAGGGCGGCCAGGTCGCCGACGTCATCGTCGCCGTCGCGTCCATCGACCCCGTGATGGGAGGCGTCGACCGGTGACCACCAGTTCCAAGGAGCAGGGCGTCAGCCTGGGCATGCCCGAACTGCCCGCGCCCGACTACCCGGACGACGTCCGCAACCGGCTCGAGCGGGACGCGCGCGAGATCATCGACCGCTACCCGGACTCCCGGTCCGCCCTTCTGCCGCTGCTGCACCTGGTGCAGTCGGAGGAGGGACACGTCACGCGCACCGGGATGCGGTTCTGCGCGGACGTGCTCGGCCTGACCACGGCCGAGGTCACCGCGGTCGCCACCTTCTACACCATGTACCGGCGCAAGCCGTCCGGCGACTACCAGGTGGGCGTCTGCACCAACACCCTGTGCGCCGTGATGGGCGGCGACGCCATCTTCGAGGCCCTTCAGGAGCACCTCGGCGTCGGCAACGGCGAGACCACCGACGACGGCAAGGTCACCCTGGAGCACATCGAGTGCAACGCGGCCTGCGACTACGCGCCGGTCGTGATGGTCAACTGGGAGTTCTTCGACAACCAGACCCCGGCGAGCATGAAGCGCCTGGTCGACGACCTGCGCGCGGGACGGCCGGTGACACCCACGCGCGGCGCGCCCCTGTGCACGTTCAAGGAGACCGCCCGGATCCTGGCCGGCTTCCCCGACGAGCGCGAAGGCGCGACGGAGTCCGGCGGCAGCGCGGGACCCGCCTCGCTGGTGGGCCTCCGCCTGGCCAAGGGAGAGGCCGCACCCCCGCGCGTGGTCCACCCGCGTGATGGCGGCCCGCAGGACGCCGTGCACCAGCCGTCGCCGACCGAGCACCTGAGCTCGCACGACGCGCCGCAGGACACTTCGGCATCCGATCCGTCCCACCCGGCGGGACCTGTCGGAGAGGAGGGGGAGGGATGACCTTGGCACCCGAGGATGGGGGCACCGCCCGCCCGAGCGGATTCGAGGGTGGGGGAGAGAGCAGCCCCGAGAAGCTGCTCGTACCCGTGCTGTCGGCCTTCTGGGACGAGGACAGGTCCTGGACGATGGACGTGTACCGGAGGCACGACGGGTACGAAGGACTGCGCAAAGCGCTCGCCATGTCGCCGGACGACGTGATCGCGTACGTCAAGGACTCCGGTCTGCGCGGCCGCGGCGGCGCCGGGTTCCCGACGGGAATGAAGTGGCAGTTCATTCCCCAGGGCGATGGCAAACCGCACTATCTTGTTGTCAACGCCGACGAATCGGAGCCCGGGACCTGCAAGGACATCCCGCTCCTCTTCGCGAACCCGCACAGCCTCATCGAGGGCATCGTCATCGCGTGCTACGCCATCAGGTCGTCGCACGCCTTCATCTACCTGCGGGGCGAAGTCGTCCCCGTACTGCGGCGGTTGCACGAGGCCGTACGCGAGGCCTACGCGGCCGGCTACCTCGGCGAGAACATCCTGGGCAGCGGCCTCGACCTCGAACTCACCGTCCACGCCGGCGCCGGCGCGTACATCTGCGGTGAGGAGACCGCGCTGCTGGACTCGCTCGAAGGCCGCCGTGGCCAACCGCGGCTGCGTCCTCCCTTCCCTGCCGTCGCGGGCCTCTACGCGTGCCCCACTGTGGTGAACAACGTCGAGTCCATCGCGTCGGTTCCCGCGATCCTGAACAACGGCAAGGACTGGTTCAGGTCGATGGGCAGCGAGAAGTCCCCGGGCTTCACGCTCTACTCGCTCAGCGGCCATGTCGCGAGCCCCGGCCAGTACGAGGCCCCGCTCGGCATCACGCTGCGTCAGCTCCTCGACATGAGCGGCGGAATGCGGCCCGGGCACCGGCTGAAGTTCTGGACGCCGGGCGGCTCCTCGACGCCGATGTTCACCGACGAGCACCTCGACGTCCCGCTCGACTACGAGGGCGTGGGCGCCGCGGGCTCGATGCTCGGCACCAAGGCCCTCCAGTGCTTCGACGAGACCACCTGCGTGGTGCGGGCCGTGACCCGGTGGACCGAGTTCTACGCCCACGAGTCCTGCGGCAAGTGCACGCCGTGCCGTGAAGGAACGTACTGGCTCGTGCAGTTGATGCGGGACATCGAGGCCGGCAAGGGCGCGATGTCCGACCTCGACAAGCTGAACGACATCGCCGACAACATCAACGGCAAGTCCTTCTGCGCCCTCGGTGACGGTGCCGCCTCCCCGATCTTCTCCTCCCTGAAGTACTTCCGCGAGGAGTACGAGCAGCACATCACGGGCCGGGGCTGCCCCTTCGACCCGGCCAAGTCCACGGCATGGGCCGATCGCACGGAGGTGAACCCGTGACTGTGACCACGAACGCTCCCGCGGGCGGGGGAGAGGCGGCGGTCCCGCCGGAAGACCTCGTGACGCTGACGATCGACGGCGCCGAGATCAGCGTGCCCAAGGGCACCCTGGTCATCCGGGCCGCCGAACAGCTCGGCATCGAGATCCCCCGGTTCTGCGACCACCCGCTGCTCGACCCGGCCGGCGCCTGCCGCCAGTGCATCGTCGAGGTGGAGGGCCAGCGCAAGCCGATGGCCTCCTGCACGATCACCTGCACCGACGGGATGGTCGTCAGGACCCAGCTCACCTCGCCGGTCGCCGAGAAGGCCCAGCACGGCGTGATGGAGCTGCTGCTCATCAACCACCCGCTGGACTGCCCGGTCTGCGACAAGGGCGGCGAGTGCCCGCTGCAGAACCAGGCCATGTCGCACGGCAACTCCGAGTCCCGCTTCGAAGGAAAGAAGCGGACCTACGAGAAGCCCGTGCCGATCTCCACACAGGTGCTGCTCGACCGGGAACGGTGCGTCCTGTGCGCCCGCTGCACCCGGTTCTCCAACCAGATCGCCGGCGACCCGATGATCGAGCTGATCGAGCGCGGCGCGCTCCAGCAGGTCGGCACCGGCGAGGGCGACCCCTTCGAGTCGTACTTCTCCGGCAACACCATCCAGATCTGCCCGGTCGGGGCGCTCACGTCGGCGGCGTACCGCTTCCGCTCCCGCCCCTTCGACCTGGTCTCCTCGCCGTCGGTGTGCGAGCACTGCTCGGGCGGCTGCGCCACCCGCACCGACCACCGGCGCGGCAAGGTCATGCGGCGGCTCGCCGCCAACGACCCCGAGGTCAACGAGGAGTGGATGTGCGACAAAGGGCGCTTCGCGTTCCGGTACGCACAGATGAAGGACCGGCTCACCACGCCCCTGGTCCGCAACCCCGAGGGCGAGCTGGTGCCGGCGTCCTGGCCGGAGGCGCTGGAGATCGCCGCCCAGGGCCTGCTCGCCTCGCGCGGGCGGACCGGTGTCCTCACCGGCGGCCGGCTCACCGTCGAGGACGCCTACGCGTACAGCAAGTTCGCGCGCGTGGCGCTGGACACCAACGACATCGACTTCCGCGCGCGCGTGCACAGCGGTGAGGAGGCCGACTTCCTCGCCGCCCGGATCGCCGGACGCGGCCGCGACCTCGACGGCAGCGGTGTCACGTACACCGCGCTGGAGAAGGCGCCCGCCGTGCTGCTCGTCGGGTTCGAGTCCGAGGAGGAGGCGCCCGGCGTCTTCCTCCGGCTGCGCAAGGCCTGGCGGGGGCACGGACAGAAGGTGTTCGCGCTGGCCACGCACGCCACGCGGGGTCTGGAAAAGGCGGGCGGCACCCTGCTGCCCGCCGCGCCGGGCACCGAGAACGAGTGGCTGGACGCGCTGGCGGGCGGCGTCGGACTTCAGGACGACGGCACCCGGGCCGCCGAGGCCCTGCGTGGTGAGGGCGCGGTCATCGTCGTAGGCGAGCGGCTCGCCTCGGTCGCCGGCGGCCTGACCGCCGCCGTACGGGCCTCCGCCGCGACCGGCGCACAGCTGGTGTGGATCCCGCGCCGGGCCGGTGAGCGCGGCGCGGTCGAGGCCGGCGCGCTGCCGTCGCTGCTGCCGGGCGGGCGCCCGGCCACCGACCCGCGCGCGCGGGAGGAGGTCGCCGCGCTCTGGGGCGTCGCCGAACTCCCGCACAGCTACGGCCGCGACACCGGACAGATCATCGAGGCCGTGGCCTCGGGCCGGCTCCAGGCACTGCTCGTCGCCGGTGTGGAGGTCGCTGACCTGCCCGATCCGGCACGCGCGCGTGCGGCCCTGTCCGAGGCGGGTTTCGTGGTGTCGCTCGAACTGCGGCCCAGCGAGGTCACCGAGCACGCGGACGTGGTCCTGCCCGTCGCCGCCGTCGCCGAGAAGGCCGGCACCTTCCTCAACTGGGAGGGCAGGGTCCGCCTCTTCGAGGCCGCGCTCAAGCCGGAGCAGATGACGCGCACCCTGTCGCCCACCGACGCGCGCGTGCTGCAGATGCTGGCCGACGCCATGGACGTCCACCTGGGTCTGCCGGACCTGCGGACCGTGCGTGCGGAGCTCGACCGGCTGGGTGCCTGGACCGGACCGCGCGCCGCGGACCCGGTGCAGAGCGCCGACCCGGCGCCGCGCCCGGCCGCCGGGGAGGCCCTGCTCGCCGGGCACCGGCTGCTGCTCGACCAGGGTGTCCTCCAGGAGGGCGACGACGCGCTCGCCGGGACCCGGCACGCCGCACGCGCACGCGTGTCGGCCGCCACGGCCGCCGAGGCGGGCGTCGCGGACTCCGCCGTGCTCGCCGTGACCGGTCCCGCCGGAACGGTCGAACTTCCGCTGGAGATCACCGAGATGCCCGACCGGGTGGTGTGGCTCCCGCTGAACTCCGTCGGCGGGGGCGTCGCCTCCGACACGGGGGCGCTGCCCGGCTCCCTCGTCCGCATCGGCCCGGCGACGTCCTCGACCGAGGCCCCCAAGGAGGTGGAGGCATGAGCCCGTACCTCGCCGCTGAGAACCTGTCGATGTTCGGCACCGATCCCTGGTGGCTGGTCGTCGTCAAGGCGGTGTTCTGCTTCGCCTTCCTGATGGTGACGGTGCTGTTCTCCATCGTCTGGGAGCGCAAGGTCGTCGCCTGGATGCAGCTGCGCATCGGCCCCAACCGGAACGGGCCCTGGGGCATGCTCCAGTCGCTCGCCGACGGTGTGAAGCTGATGCTCAAGGAGGACGTCGTCGTCAAGCGCGCGGACAAGGTGGTCTATGTCCTCGCGCCGATCGTCGCGGCCATCCCGGCCTTCATGGCGATCGCCGTGATCCCCTTCGGACCGGCGAACAACGAGGTCTCGATCTTCGGTCACCGCACCGCGATGCAGCTGACCGACCTGCCGATCGCGATGCTCTACATCCTCGCGGTCGCCTCCGTCGGCATCTACGGCATCGTGCTGGCGGGCTGGAGCTCCGGATCGACCTACCCGCTCCTGGGCGGTCTGCGCTCCTGCGCGCAGATGATCTCCTACGAGATCGCCATGGGCGCCGCGTTCGCCTCGGTCTTCCTGTACTCGGGCTCGATGTCGACGTCGACGATCGTCGAGCAGCAGCACGACCGCTGGTACATCCTGCTGCTGCCGGTGTCGTTCATCCTCTACATCGTCACGATGGTCGGGGAGACCAACCGCGCGCCGTTCGACATGCCGGAGTCCGAGGGCGACCTGGTCGGCGGCTTCAACACCGAGTACTCGTCGATCAAGTTCGCGATGTTCATGCTCGCCGAGTACGTGAACATGGTGACGGTCTCCGCGGTGTCGACCACGCTCTTCCTGGGCGGCTGGCGGGCGCCCTGGCCGATCAGCACCTTCTGGGAGGGCGCCAACCACGGCTGGTGGCCGCTGCTCTGGTTCGTGATCAAGGTCCAGTTGCTGCTGTTCTTCTTCATCTGGCTGCGCGGCACGCTCCCGCGGGTCCGCTACGACCAGCTCATGAAGCTCGGCTGGAAGGTCCTGATCCCGGTCTCCGTGGTCTGGCTGATGCTCGTCGCGACCGTCCGGGTCCTGCGCAACGAGAACTACGGCTTCACCGACATCGCCCTCTACGTCGCCGGGGCGGTGCTGACGGTGCTGGTCCTGTCCTTCGTCGTCGACATGTTCCGCGAGCGGACGAAGACCGAGGAGAAGCCGGAGGCCGGGCCGGCCGCCTTCGACGCGATGGCCGGCGGATTCCCCGTACCGCCGCTGCCGGGGCAGGAGCTGCCGCCGGTGCCGCGGCGCCGCTCGCGCCGCGAGCGGGAGTTGATTGTCAGTGGCGGGTCGGACACTGCCAGTGACGGACCTCTGGATGGAAAGGAGGCGTCCGATGGCTGAGGAGCCCAAGGAGACCAAACCCGGTTTCCTGAACCCCGTGGCCGGCTTCGGCGTGACCTTCAAGGCCATGTTCAAGAAGCGGCTGACCGAGCAGTACCCGGAGCAGCAGAAGACCACGGCTCCGCGCTTCCACGGACGGCACCAGCTCAACCGCCATCCGGACGGCCTGGAGAAGTGCGTCGGCTGCGAGCTGTGCGCCTGGGCCTGCCCCGCCGACGCCATCTACGTGGAGGGCGCCGACAACACCGACGAGGAGCGCTACTCGCCGGGCGAGCGGTACGGGCGGGTGTACCAGATCAACTACGCCCGCTGCATCCTGTGCGGCCTGTGCATCGAGGCGTGCCCCACGCGCGCGCTGACGATGACCAACGAGTTCGAACTGGCCGACTCCAGCCGCGCCAACCTCATCTACACCAAGGAGCAGCTGCTCGCCGGTCTTGAAGAGGGCATGGTCGACACGCCGCACGCCATCTACCCGGGCACGGACGAGCAGGACTACTACCGGGGCCTGGTGACGGAGGCCGCGCCGGGCACGGTGCGCCAGGTCGCCGTCTCCAAGGGCGAACAGGGTCACATGGCAGGCCCTTCGGGCGCGGCCGAGGACGAGGAGGTGGACGCATGAGCGCGCAGCTCGCCGCCTACTCCACCTCCACCGGAGAGGCCTTCCAGTTCTGGGTGCTCGGCACCGTCGCGGTGATCGGCGCACTGTGCACCGTCTTCATGAAGAGGGCCGTGCACAGCGCGCTGTGCCTGGCCGCCACCATGATCGTGCTGGCGGTGTTCTACCTCACCAACGGCGCCTACTTCCTGGGCATCGTGCAGATCGTCGTCTACACCGGCGCGATCATGATGCTGTTCCTGTTCGTGGTGATGCTCGTCGGCGTGACCGCGGCGGACTCCCTGAAGGAGACCATCAAGGGCCAGCGCTGGCTGGCCCTGCTGTGCGGGCTCGGCTTCGGCGTCCTGCTGTTCGCGGGCATCGCCCACGCCTCCCTGAAGGAGTTCAACGGCACCGGCAGGGCCAACGCGGGCGGCAACGTGGAGGGCCTGGCCTCCCTCCTCTTCACCCGCTACGTCTTCGCCTTCGAACTCACCGGCGCGCTGCTGATCACGGCCACGGTCGGCGCCATGGTGCTCACCCACCGGGAGCGCACCGAGCGGGCCAGGACCCAGCGCGAGCTGGCCGAGCAGCGCGTGCGCGAGGGACGGCACGTACCGCCGCTGCCGGCGCCCGGCGTCTACGCCCGGCACAACGCCGTGGACATCGCCGGACTGCTGCCCGACGGCACCCCGTCCGAGCTCACCGTCAGCAAGACGCTGCGCGAGCGCGGGCAGATCCGCGACGTCTCGGCCGAGGCACTCAACGACCTCAAGGCACTGGAGCAGCGCGCCACGGAACGCCTGGAGCGCACCGAGATCGAGCCGACGGCCTTCAAGCGGCCCGAGGAGGCGTCGAAGTGAACCCTGTGAACTACCTCTACCTCGCCGCCCTGCTGTTCACGATCGGCGCCACCGGCGTGCTGATCCGGCGCAACGCCATCGTGGTCTTCATGTGCATCGAGTTGATGCTGAACGCCTGCAACCTCGCGCTCGTCACCTTCTCCCGGATGCACGGCAACCTCGACGGTCAGATCATCGCGTTCTTCACGATGGTCGTCGCCGCAGCGGAGGTCGTGGTCGGGCTCGCGATCATCGTGTCGGTGTTCCGTTCCCGCCACTCGGCCTCGGTCGACGACGCCAGCCTGATGAAGCTGTAAGGGGTCGGAGTAATCGTGGAGAACCTGATTGCGCTGCTGATCGCGGCGCCCCTGCTCGGAGCGGCCGTCCTCCTGGTCGGCGGCCGGCGGCTCGACGCCGTCGGTCACTGGCTCGGCACCCTGCTCGCGGCCGTCTCCTTCGTGATCGGCCTGGTCCTCTTCGCCGACCTGCTCGGCCGGAGTGCCGACCAACGGACCCTGACCCAGCACCTGTTCAGCTGGATCCCGGTGTCCGGTTTCCAGGCGGACATCACGTTCCGCCTCGACCAGTTGTCGATGACGTTCGTCCTGCTGATCACCGGCGTCGGCTCGCTGATCCACCTGTACTCGGTCGCGTACATGGAGCACGACGAGCGGCGCCGCCGCTTCTTCGGCTACCTCAACCTGTTCCTCGCGGCGATGCTGCTGCTCGTCCTCGCCGACAACTACCTGCTGCTGTACGTCGGCTGGGAGGGCGTCGGTCTCGCCTCCTACCTGCTGATCGGCTTCTGGCAGCACAAGCCCAGCGCGGCGACCGCGGCGAAGAAGGCCTTCCTGGTCAACCGGGTCGGCGACATGGGCCTGTCCATCGCGATCATGCTGATGTTCGCGACGTTCGGCACCTTCGCCTTCGGGCCGGTGTTCAGCCACGTCGGCGACACCTCCGAGGGCAAGCTCACCGCCATCGCGCTGATGCTGCTGCTCGCGGCCTGCGGCAAGTCCGCCCAGGTGCCGCTGCAGTCCTGGCTCGGTGACGCGATGGAGGGCCCGACCCCGGTCTCGGCCCTCATCCACGCCGCGACGATGGTGACGGCGGGCGTCTACCTCATCGTCCGCTCCGCCGCGATCTTCAACGCGGCGCCGAACGCGCAGCTCGTGGTCACCGTCGTCGGCGCGGTCACGCTCCTGTTCGGTGCGATCGTCGGTTGCGCGAAGGACGACATCAAGAAGGCGCTGGCCGGCTCGACCATGTCGCAGATCGGTTACATGGTGCTGGCCGCGGGCCTCGGCCCCATCGGCTACGTCTTCGCGATCATGCACCTGGTGACGCACGGCTTCTTCAAGGCCGGCCTGTTCCTCGGCGCCGGTTCGGTCATGCACGGCATGAACGACGAGGTCGACATGCGCAAGTACGGCGGTCTGCGCAAGTACATGCCGATCACCTTCATCACCTTCGGCCTCGGCTATCTCGCCATCATCGGCTTCCCGGGCCTGTCCGGCTTCTTCTCCAAGGACAAGATCATCGAGGCGGCCTTCGCCAAGGGCGGCACCGAGGGCTGGATCCTCGGCGGCGCGGCCCTGCTGGGCGCGGCCATCACGGCGTTCTACATGACCCGCGTGATGCTGATGACGTTCTTCGGCGAGAAGCGCTGGCAGCCCACTGCGTCCGACAGCGGCTCCGCCGCGGGGAACGGCAACGAGCCGCACCCGCACGAGTCGCCGAAGGCCATGACGATCCCGATGATCGTGCTGGCCGTCGGCTCGGTCCTGGGCGGCGCGTTCTTCAGCATCGGCGACCGCTTCCTGCACTGGCTGGAGCCGGTCACCGGGCACAGCGAGGGCAACTCGCCGCTCAGCGCGTGGACGGTCACCGGCGCGACGATGGTGTGCCTGGTCATCGGCGTGGCCATCGCCTGGGCGCAGTACGGCCGCAAGCCGGTCCCGGTCGTCGCCCCGCGCGGGTCGCTGCTCACCCGGGCCGCCCGGCGGGACCTGCTCCAGGACGACTTCAACCACGTCGTCCTGGTCCGCGGCGGCGAGCACCTCACGCGGTCCCTTGTCTACGTCGACCACACCCTGGTCGACGGAGTCGTCAACGGCACGGCGGCCTCGGTCGGCGGCCTGTCCGGGAGGATGCGCCGCCTGCAGAACGGCTTCGCGCGCTCCTACGCGGTCTCGATGTTCGGCGGTGCGGCACTCCTGGTCGCCGCGACCCTGCTGATGAGGGCGGTCTGATACCGATGTCCTTTCCTCTGCTGACAGCGACGGCGGTGCTCCCGGCCCTGGGGGCCGTCGCCACGGCGGCCGTGCCGGCCGCCCGGCGCACCGCCGCGAAGTGGCTCGCGCTGGTCGCCTCGCTGGCCACGCTCGCGCTGGCCGTCACCGTCCTGGTCCGCTTCGACCCGGGCGGCGCCCGGTACCAGCTCACCGAGTCCCACTCCTGGATCGCGTCGTTCGGCGTCCGCTACGAACTGGGCGTGGACGGCATCGGGGTGGCGCTGATCGGGCTGACCGCCCTGCTCATTCCGTTCGTGATCCTGGCCGGCTGGCACGACGCCGACCCGCTGGAGACCGGAAGCCGCCGCTGGCGGCCGACCCAGGGCTTCTTCGCGCTGATCCTGGCCGTCGAGGCGATGGTGATCATCTCGTTCGAGGCCACCGACGTCTTCCTCTTCTACATCTTCTTCGAAGCCATGCTGATCCCGCTGTACTTCCTCATCGGCGGCTTCGGGGACCGTGCCCACGAGCACGGCGAGGAGACGGCGTCGACGCAGCGGTCGTACGCGGCGGTGAAGTTCCTCCTCTACAACCTCACCGGCGGTCTGATCATGCTGGCCGCGGTGATCGGGCTGTACGCGGTCGCCGGGAGCTTCTCGCTCTCCGAGATCGCGCAGGCGCGCGCCAGTGGCTCGCTGCACATGGCGACGAGCACCGAGCGGTGGCTGTTCCTCGGCTTCTTCTTCGCCTTCGCGGTGAAGGCGCCGCTGTGGCCGCTGCACACCTGGCTGCCCAACGCGATGCAGGAGTCGACCGCGCCGGTCGCCGTCCTCATCACGGCGGTCGTCGACAAGGTGGGCACCTTCGCGATGCTCCGCTTCTGCCTCCAGCTGTTCCCGGAGGCGAGCAAGTGGGCCACGCCGGCCATCCTGGTCCTCGCCGTGATCAGCATCATCTACGGGGCGCTGCTCGCGGTGGGCCAGCGGGACATCAAGCGCCTGATCGCGTACGCGTCGATCTCGCACTTCGGCTTCATCATCATGGGCATCTTCGCGATGACCAGCCAGGGCCAGTCCGGGGCGACGCTCTACATGGTCAACCACGGTCTCTCGACCGCCGTGCTGATGCTGATCGCCGGCTTCCTGATCTCCCGGCGCGGCTCCCGGCTCATCTCCGACTTCGGCGGTGTGCAGAAGGTCGCCCCGGTGCTCGCCGGCACGTTCCTGATCGGTGGCCTCGCCACCCTGTCCCTGCCGGGACTCGCGCCCTTCGTGAGTGAGTTCCTGGTCCTGGTCGGCACGTTCACGCGCTACCCGGCGATCGGCATCGTCGCCACCCTCGGCATCGTGCTCGCCGCGCTGTACACGCTCGTCCTGTACCAGCGGACGATGACCGGTCCCGTCAAGCCGGAGGTCTCGGCGATGCCGGACCTGCGGGTGCGGGAACTGGTGGTCGTGGCCCCGCTGGTGGTGCTGCTGATCTTCCTGGGCGTCTATCCGAAGCCCGTCACGGACATCGTCAACCCGGCGGTCAAGCAGACCATGTCCGACGTACACAAGACCGACCCGAAGCCCGCAGTGGAGGCGGCCAAGTGAGCGGAGCAGCCGTCCACAGCCTGTGGACAACCGCGGCCGACCCGATCTCGAAGATCGAGGCGCCGAAGATCGAATACGGGCAGTTGTCGCCCACCCTGATCGTCGTGGGCGCGGCGATCGTCGGAATGCTCGTCGAGGCGTTCGTCCCGCGCAAGTCGCGCTACTACGCGCAGGTGTTCGTCTCCGTCGTCGCGCTCGCCGCCGCCTTCGCCGCGGTCGTCGCGCTGGCGGCGGACGGGTACGGCACCACCAAGGCGCACATCGCGGCCATGGGAGCCATCTCCGTCGACGGCCCCTCGCTCTTCCTGCAGGGCACGATCCTGCTGGCGAGCCTGGTCGCCCTGTTCACCTTCGCCGAACGGCGACTTGACCCGGAGGCGCACGGCAACCGCGTCGACTCCTTCGCCGCGCAGGCGGCGTCCGTGCCGGGCAGCGAGAGCGAGAAGGCCGCGGTCAAGGCCGGTTTCACCACCACCGAGGTCTTCCCGCTGCTGCTCTTCGCGGTCGCCGGGATGCTGGTGTTCCCCTCGGCCAACGACCTGCTGACCCTGTTCGTGGCCCTGGAGGTCTTCTCCCTGCCGCTGTACCTCCTGTGCGCGCTGGCCCGCCGCAAGCGGCTCATGTCGCAGGAGGCCGCGGTCAAGTACTTCCTGCTGGGCGCCTTCGCCTCCGCGTTCACCCTGTTCGGCATCGCTCTGCTGTACGGGTACGCGGGCTCGGTGTCCTACGCCCACATCGCGCAGGTCGTCGAGGGCAACGTGCCGAACATCGACCCGGCGCTCGCGGGCACCATGGGCAACGACGTGCTGCTGCTCATCGGCACCGCGATGGTCGTGATGGGCCTGCTGTTCAAGGTGGGCGCGGTCCCGTTCCACATGTGGACGCCGGACGTCTACCAGGGCGCTCCGACCCCGGTCACCGGGTTCATGGCGGCGGCGACCAAGGTGGCGGCCTTCGGCGCGCTGCTGCGGCTGCTGTACGTCGTCCTGCCGGGGATGCGCTGGGACTGGCGGCCGGTCATGTGGGGCGTCGCGATCATCACCATGCTGGGCGGTGCGATCGTCGCGATCACGCAGACCGACATCAAGCGGCTGCTCGCGTACTCCTCGATCGCCCACGCGGGCTTCATCCTCGCGGGTGTGATCGCGACCTCGAAGGACGGCGTCTCGTCCGTCCTGTTCTACCTGGCCGCCTACTCCTTCGTGACGATCGGCGCCTTCGCGGTGGTCACGCTGGTGCGCGACGCGGGCGGCGAGGCGACCCACCTGTCGAAGTGGGCGGGACTCGGCCGGCGTTCCCCGCTGGTGGCCGC
The DNA here is from genome assembly GCF_043081205.1 of Streptomyces sp. NPDC014889. Classification (NCBI taxonomy): domain Bacteria; kingdom Bacillati; phylum Actinomycetota; class Actinomycetes; order Kitasatosporales; family Streptomycetaceae; genus Streptomyces; species Streptomyces sp. NPDC014889. Next base: position 128,912 of record NZ_JBIBWH010000010.1, read on the forward strand.
CGTGTTCGCGGTGTTCCTGCTGGCCTTCGCGGGCATTCCGCTGACCTCCGGCTTCGCCGGGAAGTTCGCGGTGTTCAAGGCGGCGGCCGAGGGCGGTGCGATGCCGCTGGTCGTGATCGGTGTGATCTCGTCGGCGATCGCGGCGTTCTTCTACATCCGCGTCATCGTGCTGATGTTCTTCAGCGACCCCCACCCGGAGGGCCCGACGGTCGCGGTCCCGTCCCCGCTCACCATGACCGCGATCGGCGTGGGCGTGGCGGTCACGGTGGTCCTCGGCGTGGCCCCGCAGTACTTCCTGGACCTGGCGAACCAGGCGGGAGTGTTCGTGCGCTGAGCAGCTCCGGAACGCGGTGGCCCGGTCCCCTGGTGGGGCCGGGCCACCGCGTTCCGCAGCCTCCGGACCTACCGGCCCCCGCCGTGGCGCGTCCTGATCCCTGTGAGGTCCAGGTCCACGGAGAACGGGGTGTCCACCTTCATCCGCTGCCTGAAGATGCCCACGCTGGTGTAGGCGCCGGTCGTCGGTTCCAGCTCGAAGGCATGCACGGCGGCGCGGCCGTTCTCGTTCTCGACCCGCCAGTAGTGGGGGATCTTCGCCCGCGCGTACTTCAGCGGCTTGGTCTCGCGGTCCCGGGAGACGGAGTCCTCCGAGACGACCTCGATGGCGAGGAGCACGGCCTCGGCCGGGAACCTCGTCTGCGCCGGGACTTCGTCCACCACGTCTCCTCGTACGACGACCACGTCGGGCTCGGGCCTGTTCTGACGGTCGATGTCGATGGTGAACTCACGAAAGACCTCGTAGTCCTCTGGTGCCAGCGACTGCAAGTGCCACTTGAAGAAATCGACAGCACGCTCGTGGAAGGAGGTTTGCGGACTCACGAAGACGAGGCTCCCGTCGATCAGTTCCGTATGCGGAGGCAGATTCGGGAGGCGGTCCAGGTCGTCGGCGGTCCAGCCGCCTTCCGGCGGGGTCGGCCAGGTGGGCTTGGAGGCCTTCGGTGCGACGCTCATCAGTGCTCCCATGGGACGGAGTCTCGCGGGTGCTTTCAGGTTATCGGCCCGAAAGGGACGAGTCTCCTGCGTACGTGTGAACGACTGCCGTGTCGTTGACCTGGTGCGTCCGGGGGAACCTGTGGACAACTCCGGGGCTGTCGGTCCGGGGCCCTATCGTGGAGGCAGTGGTTGAAGGACGGTGTGCGGGGGTCGAGGCGATGGGTGGGACTGGTGGTGTCACGGAGGTGTCGGTGACGGAGAGCGAGGCGCTGGCGACACTGCGCCGGGTCTTCGGGTACGAGGACTTCCGGGGTGAGCAGGAAGCGGTCGTCGAGCATGTCGTGGCGGGCGGTGACGCCGTCGTGCTCATGCCGACCGGTGGCGGCAAGTCGCTGTGCTACCAGCTTCCGTCCCTGGTCAGGCCCGGTACGGGCGTCGTGGTGTCGCCGCTCATCGCGCTGATGCAGGACCAGGTGGACGCGCTGCGGGCGCTGGGCGTGCGCGCCGGGTTCATGAACTCCACCCAGGACTTCGACGAGCGCCGCGTGGTCGAGGCGGAGTTCCTGGCCGGCGAGCTCGACCTGCTCTACCTGGCACCGGAGCGGCTGCGCCTGGACGCCACGCTCGACCTGCTCTCCCGCGGCAAGATCTCCGTCTTCGCCATCGACGAGGCGCACTGCGTGTCCCAGTGGGGCCACGACTTCCGCCCCGACTACCTGGCGCTGTCCCTGCTGGGCGAGCGCTGGCCGGACGTGCCGCGGATCGCGCTCACCGCGACGGCCACGCACGCCACCCACCAGGAGATCACCCAGCGGCTGAACATGCCGCAGGCCCGGCACTTCGTGGCCAGCTTCGACCGGCCCAACATCCAGTACCGGATCGTGCCCAAGGCCGACGCCAAGAAGCAGCTGCTGACCTTCCTGCGTCAGGAGCACCCGGGCGACGCGGGCATCGTGTACTGCCTGTCGCGCAACTCCGTCGAGAAGACGGCCGAGTTCCTCATCCGCAACGGCGTCGCGGCGGTGCCGTACCACGCGGGCCTCGACGCGGGCACCCGCGCCGCGCACCAGTCCCGCTTCCTGCGCGAGGACGGCCTGGTCGTGGTCGCCACCATCGCCTTCGGCATGGGCATCGACAAGCCCGACGTCCGGTTCGTCGCCCACCTGGACCTGCCCAAGTCGGTGGAGGGCTACTACCAGGAGACGGGCCGTGCGGGCCGGGACGGACTGCCGTCCACGGCCTGGATGGCCTACGGTCTGAACGACGTCGTGCAGCAGCGCAAGCTCATCCAGTCCGGCGAGGGCGACGAGGCGTTCCGCCGCCGGGCCCAGTCCCACCTGGACGCGATGCTCGCCCTGTGCGAGACGGCCGGGTGCCGCCGGGGCCGGCTTCTCACCTACTTCGGCCAGGAGCCGGGTCAGGCAGGCTGCGGCAACTGCGACACCTGCCTGACCCCGCCCGAGACCTGGGACGGCACGGTCGCGGCCCAGAAGGTGCTGTCGACGGTGGTGCGGCTGAAGCGGGAGCGGGGGCAGAAGTTCGGCGCGGGCCAGATCATCGACATCCTGCTCGGCAAGCGCACCGGCAAGGTGATCCAGTTCGACCACGACCAGCTGTCCGTGTTCGGCATCGGCGACGAGCTGTCCGAGGGCGAATGGCGGGGCGTCGTACGGCAGTTGCTCGCGCAGGGACTGCTCGCGGTCGAGGGTGAGTACGGCACGCTGGTGCTGACCGACACCAGCGCGTCGGTGCTGCGCGGCGAGCGGGAGGTGCCGCTGCGCAAGGAGCCGAAGAAGCCGGCCGCCGCGCGGGCCTCGGGCACCCGGGACGACCGCAAGGCGAGGACGGCGGCGGCCGAGCTGCCCGAGGAACTGCTGCCCGCCTTCGAGGCCCTGCGCGCCTGGCGCGCCGAGCAGGCCCGTGAGCAGGGCGTCCCGGCGTACGTCATCTTCCACGACGCCACCCTCCGGGAGATCGTCTCGCTCTGGCCGACGTCGGTGGCACAGCTCGGCACGGTCGGCGGCGTCGGCGAGAAGAAGCTGGCGACGTACGGGGAGGGCGTGCTCGCGGTGCTGGAGTCGCTGGCCGGTACGGATACGGCCGGATCGGGGACGGCCGGGACAGGGACGGCTCGCACGGGCGAGCCGGAACCGGTGGAGGACCTGCCCGAGCCGGAACCGGACGACTGGATATAGACGACTGGATATAGCGGGCTGGAGACAGCCGCGCCGCGCGGGTCGCGGCGACCGGTCCGCTGCTCAGCCCAGTGCCGTCAGGCCCGGGGCGAACGTGATCAGGAGCGGGAGCAGGGGCACCAGGGCCGCGACCGCCGTGGTCAGCGCCCGGCGCCCGCGGTCCAGCCGCGGCGGGGGCTCCAGCAGGCGGTCCACCCGCTCGCTCAGCAGCCGGTTGCTGGAGGAGCAGGACAGCACCCCGCGGTGCTGGTTGAGCTCGATCAGCGCGAGGGCCGTGGTGAGGTGGCCGTGGCGGCGGGAGGCCGTGTCGTCGGCGGCCAGTTCCACCAGGCGGTGGTTCTGCTCGCAGAAGTGCGTGAACAGCGGGATACGCGGAAAACCGGTCGCCAGCGCGGTCGACAGGTGCAGCAGCCAGTCGTGGTGGGCGCGGGCGTGGCCGCGCTCGTGGGCGAGGACGGCGTCGAGCTGGTGGCCGGTGAGCCGGTGCAGGGCGCCGGTGGTGACGACGAGCTGGGGCGGGTGACCGGGCATCCACCAGGCGTCGGGGTACTCGTCCTCCAGCACCAGCAGCGGTCCGCGGGCCGCCGGAAGGCCCGCGGGCAGATCGGGGGCGCGTTCACGCAGATGCGCGCGGGCCAGGCCGCGCCGGCGCCGGGCCTCGACGAACTCGCGGGCGAGCATCGCGGTGGTCCAGGCGGCCCCGCCGGCCAGCAGCAGGGTGAGGCCGGCGGCCCAGGCCGGTGCCACCGACAGGTCGTAGGCGGCCGTCACGGCCGGCGGCGCGGGGGCGAAGACCTGGTCGTGAACGGTGCCGAAGACGGCCGCGGTGCCCAGCACGAGCCCCGCGAGGCAGCACAGCAGGACGGTGGCGACCAGGCACTGCCACACCCACAGCGCGACGACGGGCTCCCGTTCGGGCCACCCCGCCCGGGCCAGTGTGCGGGGGACCGGCACGGCGAGCGTCAGGGCGACGGCGCTCAGCAGGAGCAGGCAGGCGGTCATGCCTCGGACTCCGGATCCTCGTGGGAGGTGGGCGGGTGTCGGGGTCGTGCGGTGAAGCGTGCTGTGCGGCCGGCCGGCGCGCCGGGCGCGCGCGGCCTGCCGCCAGTATGACGGCCGCGGGACCGGGAGTCAGGGGTGCGCGACCATCAAATCCCCGCGGCGCAAGGGCCGCAGGGCCTTGGTTCAGCCCGAGACGATCCGGCCCGTCACCTCTCCGAGCCCCACCCGTGTGCCGTCGGCGCCCGGAGCCCAGGCCGAGAGCGTGACCACGTCGCCGTCCTCCAGGAACGCCCGCTTGCCGTCGGGGAGTTCCAGAGGCTCGCGGCCGTTCCAGGTCAGCTCGAGCAGCGAGCCGCGTTCGCGCTCGGACGATCCGCTCACCGTGCCCGAGCCGTACAGGTCGCCCGTGCGCAGGGACGCGCCGTTGACCGTCATGTGGGCGAGCTGCTGCGCGGCTGTCCAGTACATGGTGGAGAACGGCGGCTCGGACACCGTATGACCGTTGATCGCGACGGAGATGCGCAGGTCGTAACCTCCGGGCTCCTGCGCGGAGTCGTCGAGGTAGGGCAGCAGCGGGTGCGTCCGCCGCGGCGGGGCGACCCGCGCCTCCTCCAGCGCGTCCAGCGGAGTGATCCACGCCGACACCGAGGTGGCGAAGGACTTGCCGAGGAACGGCCCGAGCGGGACGTACTCCCAGGCCTGGATGTCGCGCGCCGACCAGTCGTTCAGCAGGCACAGCCCGAAGACGTGCTCGCGGAAGTCGCCGAGCGCGACCGGCTGCCCCATCGGCGAGGGGGTGCCGACCACGAAGCCGACCTCCGCCTCGATGTCCAGCCGGACCGAGGGGCCGAACACCGGCGCGGGGTCCGTGGGAGCCTTCCGCTGGCCCGACGGGCGCACCACGTCCGTGCCGGAGACCACCACCGTGCCGGAGCGGCCGTGGTAACCGATGGGCAGGTGCTTCCAGTTGGGGGTCAGCGAGTCCTCGGCGTCCGGGCGGAAGATCTGCCCCACGTTCCGGGCGTGGTTCTCCGAGGCGTAGAAGTCGACGTAGTCCGCGACCTCGAAGGGGAGGTGCAGCGTCACCGAGGACAGCGGGTGCAGGAAGGGCGCGACGGTCTCCCGGTGGGCCGGCACGGTCACCCACGACGTCAGCGCGCGCCGCACGTCGGACCACGCGGTGCGACCCGCGGCCAGCAGCGGGTTCAGGTTCGGCCGCGCGAGCAGGTCGGCGTACGGCGAACCGAGCGCCCGCGCCGCCGCCCCCGCGTCGAGCACGTGGTCGCCGAGCCGGACGCCCACGGTCCTCTCCGGCGACCCGGCGCGGGAGAAGACGCCGTAGGGAAGGTTGTGCGGACCGAAGGGGTCGCCCTCGGGGACCTCGAAGGGGGGCATGGGGTGCTGCCTTCCTTTCCGAAATGCCATGTGGTCGGGCCACACGTTACGGGGGCATCGCATGTCTTGGGCAGTGCCTAAAGAGTTTGCAATGTCCGAATTGGTCTTGTGGGAGGGGGCAATTCCGGCTTAGCGTCCTCTGGGGACGCGGACGGGGTGGGTCCGCTCAATGGGGGACACGTGGGGGGACCCGTGGCCAGGAATGCCGTCAGTGTGCCTTTCCGGGCCGACCGCGAGGTGCCGGGCCTGATCGTGAAGTTCGGCGACTACCCGCTGCACCATGGCGGGGTGGGAGCGATCCGCAGTCTGGGCCGTCTGGGCGTGCCCATGTACGCGATCACCGAGGACGCCTACACGCCGGCGGCCTCCTCCCGTTATCTCAAACGCGCGTTCGTGTGGCCGACCAGGGGCACGGAGGGTGCGGACCGTCTGGTGGAGGGGCTGCTGCGGATCGGACGCCGCATCGGCCGGCCCGCCGTCCTGGTGCCCACCGACGAGGAGGCCGCGGTCCTGATCGCGGAGCACCAGGAGGAGCTCAGGGGCCCCTTCCTCTTCCCGCCCGTCGCCCCCGGCCTGCCGCGCCGCCTGGCCAGCAAGCAGGGCCTGCACGAACTGTGCGTGGAGCACGGCATCCCGAGTCCCGAGGCCGCCTTCCCGCAGACGTACGACGACATCGTGGCGTTCGCCGAGAGGACCCGTTTCCCGGTGGTGGCCAAGAATCGCGAGGCGTTCGTGCGGCGCAGCAGCCCCGCGGTGAACGGCACCACGAGGATCAACAGCCGCGAGGGCCTGCTGGCCCTGGCCCGCGACTGGGGCGAGCAGCCCGGAGTGATCCTCCAGGAGTACCTGCCGAGGGAGGAGGCCGAGGACTGGATCGTGCACGCCTACTTCGACCGGAGTTCCACCCCGCTCGCGATGTTCACCGGCGTCAAGGTCCGTTCCTGGCCGCCGCACGCGGGCATGACGGCGAACGCGTACGTCGTCGACAACCCGGAACTCGCCGACCTCGCCGCCCGGTTCATCAAGCAGATCGGCTTCACCGGCATCGTCGACCTCGACCTGCGTTTCGACCGGCGGGACGGGCGGTACAAGCTCCTCGACTTCAATCCGCGCATGGGCGCGCAGTTCCGGCTCTTCGAGAGCGAGTCGGGCGTGGACGTCGTGCGTGCCATGCACCTCGACCTGACCGGGCGCCCCGTCCCGGAGGGCGAGCAGCGCACCGGCCACCGCTACGTCGTGGAGAACATCGACCTGCCCGCCCTTCTCGCCTACCGCCGCAGCGGCTACACCACACCGCACGCGCCGGCGAGGGCGAGCGGCACGGAACTGGCCTGGCTGGCGGGTGACGATCCGCTGCCGTTCCTCACGATGCTCGCCCGTTTCGTGCGGCCGGGCGCGCGGCACCTCTATCAGCTGTGGCGGACCAACCGCCGTGGCGGCACGACCGGTTGAGGCGGAGCACGACCGGGCGGGCTGCCGTCCCGCCGCCCGAACCGCCCCGCGGCCGCCCACCGCGGCGGCGCACGGTCGAGTACCGCCTCGCGCACGGCGCGAAGGTCCCTCACCCGAAGGGCAGTTGAGGAAAGGCGGCCTGAAGCGCGGTCGTCCGGCTCCGGTCGAGTCGGTGGGCCGGGGCATCCGTATTCTCTGATCATGGCCGCCCTCGCATACACCCTCATCGCCACCGACCTGGACGGGACGCTGCTGCGCGGCGACGACACCGTGTCCGAACGGTCCCTCGCCGCGCTCGCGAGGACGGCGGCCGCCGGCGCCCGGCACCTCGTGGTGACCGGACGGCCGGCGCCGAGGGTGCGGGAGCTGCTCGGCGTCCTCCACACCACGGGCCTCGCGGTGTGCGGTCAGGGCGCACAGCTCTACGACGCCGGCAGCGACCGTCTGCTGTGGTCGGTCACCCTGGACCGCGAGCTGGCGGAGACCGCGCTCGGCAAGATCGAGGCCGAGGTGGGGGAGGTGTACGCCGCGGTCGACCAGGACGGGGTCGAGGGGCTCACGCTCATCGAGCCGGGGTACCGCATGCCGCACGCGGCGCTTCCCGCCGTACGGGTCGAGCGGCGCGACGAGCTGTGGCGCGCGCCCATCAGCAAGGTGCTGCTGCGTCACCCGGAGCTGTCCGACGACGAACTGGCGGCGGCGGCCCGCGGTGTGGTGGGGCCCCTCGCCACGGTCACCATGTCGGGCCCCGGGACCGTGGAGCTCCAGCCGTGCGGCATCACCAAGGCGACCGGACTGGCGCTGGCCGCCGAACACCTGGGACTGGGCCGCGAGAGCGCCCTCGCCTTCGGCGACATGCCCAACGACATCCCGATGTTCCAGTGGGCCGCCCGGGGGATCGCCATGGCCAACGCCCACCCCGAACTCAAGGCGGTGGCCGACGAGGTCACGACGTCGAACGAGGACGACGGCATCGCCGTCGTCCTCGAACGACTGTTTGTCTAGTGCCGCGGCACTGGTGCCGGGGCACCAGCCGGTGTGGAGCCGGCCGTGGTCCGGTCAGTAGGCGCCGTTGACGTTGTCGATGGAGCCGTACCGCTTGGCCGCGTAGTTGCAGGCGGCCGTGATGTTGGCGACCGGGTCGTAGATGTTCCAGGACGTCCCGTTCACGTGGTAGGCCCGGAAGGTCGGGTCGATGACCTGGAGCAGGCCCTTGGACGGTATGCCCTTCTTGGCGTTGGAGTCCCAGAGGTTGATGGCACGCGGGTTGCCGGAGGACTCGCGGATGATGTTGCGGTGGATCCCGTTGTAGGAGCCCGGGATGCCCTTCTGCGCCATGACCGCCAGGGAGGCGCGGATCCAGCCGTCGAGGTTGTTCGGGTAGCCGAAGCTCGCGGCCGTCCGGACGGTGGCGGGGGTCGCCGCGGACGCGCTCGTCGCGCCGAGCAGCGGCACGGCGAGGACGGCTGCGCCCGTGCCGGTGACGGCGAGGGTGCGGACGAGGCGGGCGGTGCGGGAAGAGCGGCGCTGACCGTTTGCAGGCATGGGGGAATTCCTCTCCGTCGCCTGCGAGGTGAGCTGTCGGGTTCGGGCGGGGAGGTGCCCGGCCGCGCCCTGTTGGGCGCGGCTTCACCCCGAGCCGTTCCGGTGCGGCGTACGACGTAGGACGTACGAGCCCGGTCCGGCGGCTTACCTGGGTCCCCCGCTCCTGCCGTGGTTCATTCGGTCGTTGGGATGACGGGCGGCGGCAGGATTCGGCGTCCGCCCGATGGCCGGGAACGTATGCGAGAGCACATGTCCCGAACAAGTGGCGGAATCACACATCGTCCTATTTGACCTTGGTCTGGGGTGTATGTGGTGCTTGATCCTTTGCGTCCGCCAACGCTCAACTCCGTTGGGCGTAAAGGGAATGTGAAGGGATGAGAGGGGTGGTGCGGAGAGGAGGTGAAGTGACCCAACTCACGGTTTGGGTGCCCGAAGGGCAATTACCACTAAAGAGAATTGAAACCCCAATAGGGGCGAATCGGACTTCGAGTGTGAGCGTGGATGGGCCATGTGGCCGACGCGTGACGGTGGTCACGTCGGGTGATGTGGCCTGACCCGTATAGGTGGGCGATATCGGTGATCGAAACGTGACCGGATACGCTGACTTGAGTGAGGGCAGCGACGTATCGACAAACCGTGTAATCCCCAGCAGACACCAGCAGACAGGAGACCCCTCGTGACCGTCGTCGGGCCATTCGGGCTGAGCGTGCGGGACCAGGCTCTCGAAGCCGATGTCCAGGCCGGATTGGCGGCTGTCGAGGAAGGGCTGCTCGAAGCCACCAAGAGCGAGGTCCCGTTCATCACGGGGGCCGCGCAGCACCTCGTCAAGGCGGGCGGGAAGCGGTTCCGGCCGCTGCTCGTGATGCTCGCGTCCCAGTTCGGTGACCCGTACGCGCCGGGGATCGTGCCGTCGGCCGTGGTGGTGGAGCTGACCCATCTGGCCACGCTGTACCACGACGACGTGATGGACGAGGCCGCCGTGCGCCGCGGGGTGGCCAGCGCCAACACCCGCTGGGGCAACTCGGTCGCGGTCCTGACCGGCGACTTCCTGTTCGCCCGCGCCTCGCAGATCCTCGCCGACCTCGGCCCGGAGGCCGTGCGGGTGCAGGCCGTGGCGTTCGAACGGCTGGTCACCGGTCAGATCCTGGAGACGGCGGGCCCGCAGGACGGCCGGGACCCGGTCGACCACTACCTGGACGTGCTGGGCGGCAAGACCGGATCGCTGGTGGCGGTGTCGTGCCGGTTCGGCGCGATGATGTCCGGCGCCGACGAGACCGTCGTGGACGTGCTGACGCAGTACGGCGAGCGGCTGGGCGTCGCCTTCCAGCTCGCGGACGACGTCCTGGACATCGCCTCCGACTCGCGCGAGTCGGGCAAGACCCCCGGCACCGACCTGCGCGAGGGCATCGCCACGCTGCCGGTGCTGCGGCTGCGCGAGCGCGCCGCCCGGCTGGGGCTGCCCGAAGACATCGCCCTGTGCGAGCTGCTGGACTCCGACCTGACCGACGACGCGCGGCTCGCGGAGGCGCTGGGCGCGCTGCGGGAGCATCCGGCCCTGGAGCAGGCCCGACGGGACACCGTGCGCTACGCCAAGGAGGCGCGGGCCGCGCTGGCGCCGCTGCGGGAGTGCGAGGCGAAGGCCGCGCTGCTGCAGATGTGCGACGCGGTGGTGCACCGGGCCGGCTGACGCCCGGTTCCCCGACCTGCCCGGACGCCCCGCCGGCGGCCCCTTCCGAGCGGCGCTCTCCAGGCCTACCCCTACGGGGTGGGGAGGCGTCGCCCTTTGTGTGTCATACCGCAGGCGTACACGGAGTTGGCTCCGGGGTCTGACGCTTTTGCCCGGCCGATTTGGTCAGATGGAGACCACGGACCACACCACTCCTCACCGATCTGGGTGAGAATGGCGGCTGAGGGTGAGACCCCAGTGCAGCAGGACAGCCGCCGCCGATGACGGAGGTAGGGCACACATGGCACCGAACGGATCCGAAGCCGACGACCTGCGCGCGGGGCGCCGCAAGGCCGCGCGCTACGTCGTCCCGGTCACGGTGGTGGGGGTGGCCGCGGCGACCATCGGGCTCGTCCCGGCACTCGCCGCGTCCGGCGACCCCGACCTGCCGAAGATCACCGCACAGCAACTCATAGAGAAAATCGCCAAGTCGGACGTCGAGCAGCTGTCCGGCACGGTCAAGATCAGCACCGATCTCGGTCTGCCGAACCTCGGCGGCCTGGAGAGCGGCCTCGCGTCCGGCGCACTCGGGGGCGGTGACGGTTCGTCGGCCGACCCGGCGTCAAAGCTGCCCGAGCTGGCATCCGGTACGCACACCCTGCGCGTCGCCGCCGACGGCGAGGACCGGCAGAAGGTCTCCCTGATCGAGAGCGCCGCCGAGTACAGCCTCATCCACAACGGCAAGGACGTCTGGGGCTACGACAGCAAGTCGAACGAGGTCTTCCACGGCACGGCCGCCGACAGCGGCAAGAAGCACCGGGACGAGGTCCCCGCCACGCCCAAGGACTTCGCCGACGAGGCCCTGAAGTCGGTCGACGACACCACCTCGGTGAAGGTCGACGGCACCGCGCAGGTCGCCGGCCGCGACGCCTACAAGCTGGTCATCGAGCCGAAGCACGCCTCCGGCACCACGGTCGGCGCGATCAGCATCGCGGTCGACGCCAAGACCGGACTGCCGCTGAAGTTCACGCTCACCCCGGCGAGCGGCGGCGCCGCCGTGGTGGACGCGGGCTTCACCCGGATCGACTTCGCCAGGCCCGCCGCCTCGACCTTCGACTTCACGCCGCCCAAGGGCGCGAAGGTCACCGAGGAGAAGGACGCTGGGAAGGACGCCGGAAAGGGCGCCGAGCGGAAGGCCGGCCCGGGCCGGCAGTTCCACGAGCCCGGCGCGCAGGAGAAGGGCCTGGCGGAGAAGGGCCCGGAGATCCTCGGCAAGGGCTGGAACTCCATCGCCGTGATCGACACCGGCACCAAGGGCGGCATCCCGTCGTCCGCCGGCAAGGGCGAGCTGGGCGGGTTCCTCGACTCGCTCGGCGACCAGGTCAGCGGCACGTTCGGCAAGGGCACGGTCTTCTCCACCCGCCTGGTCAACGCGCTGATCACCGACAACGGCAAGGTGTACGTCGGTGCCGTCACCAAGGACACGCTGGTGAAGGCGGCCGACGCCGCGAAGTGAGCACGCGCCGGACACGAGGGATCGGGGGAGCCGATGGACGAAGCGGATGACGGCGTCATCCACACCCGCGGGCTCACCAAGCGCTACCGCGGCGGACAGCTCGCCGTCGACGGTCTCGATCTGACCGTCCCGGCGGGCAGCGTCTTCGGCTTCCTCGGCCCCAACGGCTCCGGCAAGACCACCACCATCCGCATGCTGATGGGGCTCATCGAGCCCACCTCCGGCACGGCGCGGGTACTGGGGCACCCCATGCCCCGGTCCTCGCCCACCGTGCTCCCGCAGGTCGGCGCCCTCATCGAGGGCCCGGCCCTGTACGGCTTCCTCTCCGGCCGGGACAACCTGGTGCGTTACGACGCCGCCGACCCGACCGCCGACCCCCGCACCCGGCGCGCCCGGGTCGCGGCCGCCCTGGACCGGGTGGGCCTGACGGCCGCGGCGGGCAAGAGGGCCAAGGCCTACTCCCTGGGCATGAAACAGCGCCTGGGGCTGGCCGCCGCGCTGCTCCAGCCGCGCAGACTGCTCGTCCTGGACGAGCCGACCAACGGCCTCGACCCGCAGGGCATGCGCGAGATCCGCTCCCTGGTCCGGGAGTTGGCCTCGGACGGCACGACCGTCTTCCTCTCCTCCCATCTGCTGGACGAGATCGAGCAGGTGTGCACCCACGCGGCCGTCATGGCGCAGGGACGGCTGATCACCCAGGGAGCCGTGGCGGAGCTGGCCGCCGGTGCGCGCGGCCGGCTGGTGGTGACCACGCCCGACACGGGGGAGGCGGCCCGGGTGCTGAAGGAACAGGGCGTCGGCGACGTCGCCGTGGGCGAGGACCGGGTGACCGGTGAACCGCCGGAGCGCGACCTCGCCGACGTGAACGCCGCGCTGGTGGAGGCAGGCGTGCGCGTACGCGGCTTCGGGGTCGAACGGGCCTCGCTGGAGGACGCGTTCGTGGCACTCACGGGGGAGGGCTTCGATGTCGCGGGCTGAGGTCTCACCGGGGCGGGCCGCGGACCCGGCCGTCCGCGCCCCGGGCCCGCTGTGGACCTTCGGGCTGCTGCGCAGCGAGCTGGTGACCACCTTCCGGCGCTGGCGCACCCTCGCGCTGCTGGGCGTGCTGGCCGGAGTGCCGGTGCTGGTGGGGGTGGCCGTCAGGATCGAGACGAGGGGCGGTTCGACCGTCGGCGGTGGAGGCGGCGGAGGCGGCGAGGGACCGGCGTTCATCGCGCAGGTGACCAACAACGGACTGTTCCTGGTCTTCACCGCGCTGGCCGCCACCCTGCCGTTCTTCCTGCCGATGGCCGTGGGCGTGGTCGCGGGCGACGCCGTCGCCGGGGAGGCGAACGCCGGCACCCTGCGCTATCTGCTGGTCGCCCCCGCCGGCCGTACCCGCCTGCTGCTCGTCAAGTACGCCACGACCATGGCCTTCTGCCTGGTCGCCACCCTGGTGGTCGCCGTCTCGGCGCTCCTCGTGGGCGCGCTGCTGTTCCCGCTCGGCGATCCGACGACCATCTCCGGCACGCGGATCAGCTTCGCCGACGGACTGGTCCGGGCCCTGCTGATCGCCCTCGTCGTCGCCGCGTCTCTGATCGGGCTCGCCGCCCTCGGCCTGTTCGTCTCGACGCTGACCAGCAGCGGGATCGCGGCGATGGCCACGACCGTAGGTCTGCTGATCACCGTTCAGATCCTCGACCAGATACCGCAGCTGCACGCGATCCAGCCGTACCTCTTCCCGCACTACTGGCTGTCGTTCGCCGACCTCATGCGCGAGCCGGTCTACTGGGACGGCCTGGTGAAGAACCTGGAGTTGCAGGCCCTGTACGCGGCGGTGTTCGGCTCGGCGGCCTGGGCACGGTTCACGGCGAAGGACATCACGGCGTAGGCGCGGCCCCCGCGGTCCCCGGCCGTGCGCCTCCCGCCCCGGTGAGACGGGCCAGCGGCTCGGTCTCGCGCGGCGGCGCTCCGCTCAGGTCGCCCAGCCGCCAGGCCTCCACCCACGGGACGCGGTAGACGTCGATCACGGACTCGATCGGCTGCACGCGCTGGGCGAGCCGCCTCGGCAGCCGTCCCGGCGCGTCCGCGACGAGCACCACGGCGTCCAGGTCGAGTCCGGCGGGTGCCTCGCCCCTGCGGAAGATCTCCAGGGCCCGTACCACGGCGTCCAGCCCGGCCGCGTGGGTCCTGGCCACCAGCAGCACCGACCGGGGAGCACCCGGCTCCGGCCAGGCGCGTCCGCAGTCGTGGCCGCCGTAGACCGCCGCGAGCGTGGTCGTGCCCGCGCCGCCGTGGGTGGCCAGCCAGGAGAACCGGCGGGGCGTGACGGGACGGCCGGCGGGCCGCTCGGGACCGCCCTCCCGTCCGCCGGGCTCGGCGGGGGCGTCGGTCACCGGTCCGCGAATCCAGATCTCCGGCCCCTGTCGCACGCCTGGCCGCATGCCCGTCCCTCTTCCGTGTCGCGTTCCGACGATCGTCGCCCGCGGAACGTTACCCGGGTCACAGGAGTGCGGTTCCTGGTGCGAGTCTGTGACGTCGTGGTGACGCGGGGAGGGCAGGCGGGCGGAGAGACTCGAATGTACGTTGACGACCGGATGGCACTCATCCGAGTGAGGGAACCGATGTCTCGACTGAGCCGCGGGAAGAAGCGGGAACACGAGCACGCCGTGCGGCCGGCGGCTCCCGTGGCGACGCCGGTCGCCGTCCATGTGCCGGTGGACGGCGCCGGGGCCTCGGTCGGCGGCGTACCGGTCCACCCGGCTGCCGGCGAGGAGATCCAGCAGACCGTCCTGAACCACCTCCACCGCATCGCCCTCGCCTGCGGCCACGCCGTCCTCGCCACGGTCACCGACGAGCGCATCGGCTACGTCGTCCCCCTCCAGGTCCACCCCGACGGCGCCAGCGCGTTCGCGGCGGAACCCCTGCACACGGCACCGCCGGACCCGCCGGCCGCGCCGCCCGGCGAGAGCGCGCCCGCTTTCCCGCCGCCGCCGGTTCCCCAGCCGCCGGCGCCGGCCGGTGAGGCCGCACCCACGTTCGTGCTGCGGACCGTGCCGGAACCGGCGGGTGACACGCCCTTCGGTACGGCCGTCGCCCCCACGGGGGTGTTCGGCCCACCACCGGTGATGGACGCGAGCCCGGCCGACGCGAAGGCGCGCCCGGAACCGGACGCGCCCGCCGACGGGGTCCTTGCCCCCGCCGACGGGGTCCCGGCGCCCGGCGACCAGGCCCCTGCCCCCGGCGCAGCCGCGCCCCACCGCCGGCATCCGGACCCCGGACCCGACCGGGCTGAACCCCACCTGTCCGAACGCGGCCCCCACCCGGCCGAACCCGACCTGGACGAGCCCGGGCCCGAGCCCGACCCCAAGCCCACCCCCACCCCCGCCCGCGGGTTCGACGCCGTGGCCGAGGCGGTGCTCGGGGAGGATCCCAGGACCGCGGCCGGTGAAGCGGGCGTCGTCCTGCTCGCCGAACCCCTGGCGCGGGTCAACGAGGCCGTGAAGGAGGGCCGGATCGAGGAGGCGGCGACCCTGGCCGAACGCACCGTCGCGGAGGCGTCCGGCACGCTCGGCCCCGAGCACCCCGAGGTGCTGCGGGCGCGCGAACTCACCGCCTACATCGCCTATCTCGCGGGCGATCCGCTCCGTTCCTTCGGCATCTCCCTCGGCCTCGCCCGCATCCGTCACCGTGCCGGGGACACGGAGGCGGCCTACGGAGACGTGCAGAGCGCGGCCGCCGCCTGGCGCGCGGTCCGCGACCCCGAGCAGGGCCTGAGGCTCGGCCGGGACCTGATCGGCCTGTGGACCGGACTCACCGCCGAGAACGGTCCCGCCGCCGACGACATCGAACAACTGGAGTCCGCCCGCGCCCGCATGGGCCGCCTGGCCGACCGGGCCCGCAAGGCGGCACCGCCGCCCACGAGCTGACCCGGCGTCCTACACCAGGCAGAAGACGTTGCCCTCCGGGTCCTCCATGACCACCCACTCCCCGGCGGGCTCCCGGACCTGCCGCAGCACGCGAGCCCCGAGTGCCGTCAGCCGCTCCACCTCGTCCGCACGCCGGTCCTCGCCGGGGTGCAGGTCGAGGTGGAGCCGGTTCTTGCCGGCCTTGGACTCCGGCACCCGCTGGAACAGCAGCCGTCTCCCCAGACCGGTGCCGCGTTCCTTGTCGTACGGGTCGTCGGGGTGCCGTACGCCGATCAGGTCCCGGAAGGCCGGGCGGCCGTGGAACTCGACGGTGGCCTCGCCCGGCAGCGCCCCGAGCTCCAGCAGTCGCTCGACCAGCGCGCTGTTGTCCTCCACCGCGTAGTGCAGCGCGGCGGCCCAGAAGTCGGCCTGTGCGTGCGGGTCGGTGGCGTCGATGACGAGCTTCCAGTGCAGCGGGGCGGGCGCGGCGTCCGTGGGTGTCCGAGTCATGCACCAGTTATATGCGAGGGCCCGCCCAGGCGCTGGAACTTACCGGAGTTGGGGACGGGAGGGAGCGCCGACTCGTCCCGCGGCCGGTGTCCGTGGCAGCGGCTACGCGTCCACCGGATCGGCCGTCGTCGTCGCCGCCGGCGCGGGCCGGGAGGCGGCGAGCCGGGCCCTGTCCCGTGCCGCCCGCCGGGCCATGCGCAGGCCGTCCCAGGTCAGCATGGTCAGCGCGAGCCAGACCAGGGCGAAGCCGGCCCAGCGCTCGGCCGGCATGGACTCGTGGAAGTAGGCGACGCCGAGCAGGAACTGGAAGACCGGGGCCATGTACTGCAGCAGGCCGAGCGTGGACAGCGGCACCCGTATCGCCGCCGCGCCGAAGCAGACCAGCGGCAGCGCGGTGACGATGCCGGTGGAGGCGAGCAGGGCGGCGTGCCCGGCGCCCTCGGCGGCGAACGTCGACGTGCCGTGCGCGCCCAGCCACAGCAGATAGGCCAGAGCGGGCAGGAACTGGACCGCCGTCTCGGCGGTCAGCGACTCGATGCCGCCCAGGTTGACCTTCTTCTTCACCAGCCCGTAGGTGGCGAAGGAGAAGGCGAGGCAGAGGGAGATCCACGGCGGGCGGCCGTAGCCGATGGTGAGCACGACGACCGCGGCGAGGCCGGTGCCGACCGCCGCCCACTGCACGGGCCGCAGTCGCTCCTTGAGGAGCAGCACGCCCATCGCGATGGTGACCAGCGGGTTGATGAAGTAGCCGAGCGAGGCCTCCACCACGTGCCCGCTGTTGACGGACCAGATGTAGACGCCCCAGTTGACGGTGATTACCGCGGCCGCGAGGACGACGAGGGCCAGCCTGCGCGGCTGGCGCAGCAGTTCGCCGGCCCAGGCCCAGCGGCGTACGACGAGCAGGGCCACGCCGACGAACGCGAGGGACCACACCATGCGGTGGGCGAGGATCTCGATCGCCCCGGCGGGTTTGAGCAGCGGCCAGAAGATGGGGACGAGGCCCCACATCCCGTAGGCGGCGAAGCCGTTCAGCAGTCCTGTGCGCCGCTCACCCCTCGGCTGCTCGCTCACTGGTTCCTCCTTCGTGCCCGGCCGCGTGCCGTGCGGCGGGCATCAAAGAAGGTAGCGCCACGCGCCCCCGCCTGTCATGTCCGTATCGCCAAACGGTCATGACGGGTGGGTGACGGTTTCTCCAGGGGCTTCTCCGGCGGTTTCTCCGGCGTTCCCCCGGTGTCGCTCAGCCCGCCAGCGCCGCGGTGATCGCCTCCGAGACCGGGCTGGTGGGCCGGCCGGTCAGACGGGACAGGTCGCCGGAGGTGACCACCAGCTCGCCCTTCTCGATGGAGGCGTCCACGCCCGCCAGGATCGCGGCGATCGGCCCGGGCAGCCCGGCGCCGGCCAGGACGCCGGCGAACTCCTCGACGGTGACCGGGTTGGACGTGATCGTCCTGCCGGTCTGCCGGCTCAGCTCGGCGGCGTACTCGGCGAGGCTCCACGCCTCGTCCCCGCCCAGCTCGTACGTCCGGTTCTCGTGGCCCTCGCCGGTGAGGACGGCGACGGCGGCGGCCGCGTAATCGGCGCGCGAGGCGGAGGAGATACGCCCCTCGCCTGCGGCGTGGACGACGGCGCCGTGCTCCAGGACGGGGGCGAGCTGCTCGGTGTAGTTCTCGTGGTACCAGCCGTTGCGCAGCAGCACGTAGGGCACCCCGGAGGCCAGCAGGGCCTCCTCGGTGCCGCGGTGGTCGTCGGCGAGGGCGGCCTTCAGGGGGCCGGGGGCGCTCGTGTAGGCGAGCAGCGCGACACCGGCGGCCCGGGCCGCGTCGATGACGACCCGGTGCTGCTGGACCCGGCCCTTGTCGAACTCGTTGCCGGAGATCAGCAGGACCTTGTCGCCGGCCGAGAACAGACCTTCGAAGGTCTCGGGCGCGTTGTAGTCGGCGACCGCGATCCGCACCCCGCGCTCGGCGAGAGCGGCGGCCTTCTCGGGGCTGCGCACAACAGCGGTGACCTGGCCGGCCGGAACCTTCTCCAGCAGTTGTTCCACGACGTGGCGGCCGAGGTGTCCGGTGGCTCCGGTGACGACGATGCTCATGACGGAAGTCTCCTTGTGGGGGTGCCTGTGCCCCCACGCTAGGAGAAGCACTATCTCTTCGAAAGTACCCACTTTGAAGTAAGGTACTGACATGGCGGTAAGTGCAGGAGCGAGTACAGCAGGAGTGAGGACAGCCGGAGTGGCCAGGGACGCCGCCGACGCGGCGAGCTGCCCGTACCGGCTGGTCCTGGAGCACGTCACCAGCAGGTGGGGGGTCCTCGTCCTGATCGAGCTGCTGGAGCGGCCGCACCGCTTCAGCGAGCTGCGCCGCGCCGTCGGCCGGGTCAGCGCGGCAGGCGTCAGCGAGAAGATGCTCACCCAGACGCTGAAGACCCTGGAGCGCGACGGGCTGGTCCACCGCGACGCCAAGCCCGTGATCCCGCCCCGGGTCGACTACTCCCTCACCGGCCTCGGCCGGGAGGCCGCCGAACAGGTACGGACACTCGCGCTCTGGACCCAGGAGCGCATGGCGGACGTCGAGCGGGCCCGGCGGACGTACGACGAAGCCCGCAGGGCACAGGACGAGGCCCGGCGGGCATGAGACGAGGCCCGGGTCGCGCGGACCCGGGCCTCGTGAGACCGGAGCAGCCGGGGCTGTCCGGGCGGGCGGCTCAGCCGACGACCGTCCAGGTGTCCCCGCCGGCCAGCAGCGCGGCCAGGTCGCCCTTGCCCCGCTGCTCGATCGCCGCGTCGAGCTGGTCGGCCATCGCGGTGTCGTAGACCGGGCGGTCGACGGACCGGAAGACACCGATCGGGGTGTGGTGGAGGGTGTCGGGGTCGGCCAGCCGGGACAGCGCGAACGCCGTGGTCGGGGAGGCCGCGTGGGCGTCGTGGACCACGATCTCGGACTCGTTGGCCGGGGTGACGTCCACGACGGACAGGTCACCGGTGCGCGGGTCGCGGACCACACCGCGCTCGCCGTCCGTGCCGAAGCGGATCGGCTGCCCGTGCTCCAGGCGGATCAGCGCCTCCTGGGCCTGCTGGCGGTCCTTGAGGGCGTCGAAGGCGCCGTCGTTGAAGATGTTGCAGTTCTGGTAGATCTCGATCAGCGCGGTGCCCGGGTGGGCGGCGGCCTGGCGCAGCACCTCGGTGAGGTGCTTGCGGTCGGAGTCGATCGTCCGCGCCACGAAGGACGCCTCCGCGCCGATCGCCAGCGAGACCGGGTTGAAGGGCGCGTCCAGCGAGCCCATCGGCGTCGACTTGGTGATCTTGCCGATCTCGGAGGTGGGGCTGTACTGGCCCTTGGTCAGGCCGTAGATCCGGTTGTTGAACAGCAGGATCTTGAGGTTGACGTTGCGGCGCAGAGCGTGGATGAGGTGGTTGCCGCCGATGGACAGCGCGTCGCCGTCACCGGTGACGACCCACACCGAAAGGTCGCGGCGCGAGGTGGCCAGGCCGGTGGCGATGGCGGGGGCGCGGCCGTGGATGGAGTGCATCCCGTAGGTGTTCATGTAGTACGGGAAGCGGGAGGAGCAGCCGATGCCGGAGACGAAGACGATGTTCTCCCTGGCCAGTCCCAGCTCCGGCATGAAGCCCTGGACGGCCGCGAGGATCGCGTAGTCGCCGCAGCCGGGGCACCAGCGCACTTCCTGGTCGGACTTGAAGTCCTTCATGGACTGCCGGGCCTGGGCCTTCGGCACCAGGGTGAGCGCCTCGGCCGTGCCCGTGCCTTCCGTGGACGTCTCAGCCATCGATGGCCTCCTTGAGAGCCGTGGCGAGCTGCTCCGCCTTGAACGGCATGCCGTTGACCTGGTTGTACGAGTGCGCGTCCACCAGGTACTTCGCCCGGACCAGGGTGGCGAGCTGGCCGAGGTTCATCTCGGGGATCACCACCTTGTCGTAACGCCCCAGGACCGCGCCGAGGTTCTTCGGGAAGGGGTTGAGGTGGCGCAGGTGGGCCTGCGCGATGGACTCCCCGGCCGCGCGCAGCCGGCGCACCGCCGCCGTGATGGGCCCGTAGGTGGAGCCCCAGCCCAGGACGAGGATGCGCGCGCCGTCCGGGTCGTCGACCTCGACGTCGGGGACCTCGATGCCGTCGACCTTGGCCTGCCGGGTGCGCACCATGAAGTCGTGGTTGGCGGGGTCGTAGGAGATGTTGCCGGTGCCGTCCTGCTTCTCGATGCCGCCGATGCGGTGCTCCAGGCCCGGCGTGCCCGGGACCGCCCACGGGCGGGCCAGGGTCTTGGTGTCGCGCTTGTAGGGCCGGAACACCTCGGTGCCGTCGGCCGTGGTGTGGTTCGGGCCCTGCGCGAACTGCACGCGCAGGTCGGGCAGTTCGTCCGGCTCGGGGATGCGCCAGGGTTCGGAGCCGTTGGCGAGGTAGCCGTCGGAGAGCAGGAAGACCGGGGTGCGGTAGGTCAGCGCGATCCGGGCCGCCTCCAGGGCCGCGTCGAAGCAGTCCGCCGGGGTGCACGGGGCGACGACCGGGACCGGCGCCTCGCCGTTGCGGCCGTACATCGCCTGCAGCAGGTCGGCCTGCTCGGTCTTGGTGGGCAGGCCGGTGGACGGCCCGCCGCGCTGGATGTCGACCACCACCAGCGGCAGCTCCAGCGACACCGCAAGACCGATCGTCTCGCTCTTGAGCGCCACGCCGGGGCCCGAGGTGGTGGTCACCGCGAGCGACCCGCCGAAGGCGGCCCCGAGGGCGGCGCCGATGCCGGCGATCTCGTCCTCGGCCTGGAAGGTCCGCACACCGAAGTTCTTGTGCTTGGACAGCTCGTGCAGGATGTCCGAGGCCGGGGTGATCGGGTAGGAGCCCAGGTACAGCGGCAGGTCCGCCTGGCGGGAGGCCGCCACCAGGCCGTAGGCCAGGGCCAGGTTCCCGGAGATGTTGCGGTACGTGCCGACGGGGAAGGCCTTGGCGGCCGGGGCGACCTCGTAGGAGACCGCGAAGTCCTCCGTCGTCTCACCGAAGTTCCAGCCCGCCCGGAACGCGGCGATGTTCGCCGCCGCGATGTCCGGCTTCCGGGCGAACTTCGTCCGCAGGAACTTCTCCGTGCCCTCCGTGGGCCGGTGGTACATCCAGCTCAGCAGGCCCAGCGCGAACATGTTCTTGCTGCGCTCGGCCTCCTTGCGGGAGAGGTCGAACTCCTTGAGGGCCTCGACCGTCAGGGTGGTCAGCGGCACCGGGTGCAGGTGGTAGCCGTCCAGCGAGCCGTCCTCCAGCGGGGAGGCCTCGTAGCCGACCTTCTGCATCGCGCGCTTGGTGAACTCGTCGGTGTTGACGATGATCTCCGCGCCCCGCGGCAGGTCGCCGACGTTGGCCTTCAGCGCGGCCGGGTTCATCGCGACCAGCACGTTCGGCGCGTCCCCGGGGGTCAGGATGTCGTGGTCGGCGAAGTGCAGCTGGAAGGAGGACACACCCGGCAGGGTTCCCGCGGGGGCCCGGATCTCGGCCGGGAAGTTCGGCAGCGTCGACAGATCGTTCCCGAACGTCGCCGTCTCCGAGGTGAAGCGGTCACCGGTGAGCTGCATACCGTCACCCGAGTCACCGGCGAACCGGATGATCACCCGGTCCAGGCGGCGGACGTCCTTCGTTCCGGCCACCCTGCGCTGCTCCCCTACGACGGCACCATCGGCCTGCTCCGCTGGACTGCTGACCTGGCTGGTCACTGAACTGGACCTCCTTCGAGGCTGCTGTGTGGGAGCGGCCTTCCCGAAGACCTTCCCCGGCTTCAACCCTACGACCGCGAGGGTCGCCTTCCCGGCATCGTTCGCATGCTGGACGTACCGATGAGACGGCTCGCAGGCTCCGAGACAGTGTCGGACGATCACGAGTTCAGATAGGTGAGCACGGCCAGAACACGCCGGTGATCCCCATCACTTTGGGACAGTCCGAGTTTGAGGAAGATGTTGCTGACGTGCTTCTCGACCGCGCCGTCGCTCACCACGAGCTGGCGGGCGATCGCCGAGTTCGTCCGGCCCTCGGCCATCAGACCCAGCACCTCCCGCTCCCGCGGGGTGAGCCCGGCCAGCACGTCCTGCTTGCGGCTGCGGCCGAGCAACTGGGCGACGACCTCCGGGTCCAGGGCCGTACCGCCCTCGGCCACCCGGACCACCGCGTCCACGAACTCGCGGACCTCGGCCACACGGTCCTTGAGCAGATAGCCGACCCCGCGGCTGGAACCGGCCAGCAGCTCGGTGGCGTACCGCTCCTCCACGTACTGCGACAGCACGAGCACGCCCAGCGCGGGGTGCGCCTTGCGCAGCTGCACCGCGGCCCGGACCCCCTCGTCGGTGTGCGTCGGCGGCATCCGCACGTCCGCCACGACGACGTCCGGCAGCGCCTGCTGGTCGTGCAGCTCCGCGATGGTCTTGATCAGCGCCTCGGCGTCCCCGACGCCCGCCACGACCTCGTGCCCGCGGTCGGTCAGCAGCCGGGTCAGGCCCTCCCTGAGCAGCACTGAATCCTCGGCGATGACCACCCGCACCCTGTCCTCCACGATCCTCGGCCCCCCACAGCCTCGCCCCACGGCCTTCCGTGCGACACGGTCCAGCATTCCAGTATTCGGACCGTGCCGCGCCCGGGCCAGGGGAAGTGTAGGGAGGCGACCACATCTTTCGGCCTGCCGCCCGCGACCGGTGCGGCCGCGGGCGGCAGGCCGCCGTCAGCAGACTTCGGGGGCGCTCCGCGCCGCCGGAGCAAGGGGCCGGGGCGTGCTCAGCGCCGCCAGGGCAGTTCCGCCGTCACCCGGGTGGGGCCCCCGGGCGGCGAGTCCACGACCAGGATCCCGTCCACGGCGTCCAGCCGTTCGGCCAGTCCGGCGAGGCCCGACCCCTTGGACACGTCCGCGTTCCCGACCCCGTCGTCCTCGACCTGGAGCATCAGCCGGTCCTCCGTCCGCCAGACGTCCACCGAGGCGGACCGTGCCCCGCTGTGCTTGCTGATGTTCTGGAGCAGCTCGGAGACCGTGAAGTACGCGATGCCCTCGATGGCTGCCGCCGGCCGCTCGGCCAGATCGACCTCCACCCGCACCGGAACTGTGCAGCGCGAGGCCACCGCCGACAGGGCCGCGTCCAGACCGCGGTCCGTCAGCACCGCCGGGTGGATGCCCCGCGCCAGGTCCCGCAGCTCCTGCAGCGCGGTCTTCACCTCGCCGTGCGCCTCGTCCACCATCCGCGCCGCCGCCTGCGGATCCTCCGCCAGCTTCTCCTTGGCCAGACCCAGGCCCATGGCCAGATTGACCAGCCGGGCCTGCGCCCCGTCGTGCAGGTCCCGCTCGATGCGCCGCAGGTCCGCGGCGGCCGTGTCCACCACGACTCCGCGGTCCGACTCCAGCTCCACCACGCGCGCCGACAGCCGCGACGGCCCCAGCAGCCCGTACACCAGCACCCGGTCCACCATCGTCAGCGCCCGCACGATCCACGGCGTGGCCAGCGTGAACAGCAGCCCCACCAGCGCGGTCACCGTGATCTCGAACGGGTTGTCCAGATAGACGCCGTGATGACCGTCGCCGTAGAGCTGGAGCCCGCCCTGGCCGGCCCACATCGGGAACACCCAGAACCACAGCGGATACGTCAGCAGGCTCCAGCCCAGCGTCCAGAAGACCAGCGACACCGTGAAGGAGAACACCGCCCACGGGAAGTGCAGGATCGCGTAGAGCAGGGCCCGCCAGGAGGAGCCGCTCTTCAGCAGGGCCCCCGTCCAGGCCAGGACGCCCGGCTTCGTCGCCCGCAGCGGCTGCGGCTCGGCCACCTCAAGGCCGAGCAGCCGGCGCGCCCGCGCCCGCTCCAGCACGCCGAACAGGCGGCAGCCGCCGAGCGCCGCCGCGAGCACCGGGACCCCCAGGAACGTCACCAGCAGGCCCGCGCCCAGCGACACCATGGTCACCGCGTACGTGAACAGCATGATGCCGATCGGCAGGTTCAGCAGCACATATCCGAACTCGCGCCAACTCCGGGCCTCGAACGGCGCCCGCAGCCCGGCCGGCAGCAGGTGCCGTTCCCGGCGGGTGCCACCGTCGTGGAACCCGCCCGCGCTGTAGGGCCCGTACCCCGGTGCGTGCTGCGATCGGTACTGGGTGGCCATCGGCGTCGTCCCGTCCCCTCGTTCGGTGTTTCCTACGGCTGTTCCGCCGTACTCCCAGGGTGCTCGGCCCCGTCCGGCGGGACCATGGAGCACGTCGGCCTCTTGGGCGGGGGGTTTTCCCTACCTCAGGCCGGGGGCGCCCCTGCCGGAGGCGGCCGCGCCGGACCCGGCCGGGCCCGCCCCCTCCGTGCGGTCCCGCCACGGCAGCTCCGCCGTGACCGTCGTCGGACCGCCCGGCGGCGACTCGACGACGAACAGGCCGTCGACCGCGTCCAGCCGCTCGGCCAGACCGCGCATGCCCGTCCCGCCGTCCAGCCGGGCGCCGCCGCGGCCGTCGTCCCCGACCTGGATCAGCAGCCGGTCGTCGGTCCGCCACACGTCGACGGACGCGGTGCGCGCCCCGCTGTGCTTGCTGACGTTCTGGAGCAGTTCGGAGACCGTGAAATAGGCGATGCCCTCGATGGCCGCGGCCGGACGCGCCTCCAGGTCGACCGACACCTGCACCGGAACCGTGCAGCGCGAGGCCACCGACGAAAGGGCCGCGTCGAGGCCGCGGTCGGTCAGCACGGCGGGATGGATGCCGCGGGCCAGGTCGCGCAGCTCCTGGAGCGCGAGCTTCACCTCACCGTGGGCCTCCTCGACCATCGCGGCGACATGTTCGTCCGACTGGCCCTCCAGCAGCTTCTCCTTGGCCAGACCCAGGCCCATGGCCAGATTGACCAGCCGGGCCTGCGCCCCGTCGTGCAGGTCCCGCTCGATGCGCCGCAGGTCCGCGGCGGCCGTGTCCACCACGACCCCACGGTCCGACTCCAGCTCGGCGATGCGCCGCTCCAGCTCGTCGGACGGCGACAGCAGGCCCCGCACCATCGCCCGGTCCACGTTCGCCAGGCCCCGCGCGATGAAGGGCAGCACCGGCCAGAGCACGAAGAGCGAGGTCAGCGTCACCGCGAAGGTGAGCACGCCCCAGGGCATCCGTATGAAGTGGTACAGCGACGAACGCCAGCCCACCGGGTCCTTCAGCGACGTCCAGATCCGCCCGACCAGTCCCTTGGAGCCGTGCAGCGACAGCGGGCTCGGCTCGTCGATCCGCACCCCGAGCAGCGCCCGTGCCCGCGACCGCTCCAGCCGGCCCAGCAGGCGCGAGCCCGTCAGCCCGAGCGCCAGCAGCGGGAAGCCGATCACGTTGAGCGTCAGCGCGCTGCCGGTCACCAGCACCGTCACCACGTAGACGAAACCGAGCAGCGACACTGGCAGATTCACCAGGAGATGCGTGATCTCCTTCCAGGTGGGCAGGTCGTAGGCGAAACGAGCCGGTGGCAGCCGGTCCTCGGCGCCGTCTGCCGCGGGATCTGCGGCGGGGATGCGAGCGGTCATAGGGGCCAGCGTGCCGTGCGGCGGCCGACGGCGCCATGAGGTGGGCCGCCCTCACCCGACGGGGGAAAACCCCACCTTCGCGTCCCACGGTGCGACGGGCTGCTTACCCGTCCTTTATCAGGGCCTAGACTCCCGTGCGTACAGATCGTCGAACAGCCGAACAGCACGGGGCCGGGGAAACGGGTCCGACAGGGCCAGGGAGTGAGGAACGGACGGTGCGGGAGACGTTGCGGGGGTCGACCGCCGTCGTCGCGGCGGACTACTTCCAGTCCTATTCGGTCGTCGGACTGCTCGCCCTCGTCGGCGTGCTGTTCGTCGCCGTCGCCTTCGGAGCGGGACGCCTGCTGCGCCCGGTGGTCCCCACCCCGGAGAAACTGCTGACGTACGAGTGCGGCGTCGACCCCGTCGGCGAGGGCTGGGCGCACACCCAGGTCCGCTACTACGTCTACGCCTTCCTGTACGTGATCTTCGCCGTCGACTCGATCTTCCTGTTCCCCTGGGCGACGGTCTTCGCCGCCCCCGGCTACGGCGCGACGACGCTCGTGGAGATGTTCATCTTCCTCGGCTTCCTGGCCGTGGGCCTGCTGTACGCATACAAGAAGGGCGTCCTGGCATGGACGTGACCCCCCGCACCCCCGAACCGGTAGCGTTGCCGGAGCCGAAGCGGCTGGGCGCGCTCTCCCGGCTCGCCCCGGAGCCTATGAAGGTCGTCCTGAACTGGGGGCGGCGCTACTCGCTCTGGGTCTTCAACTTCGGCCTCGCCTGCTGCGCGATCGAGTTCATCGCCGCGTCGATGGCACGGCACGACTTCATCCGCCTCGGCGTGATCCCGTTCGCGCCCGGGCCCCGCCAGGCCGACCTGATGGTGGTGTCCGGCACGGTCACGGACAAGATGGCCCCAGCGGTCAAGCGGCTGTACGAGCAGATGCCGGAGCCCAAGTACGTCATCTCCTTCGGCGCCTGCTCCAACTGCGGCGGCCCCTACTGGGACTCGTACTCCGTCACCAAGGGCGTCGACCAGATCATCCCGGTGGACGTCTACGTCCCCGGCTGCCCGCCGCGCCCCGAGGCGCTGCTCCAGGGGATCCTGAAACTCCAGGAGAAGATCGCGCGCGAGTCGCTGGGGGAGCGGTACGCGACCGGGGCGGCCCGTCCTTCGACGGCGGCGCTGCAGAGCGGGCTCGTACGGCCGCCCGCCGCCGCGACCACCGGCGAGGGGGACCCGCGATGAGTGGGGCCGGCTGGCTGCCCGCGCCCGTCGAGGAACTCTTCGGGACCGGGGCCACGGCGGAGGAGTCCTACGAGGTCCTGACGGTGGACGTGCCGCCGGAGACCTGGGTCTCCGCGCTGCTGACCGCCCGCGACGAGCTGGGCTGCACGTACTTCGACTGGCTGAGCGCCGTCGACGAGCCGGGCACGGGCTTCCGAGTCTCGGCCCACGTCGTCGCCCTCGACCCGGTACGCCGTCTGCTGGTGCGTACGACGGTTCCGCACGAGGAGCCCGTCCTGCCGACCGCGGTGGACGTCTACGCGGGTGCCGCCTGGCACGAACGGGAGACGCACGAGATGTTCGGCGTCTCCTTCCAGGACCATCCCGGCCTGGATCACCTGCTCCTGCCGGAGACCTTCGAGGGCCACCCCCTGCGCAAGGACTTCGTCCTCGCGGCCCGCGTCGCCAAGGCCTGGCCGGGCGCCAAGGAACCGGGCGACTCGGACCACGGCGGGCCCAAGCGCCGCCAGATGCTCCCGCCGGGCGTGCCCGACCCCAACGAGTGGGGCCCCCAGAAGGGCCAGCTCCCACCGGCCCCGTCCCGCCCCGCCCGGGGCGCGGCCCGGGCGGCGGGCGACCGCCCGGCCCGCCGCACCCGCACGGCGGCGGAGGGCTCCACGGGCCAGTCGGCCACGGCACCCGCGGCCACGGCACCCCCCGCCGGGCCGCGCCGAATGCGCAGCGCCGGCGAGGGCTCGGCAAGCCAGGCGGCCCGCCGCGACGAGGCGGCGCCCGAGATTGCCGCGGCGGCGGAGACCGGGGTGGCGGCCGAGCGCGCCGCGACCGCGGCGCAGGCGGCGCCGAAGGCCGGGCCGGCCGCCGAGGACACGCGGGGAGACGGCGTCCGCCGCCCGGCGACTGAGGACGCGGTGACGCGGCCGGAGGGCGGGACGGCCGAACGCACGGAACGTGCGGCGGCGGAGTCCGCGGCCGCACCCGAGGGCGCGGCGGAGGTTCCCGCCGACGCCAACGACGCGCCCCAGCGCGCCGCGGCTCAGGGCAGGCCCGGTGACGGCGGCCGCCGCCCGGAGGCCGACAGCGCGGCGGCGCGGCGCGAGAGCGAGACGACGGAACGCACGGACGCCGCGGCTGAGGGCACGCCCGAGGACGGCGGCCGTCAGTCGGCGGCGGAGTCCGCGGACGGTGCCGAAGGCACGCCCGGGCGCGACGGGGCCGTCGGCCGCGAGAGTGCCGCAGAGGAGGCGGAGGCCGGTACGGCCGCGCGGGCCACGGAAGGCGAAGGCGCGGCCGCGGACGTGCCGGCCGAACCCGCCGCAGGGGGCCGGCGCGCGCGCAGCGCGGCCGGCGGATCCGCGTCGCAGCGGGCCGGGGCCACGGGATCCCGGCGGGCGCGCAGCGCGAGCGAGGGCTCCGCGTCGCAGCGCGGGCAGGCGGCGGCCCGGAAGCCGCCCACGGCGCCGCGCAGCTCGGACGCCCCCTGGCACCACGCCCGCCCGGCGTTCGACGAACCCGGACACGAGCCGGAACCAGGGCCGTCCCCCGAGGACGACCCCGACGCCACGAACCCCCACACCACCCCCGACGACCCGGAAGGAGGCCCGCAGTGAACGATGCCCTCGACGTCGCCCTGCGACTCCTGATCGTCTTCGTGGTGTTCCTGACCTTCCCGCTGATCGTGGGGCAGACCGAGCACAAGGTGATGGCGCACATGCAGGGCCGCCTCGGCCCCATGTACGCCGGAGGCTTCCACGGCTGGGCCCAACTTGTCGCGGACGGCGTGAAGTTCGCGCAGAAGGAGGACGTGGTCCCGGCCGGCGCCGACCGCCGCGTCTTCCAGCTCGCCCCCGCCGTGGCCCTGCTGCCCTACCTCCTCGTGCTGCTCGCCATCCCGATCGGCCCCGGCGAGGGCGCGGTCGGCCAGGTCCTCGACGCGGGCATCTTCTTCGTGCTCGCGGTCATGGCCATCGGCGTCCTCGGCTCGCTGATGGCCGGCTGGGCCTCCGCCAACAAGTTCTCCCTCCTCGGCGGCCTGCGCACCGCCGCACAGCTCCTCGCCTACGAGCTGCCGATGCTGCTCGCCGCCGCCTCCGTCGCGATGGCGGCCGGCACGGTCTCCCTGCCCGGCATCGTCCACGCCTTCCACTGGTGGTGGCTGCCCTGGCAGATCGTCGGCGCGATCGTCTTCTTCGTCGCGGGCCTCGCCGAACTGCAACGCCCGCCGTTCGACATGCCCGTCGCCGACTCGGAGATCATCTTCGGCGCGTACACCGAGTACACCGGTCTGCGCTTCGCCCTGTTCCTGCTCGCCGAGTACGCCGGGATCGTCGTCCTGTGCGGCCTGACCACCGTCCTCTTCCTGGGCGGCTGGCACGGCCCCTGGGGCGCCGAGGGCCTCGGCTGGGTCTGGACCCTGCTGAAGACGGCGCTCCTCGCCTTCGTGGTCATCTGGCTCCGCGTCACCTACCCGCGGCTGCGCGAGGACCAGCTCCAGAAGTTCTCCTGGACCCTCCTCGTCCCCCTCTCCCTCGCCCAGATCGCCCTCACCGGCATCGTCAAGGTGGTGATCCAGTAGCCATGGCACCCATCCCCGGCAGCGGCCTGGCCAAGGGCCTGGCCGTCACCCTCCGCACGATGACGAAGAAGACCGTCACCGAGCAGTACCCCGACGTCCAGCCCGACCTCCCGCCGCGCACCCGCGGCGTCATCGGCCTGTTCGAGGAGAACTGCACCGTCTGCATGCTGTGCGCCCGCGAGTGCCCGGACTGGTGCATCTACATCGACTCCCACAAGGAGACGGTCCCCGCGGCGACCCCCGGCGGCCGCGAACGCAGCCGCAACGTCCTCGACCGCTTCGCCATCGACTTCTCCCTGTGCATGTACTGCGGTATCTGCATCGAGGTCTGTCCCTTCGACGCCCTGTTCTGGTCCCCGGAGTTCGAGTACGCCGAGACCGACATCCGCGAACTCACCCACGAGCGCGACAAGCTGCGCGAGTGGATGTGGACCGTGCCCGCGCCGCCCGCCCTCGACTCCGGCGCCGAGGAGCCCAAGGAGATCGCCGCCGCCCGCAAGACCGCCGAGAAGCTGGCGGCCGCGCAGGCCGAACCGCGGGAGGGGGACGCGTGAGCATCGCCGCCGCAAGCCACGGCTTCCTCTCCCCGACCGGTGTCGAGATCGCCTTCCTCCTGGTCGGCCTGGTCACCTTCGGCGCCGCCCTCGTCACCGTCACCACCCGGCAGCTCGTGCACGCCGCCCTGTGGCTGGTGGTGACCCTCGGCGGCCTCGCCGTGGAGTACCTCCTGCTCACCGCCGAGTTCATCGCCTGGGTGCAGGTCCTCATCTACGTGGGTTCCGTCGTCGTCCTCCTCCTGTTCGGTCTGATGCTCACCAAGGCGCCCATCGGCCGCTCCCCGGACGCCGACTCCGGCAACCGCTGGGCCGCCCTGACCGTGGCCGTCGCCGCCGCGGCCGCCCTGGTCTGGGTGGTCGTCGACGCCTTCCGCGCCACCTGGATCGACCTGGACGGCGCCGCCGCGGGATCGACGAAGGTCACCGGCGAGAGCCTGTTCCAGAACTGGGTCCTGCCCTTCGAGGCCCTCTCCGTCCTGCTCCTGGCCGCGCTGGTCGGCGCGATCGTCCTGTCCCGCAGGGCGAAGGCGGCCGACGCCGCCGCCCGAGCCGCTGCCGCCGCCCCCGCCCCGGGCGCCGACGGCGACGCGGGTGCGAAGGAAGGTGTCCGCTGATGCACCTCGCCTATCCCGCCGTGCTCTCCGCCCTCCTGTTCTGCACCGGCCTGTACGGCGTCCTCGCCCGCCGCAACGCGATCCTGGTCCTGATGTCCGTCGAGCTCATGCTCAACGCCGTCAACCTCAACCTGGTCGCCTTCGACGTCTGGCTCAGCAGGGCCGCGATCGAGACCCTGCACTCCGGTCAGGCCCTGACCCTGTTCACCATCGCCATCGCCGCCGCCGAGATCGGCATCGGCCTGGCGATCGTCCTCGCCGTCCACCGCAACCGCGGCACCTCGGACATCGACCGGCTCCGCGACTCCGCCGAGGGCCCCGACGACTCCGACGACGGCCCCCACGGCGCCGCGACCCCGGAGGCCGCTGAGAAGGCTGAGGCCACCGCGTGACCACGACCACCCTCGCCGTCCTCGTTCCGCTCCTTCCGTTCCTCGGCGCCGTGGCCGGCCTGCTGCTCGGCCGAACCGCGCCCGGCTTCGTCCGCCCGCTCGCCGTCCTGCCGACACTCGCCTCCCTGGTCCTGGCCGTGCTGGTCGCCGCGGACCAGGGCGGCGGCCGGGCCGTCGACGCCGCCACCGAGCTCACCCCCACCGGCTCGGTGCCCGTCGAACTCGCCCTGCACATCGACGGCTTCGCCGCGCTCGTCGCCGTCCTGGTCGGCGTCGTCGCCACCTGCGTGCAGATCTACTCCACGGGCTATCTGCGCGACGACCCGCGCTACCCCTCGTACGCCGCGCTCGTCTCCCTGTTCACCTCCGCGATGCTGCTCGTCGTCTACTCCGGCGACCTGATCGTGCTGCTGGTCGGCTGGGAGGTCATGGGCATCTGCTCCTACTTCCTGGTCGGTCACTACTGGGAGACCCCCGAGGCCCGCGCCGCCTCCATCAAGGCCTTCCTGGTCACCAAGCTCGGCGACGTCCCCTTCCTGATCGGCCTGTTCGCGCTCGGCACCGACGCGGGATCCTTCCGGATCACCCGGGTCCTCGGCACCGTCGCGAGCGGCGGACTGCACCACCCGACCCTGATCGCCCTGCTGCTCCTCGCCGGCGTGGCGGGCAAGTCGGCGCAGTTCCCGCTCCACACCTGGCTCCCCGACGCCATGGCGGGCCCGACGCCCGTCTCCGCGCTGATCCACGCCGCGACGATGGTCGCCGCCGGTGTCTACTTCGTCGCCCGGCTCCTCCCCGTCTTCCAGGCGTCCTCGGCCGCGATGGTCGTCCTCGCCGTCATGGCCGCCGTGACGATGGCCGGATCGGCGCTCGCCGCGCTCGCCCAGGACGACATCAAACGCGTCCTCGCCTACTCGACGATCGGCCAGCTCGGCTACATGACCGGCGCGCTCGCCGTCGGCGACCGCGGCGCGGCCGTCTTCCACCTCCTGTCGCACGGCGCCTTCAAGGCGCTGCTGTTCCTTGCGGCCGGCGTGATCATCCACGCCTCCGGCACCAACTCGCTGGCCGCCATGTCCCGCATGAGCAACCTGCGCGCCCGCGTCCCGGACGCCTACTGGACGATGACCGTGGCGCTCCTCGCGCTCGCCGCGCTCCCTCCCTTCAGCGGCTTCTTCTCCAAGGAGTCCGTCCTCGGGGCCGCCGAACACGTGGCCACCGGTCCCACCGGCCACGCCCCCGCGGCGGCGGGCTGGAGCGTCCTCGTGGCCGGCCTCGTCACCGCCCTGCTCACCGGCGCCTACGCCATGCGCCTGTGGCTGCTGGCCTTCCGCGGCCGGGGCGCCGAGGCGCCCGACCACGGCAGGCAGCCCCTCGTCATGAACGCCGTGCTCTGGGTGCTCGCCATCCCGTCCCTCGCCTTCGGCGGCCTCGCCTTCCGCCTCCTGCCCGGATGGTTCGACGGCCGCGACCTGACCCCGACGCTCGTCACCTCCGTCCTCGGCACCGGCGTGGCCCTGGTCGGCGGCATCGTCATCTACGGGGCCTGGCAGCACACCACCGCGCTCGCCGCCCGGACCCCCCTCGGCGCCGTCGCCGCCCACCCCGAGGGCGACGCCGCACTCGTGGAGGCCGAGGCCATCGCCACCCACACGCCCGCGTACGGGGACATCGCCCACGCGCCCGACCCCGCGGACCCCGGACGGCTGCTGCTCGGGCCGCTGCACCGGCACGCGGCCGTCGGCTTCCACCTCGACGCCGTGTACGCGGCCCTCTTCGTCCGCCCGGTGCTGGCCGGGGCGAGCCTCGTCCGGTTCCTCGACCGGGAGGTCGTCGAGACCTACGTACGCGGTGCGGGAGCCGTACCCCGCCTGCTCGGGGCCGCCGTACGGCGCGCCCAGACCGGCAATGTGCAGACCTATGTGAGCGCGCTGCTCGCGGGCACCGTCGTCCTGGCGGTCGCCGCCGTCCTTCTGGCCACGGGAGCGTGAGCAGGCGTGATCGATATCAACGAGTCCGTGATGCAGTTCCTTCTGGCATTCCTCGTCGCCGGCCCGCTCCTCGGCGCGCTCGCCGCCCTCCTGCCCGCGCCGCCGGGACTGAAGGGGAAGTCACCCGAGCAGGCCGTGCTCCGGCACGGCGTGACCGTCACCGGCGCGATCCTCGCCGCCGCGATCGTCCTCGCGGCCGGCTTCGACCACGCCCACCCGTCGAAGATGCAGGCCACGACCGACATCAGCTGGATCCCCGCACTCCATGTGCACATCCACCTCGGCGTCGACGGCATTTCCCTCCCCCTCGTCGTACTGACCGCGCTCCTGACCTTCCTCTGCGCGCTGTACTCCTACTTCAAGCCGCCCACGGGCCCCACCCCGAAGGCGTTCGTCGCGCTGCTGCTCCTGCTCGAGTCCGGCACCCTCGCGACCTTCGCCGTCCTCGACCTGCTGCTGTTCTTCCTGGCGTTCGAGATGGTCCTCATCCCGATGTACTTCCTCGTCGCCCGCTGGGGCGGCGAGGGCCGTCAGGCCGCCGCCTGGCGGTTCATCCTCTACACCCTGCTCGGCTCGGTCGTCATGCTGCTCGGCCTGCTCCTCGTCGGGCTCAGGGCCGGCACCTTCGACATGGTGGCACTCGCCACTGACAACGGCCGGTCACTGACCGCGTCCGTGCAGGTCATCGCCGTTCTGGCGATCGGCATCGGACTCGCGGTCAAAACACCGATGTGGCCGCTGCACAGCTGGCTGCCGGACGCCCACACCGCCGCCCCGACCGTCGGCTCGGTGCTGCTGGCCGGCGTCCTGCTGAAGATGGGCACGTACGGGTTCGTCCGCATCCTGCTGCCGATCGCACCCGACGGCTTCCGCACCTTCGCGCCCTACCTCGCCGCCCTCGCCGTCGTCGGCATCATCTACGGATCCCTGGCCTGCCTCGCCCTCGCCAGGCGGGGCGCGAAGGGCGACCTCAAGCGGCTCATCGCCTACTCGTCCGTCGGCCACATGGGCTTCGTCCTGCTCGGCATCGCCACCATGACCCCCACCGGCGTGAACGGCGCCCTGTTCGCCAACATCGCCCACGGCCTCATCACCGGCCTGCTGTTCTTCCTCGTCGGCGCGCTCAAGGACCGCACCGGCACCACCGACCTCGACGCCCTGGCAGAGAAATCGGGTGCCGCGCTGTACGGAAAGGCCCCGCGCCTCGGCGCGCTCATCGCCTTCGGCGCCGTCGCCTCCCTCGGACTGCCGGGCCTCGCCGGGTTCTGGGGCGAGATGCTCGCCCTGTTCGGCTCGTTCCGGCCCGCCGCCGACCTCAGCCGGCCCGCCTTCCTCACCTTCATGGCGATCGGCGCCTTCGGCACCCTGCTGACCGCCGCGTACATGCTCGTCGTGGTCCGCCGCGTCTGCATGGGCGACGTACCGCGGCAGGCACCCCGGCTCGCCGACGTCCGCGGCTACGAGTTCGCGGCCTGGACCCCGCTCGTCGCCCTCACCGTCCTCGCCGGACTCTGGCCGAAGGCCCTGCTCGGGCTCACCGACCCGGCCGTGCAGCAGCTCCTCGCAGGAGGCACCCGATGAGCGCCCTGGCCCAGACGGCGGCCCAGTCGGTGGTCCAGTCCGTCGACTGGCTCGCCGTCGCGCCGCCCACCCTGACCGCGGTGATCGCCCTCGTGGTCCTCGTCGCCGACCTCTTCCTGCCGGAAGCGCGCAAGCCGCTCCTCGGCTGGCTCTCCGTCGCGGGACTCGCCGCCGCCGCGCTGCTGCTCCTGCCGCTCCTCGACGGCCACCGGGCCACGTTCTGCCATACCGGCCACCCCGACCTCTGCAGCTACACCGCCGACCGCTTCACCCTCGTCATCCAGTTCCTCGTCCTCGGCGGCGCCCTCCTGACCGCCCTGCTGTCGGTCACCGCGCTGAAGGACGCGCGCAGGGCACTGCCCGAAGGGGAGTTCTGGTTCCTGCTGCTGGCCTCCGCCGCCGGTGCCGCGCTCCTGCCCGCCGCCCGCGACCTGGCGACCCTCGTCGTCGCCCTGGAGGTCGCCTCCCTGCCCGCCTTCGCCCTCGTCGGCCTCCGGAGCGGCGACCGCAGGTCCTCCGACGCGGCCCTGAAGTTCTTCCTGTCCTCGGTCACCGCCACCGCCGTCAGCCTGCTCGGCGTCAGCTTCGTCTACGCCACCACCGGCACCCTCTACCTGACCGGAATCGCCGAACGCATCCAGCACGTCGACGGACAGTTCCACACGCTCGCCCAGACCGGAGTCGTCCTCACCCTCGTCGGCTTCGCCTTCAAGACGGCCGCCGTCCCCTTCCACTTCTGGGTGCCCGACACCTACGTGGGAGCCCCCCTGCCGATCGCCGCCTACCTGTCGGTCGTCGGCAAGGCCGTCGGCTTCACCGGACTGATCCTCGTCACCGTCGTCGCCTTCCCCTCGTACTCCGGCGCCTGGGGTCCCGCGATGGCCGTGCTCGCCGCGCTCACCATGACCATCGGCAACGTCGGCGCCCTGCGCCAGCAGGCCACGCGCGCGTACAGCGCGGTACGGCTGCTCGCCTGGTCCTCCGTCGGCCAGGCCGGCTACCTCCTGGTGCCGATCGCCGCCGCCGGCTACTCCAGGGACCCGCAGAAGTCGATCGGTTCCACGGTCGCCTACGCGCTCATGTACGCCGCCGTGAACATCGGCGCCTTCGCCGTGGCCGCGCTCGTGGGCCGTACGAGGGAACGCAACCGCGTCAGCGACTACCGCGGCCTGTACGCCACCAACCCGGCGGCCGCCCTGCTGCTGGCGTTCTTCCTGCTCTGCCTGGCCGGCCTTCCGCCGGGCGTCATCGGGCTGTTCGCCAAGGTCACCGTGTTCTCCGCGGCCGTCGACGCCGGACTCGGCTGGCTCGCCGTCGTCATGGCCGTCAACGTCGTCATCGCGCTGTTCTACTACCTCCAGTGGACGGCCCTGCTGTTCCGCGCCCCCGAGGGTGAACCCGTCCGGTACCGCGTTCCGGCCCCTCTCACCGCCGCCCTCGCCCTGACGGGCGTCCTCGGCGTAGCGCTCTCCGGCGCCCCGCAGCTGGTGCTGCGCTTCGCCGGTACCGGCCTGTTCTGAGCACCCGGGGCCCCGCCGCGCGCGCGTAGGGGTCACCTGGGCCCGCCACGCGCACGCGTGCCGCCCGGCCCTCACGCGCGCGTGCCGCCCGGTGCCCGCTCACCCGGACGGCCCGCGCGCCGACGCACCCACCAGGGAACCCGTGGCCGCCGCCTGGCGTTGACCAGTTCGGAAGGGTCCACTGGACGTGACAACCACACGGCACCGGTGGAGTCGAAGCGCAGCAAGCGAAGGGTTCCCCTGCCGCACCACTTGGAGGGCGTACCGTGCACCGCCGGCACAACGGGCTCAGGACCGCAGTCCTCCTCGGGGGACTGTCCGCAATCATCATCCTCATCGGCAGTTTCTTCGGCCGTACCGGCCTGATCGTCGCGGTCCTCGTCGCCCTCGGCACCAACGCGTACGCGTACTGGAACAGCGACAAGCTGGCGCTGCGCGCCATGCGGGCCCGCCCGGTCAGCGAGTTCGAGGCACCGGCCCTGTACCGGATGGTCCGCGACCTCTCCACCCAGGCCCGCCAGCCCATGCCCCGCCTGTACATCTCCCCGACCGAGGCGCCCAACGCCTTCGCGACCGGCCGCAACCCGCGCAACGCCGCCGTGTGCTGCACCGAGGGCATCCTGCGCATCCTGGACGAGCGCGAGCTGCGCGGCGTCATCGGCCACGAGCTCAGCCACGTCTACAACCGCGACATCCTCATCTCGTCCGTCGCCGGCGCGCTGGCCTCCGTGATCATGTTCCTGGTCAACTTCGCCTGGCTGATCCCGATCGGCCGCTCCGACGACGACGAGGGCCCCGGCCTGATCGGCATGCTCCTGATCATGATCCTCGGCCCGCTCGCCGCGTCCCTCATCCAACTGGCCATCAGCCGTTCCAGGGAGTACGAGGCGGACGCGTCAGGCGCCCGGCTCACCGGCGACCCGCTCGCCCTCGCAGGCGCCCTGCGCAAGCTGGAGACGGGCACCCAGCAGCTTCCGCTGCCCCCCGAGCCGCGCATCGAGACGGCGAGTCACATGATGATCGCGAACCCGTTCCGCCCCGGTCAGGGACTGTCGAAGATGTTCTCCACGCACCCGCCGATGGCGGAGCGCATCGCCCGGCTCGAGCAGATGGCCGGCCGCCGGCTCTGAGACGACGGGGGACGAGACGACCGGGGACGAGGCGTGCCGCTCAGCGCCCGCCGAACCCGTTGTCCGTCCGCACCACTTCACGCCCCAACGGCATGAGCGAGGCCGGGATGAGCTTCAGGTTGGCCCATCCGAAGGGGATGCCGATGATCGACAGGAACAGCGGGATGCTGGTGATCAGGTGCCCCAGCGCCAGCCACCAGCCCGCGAAGACCAACCAGATCACGTTGCCGACGAACGACGCGGCCCCGGCCCCCGGACGCTCCACCGCGTCGCGGCCGAACGGCCACAGGACG
This sequence comes from Streptomyces sp. NPDC014889, assembly GCF_043081205.1. NCBI lineage: Bacteria > Bacillati > Actinomycetota > Actinomycetes > Kitasatosporales > Streptomycetaceae > Streptomyces > Streptomyces sp. NPDC014889. Next base: position 166,445 of record NZ_JBIBWH010000010.1, read on the forward strand.
AACCCCGCCAGGCGCAGCGACGCGATGCCGAACGGGATGGTGATGATCAGGACGAAGCAGATCAGCGCGGCGATCAGGTAGCCGATCGCCATCCAGATGCCGCAGAAGACCAGCCACACGAGATTGAGCAGCAGGTTGATCACCTTCATGATCGGCATCCTCCAAGGTCGTTCAGGGTCGTTTCCGCCGGCACTGCCTGCTGACCCAAGTATCAGCGCTGTCAGGGGAATCGGGGGTGGTCCGGGGCTCCCTTGTAGCGCGATCGGGAACGTTCGGAGACGATCCCGCGGCGCACCGGCGCCGCACGCTCCGCCCTACCGCGCCGCCCGCCACCGTCGAACGCCGTACGAGGCCATGCCCGCCGCCAGCACCCCGCCGCCCACGGCCACCGAGAGCCACGGCAGGGCGAACGCCAGCGTCACGCATCCGACGAGGCCCAGGGCCGGCACCGCGCGCCGGGCGGGAGCGGGGTCGAGGGTCCAGGCGGAGGCGTTGGCGATCGCGTAGTACGCCAGGACGCCGAAGGAGGAGAAGCCGATCGCGCCCCGGACGTCGACCGTCGCGGCCAGCACCGCGACCACGGCGCCCACGGCCAGCTCCGCCCGGTGCGGCACCTGGAAACGGGGGTGCACGGCCGCCAGCACGCCGGGCAGATGCCGGTCCCTGGCCATGGCCAGCGTGGTCCGCGAGACGCCCAGGACCAGGGCGAGCAGCGACCCGAGGGCGGCCACGGCGGCCCCGGCCCGCACCACCGGGACCAGGCCCGGCGCCCCGGCCGCGCGCACCGCGTCGGCCAGCGGTGCCGCCGCGCGGCCCAGCCCGTCCGGCCCCAGCACGGAGAGCGCGGCCACCGCCACGCACACGTACACGGCCAGGGTGATGCCGAGGGCGAGCGGGATCGCGCGCGGGATCGTGCGCGCGGGATCCCGCACCTCCTCACCGAGGGTCGCGATCCGCGCGTACCCGGCGAAGGCGAAGAACAGCAGCCCGGCCGCCTGGAGGACGCCGCCGGCGCCGACGGAGCCGCCGACGGCCGCCCGGTCGGCGGCGGAGGCGCCGGAACTCAGACACGCCACGACCACGGCGGCGAGGACCGCCAGCACGACCGCCACGATCGCACGCGTCAGCCAGGCGGACTTCTGGACGCCGCCGTAGTTCACGGCGGTCAGCGCCACCACGGCCGCGACCGCCACCGCGTGCGCCTGCCCCGGCCAGACGTACGCGCCCACGGTGAGTGCCATCGCCGCGCAGGAGGCCGTCTTGCCGACGACGAACGCCCAGCCCGCCAGGTGCCCCCAGAACATGCCGAGCCGTTCCCGCCCGTACACGTACGTGCCGCCGGAGGCCGGATACCGGGCGGCCAGCCGTGTCGAGGAGGTGGCGTTGCAGTAGCCCACCACGGCGGCGACCGCGAGCCCGACGAGCAGCCCGGGGCCCGCCGCGCGGGCCGCTGGACCCAGGGCGGCGAAGATCCCGGCGCCGATCATCGAGCCGAGCCCGACGACCACGGCGTCCCCGACCCCGAGGGTGCGCCGCAGCCCGGGCGGGGAGGGGGCAGCAGCGGACCGAGTCATGGTCCGAACCCTACTGACCTGTGCGATCGCGGCCGACCGGTGCAACCGCGGGACGCGGCCGCGGCGTCCTCCTCCACGACGCGCTCCTGGCGCGAGACGCACACGCGTGTGGTAGGCACGATCACAGCACGTGACACGCACGACACGAACGACGCGCGGCCTGCGGGCGCAGCAGCACAGCCTGTCCGAACCGAACGCGAGGCACCGGGACAGTGCAGGCACGGCGTGGAAGGGCAGGTTCAGAGCATGGGCATCATCAGCTGGATCATCCTGGGGCTCCTGGCCGGCGCCATCGCGAAGCTCCTGCTGCCGGGGCGCGACCCGGGCGGCTTCATCGTCACGACCCTCATCGGCGTCGCCGGGGCGTTCCTCGGCGGCTGGATCTCCGCCCGCTGGCTGCACCACCCGATCAGCAGGCAACTCTACGACGGCGCCACCTGGGCCGCCGCGATCGGCGGCTCGCTCGTGCTGCTGATCGCCTACCGCATCTTCTTCGGCAACTCGCGCGACTGAGTGGGAGACGCGGCCGAGTGGGAAAAGGGTGGGCACCGCGCAGGTGCCCACCCTTCGCTCTGTCCTCTGCTCTGTCCTGCCGGTCTGTCCTACCGGTAGTTCACGAACTGGAGCGCGAAGTCGAAGTCCTGGCCCTTCAGCAGCGCGATCACGGTCTGAAGGTCGTCGCGGCTCTTGGAGCTGACGCGCAGCTCCTCACCCTGGACCTGGGCCTTCACGCCCTTGGGCCCCTCGTCGCGGATGAGCTTCGCGACCTTCTTCGCGTTGTCCTGGGAGATGCCCTCCTTGATCGACGCGAAGAGCTTGTACTCCTTGCCGGAAAGCTGCGGCTCGCCCGCGTCCAGGGCCTTCAGGGAGATGCCGCGCTTGATCAGCTTGGACTGGAAGACGTCGAGCACTGCCTTCACCCGGTCCTCGGAGTTCGCCTCCAGGAGGATCTTTTCACCGGACCACGAGATCGAGGCGCCCACGCCCTTGAAGTCGTAGCGCTGCGAGATCTCCTTGGCGGTCTGGTTGAGGGCGTTGTCGACCTCCTGCCGCTCGACCTTCGAGACGATGTCGAAACTGGAGTCGGCCATGTCCTGTGGCTCCTTGCATCGGGGTGTGTCGGGGTGCCTGTCGTGTCGGATGCGTGCCGGCGGGCGTGGGGGGAGGCCGCCGGTCCCGGCCTGCGGGTCGCGGGTCGCATCCGCACCAGCCTAGCCATCCCGGGCGGTCACGGCCGCCGATCAAAGGGGTGGCAGAGCACCCCTCGGCATCGGGTATTGTTTACGTCGTTGCCGGGGAGCCCGCCGAAAAGCGGTTCGACCGGCAGCATCCCAAGGCGGTGTGCCCGAGCGGCCAAAGGGAGCAGACTGTAAATCTGCCGGCTCAGCCTTCCCAGGTTCGAATCCTGGCGCCGCCACACGACCGAAAGGGTCTGTGACCAGCAGCAATGCTGATCACAGACCCTTTCGTCGTTCACGGGCCCGACCCTGGACACGGCTGGCTCACCCCACGCTGGATCAACTAGAGCTTGCCCAAAGCGGATTCCTTTGGCCCGTGGAACGACCGTCTGGCCGACCGTCGACCGTGCGGCGGGGGCACCGCCGCGTTACGATCACGGCCCGCCCGCACGCCCCACAGGAGCGTCATGCCCCACAGCCGTACGGGACGCGGCCCGTCAGCCGGCGCACTCACCTACGGCCCGGCCGGGGCGACCCGACCCGCCGACGAGCCATGGCCGTCGCGGAACACAGGTCTGCGCCCCTATGCCCGTACCGTCGTCATCGGCCGCGGGGAGGCGGACTGGCAAGCCGCGGCGGACGCGGTGCTGCGATGGGGCGTCAAGCGGCGCAGCGGCTTCACGGTCAGTGGCCGCGACGGTGCAGGAGAGCGGGTCGTCGAGGGGGCGGAGTACCAGGTCACTGCGGCATTCGGTCCATGCGTGGTGCGGGAGCCGGTCCGGGTCGTCGCCATTGTCGACACCCCGGACCGCTGCGGCTTCGCCTACGGCACCCTGCCCGGTCATCCCGTCAGCGGTGAGGAGGTCTTCATCGTCCACCGGTCCCCCGACGGCACGGTCGCGCTGACGATCCGCTTCCTTGACCGGTGCCGCCCCGCACGGGTGGTGGCGCCCGGTGTTCCCGGTGCTGCTGGTCGCGCAGCGGGTGTTCCGGCGACGTTATCTGCGCACCCTGCTGCCCGGGCGGGTAGCGGACGTGAAGTGACCCGCCGCCTCTGTGGGGCAGGCATGGGGCTCGATCTGGCCCATTGAGCGCAAGTGCTGGTCGCGCCGTGCTGCTCACGCAGTCTGTAAATCCCCCGGTGGGCGACAGATCCTCTGCGAGGCGCCACCGCGAGTCCCCATGTCCCCCCGCAGCGGCAGGGCGAAGGCAACCCGCAGGCCGTAGCAGGCATACGGAGCCCGCTGGGGTGATCTCGACGCCCCTGGATGTTCATGAGAAGTGACGTCAGGGTGCCCACATTGCCGGATACCGGAAAGCAGTCGCGCAGGCGTCTGCCGTACCCGGTAAGTGAGGGGCCGCGTCCGGGCGGTCATCATGATGAGCCGGGGGCCTGGCGTTGGGAGGTCCGCCGGAGGTGAGAGAGGAAGGCCGGGGGCGGGACCGTGACAGAGGTGTTCAGCAGGGCCTGGGACGTGCTCATGGTGGCTGTGGGGCTGGGCTGCGTGTGGTTGGGATGGCGGGCCGCGCTCAGGCCGCGCCGGCCACCGGAGCCGATGCGGGGACCTGTGTGGGTGGTCCTCGCCTGGGGGCTCGGCTATGTGTTGCTCGGGAACTCCCTCACCATCGAGTCGGTGACCCTGGTGGCCGGCGGGGAGCCGGGCTGGCCGGCGGACGTGATGCGTTGGGTTGCCGGACCGCTCGCGGTCGGCTCGATTCTGGCGGCGTTCCTGTCCCGGCGGTGGGAACGGCGTCGGGCCCGGGCCATGAATGAGGGGCGGCAGGCGTGAACCGGGCCGTCACCTGGAGTGAGGCGGCGCTCGTGGCCGTTGCCTGCTGGGCGGTCAGCGGTCTGGGATACGGCGTGCTCGCCGCCCTCGACGCGCCGCACGTGCCCGTTGCGCCCCTCATCGTCATGTGGCTTTCCCAGTGGTTCTGGGCGAGCCACCGCTTTTGGCTGGCCGGGGTCGCGGCGAGCATCGCGGGGTCTGTCGTGCTGTTCGCTCTCGTCGACGTCCTGCGTCCGGGTCTGGGCCGCTACGTTGCGGACGCGCTGGCCACGGGGGCCGCGGCGTCGGTCGCCTTGGTCGTCTTCACCCTGGTCGGCCGCGGAGTGGGACGCCATCGTGGCGCGGAACGCTGACCAGTTCGTGGGTCACCGCCTCATCCCGCAGCCCGAGCCGGGTGCCGTTCGGCGGCCCACGTCCAACACCGCATGTGAGGGCTTCCCCCGCACCTGCAGTCGAAAGTCCTCGATTTTCTGCGCGATCACCTCGGCCGGGTCTCTCCAATTTTCCGCGCCTTGGCGTGCCGTCCAACCCGCCACGCTGAGAAGCGGTCCCAAGATTAGGGCTGCGAGGCACCAATACAACGTCATGCTGGCGAACTCGCCCCATGAGAAGAACTCTCTGCCGCTGGTCTCCGAGAGATCGACTGTCCTGAAATCGCCCTGCGCGGCCTTGATTGAGTAGTAGGAGACCACAGTGATGAGCAATGCAGCCGTGCCGACGGTGGCGGCCTTCAACTTGGATGTGCCTGCCATGCCGAGGCAAAAGGTGACAGCTGCGTAACACCAGCCGGCTACCAGGACTGCCCCAAGCGCGCTTGCCAATGGGCTGGCGGATGCGTCGAGGAGGGGGCCGCCAATTCCCACGGCGGCGCCCGTGACGATGGCTAACGACACAAGTGGCAGCGTGCGCATACTGGGACAACCTCGCGAGAGATGGTGGGAATGAGTGGGTGGCTCGAACACTCAAAGAGGTGAGATTGTAAGGGAATGAAGCGTCGGCCGCAGGTCTCGGGCGGCCGGTGCTTCAGCTGCTCAGGCCGCCCTCAGGTGGCCTGGCACGCCCTGTTCGTCAGCGCGTCGCGAACGGCTGGTCCGTGGGGACGATTTCCCGGCCCAGCGGGAACAGCGCGACCGGAATCATCTTGAGGTTGGCGATGGCGAACGGAATGCCGATGATCGTGACGGCCAGCGCGATGGCGACGGCGATGTGCTCGAGGGCCAGCCACCAGCCCGCGAGGACCAGCCACAGGACGTTGCCGATGAAGGAGGGGGCACCCGCGCCGCGGCGCTCGACCGTGGTGTATCCGAAGGGCCACAGGGCGTAGACAGCGATACGGAACGCCGCGATGCCGAACGGGATGCCGATGATCGTGATGCACAGCAGCACGCCCGCGAGGAAGTAACCGAGGAACAGCCAGAAGCCGCTCAGGACCAGCCAAATGAGGTTGAGGATTGTCTTCACCGGTGACGTCCTGCCATCTGCTCGAGTCGGGCGATGCGCTCCGCCATCGGTGGATGCGTGGAGAACATCTTCGACACCTCTGACCGGGGCGGAACGGGTTCGCGATCATCATGTGGCTCGCGGTCTCGATGCGCGGCTCCGGGGCAGCGGAGTTGCTGGGTCCCCATCTCCAGTTTGCGCAGGGCGCCGGCGAGGGCAAGTGGGTCGCCGGTGAGCCGGGCGCCGGACGCGTCCGCCTCTTCGGTCCCATCAGTGGAGCACTCTCCGTTGCCGTGGTGGGCCAGAGGAGTGGGCAGGCGTCGCATCGCCCCGGTTGGTGCGAACCGCCGAACGCGCCTCTTGAGGTAACGGGTTTCGTGGGCCGTCCCGTCATCCGTAGTTCTGTCCGGCGCGGACGATTCCCTGACGCAAGGTCATGCGCCCCTGCTCGCGTACCCCTGCCAACAGGGCCCGTACCTGCCGTTGATTGGCGACGCTTTCGGGGTCGACCTATTCCACAGTTTTTGGGGCAGTCCACTTCACCGCGGTAAGGGGGTTCACCGGAATGGTGAAGTGGTGCTCTTCCACGGCGAGCCCCAAGACGGCGATGTCGTCCGGCGGTGTCTCGTCGCACCGGTTGCGGTTGTACGCCCACCCGTACAGCGCACGCGGTAGGGCTTCGGATGGTCTTCGCGTACCTCGATTGCGTCGCCGTACGGGTGATCTTCGCCTCCAACACAGGTCTCGTTGTAACGATTCAGTCACTGAGAGTTAAAGGTGGCGTTGTCCGTAGCCAAAGGCGACGTGACACGCATGCGGAAGAAGCGCATTAAGTGCGTGTGCTTGCGGTCTTATCCCGCAATATGAGGAAGGTTCTCTGTGAGCCGTACAACGATCCGGAATTCACGCGTCAGGTCCGCCACGCTGGTGACGGCCGGCGTGCTTGCCGTAGTACTCAGCGCAGTCCCGAGCGCGATGGCCGTCGCCGATACGACTCACAGGTCCGGCGGCGCGAGCGCCCCCAGTGACCGCGACGGGGGCCGGAGCGCACAGGGCGCACGGACTACGACCACGATGCTGTCCGCGTGCTCGACGATCGCATCGTCCGGCCTGCAGGGACTGCTCGGGACGGTCAACAGCGTGCAGTGCGTGCCGTCCGCGATCACTACTACGAGCGCGCAGGGTGCCCGGCCCTCGACCACGATGTTGTCCGCGTGCTCGACGATCGCCTCGTCCGGCCTGCAGGGACTGCTCGGGACGGTCAACAGCGTGCAGTGCGTCCCGTCCGCGATCACTACTGGCTGAGACCGGCTCACCTGAGCCGGCGCCGGGAGGCAGGTGCAGTCCTGCCTCCCGGCATCTTCCATTTCAGGGCGGCCTGCCTCGAAAGGAGCCCAATGGCGACGCAGGATGTGGCTCAATTGCCGTCGGTGTGACGGCGTCGGCACGACGGCGCGGACGGGGAGGGCGGAGGGCCTGACATGCCGTACGAGGGCGACGACCGACATGGTGCCCGGCGAGATCTGCGGCTGCGTACTCTCTGGCACCGCTGCTGGGGAGCCGTCGCCGTACTGCTCGGCGTCGCTCTGATCTTCTTCGCCGGCGTCGGACTGGCCCGCGTGCCCGACGACATGGCCGAGGAGCGCGCGTATCGGGCCACCCGCCCCTGTGGCGCGGCAGTCACCGGGGACTGCCTGCGCCCTGTCCAGGCCACCGTGCGCGGCACGGAGATCCGGGAACAGGCCAGGAACCAGCGGTACGACCTCCGGCTCACCGGACCCAGCCCCGTGCCCCGGGAAGTGGCCATGGGCGGGACCGAGCCGCTGCTCGGGCACCTGCGTGCCGGAGATGTCGTCACCGTCACCATGTGGCGGGACTACGCGACCGCCGTGAGCAAGGACGGCGTGACGCAGTACTCCGACGACAACCCCGAGGGACTGTCCCTCTGGTCCACGGCCATCGCCCTGGCCCTGCTCGCCATCGGCCTCTTCGCCGCCTACGCGGGAGGACATGCGGTCGCGCACGCTCCCCTCCATGCCACGACCGGGCTGCCCGCCCGCCTCCGGAAGCGTGGGGTGCAGACAATCGGTGCCGTGTTCTGCGCTGTTCCGGCCGGGATGTCCGGCACATGGACCGGGCCTGTCGGGGTGATCGTCCTGTGGCCGGCGCTTGTCGCAGTACTTCTCGCGGCGACCCGTCGCCTCGACGCTCCGAAGTGGGGCCGGGGCCGGCACGCGCGCGCGGTCACCCACCCGGAGTGAGACCACGGAGACCACAGAGGCGACCAGGATCCGGACAGTGTCGGTGGTGCCGTGCACACTGGGGCCATGTCCTCGCGTCGCAGACTCTGCCCCGTGTGCCGTCGGGAGATCGCCGTGGTCGCCGGGCGGTTCGCGCGGCACGATGCGCCCGGGACGCGGGCGAGCGGCGGGCTGACCTCCTGCGACGGATCGCGTCGGATGGCGCAACTCGACTCCGTGCAGCCGTCGTTGGACGGTTACACCGTCCCGGAGTGTCCCGGGCAACTGCCCTTGTTCTGAAGCTCAGTTGCCCGCCACGGACTTCACCGCCACCGACACCGGTGCCGAGCCGCTGACGAGCTCCAGGGTCAGGCCGGCCGTCGCCGGGGTCTCCACCAGTTCGGCCAGCACGGCGGCCACGTCGTCGCGCGGGACCATGCCGCGGCCGGTGTGGGCCTCCAGGCGCACCTGGCCGGTGCCGGCGTCGTTCGTCAGCGAGCCGGGGCGCAGGATCGTCCAGTCCAGGGCCTCCTGGCGGCGGACGTGGTCGTCCGCCGCACCCTTGGCGCGCAGGTAGGCGTCGAAGACCTCGTCGCCCTTGTGCGCCGCGTCCGCGCCCATCGAGGACACCACCAGGTGGCGGCGCACGCCCGCGCGTACCGCCGCGTCCGCGAACAGGACCGCCGCGCCCTTGTCCACCGTGTCCTTGCGCGCCACGCCGCTGCCCGGGCCCGCGCCCGCCGCGAACACCGCCGCGTCGGCGCCCCGCAGCAGCCGTGCGACCTCGTCGACCGACGCCGACTCCAGGTCCAGCACGACCGGTTCGGCGCCGGCCTCCCGCAGGTCCTCGCTCTGCTCGGCACGGCGGATGATGCCCGCCACCTCGTCCCCGCGCGCGGCGAGCAGCCGCTCCAGCCGCAGCGCGATCTGACCATGACCACCAGCGATGACAATGCGCATGCTTCCGACCGTACGCCCGGACGGCCGCATCTGCCGCACGACTTCGGCCGCGCCCCGGGGGCCTTCCGCCGCGTCCCGCACGTCCCGGAAGACAGCCCCGGCGCCGTGCCTCAGCGGAACCCTGGCGGCACTCCCCGCGAACCGTCAGGACAGCTCGCCCCGGCCCTGTCGCGGCAACCCCAGTTCCACCGTGGCCGCGGAGTCGCAGAACTCCCGTACCGCGCTCGTGCGGGCCACCACGCGGCCCCGGTGGACCACGATCCGGCTGTACGCGAGCGACAGCGCCCCCGCGAGCCGGTCGCCGCGTACCGCGAGCAGTTCGGCGGGGAAACCCGCCTCCACCCGCACCTCGGGCAGGCCGAGCACCGCGCGGGCGGACGCGCTCACCGCGTCGTAGGCCTCCTCGGGGCGCAGCCCGTGCCGTGAGGCCAGCAGGTACGCGGCCTCCAGCGGGTCGCCGCGCCCCACCGGGTTCGACACGTCCCGCAGGGCGCCGCTGCCCGCGGCCACCCGGACCCCGGCCGCCCGCAGCAGCCGCACCGGCGCCGTCCCGTGCCCCTCGGCGACGCCGCAGCAGCCCTGGGGCAGGCACACCACCCTCACCCCGGCCGCGGCCAGCTGGTCCGCCGCCCGCCCGGCCGCCCCGGCGGGCAGCCCGGCCAGGCCGCCGCACGGGCCCAGCGTCACTCCCGGGCGCAGACCGCCCGCCATCGCCGCGATGCGCGCCAGACGGGCCGGGTCGGCGCCGTCGGTGTGCAGGTCGACGGGGCAGCCGTGCTCGGAGGCGACCTCCAGGACCGCCTCGACGTAGCCGGTCGGGTCGGGGTCCACGTCCGGGCAGCCGCCCACGACGCACGCGCCCATCTTCACCGCGTCCCGCAGCATGGCCAGGCCGTCCGCGCCGGCCGCCCCGGTCAGTACGCGCGGCACCGCCACCGTCGTCAGCTCCGTGAGCCCGCGCAGCGACCGCCGGGCCCGCAGGGCCGCCGTCAGGACGCCGAGCCCCTGGACGTCACCCACGCGTACGTGTGCGCGCACGGTCGTCGCGCCGTGACCCAGTTGCAGCAGCGCGGCCTCGGTGGTGCGGCGCTGGACGTCCTCCGGCTCGTACGACACCGGTCCGCCGCTGTCGGCGGTCAGGGCCGTGTCGGCGTGGGCGTGGGGCTCGGCCGGGGCCGGCAGGAGCAGGTAGCCGCCGAGGTCGACGCGCGGAGCGCCGCCGCGCGGGCCGCCCGCGCCGAGGCTGCCGGCGGTGCCGACCGCCTCGATGCGCTCACCGGCGAGCCGTACGTCCACGGTCCGCCCGTCGGTCAGCCGGGCCCCGCACAGCAGCAGCCCGTCCGGGTCCGCCCGTCCGGACGGACCCGTCGAGGAGGACGAGGGGGGCGGCGGCTGTCCGGGGGGCATCGCACTCCAGGTACGAAAGGCGACTGGGGCTTCGGGACACGGACCGCGGGGCCGCGCGGGCCACGCAAGATCACGCAGAGTGAGTCGAGCCTAGGGCGGCCGCCGGGCCCGACGAGGGAGGAGCGCAATAGTCGTACCGGTGTGGCCGGGGGACCGGAGCGACGCCGGGAAACGGATTTGGGTGAACGGCCGCGGAGCGTGTAATGTCTTCCTCGCTCGCCCCAATAGCTCAGTCGGCAGAGCGTCTCCATGGTAAGGAGAAGGTCAACGGTTCGATTCCGTTTTGGGGCTCTGATGTGAGAGGTACCCGCCGCAAGGCGGGGCCCGATCGCATCGCAGCGGTGTAGCTCAGTCGGTAGAGCAAGCGGCTCATAATCGCTGTGTCACCGGTTCAAGTCCGGTCACCGCTACTCACAGTAGCCGATTGCGGGGTCGGTCCTTCGATCGGCTACTCTTTCTTGCGTTGAACTAGCCTACCCGTTCGTCAAGGAGCACTCACGTGGCTGCCACCGACGTCCGCCCGAAGATCACGCTGGCCTGCGTGGAGTGCAAGGAGCGGAACTACATCACCAAGAAGAACCGGCGGAACAACCCCGACCGGCTCGAGATGAAGAAGCACTGCCCGCGTTGCAACGCGCACACCGCGCACCGCGAGACGCGCTGATCAGACTCAGACATGAGGCCGCCCCCGCACCACGGGGGCGGCCTCATGGTGTTTCATGTGCGAAAACGCAGCGATATCAGGAGGTACCGGGCCATGGCGCTCGACCAGTCCTTCGTGGGGCGGTCCTACCCGCCCACCGACCCCTACGAGGTGGGCCGGGAGAAGATCCGTGAGTTCGCGGAGGCGGTGGGCGACGCCAACCCGGCGTACACGGACCCGGAAGCCGCCAAGGAGCTCGGCCACCCCGATGTGATCGCCCCGCCGACCTTCGTCTTCGCGATCACCTTCAAGGCCGCGGGCCAGGTCGTCCAGGACCCGCAGCTCGGCCTGGACTACAGCCGCGTGGTGCACGGCGACCAGAAGTTCGCCTACACCCGGCCCGTGCGTGCCGGTGACCGGCTCACCGTCACCTCCACCATCGAGTCGATCAAGTCCCTGGCCGGCAACGACGTCCTGGACATCCGCGGCGAGGTGCACGACGAGCTGGGCGAGCACGTCGTGACCGCCTGGACCAAGCTCGTGGCCCGCGCGGCCGAGGAGACGTGAGGAATCCGATGACGGCGAAGATCGCCTACGACGACGTCGAGGTCGGCACCGAGCTGCCGGCGCAGACGTTCCCCGTGACCCGGGCCACCCTCGTGCAGTACGCCGGCGCCTCCGGGGACTTCAACCCGATCCACTGGAACGAGAGGTTCGCCAAGGAGGTCGGGCTTCCGGACGTGATCGCGCACGGCATGTTCACGATGGCCGAGGCGATCCGTGTGGTCACCGACTGGACCGGCGACCCCGGCACCGTCGTCGAGTACGGCGTCCGCTTCACCAAGCCCGTCGTCGTCCCGAACGACGACGAGGGCGCCGTGATCGAGGTCTCCGGCAAGGTCGCGGCCAAGCTCGACGAGAACACCGTGCGGGTCGACCTGACCGCCATGAGCAACGGGCAGAAGGTCCTCGGGATGTCCCGGGCCGTCGTCCGCCTGGCCTGACGGCCACCCCGGTCCCGTACTCGCCGAGGTGCGGGGCCGTCAGTGGGGTCTCGTAGTCTTGGGCGCGTGCAGGAACTCCACGACGCGCCCCTCGCCCCGCTGACCACCTTCCGGCTGGGCGGCCCCGCGACCCGGCTGATCACCGCGACCACTGACGCCGAGGTGGTCGACGCCGTCCGCGAGGCCGACGCCCACGGCACACCGCTGCTGGTCGTCGGCGGCGGCTCCAACCTGGTCATCGGCGACAAGGGCTTCGACGGCACCGCGCTGCGCATCGCCACCCGAGGCTTCGAACTCGACGGCACGACGCTGGAACTGGCCGCCGGCGAGGTGTGGACGGACGCGGTCGCGCGCACCGTCGAGGCGGGGCTCGCCGGCATCGAGTGCCTGTCCGGCATCCCCGGCTCCGCGGGGGCCACCCCGATCCAGAACGTCGGGGCGTACGGCCAGGAGGTCTCCTCGACGATCACCGAGGTCGTCGCCTACGACCGCCGGGCGGGCCGCACCGTGACGCTGGCCAACGAGGAGTGCGCGTTCTCCTACCGGCACAGCCGCTTCAAGGCCGACCCGGAGCGGTACGTCGTCCTGCGCGTCCGCTTCCGGCTGGAGGACGCCGACGGGATGTCGGCGCCGCTCAAGTACGCCGAGACCGCCCGCGTCCTGGGCGTCGAGGCGGGCGAGCGGGTACCGCTCGCCACCGCCCGCGAGACCGTGCTGAAGCTGCGGGCCGGCAAGGGCATGGTGCTGGACCCCGAGGACCACGACACCTGGTCCGCCGGCTCCTTCTTCACCAACCCGATCCTCACGGACGCCGACTTCGCCACCTTCCGCGCGCGCGTGCGGGAGCGGCTCGGCGACGGCGTGGAGCCTCCCGCCTACCCGGCGGGGCAGGGGCACACCAAGACGTCCGCGGCCTGGCTGATCGACAAGTCGGGCTTCACCAAGGGCTACGGCACCGGGCCGGCCCGCATCTCCACCAAGCACACCCTCGCCCTGACCAACCGCGGCGGCGCGACCACGGAGGACCTGCTGGCACTGGCCCGCGAGGTGGTGGCCGGGGTCCGTGAGGCCTTCGGCATCACCCTGGTCAACGAGCCGGTGACGGTCGGCGTGAGTCTGTAGCGGCGGAACACGGGGGAACCATGCGGGGCACAAGGGGAGGGGAGAACATGGGGAAGCAACACGGCAGACGTGCCGCGGCGGCCGTGGCTGCCGCCGTTCTCATGGGCGTGCTCGCCACGGGATGCGGCAAGGGCGGCACACCGGCCGGAGGCGGGGAGCCGGACGCGGCGGCGTACACGAGCATGGCCGAGATCGACGAGAGGCTCGCACCGGACGGCACCACCGTCCGCGTGGGATCCCCCCACGCCAAGACCGTCGTCCACCTGTACGAGGACCTGCGCTGCCCGGTCTGCGCGCAGTTCGAGACCCAGGGCGGCGGCGAGGGCCTGCGCGAGCTGATCCTGGCCGGCGAGGTCCGGGCCGAGTACACGCTGGCCTCGTTCCTCGACGACCGGCTCGGCGGCGAGGGCTCCAAGAAGGCCGCCAACGCCCTGCGGGCTGCCCTGGACGCGGGCAGGTTCGCCGAGTACCACGAGGTGCTCTTCGCGCACCAGCCCGAGGAGGAGGTCGACGGCTACACCGACGCCTTCCTGCTGGACATGGCGTCCAAGGTCCCCGGCCTGCGCGGCGAGAAGTTCGACGCGGCGGTCAAGGGCATGAGGCACCGCGACTTCGTGACCGCCTCCGAGAAGGCGTTCGACACATCCGGAGTGTCCGGCACACCCACCATGAAGGTCGACGGCAGGACCATCGACGAGTCCCTGGCCGGCGGCATCTTCGACAAGGAGTCGCTGCCCCTGGTGATCGGCGCCATGGCCCGGTCCTGACCACCGCGCCGTCGACCCGCCGTCAGCTCGCCAGCCAGTCGTCCACCCCCGAAAGCAGCTTCGTGCGCATGTCCGAGGGGGCCGCCGACGCGCGGATCGACTGGCGGGCCAGCTCCGCCAGTTCGGCGTCCGTGAACGAGTGGTGGCGGCGGGCGATGTCGTACTGCGCCGCCAGCCGGGAGCCGAACAGCAGCGGGTCGTCGGCGCCCAGGGCCATCGGGACGCCCGCCTCGAACAGCCGGCGCAGGGGGACGTCCTCGGGCTTGTCGTACACGCCGAGGGCCACGTTCGACGCCGGGCACACCTCGCAGGTGACGCCGCGGTCGGCCAGCCGACTCAGCAGCCGCGGGTCCTCGGCCGCGCGCACCCCGTGGCCCACCCGGTGCGCCTGGAGGTCGTCCAGGCAGTCGCGCACCGAGGCGGGGCCGGTCAGCTCGCCGCCGTGCGGGGCCGCGAACAGGCCGCCGTCCCGTGCGATCGCGAACGCCCGGTCGAAGTCCCGTGCCATGCCCCGGCGTTCGTCGTTCGACAGACCGAAGCCGACCACGCCACGGTCCCGGTAGCGCACCGCGAGGCGGGCCAGCGTGCGGGCGTCCAGGGGGTGCTTCATGCGGTTCGCGGCGACCAGGACCCGCATCCCGAGGCCCGTCTCGCGCGACGCCGTCTCCACCGCGTCCAGGATGATCTCCAGCGCCGGGATCAGCCCGCCCAGACGGGGTGCGTACGAGGTCGGGTCGACCTGGATCTCCAGCCAGCCCGAGCCGTCCCTGACGTCCTCCTCGGCGGCCTCCCGCACCAGCCGCCGGATGTCGTCGGGTTCCCGCAGGCAGGAGCGTGCCGCGTCGTACAGCCGCTGGAAGCGGAACCAGCCCCGCTCGTCCGTCGCCCGCAGCCGCGGCGGCTCCCCGCTGACCAGGGCCTCCGTCAGCGCCTCGGGCAGCCGCACGCCGTACTTGTCGGCCAGCTCCAGCAGGGTGGTGGGCCGCATCGACCCGGTGAAGTGCAGGTGCAGATGGGCTTTCGGCAGCTCAGAGAGATTACGTGCACGCTCCATTCCAGGATGGTGCCGTACGTTCCCCGTGCCCCGGTAGTCGTTTCCCCGTTCGTGGTCTTGCTCGCACAAATGAAGGGGCGCTCGCCGACCACTCGTCCGAGCAGTCCGCGAGCGCCCGCAAACGGAAGCGGAACTCAGTCCCGCGCCTCCGCCAGCAGCTTCTGGATCCGGCTCACGCCCTCCACCAGGTCCTCGTCGCCGAGGGCGTAGGACAGGCGCAGGTAGCCAGGCGTGCCGAAGGCCTCGCCCGGGACGACCGCGACCTCGGCCTCCTCCAGGATCAGCGCGGCCAGCTCCACCGAGTTCTGCGGGCGCCTGCCGCGGATCTCCTTGCCGATCAGCGCCTTCACCGACGGATAGGCGTAGAACGCGCCCTCCGGCTCCGGGCAGAGCACGCCGTCGATCTCGTTGAGCATCCGCACGATCGTCCTGCGCCGCCGGTCGAAGGCCTCGCGCATCTTCGCGACCGCCTCCAGGTCGCCGGAGACGGCGGCGAGGGCCGCGGCCTGGGAGACGTTCGACACGTTCGACGTGGCGTGCGACTGGAGGTTGGTCGCGGCCTTGACCACGTCCTTCGGGCCGATGACCCAGCCCACGCGCCAGCCGGTCATGGCGTACGTCTTCGCCACGCCGTTGACCACGACGCACTTGTCGCGCAGTTCGGGCAGGAGCGCCGGCAGGGACACCGAGACGGCGTCGCCGTAGACCAGGTGCTCGTAGATCTCGTCGGTCAGCACCCACAGCCCGTGTTCGAGGGCCCAGCGGCCGATCGCCTCGGTCTCGGCCTCGGAGTAGACCGCGCCGGTCGGGTTGGACGGGGAGACGAAGAGGACGACCTTGGTCTTCTCGGTGCGGGCGGCCTCCAACTGCTCGACCGTCACGCGGTAGCCGGTGGTCTCGTCCGCGACGACCTCGACCGGGACACCGCCGGCCAGGCGGATCGACTCCGGGTACGTCGTCCAGTACGGCGCAGGCACGATCACCTCGTCGCCCGGGTCGAGGATCGCGGCGAACGCCTCGTAGATGGCCTGCTTGCCGCCGTTGGTGACCAGGATCTGCGAGACGTCCGGCTCCCAGCCGGAGTCGCGCAGCGTCTTCGCGGCGATCGCGGCCTTCAGCTCGGGCAGGCCGCCGGCCGGCGTGTAGCGGTGGTACTTGGGGTTCCGGCAGGCCTCGACGGCGGCCTCGACGATGTAGTCCGGGGTCGGGAAGTCCGGCTCGCCGGCGCCGAAGCCGATCACGGGACGTCCGGCGGCCTTGAGGGCCTTGGCCTTGGCGTCCACGGCGAGAGTGGCGGACTCGGAGATCGCGCCGATGCGGGCGGAGACCCGGCGCTCGGTGGGAGGGGTTGCAGCGCTCATACGGTCCATCGTTTCAGACAGGAAACGCTCGAGGCAGGCGGGTTTCACAGGGTGAACAAGACCGGTCGAACCTCCGGACATCCGTCCGGATCTCGTCCCCGGCCAGGCGATCTTCCAGCGATCGGGGCCGGTTGAGCACTTTCTGTTCGACGACCGGCGCAGGAACACGTACACTCTCACCTCGTTGGTCTTCAGCAGCCGCTGTCGCACCCGGTGCACACCGAGCACTCGGTCGTATGCGGTACGTTGGGGGACACACAAAGGGTCGTAGCTCAATTGGTAGAGCACTGGTCTCCAAAACCAGCGGTTGGGGGTTCGAGTCCCTCCGGCCCTGCTACACACACCTTCGCCAGGATGTGTGCGCATGTACGTACAGCAATGCACCGCCGTGCGGCTCGACCGGGCGCGGCACGGCCACGACCCGGAATCAGGTGAGGACGAATGACGGACGCCGTGGGCTCCCTCGACACGCCTGATGCTCAGGACGAGGTGACGGAATCCAAGAAGGCCCGCAAGGGTGGCAAGCGTGGCAAGAAGGGCCCGCTGAAGCGCCTTGCTCTCTTCTACCGTCAGATCATCGCGGAACTCCGCAAGGTCGTCTGGCCGACTCGCAACCAGCTGACGACGTACACCACCGTGGTGATTGTCTTCGTCGTCATCATGATCGGCCTGGTGACCGTGATTGACTATGGGCTCAACCACGCGGCCAAGTACGTCTTCGGCTGAGCCAAGAGCGAAGGGCGCCGCGGTTACCGGCGCCCCTTTTCGCATGTTCCACCCCTATGTATCCAGGAAGAAGCAGCCACCGTGTCTGACCCGAACCTGAACGACGCCATCGAGCCGACCGAGTCCGTGGATGACGAGCTCGACATCGTCGAGGGTGCGGACGAGGTCGACGAGGCCGAGGCTGCCGAAGCCGCCGCGGGCGAGTCGGCCGAGGAGGCCGCCGTCCACGTCGTGGACGAGGCGCCCGGGGGTGAGGCCGAGGAGGAGGAGCCGGAGGCCGAGGTCGACCCGGTCACCAAGCTCCGCGAGGAACTGCGCACGCTGCCCGGCGAGTGGTACGTCATCCACACCTACGCCGGCTACGAGAAGCGCGTGAAGGCCAACCTGGAGCAGCGCGCCGTCTCGCTGAACGTCGAGGACTTCATCTACCAGGCCGAGGTGCCCGAGGAAGAGATCGTCCAGATCAAGAACGGCGAGCGCAAGACCGTCCGGCAGAACAAGCTGCCCGGCTACGTCCTGGTCCGCATGGACCTGACGAACGAGTCCTGGGGCGTCGTTCGCAACACCCCGGGCGTCACCGGGTTCGTCGGCAACGCCTACGACCCGTACCCGCTGTCCCTGGACGAGATCGTGAAGATGCTCGCCCCCGAGGCGGAGGAGAAGGCCGCCCGCGAGGCCGCCGAGGCCGAGGGCAAGCCGGCTCCGCAGCGCAAGGTCGAGGTCCAGGTGCTGGACTTCGAGGTCGGCGACTCGGTCACCGTCACCGACGGCCCGTTCGCCACGCTCCAGGCCACGATCAACGAGATCAACCCGGACTCCAAGAAGGTCAAGGGCCTCGTCGAGATCTTCGGCCGCGAGACCCCGGTCGAGCTGAGCTTCGACCAGATCCAGAAGAACTAGTTCACCGCGGTTCTTTCTGGACCCACCGCTTCCGCACAGGTCAGGCGATCGCTCGAGCGGTCGCCTGACCTGCGTGGTTTTCAGCCGCACAGTCATACCCGTTATCGTTGTGCGGTATGCCTGCGTCCGGGTGGTACCCGAGCGCAGGCAGGACCCGAATCGAAAGGACCCGGAGAGCAATGCCTCCCAAGAAGAAGAAGGTCACGGGGCTCATCAAGCTCCAGATCCAGGCCGGCGCCGCCAACCCGGCTCCGCCGGTCGGCCCGGCGCTGGGTCAGCACGGCGTCAACATCATGGAGTTCTGCAAGGCCTACAACGCCGCGACCGAGTCGCAGCGCGGTTGGGTCATCCCGGTGGAGATCACGGTCTACGAGGACCGTTCCTTCACCTTCATCACCAAGACGCCGCCGGCCGCCAAGATGATCCTCAAGGCCGCGGGCGTGGAGAAGGGCTCCGGCGAGCCGCACAAGACCAAGGTCGCCAAGATCACCCAGGCGCAGGTCCGCGAGATCGCCCAGACCAAGCTGCCCGACCTCAACGCCAACGACCTGGACGCCGCCGCGAAGATCATCGCCGGCACCGCGCGTTCCATGGGCGTCACGGTCGAGGGCTGAACCCCACCTTCGTAGTAGCACCATGCGGCCGAAGGCCGCACGTGGCAGGGCCGGCTCGGCCCGTACCACGACTCCTTACAGAACACACAGGAGCAGTTGTGAGCAAGCGCAGCAAGGCTCTCCGCGCTGCGGACGCCAAGGTCGACCGGGAGAAGCAGTACGCCCCGCTCGAGGCCGTCCGTCTCGCCAAGGAGACCTCCACGACCAAGTTCGACGGCACCGTCGAGGTCGCCTTCCGCCTGGGTGTCGACCCGCGCAAGGCCGACCAGATGGTCCGTGGCACCGTGAACCTTCCGCACGGCACCGGTAAGACCGCCCGGGTCCTGGTCTTCGCGACCGGTGACCGTGCCGAGGCCGCGCGTGCCGCCGGCGCCGACATCGTCGGCGCGGACGAACTGATCGACGAGGTGTCGAAGGGCCGTCTGGACTTCGACGCCGTCGTCGCCACCCCGGACCTCATGGGCAAGGTCGGCCGCCTCGGCCGCGTCCTCGGCCCGCGTGGTCTGATGCCGAACCCGAAGACCGGCACCGTCACCCCCGACGTGGCCAAGGCCGTCACCGACATCAAGGGCGGCAAGATCGAGTTCCGCGTCGACAAGCACTCGAACCTGCACTTCATCATCGGCAAGACGTCGTTCGACGACACCAAGCTGGTGGAGAACTACGGCGCGGCCCTGGAGGAGATCCTCCGTCTGAAGCCGTCCGCCGCCAAGGGTCGCTACATCAAGAAGGCCGCCATCACCACCACGATGGGCCCCGGCATTCCGGTCGACCCGAACCGCACCCGCAACCTCCTCGTCGAGGAGGACCCGGCCGCGGTCTGAGCCTGACGGCTCGCACAGCTGAGGGACGAGTCCCGCAACCTTTTCGGGTGCGGGGCTCGTCCCTTTTCTGTGGGACTCCTGTACGGCGTCTTCCGTACGTCCGTGCACGACGCCCTGTGCGACTCCCGTACGCCTGTCACCGGGCTGCGTTAGCGTGAAGATCACAGCAACCGCATAGGGGTGGGACGAATGATGAGCACGACCGCGCGCCGCATCACGCTCTCCGTCGTGGCGGTGACCTCTCTGACGGCACTGGCCGCCTGCGGCTCCTCCGGCGGCTCCTCGGGGTCCTCCGGCGCCTCGGGCAAGGACGACGGCGCGGCCGGCCGGGGCGCCGCCCGGGTGAGCCCCGTAGCGGCCCTGCGCTCCGCCGACACCTCCACCGCCGAGGCGGACTCGGCCCGCGTGTCGACGACGACCAGCATCGGCACCCTGATGTCGATGAAGGGCAGCGGCACCCTCGACTGGGCCGACGGGCTCACCGGCCGGCTCACGCTCACCTACACCGGCGGCGCGGTCGCCGAGACGATGCGCCGGATCGGCGCCACGACGATGGAGGCGCGGTACCTGCCCGACGCCTACTACGCCCACATGAGCGAGGCCTACGCGCGGCAGACGGGCGGCAGGCACTGGATCCGGTACGGCTACGAGGACCTCGGGGACCTCGCCGGCGGCTCCGGCGCGTACATGCAGGAGCAGTTGAAGAACGCCACGCCGAACCAGTCGGTGAAGCTGCTGCTGGTCTCCGGCGACGTCAGGAAGGTCGGCGAGGCGACGGTGCGCGGCGAGCACACCACGCACTACGCGGGCACGGTGAACGTCGCCGACTTCGCCGACAAGAACTCGAACCTGCCCAAGCGTCAGATGGACGACCTGAAGAAGCAGCTCAGCGAGGCGGGGGTCACCACGGAGACCATCGACATCTGGGTCAACGACCAGGACCTGCTGGTCAAGAAGGTCGAGAAGGCCGAGATGGCGACCGGCGCCATGACCAGCACCGCCTATTACAGCGACTACGGCGTGAAGAGTGCCGTCCAGGCGCCCCCGGCCGGCGACACCAGCGACTTCAAGGACCTGGTGGCCTCGCAGGGCGCCACCGCGGGCGGCGGCATCAGCTCCTGAGCCGCTTCCGGGGGCGGATTTGCCTTGCGGTGACACCTTCCCGTACGCTCCCACAGAAGCCAAAGACCGCTGGTCGTTGCCGTGCTCTCGACGAGGGCGCGGTGGCCGAAGGATCCGCTGAATTGCGGACGACCCGCGCAGGTGACTGTGGAAGAACTCCCGGAGCACGCGTCGATCCCCGTGTGTGCGCCCGGTCGAGTCCGCCCCGTGCGCCTGCGCCGGGGCGTTTCGTTTTCCCCAGTCCTCCTTCGGGTCCGCGCGGTCCGAATCACCCGGAAGGAGGCCGAGGCTCTATGGCGAGGCCCGACAAGGCTGCCGCGGTTGCGGAGCTGACGGACAAGTTCCGCAGCTCCAACGCCGCCGTGCTGACCGAGTACCGCGGTCTCACCGTGGCGCAGCTCAAGACGCTGCGCCGGTCGCTCGGTGAGAACGCCCAGTACGCCGTGGTGAAGAACACGCTGACCAAGATTGCGGCCAACGAGGCCGGGATCACGCTGGACGACCAGCTCTTCGCTGGTCCGACGGCCGTCGCCTTCGTCACCGGTGACCCGGTGGAGTCGGCGAAGGGTCTCCGTGACTTCGCCAAGGACAACCCGAATCTCGTCATCAAGGGCGGTGTCCTTGACGGCAAGGCGCTGTCCGCCGACGAGATCAAGAAGCTTGCGGACCTCGAGTCCCGCGAGGTTCTGCTCTCCAAGCTGGCCGGTGCCTTCAAGGGGAAGCAGTCCCAGGCTGCCTCCGTCTTCCAGGCGCTGCCGTCGAAGCTCGTCCGCACCGTGGACGCGCTGCGCGCCAAGCAGGACGAGCAGGGCGGTGCCGAGTAACTCGGCTCGCTTTCTGACCCGCGCCGCCTGACGCGGCAAGGGTCGCAGCGGGCCGACGTACGCCCGCCTCACCCAGTACATCCGGCACCTGCCGATTCGAGTGGAAGGACCGCCATCATGGCGAAGCTCAGCCAGGAAGACCTGCTCGCGCAGTTCGAGGAGATGACCCTCATCGAGCTCTCCGAGTTCGTGAAGGCCTTCGAGGACAAGTTCGACGTCACCGCCGCCGCGGCCGCCCCGGTCGTCGTCGCGGGCCAGGGTGGCGGCGCCGCCGCCGAGGCTGTCGAGGAGAAGGACGAGTTCGACGTCATCCTCGCCGGCGCCGGCGACAAGAAGATCCAGGTCATCAAGGTCGTGCGCGAGCTGACCTCCCTGGGCCTGAAGGAGGCCAAGGACCTGGTCGACGGTGCGCCGAAGCCCGTCCTCGAGAAGGTCAACAAGGAGGCCGCGGACAAGGCCGCCGAGGCCCTCAAGGGCGCCGGCGCCTCCGTCGAGGTCAAGTAAGACCTCACGGGTCCGCCAGGACTCCCGCGCGCTGAACACGGCCCCCTAGGGCTGTAACGCGAACGCACCGAGGAGCGATCATCCATCCGGGTGGTCGCTCTTCGGCGTTCGAGGGGGCCGGTGCCGGCTGCCTTGCACCCGCCGCAGGGAGGGGTATGGTGATCTTCGTCGTGCCTCCAGAGCTTCCGGCGGCGGGCTGCACGTGACGATGGCAGCATCCGGTTTGGCCATGGGAGGCCTTGACGAACCGCACGCAGCGCGCAATTCTCAGGACGCGTCGTCACAAGGATCCGAATCCGAGGCATGGATCGACGACGAAGAGGGCAGTATCAGAGTGCGTTGAGGGCAGGCATGCCGCAGACGTTGACAACTACGAGGGTCTCAAAAAACCCGCACTGGACATCAGTGTGCCATGTGGCTACACTGACCCTTTGCGCTGCCTGTTAGCTGTCCCCTGCCCGTCACCAGGGGCATGCCCTCGCCTCAGCGACGACGACCAGATCATCCTTGACCTGGCCTTTCGGCCCGATCAGGACGACCTGTCCGCAAGCGTCGGCGGGGGGCCGGTACGCGCGTAGTGAGTCCGAGCCCTCGGAAGGACCCCCTCTTGGCCGCCTCGCGCAACGCCTCGACCGCGAATACGAACAACGGCGCCAGCACCGCCCCGCTGCGCATCTCCTTTGCAAAGATCAAGGAGCCCCTCGAGGTTCCGAACCTTCTCGCGCTGCAAACCGAGAGCTTCGACTGGCTGCTCGGCAACGACGCGTGGAAGGCTCGCGTCGAGGACGCTCTGGAGTCCGGTCAGGACGTCCCCACCAAGTCCGGCCTCGAGGAGATCTTCGAGGAGATCTCCCCGATCGAGGACTTCTCCGGGTCGATGTCGCTGACGTTCCGCGACCACCGCTTCGAGCCGCCCAAGAACTCGATCGACGAGTGCAAGGAGCGCGACTTCACGTACGCGGCCCCGCTCTTCGTCACGGCCGAGTTCACCAACAACGAGACCGGCGAGATCAAGTCCCAGACCGTCTTCATGGGCGACTTCCCGCTCATGACGAACAAGGGCACCTTCGTCATCAACGGCACCGAGCGTGTCGTGGTGTCCCAGCTGGTCCGTTCCCCCGGTGTCTACTTCGACTCCTCCATCGACAAGACGTCCGACAAGGACATCTTCTCCGCCAAGATCATCCCGTCCCGGGGTGCCTGGCTGGAGATGGAGATCGACAAGCGCGACATGGTCGGTGTCCGCATCGACCGCAAGCGCAAGCAGTCGGTCACCGTCCTGCTGAAGGCGCTCGGCTGGACCAACGAGCAGATCCTCGAGGAGTTCGGCGAGTACGAGTCGATGCGCGCCACCCTGGAGAAGGACCACACCCAGGGCCAGGACGACGCGCTGCTGGACATCTACCGCAAGCTGCGCCCGGGCGAGCCCCCCACGCGTGAGGCCGCGCAGACGCTGCTCGAGAACCTGTACTTCAACCCCAAGCGCTACGACCTGGCCAAGGTCGGCCGCTACAAGGTCAACAAGAAGCTGGGTGCGGACGCCCCGCTGGACGCGGGCATCCTGACCGTCGAGGACGTCATCTCGACGATCAAGTACCTGGTGAAGCTGCACGCCGGCGAGATCGAGACCACCGGTGACAACGGCGAGACGGTCGTCGTCGAGACCGACGACATCGACCACTTCGGCAACCGCCGTCTGCGCAGTGTGGGCGAGCTCATCCAGAACCAGGTCCGCACCGGTCTGGCCCGGATGGAGCGCGTCGTCCGCGAGCGCATGACCACGCAGGACGTCGAGGCGATCACGCCGCAGACCCTGATCAACATCCGGCCGGTCGTCGCCTCCATCAAGGAGTTCTTCGGCACCAGCCAGCTGTCGCAGTTCATGGACCAGAACAACCCGCTGTCGGGTCTCACCCACAAGCGCCGCCTGTCGGCCCTTGGTCCGGGTGGTCTCTCCCGTGAGCGGGCCGGCTTCGAGGTCCGCGACGTGCACCCCTCGCACTACGGCCGCATGTGCCCGATCGAGACGCCCGAAGGCCCGAACATCGGTCTGATCGGCTCGCTCGCCTCCTACGGCCGGGTCAACGCGTTCGGTTTCGTCGAGACCCCGTACCGCAAGGTCATCGACGGCCAGGTCACCGACGAGGTCGACTACCTGACCGCCGACGAGGAGGACCGCTTCGTCATCGCGCAGGCCAACGCCACGCTCGGCGACGACATGCGGTTCGCCGAGGCCCGTGTGCTGGTCCGCCGCCGTGGCGGCGAGGTCGACTACGTCAGCCCCGAGGACGTCGACTACATGGACGTCTCGCCGCGCCAGATGGTGTCGGTCGCGACCGCCATGATCCCCTTCCTCGAGCACGACGACGCCAACCGTGCCCTCATGGGCGCGAACATGATGCGCCAGGCCGTTCCGCTCATCAAGTCGGAGTCCCCGCTCGTCGGCACCGGCATGGAGTACCGCTCCGCCGTCGACGCCGGCGACGTGGTCAAGGCCGAGAAGGCCGGTGTGGTCCAGGAGATCTCCGCCGACTACATCACCACGACCAACGACGACGGCACGTACATCACGTACCGCCTGGCCAAGTTCGCCCGCTCCAACCAGGGCACCTCGGTCAACCAGAAGGTCATCGTCAACGAGGGCGACCGCGTCGTCGAGGGACAGGTCCTCGCCGACGGCCCGGCCACCCAGAACGGCGAGATGGCGCTCGGCAAGAACCTGCTGGTCGCGTTCATGCCGTGGGAAGGCCACAACTACGAGGACGCGATCATCCTGTCGCAGCGCCTCGTCCAGGACGACGTCCTCTCCTCGATCCACATCGAGGAGCACGAGGTCGACGCCCGTGACACCAAGCTCGGCCCCGAGGAGATCACCCGGGACATCCCGAACGTCTCCGAGGAGGTCCTCGCCGACCTCGACGAGCGCGGCATCATCCGCATCGGCGCCGAGGTCATCGCCGGCGACATCCTCGTCGGCAAGGTGACCCCGAAGGGCGAGACCGAGCTGACCCCCGAGGAGCGCCTGCTGCGGGCGATCTTCGGTGAGAAGGCCCGTGAGGTCCGTGACACCTCGCTGAAGGTGCCGCACGGCGAGACCGGCAAGGTCATCGGCGTGCGCGTCTTCGACCGCGAGGAGGGCGACGAGCTGCCGCCGGGCGTGAACCAGCTGGTCCGCGTCTACGTCGCGCAGAAGCGCAAGATCACCGACGGTGACAAGCTCGCCGGCCGCCACGGCAACAAGGGCGTCATCTCCAAGATCCTGCCGATCGAGGACATGCCGTTCCTGGAGGACGGCACCCCGGTCGACATCATCCTCAACCCGCTGGGTGTGCCGTCCCGAATGAACCCGGGACAGGTCCTGGAGATCCACCTCGGCTGGCTCGCCAGCCGCGGCTGGGACGTCTCCGGCCTCGCGGACGAGTGGGCGGAGCGCCTCCAGGTCATCGGCGCCGACCAGGTCGCCCCCGGCACCAACGTGGCCACCCCGGTCTTCGACGGTGCCCGCGAGGACGAGCTGGCGGGTCTGCTCCAGCACACCATCCCGAACCGCGACGGCGACCGCATGGTCCTCCCGTCCGGCAAGGCGCGGCTGTTCGACGGCCGCAGCGGTGAGCCGTTCCCGGAGCCGATCTCGGTCGGCTACATGTACATCCTGAAGCTGCACCACCTGGTCGACGACAAGCTGCACGCCCGTTCGACCGGTCCGTACTCGATGATCACCCAGCAGCCGCTGGGTGGTAAGGCTCAGTTCGGTGGCCAGCGCTTCGGCGAGATGGAGGTGTGGGCCCTCGAGGCCTACGGCGCCGCCTACGCCCTCCAGGAGCTGCTGACCATCAAGTCCGACGACGTCACCGGCCGCGTGAAGGTCTACGAGGCCATCGTCAAGGGCGAGAACATCCCCGAGCCCGGCATCCCCGAGTCCTTCAAGGTGCTCATCAAGGAGATGCAGTCCCTGTGCCTGAACGTGGAGGTGCTGTCCAGCGACGGCATGTCCATCGAGATGCGCGACACCGACGAGGATGTCTTCCGCGCCGCGGAGGAGCTCGGCATCGACCTGTCCCGGCGCGAGCCGAGCAGCGTCGAAGAGGTCTGACGGGAGTCCGGCGGGCCTCCTGACCAGGAGGCCCGCCGACCCCCAGGCCCCCGTTTCAGACCACAGACTTACAACCCTGAGAGGGATTGACGCATAGTGCTCGACGTCAACTTCTTCGACGAGCTCCGGATCGGCCTGGCCACCGCTGACGACATCCGTCAGTGGAGCCACGGCGAGGTCAAGAAGCCCGAGACCATCAACTACCGCACCCTCAAGCCGGAAAAGGACGGGCTCTTCTGCGAGAAGATCTTCGGCCCCACCCGGGACTGGGAGTGCTACTGCGGCAAGTACAAGCGTGTCCGCTTCAAGGGCATCATCTGCGAGCGCTGCGGCGTCGAGGTCACCCGCGCCAAGGTGCGTCGTGAGCGGATGGGCCACATCGAGCTGGCCGCGCCCGTCACCCACATCTGGTACTTCAAGGGCGTCCCGTCGCGCCTGGGCTACCTGCTCGACCTGGCCCCGAAGGACCTGGAGAAGGTCATCTACTTCGCGGCGTACATGATCACGTACGTCGACGACGAGCGCCGCACCCGCGACCTGCCGTCGCTGGAGGCCCACGTCTCCGTCGAGCGCCAGCAGATCGAGCAGCGCCGCGACGCCGACCTGGAGGCCCGCGCCAAGAAGCTCGAGGCGGACCTCGCCGAGCTGGAGGCCGAGGGCGCCAAGGCCGACGTGCGCCGCAAGGTGCGCGAGGGTGCCGAGCGTGAGATGAAGCAGCTGCGCGACCGCGCGCAGCGCGAGATCGACCGCCTCGACGAGGTGTGGACCCGGTTCAAGAACCTCAAGGTCCAGGACCTCGAGGGCGACGAGCTGCTCTACCGCGAGCTGCGCGACCGGTTCGGCACGTACTTCGACGGCTCGATGGGTGCCGCGGCGCTGCAGAAGCGCCTGGAGTCCTTCGATCTCGAGGAGGAGGCCGAGAAGCTCCGCGAGATCATCCGCACCGGCAAGGGCCAGAAGAAGACCCGCGCCCTGAAGCGCCTGAAGGTCGTCTCCGCGTTCCTGCAGACGTCCAACAGCCCCAAGGGCATGGTCCTGGACTGCGTCCCGGTCATCCCGCCGGACCTGCGTCCGATGGTGCAGCTCGACGGTGGCCGCTTCGCGACCTCCGACCTGAACGACCTGTACCGCCGTGTCATCAACCGCAACAACCGCCTGAAGCGGCTTCTCGACCTCGGCGCGCCCGAGATCATCGTGAACAACGAGAAGCGCATGCTCCAGGAGGCCGTCGACGCGCTCTTCGACAACGGCCGCCGCGGTCGCCCTGTCACGGGCCCCGGCAACCGTCCGCTGAAGTCGCTGTCCGACATGCTCAAGGGCAAGCAGGGCCGCTTCCGTCAGAACCTGCTCGGCAAGCGCGTCGACTACTCGGCCCGTTCCGTGATCGTCGTCGGCCCGCAGCTCAAGCTGCACCAGTGCGGTCTGCCGAAGGCGATGGCGCTGGAGCTCTTCAAGCCGTTCGTGATGAAGCGCCTGGTCGACCTGAACCACGCGCAGAACATCAAGTCGGCCAAGCGCATGGTCGAGCGCGGCCGCACGGTCGTGTACGACGTCCTCGAAGAGGTCATCGCGGAGCACCCGGTTCTGCTGAACCGCGCGCCCACCCTGCACCGCCTCGGCATCCAGGCCTTCGAGCCGCAGCTGGTCGAGGGCAAGGCCATTCAGATCCACCCGCTCGTCTGCACCGCGTTCAACGCGGACTTCGACGGTGACCAGATGGCCGTGCACCTGCCGCTGTCCGCGGAGGCGCAGGCCGAGGCCCGCATCCTGATGCTGTCCTCGAACAACATCCTCAAGCCGGCCGACGGCCGTCCGGTGACGATGCCGACCCAGGACATGGTCCTCGGTCTGTACTTCCTCACCACCGACGGCGAGGGCCGCGAGGCCAAGGGCGAGGACCGCTCCTTCGCGTCGGTCGCCGAGGCGATCATGGCCTTCGACGCCGGCGAGCTCTCGCTCCAGTCGCGGGTGGACGTCCGCTTCCCGGTGGGCACCATCCCGCCGCGCGGCTGGACCCCGCCGGCCCGCGAGGAGGGCGAGCCGGAGTGGCAGCAGGGTGACTCCTTCCGCCTGAAGACGACCCTGGGCCGCGCGCTCTTCAACGAGCTGCTGCCCGAGGACTACCCGTTCGTCGACTTCGAGGTGGGCAAGAAGCAGCTCTCCGAGATCGTCAACGACCTCGCCGAGCGCTACCCGAAGGTCATCGTGGCGGCCACGCTCGACAACCTGAAGTCGGCGGGCTTCTTCTGGGCCACCCGCTCCGGTGTCACCGTCGCCATCTCCGACGTCGTCGTTCCCGAGGCGAAGAAGGAGATCGTCCGCGGCTACGAGGCGCAGGACGAGAAGGTCCAGAAGCAGTACGAGCGCGGTCTGATCACCAAGGACGAGCGCACCCAGGAGCTCATCGCGATCTGGACCAAGGCGACCAACGAGGTCGCCGAGGCGATGAACGACAACTTCCCGAAGACCAACCCGATCTTCATGATGGTTTCCTCGGGCGCCCGAGGAAACATGATGCAGATGCGTCAGATCGCCGGTATGCGCGGTCTGGTGTCGAACGCCAAGAACGAGACCATCCCGCGGCCCATCAAGGCGTCGTTCCGTGAGGGTCTGTCCGTGCTGGAGTACTTCATCTCCACGCACGGTGCCCGTAAGGGTCTGGCCGACACCGCCCTGCGTACCGCCGACTCCGGCTACCTCACCCGTCGTCTGGTCGACGTCTCCCAGGACGTCATCATTCGCGAGGAGGACTGCGGCACCGACCGCGGCCTGCGTCTGCACATCGCGGAGCGGGGTGCCGACGGCGTGCTGCGCAAGGCGGACAACGTCGAGACGTCCGTGTACGCGCGCTGCCTCGCCGAGGACATCGTGGTCGACGGCCAGGTGCTGGCCCCGGCCGGCACCGACCTGGGCGACGTGCTCATCGAGGAGCTGGTCGGCCGCGGCGTCTCCGAGGTCAAGACCCGCTCGGTCCTGACCTGCGAGTCCGCGGTGGGCACCTGCGCCATGTGCTACGGCCGTTCGCTCGCCACCGGCAAGCTGGTCGACATCGGTGAGGCGGTCGGCATCATCGCCGCCCAGTCCATCGGTGAGCCCGGCACCCAGCTGACGATGCGTACCTTCCACACCGGTGGTGTGGCCGGTGACGACATCACCCAGGGTCTGCCGCGTGTCGTCGAGCTCTTCGAGGCCCGTACGCCGAAGGGTGTCGCCCCGATCTCCGAGGCGGCCGGACGCGTCCGGATCGAGGAGACCGAGAAGACCAAGAAGATCGTCATCACCCCGGACGACGGCAGCGACGAGACGAGCTTCCCGATCTCGAAGCGCGCCCGTCTGCTGGTCGGCGAGGGCGACCACGTCGAGGTGGGCCAGAAGCTCACCGTGGGTGCCACCAACCCGCACGACGTGCTGCGCATCCTGGGCCAGCGGGCCGTCCAGGTCCACCTGGTCGGCGAGGTCCAGAAGGTCTACAACTCGCAGGGTGTGTCGATCCACGACAAGCACATCGAGATCATCATCCGGCAGATGCTCCGCCGGGTGACGATCATCGAGTCCGGCGACGCCGAGCTGCTGCCCGGCGAGCTGGTCGAGCGCTCGAAGTTCGAGCACGAGAACCGTCGTGTGGTCCAGGAGGGCGGTCACCCGGCCTCCGGTCGTCCGCAGCTCATGGGTATCACCAAGGCCTCGCTGGCGACCGAGTCCTGGCTGTCGGCGGCGTCCTTCCAGGAGACGACCAGGGTCCTGACGGACGCGGCGATCAACGCCAAGTCCGACTCCCTGATCGGCCTCAAGGAGAACGTCATCATCGGTAAGCTCATCCCGGCCGGTACGGGCCTGTCCCGCTACCGCAACATCCGGGTCGAGCCGACCGAGGAGGCCAAGGCCGCGATGTACTCGGCCGTCGGCTACGACGACATCGACTACTCGCCGTTCGGCTCCGGCTCCGGCCAGGCCGTTCCGCTGGAGGACTACGACTACGGTCCGTACAACCAGTAAGCGAGCAGCTTGAAGGGCGGCCACTCCCACTGGGGGGTGGCCGCCCTTCGGCGTGTCCGGGGCGTCAGCGACGCAGGCCCAGATAGGGCTCGAGGGCGCTCAGCCGGGTCTGGTGGTCCGGGTGGCTGGACAGAAGCCGGGCCAGGGCGCCGGGCTCCTTGAGCCGCTGTCCCTGCGCGACCAGGGCCGCCTTCGTCGCCGCCTCCTCGGCCTGGAAGTGGTGGAGGACCTCGGCCAGTTGCCGGGCGAAGCCCAGCTCGGCGGCCTGCTGGTCCGCGCGCAGCTCGCCGCGCCGGCCCGTGTAGGCCAGCAGGTAGGGGGCGAGCACCAGGGGGATGGCGATGAACCAGGCGGTGAGGAACGCGGCGGCCGCCATCATCGCCATGAGCAGGACCAGGAACCCGGTCGCCGCCATGGAGAAGACGCTGGCGACCGCGATCGCGAACCGGGCCAGCCCCCGGGTCACCGCCCAGGCGATCCGGCCGGGCAGGGAGTACCAGTAGCCGAGCAGACCGGCCCAGGCGTGACCGCCGGTGTGGTGACCCAGCTCGTGCGCGAGTACGGCGGCCAGGTTGCTGGTCGGGATACGGGTGAGGGAGTACGTCGTGACACCGACGACATGACCGGCCACCGCCACCGCGTTCAGCTCGCCGCTGTTCTCCACCATCAGTTCGTACGTGCCCGGTTCGATGCCCGCGCGGGCGGTCACCTCGTTCCAGATCGGCTCCAGGCGGGCCCGTTCCGCCCCGGTGGGCGGGCGCAGCTTGAGCACGTGCCGGGCGAACGCCCGCTCGGTCGGCCGGTGGAAGACGAGCAGGCCGGACGCGACCCAGGCGAGGATCACCAGCGTTCCGACCACGTTCCCGAACATGCCGAGCGCGAGGGAGCTGACCAGTGCCAGGCTCACCAGGGCCCCCGGCGCCTGCACCGCGAGCCCCGCGACCGCCGTCGCGTCGGTCCCACGCTGGAACTCGGCCACGTGCAGGCGGGCGCCGCGGTGCCGGTAGTCGAGGTCGTCGGGGGCGGGTTGCGGGGCGTACTGCGGTTGGAACGGCGCCGCGGTGATCTGCGGGGGCAGTGGGGGATGGCCAGTGGCGGGGTACTGCGGAGGCTGGGCGGGGCCCCATCCCGGCCCCGGCCCACCCGGGGCCGGGATGGGGCCTTGGGCTGGGTGCAGGGGCGGGGGCGGCTGCTGCGGGGGTGTCGGCGGGCTGGTCGGGTAGGCCGGGGGTGCGCCCGGGTGCGCCGGATACGGGGATGCGGCGGTCGGCTGGGCCGGCGGTGCGGTGGGCTGGCTCGCAGGGGCGGCCGGTTGGCCTGCGGGTGCGGCGGTCGGATAGGCCGGGGGCGCGGTGGCTGTCGGGGGTGTGGTGGTCGGGTAGGCCGGCGGCGCGGCGGCCGCTGAGGGTGTGGTGGTCGGGTAGGCCGGGGGCGCGATGAGCCGGTTTGAAGCAGGGGTCGGGTTCTGCGGCGCCGCCGCGGGGTACGGGGGCTCGGCCGGATACGGCGGTGGGGTGGTGGGCGGCGCCGGGTAGGCAGGTGGCGGCGGAACGGCGGCGTCGGGAGAGGACGGTTCGGGGTACTGGGGCGGTACGGCGGGGTCCGGCGGCCGGGACATGGGCGCGGCTCCTTCGAGTAGGGGGACGTCAGCCGACGAGAGCGGCGGTGGGCAGGAGCAGGGCGCCGACGCAGAAGGAGATCAGGCCGGTGCGGATCCAGCGGTGCTTGGACGCGGCGATCCGGCTCTTCTCGGTGAGCGCGGCCAGCACGGCGGCGGCCGGGTCCCGCTCGGTGTCGGCGAGCGCCTCGGCCAGCCGGCCCGCCCGTACCGCCTGCTGGATGTCGCCGAAGTAGCACAGGGGGCGACCCTCGGCCCACGACCCGGCCTGGAAGCGGGGCAGCACCGCGATCAGCAGCGCGATCAGCGACAGGGCCAGCGCCGCCGCCCCCGCCCACCACAGACCGGTCCCCGCACCGGAGAGCTTGCCCGGCGACCAGTCCTTGCCGGCGACCAGCCCGGTGAACACTCCGGCAGTCATGCCCAGCGCCGCCACCAGGACGGAGGCCTTGGCGTCGGCTCGCGCGATCTCGTCGCGCAGCTCGGCGAGCAGCCCTTGCGCCGTGCGGTCGGTGGGGGCGGCCGGGGGCGCGGTGGTGTCGGGGGAGGTCATGCCGACCCCGCCTCGGGGGGCTCCTCCTGGGCGGTGCCGGGCGCGGGCGGTACGGCCGGCGCGGGCCCGTCGGAGACGAGAGTCAGCGGAGGAACGGCCGCGGCGGGGGGCGCGGGCGGCACCGGCGGCGGGGGAGGCGTCGGGGAGGCGGGGAACGCCTGGCCGTGCGGCGGCTGCCCGTACGCCGGCGTGCCGGGCACCGGCTGTCCTGACGGCGGCTGTCCGTACCCGGGCGCACCGGGCACCGGCTGCCCCAACGGCGGCTGTCCGTACGGCGGTTGCCCCTGGGACGGCTGGCCGTACGGCGCCGGGGCGGTGCCGGGCGCTGCGTACGGTGGCGGGGCGGTGCCGGGCGCTGCGTACGGTGGCGGTGGCTGGGCGGGTGGCGGGCCCGGGACGTGGGGCTGGGGTGCGCCGTACGGCTGTTGCGGGGGCGCGCCCGGCGGCAGGGCCTGGGGCGGCGCGGCCTGCTCGAGCATGAGGTCGTCGACGGAGCGCAGGACGGAGCGCGCCGACTCGGCCTTCTGGTAGTCCTCCAGGGTGTCCCCGGCGATCAGTTCCAGCTCCTTGCGGATGGCGCCGAGCTGGTCCTTCTGCAAGGTGCTGACGACCATCCTGGTGTCCCCGGGGTGTGCCGCCAGGTGCAGGGCCCAGGCGCCGACACCGCCGTGCTGGAGCCAGTACTGGTAGAAGGCGATCTTCTGCGCGACCAGTTCCTGGGACTGCTGCTCGCGCAGGACCT
Organism: Streptomyces sp. NPDC014889; assembly: GCF_043081205.1. Taxonomy (NCBI): domain Bacteria; kingdom Bacillati; phylum Actinomycetota; class Actinomycetes; order Kitasatosporales; family Streptomycetaceae; genus Streptomyces; species Streptomyces sp. NPDC014889. The sequence goes on from NZ_JBIBWH010000010.1 coordinate 199,501, forward strand.
CCAGTTGGTGCTGGAGTTGCGCCTGGCGCATCCGGTACTCGTGCTCGGGGTCGAGCATCTCCGACTCATAGCGAAGGGTGCGCTTGCGACGGCGGTGCGCGATGGCGTCGTCGTCCAGGCGCAGCCGCACCACGCAAGCCACGTTCAGACCGATGCCCGCGGCGAAGGAGGCCTCCTCCTCGACCGCCCGCTGCACGGCCAGTTCGGCGGCGGGACTGTCCTCGATGGGGAAGCGCCGGGTGATCGGGCGTGCCGCCTGTTGGAGTTCGCGGGTGAGCCGGGTCGGCACGTCCCGTTCGCCGCTCGCCACGAAGGCGATCGGGTCCGCCACCCGCCAGGTGAGGTCGGCGGTCGCTCCGAAGCAGAACGCGTCGTCGTCGCTTGGCAGTTCGAGCTCCAGCTGGACCGGGTGGCTGCCCATGTCCACCTCGTAGACGGAGGTGTAGCGACGGGTGGCCGCCTCGGCACGGCTCGGGCGGCGCGGCGGCAGGAAGACGTCGTACGAGCCGCTCGCGGTGACGAAGACCAGGGCGTGGTCGATCGCGCCGACCTGCCGGCGGGCGGTGTAGTCGAAGCGCGAGATGGGACGCACGGTCAGCACCGGGTCGATGAGCGCGGTGTGCCGGTCGGCGTTCTGCGTCCACTCCGGCGGTCGGCGGAAGTCCGCCATGGTTCAGCTCCTCTTCTTGCTGTGGTCCTTCAGTGCGGGGCGGGCGCCGGACACAGCACCGTGAGCAGGTGCTCGGCGAACGGCGGGTGCGGGCTGCCGTCCTCGGCGCGCATGGTGCGCAGTTCGTGGTCGAGCCGTTTGCGGTCCTCCGCGGTGACGACCAGCGCGGGCAGCAGCAGCTCCAGGGCCCGCGCCGCGTCGGTGCGGCGGTCGGCGACATGCACCCAGGTCTGCAAGGCGTTCAGCGCGTCGCGGGTCCGGGTGGGGTCGTTGAGGGCCGTGCGCCACAGGGTGGCCAGGTCGCCGGCCGCGTCCGCCTGGTACATGCCGGTCTCGGCGTACCAGCCGACGAGCGCGCCATCCTCCTTGTTGTCGCAGGCGCGGACGAAGGCGGCCAGGGCGAGGTCGCGGACCGCGGGGGTGTCCCGGTACAGCAGCCGTACGAACTCGGCGAGCACCTCGCCCCGGCGGTGGCCGGCGGACAGCAGCAGCGCGGCGGACTCGGTGAGGTTGTCCCGTTCGGCCTGGCTGCTGGCGTCGACCCGGGCGCGGGAGGCCAGCGCGTCGAGGGCCGGCCCGGCCAGGTCGGGGCGGAGCGGGGCGAGCAGACCGAAGGCGCGGATGGCGGTCCACCGCCGCCCCCACTGGCCGTCGTTGCACCACTGGGTGAGCAGGCGCAGCACGACCGGCTGGCCGAGGAGCTGGGCCAGCGTGAGCGTGTTTGCGGCGGTGACGCGCGGGCCGACGGAGCGTGCGGTGGCCCAGCCGTCGACGAGCAGTGCCGTCGTGGAGGGCAGGTCGGCGGCGGCGAGCAGCGCGGTGGCCGCGGCGGCGCGGGTGCGGACCAGGGGGCGGCCGTCGCGGGCGAGCTGCCGCAGCCATTCGACCAGGGCCGGGCGGGCCGAAGGGTGGCTGGTCCACACCTCGGTGAGCAGTACCTGGGGGGTGCGCTCGTCGCGGAAGGCGGCCATGAACTGCGGGACCGGGCCCCACTCGGTCTGTTCCTGCCGTACCTCACCGCCGGCCCGGGCGAGGGCGAGGCGGTCCTCGGCTGCCGGTCCGAACACCGGGATGGTCGGCGGCCTGTCGGGGTGCTGCAAGCGTTCGAACTGCACGAACAGCTTGTCGGCGAGTTCGGCGGCGAGGACGTACGGCGCCTGGTCGAAGACGGCCAGCGCGATGAGGAAGGCCTTGTCGCGCAGTCCGGTCTGCGGATCGCCGAGCCAGTCCCGGCACTGCTTCTCCACGGCGGTCCGCCCGAAGTCCGCCAGCCGTGCCAGCGCGTCGGGACTGCCGTCGTAGGCCGCCACTGCCTCGGCGAACGCGGCGGCCTCGGCCGGATGGCGGTCGGCGGCGGTGAGGAAGTCCACCACCGGCGGGAGCGCGAGCAGGGTGTCGGTGTCAGCGGGTCTGCGCCGGTCGAGCAGGGCCCTTACGACGTCCTCGGCGGGCGGCGGCGCCCACGGGCAGGGGGTGACGCCGGGCAGATGGGGCGAGTTCTCGACGGTGACGACGAGGTGGCCGCCGGCCTTGACGAGCTGGTCACGGACCGCGAACAGGTGGGTGTCGCGCAGCGGCCGATTGCGGCTGAGGGGCAGGTCGCGCAGGACGTAGCCGCCGGGCTGGGTGAGCCGGCCGCTCAGCGCGGCGGGCGTGGTCTCGGGGCTCAGCGCGTGCACGGCAGGGACACCCAGGCGGTGCAGCAGCATCAGGGCGGCGGCATGGCGGCCGGTGGCGTGGGCGCCGGAGAGGACCAGCACCCGCTCCTCGCGCAACCGTTTCAGCGCGGTGGCGAAGCCGGGGCCTTCGGCGAAGACGGCCGCGAGCTCCTCGATCCGCCCGCTGGGTATCTCACCGAAGGCGTCGGGGGCGGCGCCGAGGGTGCCGTGCTGGTGGATCTCGGTCCGGCCGCCCAGGTACACGTCCCCGGTGACCTGCCCGCCGGACACTCCGTGCTGGGCGCCGCCGACCAGGCTGCCGCCGAAGCGGCTCTCGTCGCCGAGGAAGAAGCCCGGCGTGTGCGCGAACAGCTCTCGCTGCGCGGCCCGGGCCTCCTGCGTGCCCTCCGCCTCCGGCTCCAGGCCGGTGTCGGACAGCGGGTCCTCGTCGGACGCCGGCCGTCCGGGCGGTGACGGCCTCGGCGGTCGCTGCTGGGGCGGCGGCGCGGCGCCGGGCGACCCGTCGCCGGAGACGGGCCCGGCCGCCGATGCGGCCGTCACGACTCCTCACCCGCCGTTCCCCCGAGGTGCACGTCCCCGGTGACCTGTCCGCCGGACACGCCGTGCTGGTCACCGCCCACGAGACTCCCGCCGAAGCGGGGCGAGCCGCTGCCGAAGTGGAACACGGCACCACCGCCCGCGGGCGGCGCGACCGCCGTCCCCGGCGCGGGTGCCGCGGGCGCGGGTGCCGCGGCTGCGGATGAGCCGGGAGCGGCTGTACCGGGCGCCGATGTCCCGGCTGCGGGCGGCTCCGCGGCCGGAGACGCCTCGGGGGGCGACTCCGCGGCCGCCGCCCCCGGTGCGGGCGATCTGTCGGCCGGTGGTGGCTGGGTGGTCGGGGCCTCGGGTGGCGACCCCGGTGCCGGGACGTCCCCCGACGTTCCCGGCACCGGGGTTTCCCCCGCCCCCGTGTCACCGTGGTCTGCGGCCTCGCGCGGCGCGGGCCCGTGGAGCCAGGCGCGCAGCGGGCCGTTCTTGCTCTCCATCGTCACCGCGTGGAAGTCGGCGGCCGGGATGCCGGTGTGGTCATGGCGTACGACCCCGGTGTAGAGGGCGTCCGACACGCACAGCGCGAAACCGTCGGCCCGCTCCCGCAGGGCGGCGCGCAGCAGCGGGGCGTCGAGCAGCCGGCAGGCGTGGTTCAGGTCGGAGCCGACCCAGCCGCCGTGTTCGTCGACGGCCACGTAGCCGGTGGCGACCACGCCCCTGAGCCGGATCTGGGCCGAACTCGACGCCAGCCGGTTGTAGCCGTGCAACTGGGCCGGCACCTCGGTGAGCAGGGCCCGCAGCAGTGCCGTGACGGAGGCGCCCGCGTCGATCAGCTCCATGACCGAGTCGCCGCGGTCGGCCCGCAGCCGCCGAGTCTCGTCGATGCCGGCGTGCTCGAGGGCCCGGTCGGCGATGTTGTAGAGAACGCGTCGCAGATACGCCTGCTCCACGTCGTCCCGGTCGCTGTACCTCTCGATGTCGAGCAGGAGCATCGTCCGGCCCACGGGATCGCTCATGGTCGCCTCTCTGTGCGTGCCGTACCGGCGAGCGCCGTACCGGCTCGGGTCGCGCCGACGTCAGAAGGGTGGCGCGAGGGACCGAAGGGACGTGAGGACCGATGACCCACTCGGACTGTGACCGTGTGCACAGAACCCGCCCAGCGCGCCCGCCTACCGCGGCGTCTCCGCCCGGGCGATCCTGCGCAGCACGTCCGGCCGCACGATCACCAGCGCCCGGCGCCCGGTGCGGACCACGTCACGTTCGCGCAGCTCCTTCAGCAGCCGCTGCACCGCCTCGCGTGAGGCGCCCACCGAACCCGCCAGCTCCTGTTTGCTCAGCGGCACCGACAGTTCGACGCCCTCGTCGGTACGGCGTCCGTGGGTGCGGGCCAGGTCGAGCAGCAGGGTCGTGAACCGCTCCCTGACGGTCATGGACGCGAACTCCAGACGGCGCCGGTCGGCGGTGCGGGTGCGGTCGGAGGCGAGGGCGAGCAGCGCGAAGGAGACGGCGGAAGAGCCCGCGAGGAACTCCGTGAAGCGTTCGCGCTGGACGGCCACGGCCCGTACCTGTTCCAGCGCGGTCACGGTGGCCGAGCGGGTCCGGCCGGTCAGAGCCGCCGACTCGCCGATGACGTCGCCCGGCCCGCGCAGCGCGAGCAGCGCCTCGTAGCCGTTGGCGGCCGACGCGGTGACCTTCGTCCAGCCGTGCACGAGGAAGAGGACGTAGGAGGAGGGCTCGTTCTGGTGCAGCAGCACCACCCGCGGACCGAACGTCAGCTCGTGGCCGAGCGACAGCAGTGCCGAGCGGTCCTCCGTCTCCAGCCTCGCCAGGAACGGCACCCGGTCGTCCAGGCCCCCGTCGTCCGGCGAGTGCGCCGCCGTCCTTGTCGTCGCCATGCCCATCCCCCGATTCCTCGCCCGCAGCGGACGGATCAACGTACTGAAAGCACACAGCGGTGTGGCATGGAAGGGCGCGATTCGGCCATGGATGTCCGAAGGGCTTCCTTCACTCCCCGAACGGGCGCGCCGTCCCATAACGGGATGTCCGCCTTTGGCGCATGATGGAGGGACACACGCGGTCCGGGGGAGGTTCCAGTGTCGTACCAGCCGTCGTACCAGTCGTCGTACCCGTCATGGCAGCCGATGCAGCCGATGCAGCCCGTGTCGCCGATGCAGCCCATGCAGCCCATGCAGCCCTGGCGACCGGGACAGGGGATTCCGCAGCCGTGGCAGGCCCCGGGCGGCCCGTCGCTGCTGGCGTCCCACGCCGACCGCGAGCGGGCCGTGGACGTGCTCAGGGCAGGCTTCGGCGAGGGCCGCCTGGACGAACGGGAACTCGACCAGCGCGTCGCACGCGCGTACCAGGCACGCACGGTCGCGGAACTGGCGCTGCTGGTGGCTGATCTGCCGCAGGGACCGGTGCCGCTCGCCTCCGCCGCGTTCCCGCACCTGCCGCCCGCGTTCCTGCCGGCGACGCCGCCCACCAACGGAAAGGCGGTCGGCTCCCTGGTCTGCGGGGTGCTCACGCTGATGACGGCCGGTGTGACGGGCCTGCCGGCGGTGGTCCTGGGCCACGCCGCCCGCGCGGAGATGCGCCGCACCGGCGAGGGCGGTGACGGTCTCGCGCTGGCCGGGCTGGTCCTGGGCTGGCTGTCCGTCGCGGGCTGGGCGGTGGTCGTGATCGTGCTCGTTATCGCCGGGATCGCGGGGTCGGGATGACGCGGGGATTCCGCTGTTCGAAGATCACATTCCGTGGATTCGAAGATCGCTCGCGGGTCCGGGTCTTGACAAGCCCCGCGCGGCGCGGCGGGCAGGGCCCATTTGTTTTGACCACAGCGAATGAGGTAGGTACGCTCAGACCTTGTGCCTGGGGTGTGCCCTGGCTTTCGTGCGTGCCTTCAAACCGCACCGGGAGCCGCTGAGCGGCCACCGTGATCTGCGCCTCTTTCTGCCTTGCGGTGGGAGTCTGCGGGATTCGACACACCCGACCGCGTGGGTCGGCGACGTTCCAGGTTAGCTGTACCCATCGGCACACAGAAACCGGAGAAGTAGTGCCTACGATCCAGCAGCTGGTCCGCAAGGGCCGGCAGGACAAGGTCGAAAAGAACAAGACGCCCGCACTCGAGGGTTCGCCCCAGCGCCGTGGCGTCTGCACGCGTGTGTTCACGACCACTCCGAAGAAGCCGAACTCGGCCCTCCGTAAGGTCGCGCGTGTGCGCCTGACCAGCGGCATCGAGGTCACGGCTTACATTCCGGGTGAGGGACACAACCTGCAGGAGCACTCCATCGTGCTCGTGCGCGGCGGCCGTGTGAAGGACCTGCCGGGTGTTCGCTACAAGATCATCCGCGGTTCGCTCGACACCCAGGGTGTCAAGAACCGCAAGCAGGCTCGCAGCCGTTACGGCGCCAAGAAGGAGAAGTAAGAATGCCTCGTAAGGGCCCCGCCCCGAAGCGCCCGGTCATCATCGACCCGGTCTACGGCTCTCCTCTGGTGACCTCGCTGATCAACAAGGTGCTGCTGAACGGCAAGCGCTCCACCGCCGAGCGCATCGTCTACGGCGCCATGGAGGGTCTGCGCGAGAAGACCGGCAACGACCCGATCATCACGCTGAAGCGCGCTCTCGAGAACATCAAGCCGACCCTCGAGGTCAAGTCCCGCCGTGTCGGTGGCGCCACGTACCAGGTGCCGATCGAGGTCAAGCCCGGCCGCGCCAACACCCTGGCGCTGCGCTGGCTGGTCGGTTACTCCCGCGCCCGTCGCGAGAAGACCATGACCGAGCGTCTGCTCAACGAGCTCCTCGACGCCTCCAACGGCCTCGGTGCCGCTGTGAAGAAGCGTGAGGACACGCACAAGATGGCCGAGTCCAACAAGGCCTTCGCGCACTACCGCTGGTAGTCGCTACCCCATCGAGAACCGAGAGAAGACTGAAGCCTTATGGCTACCACTTCACTTGACCTGGCCCATGTCCGCAATATCGGGATCATGGCCCACATCGACGCGGGCAAGACGACCACCACCGAGCGGATCCTGTTCTACACCGGTGTGTCCTACAAGATCGGTGAGACCCACGAGGGTTCCGCCACGATGGACTGGATGGAGCAGGAGCAGGAGCGTGGCATCACGATCACCTCTGCTGCCACCACCTGTCACTGGCCGCTGGACAACGTCGACCACACGATCAACATCATCGACACGCCGGGTCACGTCGACTTCACCGTCGAGGTGGAGCGCTCCCTGCGTGTGCTCGACGGTGCCGTGACGGTGTTCGACGGCGTCGCCGGTGTCGAGCCCCAGTCCGAGACGGTGTGGCGTCAGGCGGACCGCTACGGCGTTCCGCGCATCTGCTTCGTCAACAAGCTCGACCGCACCGGTGCCGAGTTCCACCGCTGTGTCGACATGATCAAGGACCGCCTGGGCGCGCAGCCGCTGGTCATGCAGCTGCCGATCGGCGCCGAGGCCGACTTCAAGGGCGTTGTGGACCTGGTCCGCATGAAGGCGCTCGTGTGGTCCGCCGAGGCCGCCAAGGGCGAGATGTACGACGTCGTCGACATCCCGGCCACGCACACCGAGGCCGCCGAGGAGTGGCACGGCAAGCTGGTCGAGGCCGTCGCGGAGAACGACGAAGAGATCATGGAGCTGTACCTGGAGGGCAACGAGCCCACCGAGGAGCAGCTGCACGCCGCGATCCGTCGTATCACCATCGCGTCCGGCAAGGCCACCGAGACCACCATCACCCCGGTGTTCTGCGGTACCGCGTTCAAGAACAAGGGCGTTCAGCCCCTGCTCGACGCGGTCGTGCGCTACCTCCCCACGCCGCTCGACGTCGAGGCCATCGAGGGCCACGCCGTGGGCAACGCGGAAGAGGTCATCAAGCGCAAGCCGTCCGAGGACGAGCCGCTGGCCGCGCTCGCGTTCAAGATCATGAGCGACCCTCACCTCGGCAAGCTCACCTTCGTCCGGGTCTACTCGGGCCGCCTGGAGTCCGGCACGCAGGTGCTGAACTCCGTCAAGGGCAAGAAGGAGCGCATCGGCAAGATCTACCGCATGCACGCCAACAAGCGTGAGGAGATCCCGTCGGTGGGCGCCGGTGACATCGTCGCCGTCATGGGCCTGAAGCAGACCACCACCGGTGAGACGCTGTCCGACGACAAGAACCCGGTCATCCTGGAGTCCATGGACTTCCCGGCGCCGGTCATCCAGGTCGCCATCGAGCCCAAGTCGAAGGGCGACCAGGAGAAGCTGGGCGTCGCGATCCAGCGCCTGGCCGAGGAGGACCCGTCCTTCCAGGTCCACTCGGACGAGGAGACCGGCCAGACCATCATCGGTGGTATGGGCGAGCTGCACCTCGAGGTGCTGGTCGACCGTATGCGCCGTGAGTTCAAGGTCGAGGCCAACGTCGGCAAGCCGCAGGTCGCCTACCGCGAGACCATCCGCAAGGCGGTCGAGCGGGTCGACTACACGCACAAGAAGCAGACTGGTGGTACCGGCCAGTTCGCCAAGGTGCAGATCGCGATCGAGCCGATCGAGGGCGGCGACGCCTCGTACGAGTTCGTGAACAAGGTCACCGGTGGTCGCGTTCCGAAGGAGTACATCCCCTCGGTCGACGCCGGCGCCCAGGAAGCGATGCAGTTCGGCATCCTGGCGGGCTACGAGATGACGGGCGTCCGCGTCACGCTTCTCGACGGTGGCTACCACGAGGTCGACTCCTCCGAGCTCGCCTTCAAGATCGCCGGTTCGCAGGCCTTCAAGGAGGCCGCGCGCAAGGCCAGCCCCGTGCTGCTCGAGCCGATGATGGCCGTCGAGGTCACCACGCCCGAGGACTACATGGGTGAGGTCATCGGCGACATCAACTCCCGCCGTGGCCAGATCCAGGCCATGGAGGAGCGGGCCGGTGCCCGTGTCGTGAAGGGCCTCGTGCCCCTCTCGGAGATGTTCGGCTACGTCGGCGACCTCCGCAGCAAGACGTCGGGTCGCGCAAGCTACTCGATGCAGTTCGACTCCTACGCCGAGGTTCCGCGGAACGTCGCCGAGGAGATCATCGCGAAGGCCAAGGGCGAGTAACTCACCCGAGTTCCAGCCTTTAGTCTTGACTCCGGAGCCTCTCGGGGCATTCCACGGATTCGCGGCGACCAGCCGCACAGCCGGAGGAATGCCCCGGAGCTCCGGGCCATCCAGCAAAGATCACCTGGCGCCGATGAGTAAGGCGTACAGAACCACTCCACAGGAGGAACCCAGTGGCGAAGGCGAAGTTCGAGCGGACTAAGCCGCACGTCAACATCGGCACCATCGGTCACATCGACCACGGTAAGACGACCCTCACGGCCGCCATTACCAAGGTGCTGCACGACGCGTACCCGGAGCTGAACGAGGCCACCCCGTTCGACAACATCGACAAGGCGCCCGAAGAGCGCCAGCGTGGTATCACGATCTCCATCTCGCACGTCGAGTACCAGACCGAGGCGCGTCACTACGCCCACGTCGACTGCCCCGGTCACGCGGACTACATCAAGAACATGATCACCGGTGCCGCCCAGATGGACGGCGCGATCCTGGTGGTCGCCGCGACCGACGGCCCGATGCCGCAGACGAAGGAGCACGTGCTCCTGGCCCGCCAGGTCGGCGTGCCGTACATCGTCGTCGCGCTGAACAAGTCCGACATGGTGGACGACGAAGAGATCATGGAGCTCGTCGAGCTCGAGGTCCGCGAGCTCCTCTCCGAGTACGAGTTCCCGGGCGACGACCTCCCGGTCGTCCGTGTCTCCGCTCTGAAGGCGCTCGAGGGCGACGAGAAGTGGGTCCAGTCCGTTCTGGACCTCATGAACGCCGTCGACACCGCCATTCCGGAGCCGGAGCGCGACGTCGACAAGCCGTTCCTGATGCCGATCGAGGACGTCTTCACCATCACCGGTCGCGGTACGGTCGTCACCGGCCGCATCGAGCGTGGTGTCCTCAAGGTCAACGAGACCGTCGACATCATCGGCATCAAGCAGGAGAAGACCACCACCACGGTCACCGGCATCGAGATGTTCCGGAAGCTGCTCGACGAGGGCCAGGCCGGTGAGAACGTCGGTCTGCTGCTCCGCGGCATCAAGCGCGAGGACGTCGAGCGCGGCCAGGTCATCATCAAGCCGGGCTCGGTCACCCCGCACACCGAGTTCCAGGCCCAGGCCTACATCCTCTCCAAGGACGAGGGTGGCCGCCACACGCCGTTCTTCAACAACTACCGTCCGCAGTTCTACTTCCGCACGACGGACGTGACCGGCGTGGTGACCCTCCCCGAGGGCACCGAGATGGTCATGCCGGGTGACAACACCGAGATGAAGGTGGAGCTCATCCAGCCCGTCGCCATGGAAGAGGGCCTGAAGTTCGCCATCCGTGAGGGTGGCCGTACCGTGGGCGCCGGCCAGGTCACCAAGATCGTCAAGTAAGCTCACGGGCTTGCTGACGGCTCTCTCGGCCTGGTAGCTCCATCGCGAGCACACAAGGGCCCGTACGACTTCTGTCGTACGGGCCCTTTCGCGTTCCCCGGGTCAGGGGGTCACAGGCGCTGCCACAGCGCCGGGGCGTTCGGGGGCTCCCAGCCCGGCTGGGCCTGGTGGCCCTGGAGGCAGCGGTAGCAGGCGCCGCCGTAGGTCACCGTGGCGCCGGCCTGGTAGACGGTGCCGGCCGCCCAGGTGCCGCCCGGGTTGCCCGGGCCCGGATCGCCGGGGCCCGGCCTCGTCGGGGCCGCCGGAGGTCGTCTTCAGCGGATTCTTGCGAGGAACCCCGGGCGTTGCCTGGGAGGAATCGCATCCTCAGGACTGTGGCGTGGAAAGCCGCTGCTTCGTCGCCCTTGCCCGGCTGCGCAGTGGCCCCCTGCGCGGTGTCCGGGCGCGGCGGCAGGCCGTCCCGCGAGGTAACCGAACGTGTGGCGGTGATCGTGAAGCTGGTGGTGCAGATCAGGCTGCTGCCGACGCCCGTGCAGGCGGCGGCACTCGAGGCGAGCCTGCGCGCCTGTAACGAGGCGGCGACCTGGGCCAGCCAGGTCGCGTTCGACAAGGACGCGAAGAAGAACTTCGCGCTGCGCAAGCGCGCCTACCGTGAGATCAAATCGCGGTGGGGGCTGGGTGCACAGGCCGCCCAGCATGTGATCAAGAAGACCTGCGACGCCTACGCCGCCTTGCAGGCGAACCTGAAGGTCGGGAGGCTGGGTCGGCCGGGCTCGAAGCGCTACCGCAGGGCCGCCGAGAAGCCGATCGCCTTCCGGATGGAGAGCGCACAGCCCTACGACGACCGGATGCTGTCCCGGCAGATCAGCGAGCGGCGGATCTCGATCTGGACGACGGCTGGGCGGGTGAAGGGTGTGGCGTTCACCGCCTCTGCCGAGCAGTTGGCCACCCTGGCCTGTTACCGCCGGGGGGAGTCGGACCTGCTGGTGCGGGACGGCATGTGGTTCCTGAACGCCACCTGCGAGGTTCCCGAGCAGCCGCCGAACACCGATCCGGTGGACTTCCTCGGCATCGACCTGGGCATCGTGAACATCGCCACCACGTCCGACGGCGAGATCATGGCCGGTCGGGAGCTGAACCGAATCCGGGTCCGGGAACGCAAGCTACGGGCGAAGCTGCAGAGGAAAGACACCCCGTCCGCCAGGCGCCGTCTGAAGAGGCGGCGGCGTAAGGAAGCTCGGCGGGTGAAGGACATCAACCACAAGATCGCGAAGCATGTGGTGGCCGAGGCAGAACGCACCGCTCGCGGGATCGCCCTGGAGGATCTGACGGGCATCCGGCAGCGGGTACGGCGACCGGAACAGCTCCCGCAACATCCGCGCCCGTGCGTGGGAGTTGTGGCGACGCGGGGCCGCGTCAACGGCCCCTGACCCCACCCCGGAGCACACGCGCCGGGGTGGGGCTGGACGTAAACGCAGCGTCGCACCCAGTGACGCCCGTTGTGCAAGCCCGTCACCTCAGTGATCGGACCAATGGGTTGGTTCGTACCACAGGGTGCCGGACCGAGGGATGTGGTTACGAAACTATTCGGCGCGTACGACCCCTGGTTCCCCGCAGACCCCTCCTCCAACATTTGTCATGCCACTGACCAAATTCAGGTGTGTGAGGGGTGTGCCATGTCTGCGCACGTCAGCCGAAGAGCCGTCCTGGGCGCGAGCCTCGCCGCGGTGCCGGTGCTGTCGTCGGGTGCTGCGGGTGGGGCGGGTTCCGCCTGGGCAGCCGGGAACGAGGGCGGCGGCCCGCGGGTGACGGATCCGGGGGCCTACGTCTCCTTCGCACCCCGCGAGCCGAAACCGGGCTCGTTCTCCCTGGTGGGCGCCCCGGTCGTGGTCGGCGCCGACGACCACACCGGCGTCGTCCGGGCGGCGGGTGACCTGTGCGACGACATCCAGCGGGTCACCGGCGTAAGACCGGGCCGGACCATCGCCCGCAACGCCGTGCTGGTGGGGACGATCGGCCGCAGCCCGCTGATCGACGGACTGGTGAAGTCGGGGAAGCTGGACGTCAGCGGGGTGCGCGGCCGCTGGGAGACCTCGCTCCAGGCGGTGGTCGACCATCCGATGCCCGGAGTCGACCGCGCGCTCGTCATCGCGGGCAGCGACCCGCGCGGCACGATCTTCGGGCTGTACGACGTCTCGTACGGCATCGGGGTCTCGCCCTGGTACTGGTGGGACGACGTGCCGCCGGTGCGCCGCAACCGCGTCTGGATCCTGCCCGGCCGGCACACGCAGGGCACCCCGGTGGTGAAGTACCGCGGCGTCTTCATCAACGACGAGAACCCGGCCCTGGGCACCTGGGCGCCCGCCTACTTCGGCCCCGGCAAGGCCCCCGGCCGGCCCGGCGGCTTCAACGCCGACTTCTACGCCAAGGTCTTCGAGCTGCTGCTCCGGCTGAAGGGCAACTACCTCTGGCCGGCGGTGTGGGGGCGCGCCTTCGCGGAGGACGACCCGGAGAACCACAAGCGGGCGTCGGAGTACGGCATCGTCATGGGCACCTCCCACGAGGCGCCCATGATGCGCGGCATCGAGGAGTGGAACCGCCACGCGAGCGCGGGCAAGGACCCCTACGGCGGCAACGGCGAGTGGTCGTACGTCCGCAACGCCGAGGCGATCAAGGCGTACTGGCGGGACGGCATCCGGCGCATGGTCGACGAGGGCTTCGAGGGCGTCGTCACCCTGGGCATGCGCGGCAACGGCGACACCAGCCTGCCCGACGGCGACGGCATCGAGCTGATGCAGGAGATCATCGCCGCGCAGCGCCGCATCATCGAGGAGATCACCGGCCGGCCGGCCGCCGAGACCCCGCAGGTGTGGACCCTCTACAAGGAGGTGCAGCGCTACTGGGACCGCGGCCTGCGCGCCCCGGACGACGTGACGGTCGTCCTCACCGACGACAACTGGGGCAACATCCGCAAGCACCCCGACCCCGCGGAGCGCGACCGCGCCGGCGGATACGGCCTGTACTACCACTTCGACTACGTCGGCGCCGGCCGCAACTACAAGTGGGTCGACACGGCGAACCTCACCAACCTCTGGGACCAGCTCCACCAGGCGCACGCCTACGGCAACCACGGACTGTGGGTCACCAACGTCGGCGACCTGAAGGGCAACGAGCTGCCCACGGAGTTCTTCCTCAACTACGCCTGGAACCCGGACAGCTGGCCCCAGGAGCGGCTGAAGGAGTGGGAACGCCGCTACGCCGCCCAGAACTTCGGCGAGGCGGACTCCGGGCCGATCGCGGAGGTCCTGGCCGCGTACGGCCGGCTCCAGGCGCGCCGCAAGCCCGAGCTGCTCAACCGCCGGATCACCCTCAGGGACGGCGAGGTCGTCTACGACGACCAGCAGACCCCGTTCCACTTCGCCCACCGCGAGCTGGAGCGGGTCGCCGACGACTGGAAGGCACTGGCCCGCAAGGCCGACCGCGTCGCCCGCACGCTGCCCGCGCGGAGCAGGGACGCCTGGTTCGAGCTGGTGGGCTACGCGGTGGAGGCGACCGCGAACCTCTACGACCTGCGGCAGGCCGAGTTCACGAACCTCCTCTACGCCCGGCAGGGCCGGGCGGCCACCAACGACCTGGCGGCCCGGGCGGAAGCGGGCCTGAAGCGGGACTTCGCCCTCGCCGACCGCTTCAACCACGAGGTGGCCGGAGGCAAGTGGAAGGGCTTCCAGACCCAGCCGCACATCGACTACGGGGACGTGGAGCGCTACGGCCCGAACGCGGGCTGGCAGCAGCCGGAGATCGACAACGTGGCGATCCCGGACGTCCTCTTCCCCGCGGTCCGCCGGATCGAGGTGCCGCGCGCCGCCGAACTGGGCGTCTCGGTGGACGGCGCGGAGGACGCGGGGAGCTGGTGGCCGGGAGGGGCGACGACCGCGGCGCGGCTGCCCTCCTTCAGCCCGTACCAGACCCGCCCGCAGCAGTACGTGGAGCTCTTCAACCGCGGCCGCACGGCCTTCGACTACCGGATCGGGTCGTCGGCCCCGTGGCTGCTGGTGGACCGCGCCCGGGGCCGGGTGGACCAGCAGGTGCGGGTGGAGGTCCGGGTGGACTGGCGCCGGGTGCCGAGCGGCCGGGCCGAGGCGAAGCTGACGATCTCGGGCGCGGGCACGACGGTGACGGTCGCCTGCACGGCGGAGAACACCTCACCCCGGCTGGCGCAGGGTTTCGTGGAGGCCGGCGGCTATGTGGCGATCGACGCGGAGCACCACGACCGGGTAGTGGGGGAGTGGCGCCGCCTGGACGGGGTCGGCCGCACCACCTCGGGCATGACCCCCTGGCCGGTGACGGCCCCGCGCCGCACCCCGGGGGCCGCGAGCTCCCCGCGTCTGGAGTACGAGGTGACCCTCCTCTCCGCGGGCGAGGTGACCGTGTGGGCGGAGGTGTCCCCGAGGAACCCGGCCCTGCCGACCGGCGGCCTGCGCTACGGGATCTCCTTCGACGACACCGCACCGCAGACGGTGGACATCAACGCGGCCACGGGCGCGAACGACGGCACGATGAACATGGAGTGGGCCCGCAACACGTCCGACAACATGAACCGCACCTCGACCCGGCACAGGATCACCCGCGCCGGAGCGCACCGCCTGAAATTCTGGACGATCGACCCGACGTTGGTCCTGCAACGCCTGCTGATCGACACGGGCGGCCTGCCGGACACGTATCTGGGCCCACTGGAGAGCCGGCGGGTGTAGGACGGCTCGTGCCTGGACCGCCCCCGGCACCGGCCGGGGGCGGAGAGGGACCCCCGCCCGTCGGTAAGCTCGCCGTC
This sequence comes from Streptomyces sp. NPDC014889, assembly GCF_043081205.1. Classification (NCBI taxonomy): domain Bacteria; kingdom Bacillati; phylum Actinomycetota; class Actinomycetes; order Kitasatosporales; family Streptomycetaceae; genus Streptomyces; species Streptomyces sp. NPDC014889. The sequence goes on from NZ_JBIBWH010000010.1 coordinate 214,633, forward strand.
GTATACGACGGCGGGGGCTGGTGGGGCTGGGGTGGGGATGAGAGCGGGCCGGGCGGAGCGGCGGCGGGAGGCGCGCAAGGAGCGCCGGGACCGGGTCGAGGAACTCGCTGGGGTGATGACGGCGCCGCAGGCGCCGCTGGTGTGGCGTGCCGGGTGGCGCGGGAAGGCGACGGCCGCGATCCTCTGCGCCGTGTTCGTCCTGCTGGCCGACCATCAGGACGTGGGGAGCCTGGCGCATCCCCGGCCGGGCGGTCTGATCAGCGCGGTGTGGTCGTCGCTGTTCGTCGGCTGGGTGTGCTGCTGGCTCGCGTTGTGGCGTGTCACCGCGGACCGGGACGGCGTGTACATACGCCGTCTGCTGTCCACGCGATTCCTGCCGTGGTCGCGGATCGGCCGGGTGGAGTTGCGGCAGGACGGGCAACTGGAGTTCTTCGGCCAGTCGCCGGAGCCCATGACCGGCCTCTTCGCGCCGCCCTGGCTGAGCCGTGTCACCCGCCGTCCCGGCACGGGGGGCCGGGCGGCCGACACGCTCACCGTCATGGCCCTCCACGGTGACCTGCGCCCCACCGAGCGGGCCGAACGGGCACAGATCCGCGGGGGACTCGCCCGCTGGGCGGTCCTGCTGGGCGTCGGCGTGTATCTGGCGGTCGAGTTCCTGCCTTACCGGCCCCTGGCGTAGGCACCGCCGGGAACGGTCGCACCAGCCGATTTTTCGGAATCTTTATCTCACATCGTGGACTGAGGGTGTCTGGTCACTGGCCAGTGCATCGATCCAGGGGTAACACTGAAGGGTCGGCCGTTTTCCCGGATGCCCACTCCCGGGTCGGCCGAGTTCCTGCGCGCGGCAACGGCGCCGAGCGTTCATCACCGGCTTCGAGGCCGGTAGTAGCCGTGCCAGAAGGGGACCCTGTGACGACCCGACCCGACACCAAGACCCAGCTCGCCTCCCTGCTCGCCGAGATCGAGCGCCGCAACCCGGCCCAGCCCGAGTTCCACCAGGCCGCGCATGAGGTACTGGAGACGCTGGCGCCGGTGCTCGCGGCCCGGCCGGAGTACGCGGAGGCAGGGCTCGTGGAGCGGTTGTGCGAGCCGGAGCGGCAGATCATCTTCCGGGTGCCGTGGCAGGACGACCACGGCCGCGTGCACGTCAACCGCGGTTTCCGGGTGGAGTTCAACAGCGCGCTGGGCCCGTACAAGGGCGGTCTGCGCTTTCACCCGTCCGTGAATCTCGGCGTCATCAAGTTCCTCGGCTTCGAGCAGATCTTCAAGAACGCGCTGACCGGGCTCGGCATCGGCGGCGGCAAGGGCGGCAGCGACTTCGACCCGCACGGCCGCAGCGACGCGGAGGTCATGCGGTTCTGCCAGTCGTTCATGACGGAGCTGCACCGGCACATCGGCGAGCACACCGACGTGCCGGCCGGTGACATCGGCGTCGGCACCCGCGAGATCGGCTACCTGTTCGGCCAGTACCGGCGGATCACCAACCGCTGGGAGGCCGGCGTGCTCACCGGCAAGGGCTCCAACTGGGGCGGCTCCCTGATCCGGCCGGAGGCCACCGGGTACGGCAGCGTGCTCTTCGCGGAGGCGATGCTGCGCGAGCGCGGCGAGGAACTGGAGGGCCAGACGGCCGTCGTCTCCGGCTCCGGGAACGTCGCGATCTACACCATCGAGAAGCTGACCGCGCTCGGCGCGAACCCGCTGACCTGCTCGGACTCCAGCGGGTACGTGATCGACGAGAAGGGCGTCGACGTCGAGCTGCTGAAGCAGGTCAAGGAGGTCGAGCGCGCCCGGATCAGCGAGTACGCCGAGCGCCGGGGCGCCTCCGCGCGGTTCGTGCCCGGCGGGCGCGTCTGGGACGTCCCGGGCGATGTCGCGCTGCCCTCGGCGACGGAGAACGAGCTGGACGAGAAGGACGCGGAGACGCTCGTCCGCAACGGCGTGAAGGCCGTGTCGGAAGGCGCGAACATGCCGGCGACGCCCGAGGCCGTGCACCTGTTCCAGCAGGCCGGGGTGGCCTTCGGTCCCGGCAAGGCGGCGAACGCCGGCGGTGTCGCGGTCAGCGCCCTGGAGATGGCGCAGAACCACTCCCGTACGGCGTGGACGGCCGCCCAGGTGGAGCGGGAGCTGGCCCTCATCATGAGCGACATCCACACCACCTGCCACGAGACCGCCGAGCGCTACGGCGCCCCCGGCGACTACGTGACCGGCGCGAACATCGCCGGCTTCGAGCGGGTGGCCGACGCGATGCTCGCCCAGGGCGTCATCTGACGGCGAAGCCGCCGCGAGTGTGCCGGGGCCGGTTTCATCCGGACCCGGCGCTCAGCGGGTGCTCCCCGGCGTGCGGCGAGTGCGCCGCCGGCCGCGGTGAACTCGCGGGCCACCTCGGCGCGCGGTCCGGGGCCGGCCAGGAAGTCCGCGGCGGTGCGTGCAGGGCGGCGACGGCGTCCAGCACGCGAGCCGTGATCGGAGCAGTGCGGCCGCCGTACTCGCCGGACGGACTTCGTGGCGTACGCCGTGGCGGACCGACCTCGGCTCAGGCCGTGCCGTCCTTCCGCAGTTCGCTGCGGCAGACGGAACCGGCCGGCTATCGCGGCCAGTACCCAGGCGATCGACCACTTCTCCATGCGCTCGGCGTCCCGGTGCACTTCGCCGGCCCGGCGGCCCCTGGTTTGACCTGCGTCACTCTCGGGGTAATATCCCCGGCTCGATTGGCCAGGCCGCCGTTCGCTGTGGCAGACTGTCCGAGTTGCTCGGTCGAGCGTTGATGCTGCGCGCCTCCCGCCGGGAGGACCGGAAGCGAGTCCCACGGTACTCGTCGCCCTAACTGCCTCACGGCAGCGCTGGGGCGGACGTACGGGAATCTTCCGGGAAGCGTGGGCGCGGCGCCGACCAGGCACCCGGTGGGCCTTCGCCCCCGACTCGCGGTACCGGCGGGGACCGTGTGCAATCCCGATGGGATGTTCGAAGCAAGGGGCATCCATGTCAGCGGGAGCGCGACACGCCCGACCGCGTGGGTCGGAGAAGGTCAAGGGAACACCGGGTTCCGGAGCGTAAGAAGAGACAGGACTACGAAGTAGCCATGGCGGGACAGAAGATCCGCATCCGGCTCAAGGCCTACGACCACGAGGTCATCGACTCCTCGGCGAAGAAGATCGTCGAGACGGTGACCCGTACTGGTGCGTCGGTCGCGGGCCCGGTGCCGCTGCCCACTGAGAAGAACGTGTACTGCGTCATCAAGTCGCCGCACAAGTACAAGGACTCGCGCGAGCACTTCGAGATGCGCACGCACAAGCGCCTGATCGACATCCTCGACCCGACCCCCAAGACCGTTGACTCTCTGATGCGACTCGACCTCCCGGCCGGTGTCGACATCGAGATCAAGCTCTGAGGCCGGTGATCTGAGAGATGACCAAGCAGATCAAGGGCATCCTGGGCGAGAAGCTCGGCATGACGCAGGTGTGGGACGAGAACAACCGTGTCGTCCCGGTCACCGTCGTCAAGGCCGGCCCCAACGTCGTCACCCAGGTTCGTACGAACGACGTCGACGGCTACGAGTCGGTCCAGATCGCCTTCGGCGAGATCGACCCGCGCAAGGTGAACAAGCCCCTCAAGGGCCACTTCGCCAAGGCCGACGTCACCCCCCGTCGTCACCTCGTCGAGATCCGCACCGCGGACGCCGCCGAGTACACCCTCGGCCAGCAGATCACCGCTGAGGTGTTCGAGGCCGGCGTGAAGGTCGACGTCACCGGCAAGAGCAAGGGCAAGGGCTTTGCCGGTGTCATGAAGCGCCACAACTTCCGTGGCCTCGGCGCCGGGCACGGCACCCAGCGCAAGCACCGCTCCCCTGGCTCCATCGGTGGCTGCGCCACCCCGGGCCGCGTGTTCAAGGGCCTCCGCATGGCGGGTCGCATGGGCAACGAGCGGGTCACCACCCAGAACCTGACCGTCCACGCCGTTGACGCGGAGAAGGGTCTGCTGCTCATCAAGGGCGCGGTTCCCGGTCCGAACGGCGGCCTCGTCCTGGTCCGCACCGCGGCCAAGGGGGCCTGAGGTAACCGATGAGCACTGTTGACATCCTTTCGCCGGCGGGCGACAAGGCCGGTACCGTCGAGCTCCCCGCGGAGATCTTCGGCGTTGAGAAGGTCAGCGTCCCGCTGATCCACCAGGTCGTCGTCGCGCAGCTGGCCGCGGCCCGTCAGGGCACGCACAAGACCAAGACCCGTGGCGAGGTCCGCGGCGGTGGCAAGAAGCCGTACCGCCAGAAGGGCACCGGTCGCGCCCGTCAGGGTTCGACCCGCGCGCCGCAGTTCGCCGGTGGTGGCGTCGTCCACGGCCCGCAGCCGCGCGACTACTCGCAGCGGACCCCGAAGAAGATGAAGGCCGCGGCCCTGCGCCACGCCCTCACCGACCGGGCCCGCCACAACCGCATCCACGTCGTCACCGGCGTGGTCGAGGGCGAGACCCCCTCCACGAAGTCCGTCAGGACGCTGTTCGGCAAGATCTCGGAGCGCAAGAACCTGCTCCTGGTCGTCGACCGCGCCGACGAGGCCGCGTGGCTGTCCGCCCGCAATCTGCCCCAGGTCCACATCCTGGAGCCGGGCCAGCTGAACACGTACGACGTTCTCGTCTCGGACGACGTGGTCTTCACCCAGGCCGCTTTCGAGTCCTTCGTCGCCGGCCCGAACAAGGCCAACGACAACGAAGGGAGCGAGGCCTGATGGCTACGCGTCACCCGAGCATCGCCTCGAAGGCTGCCAAGGCCGCCAAGGCCGCGCGTGTCGCCAAGGCGCGGCGCCACGCCGCCGAGGGCAAGAACACCGTCGAGACCCCGCTGAGCAAGTCGTACACGGACCCCCGTGACGTCCTGCTGAAGCCGGTCGTCTCCGAGAAGAGCTACGCGCTCCTCGACGAGAACAAGTACACGTTCATCGTCGACCCGAACGCCAACAAGACCCAGATCAAGCAGGCCGTCCAGGCGGTCTTCGACGTCAAGGTCACCGGGGTCAACACGATCAACCGCCAGGGCAAGCGCAAGCGCACCAAGACCGGCTTCGGTCAGCGCTCCGCCACCAAGCGCGCGATCGTGACCCTCGCCGAGGGCGACCGTATCGACATCTTCGGCGGTCCGACCGCCTGACGGCGGTCCGGATCGTCCGATATCGGACGAGGACTGAGAAATGGGAATCCGCAAGTACAAGCCGACTACGCCGGGCCGTCGTGGCGCCAGCGTCGCCGACTTCGTCGAGGTCACGCGGTCCACGCCGGAGAAGTCGCTGGTCCGTCCCCTGCACAGCAAGGGCGGCCGTAACAATTCCGGTCGTGTGACTGTCCGCCACCAGGGTGGCGGACACAAGCGCGCCTTCCGCGTGATCGACTTCCGTCGTCACGACAAGGACGGCGTGCCGGCGAAGGTCGCGCACATCGAGTACGACCCCAACCGCACCGCGCGCATCGCGCTGCTGCACTACGCCGACGGCGAGAAGCGCTACATCCTCGCGCCGCGCGGCCTGTCGCAGGGCGACCGCGTCGAGAACGGCCCCGCGGCCGACATCAAGCCGGGCAACAACCTGGCGCTGCGCAACATCCCGGTCGGTACCACGATCCACGCGATCGAGCTCCGTCCCGGTGGCGGCGCCAAGTTCGCCCGCTCCGCCGGTGCCTCCGTGCAGCTGCTCGCGAAGGAGGGCTCGATGGCCCACCTCCGCATGCCCTCCGGCGAGATCCGCCTGGTCGACCAGCGCTGCCGCGCCACGGTCGGCGAGGTCGGCAACGCCGAGCAGAGCAACATCAACTGGGGCAAGGCGGGCCGCAAGCGGTGGCTGGGCGTCCGCCCGACCGTCCGTGGTGTGGTCATGAACCCGGTCGACCACCCGCACGGTGGTGGTGAGGGCCGGACCTCCGGTGGTCGCCACCCGGTGTCCCCGTGGGGCAAGAAGGAAGGCCGTACTCGTTCGCCCAAGAAGGCGTCGAACAAGTACATCGTCCGCCGCCGCAAGACGAACAAGAAGCGCTAAGGACGGGTTGAGATGCCTCGTAGCCTGAAGAAGGGGCCCTTCGTCGACGACCACCTGATCAAGAAGGTGGACGCCCAGAACGAAGCCGGCACCAAGAACGTCATCAAGACCTGGTCCCGCCGCTCGATGATCGTCCCGGCCATGCTGGGCCACACGCTGGCGGTGCACAACGGCAAGACCCACATCCCGGTGTTCGTCACCGAGTCGATGGTCGGCCACAAGCTCGGCGAGTTCTCGCCGACGCGCACCTTCCGGGGTCACGTCAAGGACGATCGGAAGTCGAAGCGCCGCTAGTCAGCGGGGTGAAAGACCATGACGAACGTGTCAAACACTGAAGGGACAACCATGGAAGCCAGGGCCCAGGCGCGGTACATCCGCGTCACGCCCATGAAGGCCCGCCGTGTGGTGGACCTCATCCGTGGCATGGACGCCACGGAGGCTCAGGCGGTCCTGCGTTTCGCCCCGCAGGCCGCGAGCGTGCCGGTCGGCAAGGTGCTGGACAGCGCCATCGCCAACGCCGCGCACAACTACGACCACACCGACGTCGACAGCCTCTACATCGCCGAGGCGTACGTCGACGAGGGTCCGACCCTGAAGCGGTTCCGTCCGCGCGCCCAGGGCCGTGCCTACCGGATCCGCAAGCGGACCAGCCACATCACCGTGGTCGTCAGCAGCAAGGAAGGAACCCGGTAATGGGCCAGAAGGTAAACCCGCACGGGTTCCGGCTCGGTGTCACGACCGACTTCAAGTCGCGTTGGTACGCCGACAAGCTGTACAAGGACTACGTCAAGGAAGACGTCGCCATCCGTCGGATGATGACGTCCGGCATGGAGCGCGCCGGCATCTCCAAGGTCGAGATCGAGCGCACCCGTGACCGCGTCCGCGTGGACATCCACACCGCGCGTCCGGGCATCGTCATCGGCCGCCGTGGCGCCGAGGCCGACCGCATCCGCGGCGACCTCGAGAAGCTGACGGGCAAGCAGGTCCAGCTGAACATCCTCGAGGTCAAGAACCCCGAGACGGACGCTCAGCTCGTGGCCCAGGCCGTCGCCGAGCAGCTCTCCTCCCGCGTCTCCTTCCGCCGTGCCATGCGCAAGAGCATGCAGTCGGCGATGAAGGCCGGCGCCAAGGGCATCAAGATCCAGTGCGGTGGCCGCCTCGGTGGCGCCGAGATGTCCCGCTCGGAGTTCTACCGCGAGGGCCGTGTGCCCCTGCACACGCTCCGCGCGAACGTGGACTACGGCTTCTTCGAGGCCAAGACGACCTTCGGCCGCATCGGTGTGAAGGTCTGGATCTACAAGGGCGACGTCAAGAACATCGCCGAGGTCCGCGCCGAGAACGCCGCCGCCCGTGCGGGCAACCGCCCGGCCCGTGGTGGCGCCGACCGCCCGGCCCGTGGTGGCCGTGGTGGCGAGCGGCGCGGTCGCAAGCCGCAGCAGCAGTCGGCTCCGGCCGCCGAGGCCCCCAAGGCCGACGCTCCGGCCGCTGCCGCTCCGGCTGAGAGCACCGGAACGGAGGCCTGACCGAAATGCTGATCCCCCGTAGGGTCAAGCACCGCAAGCAGCACCACCCGAAGCGCAACGGTATGTCCAAGGGTGGAACGCAGGTTGCGTTCGGCGAGTACGGCATCCAGGCGCTGACCCCGGCCTACGTGACGAACCGCCAGATCGAGGCGGCTCGTATCGCGATGACCCGCCACATCAAGCGTGGCGGCAAGGTCTGGATCAACATCTACCCGGACCGTCCGCTGACCAAGAAGCCCGCCGAGACCCGCATGGGTTCCGGTAAGGGTTCGCCGGAGTGGTGGATCGCGAACGTCAAGCCCGGCCGGGTGATGTTCGAGCTGTCCTACCCGAACGAGAAGATCGCCCGTGAGGCGCTGACCCGTGCGGCCCACAAGCTGCCGATGAAGTGCCGGATCGTCAAGCGCGAGGCAGGTGAAGCGTGATGTCGGCCGGTACCAAGGCGTCCGAGCTGCGCGAGCTGGGCAACGAGGAGCTTCTTGGCAAGCTCCGCGAGGCCAAGGAAGAGCTGTTCAACCTCCGTTTCCAGGCGGCGACCGGGCAGCTCGAGAACCACGGCCGTCTCAAGGCGGTCCGCAAGGACATCGCGCGGATCTACACCCTGATGCGCGAGCGTGAGCTGGGCATCGAAACGGTGGAGAACGCCTGATGAGCGAGAAGAACGTGACTGAGAACGCAGAGGCGCGCGGCTTCCGCAAGACCCGTGAGGGTCTCGTCGTCAGCGACAAGATGGACAAGACCGTCGTCGTCGCCGTCGAGGACCGCGTCAAGCACGCGCTGTACGGCAAGGTCATCCGCCGTACCGAGAAGCTCAAGGCGCACGACGAGCAGAACGCCGCGGGCGTCGGCGACCGTGTCCTCCTGATGGAGACCCGGCCGCTGTCCGCGACGAAGCGCTGGCGCGTCGTCGAGATCCTCGAGAAGGCGAAGTAAGAAGCGGGGGCACCGCCCCCGCCGACCCCGCCTTTCGAGACACCAGTAATTTCCTGCGGGAGCAACCCGCAGGACGGTTCCGCCAGGCTCGGCGAGGCCCGTGAGTCACTTACGGGCCTCGCCGGGAACCGGCAGACAATCAGGAGATAGACGTGATCCAGCAGGAGTCGCGACTGCGTGTCGCCGACAACACTGGTGCGAAGGAGATCCTTTGCATCCGTGTGCTCGGTGGCTCCGGTCGCCGCTACGCGGGCATCGGTGACGTCATCGTCGCCACCGTCAAGGACGCGATCCCCGGCGGCAACGTGAAGAAGGGTGACGTCATCAAGGCGGTCATCGTTCGCACCGTCAAGGAGCGCCGCCGTCCGGACGGCTCGTACATCCGCTTCGACGAGAACGCCGCCGTCATCCTCAAGAACGACGGCGACCCTCGTGGCACCCGTATCTTCGGCCCGGTCGGCCGTGAGCTGCGCGAGAAGAAGTTCATGAAGATCATCTCCCTCGCGCCGGAGGTGCTGTGAGCATGAAGATCAAGAAGGGCGACCTGGTCCAGGTCATCACCGGCAAGGACAAGGGCAAGCAGGGCAAGGTCATTGCCGCTTACCCGCGCGAGGAGCGCGTCCTGGTCGAGGGTGTCAACCGGGTCAAGAAGCACACCAAGGCCGGCCCGACGGCCCGCGGTTCGCAGGCCGGCGGCATCGTCACCACCGAGGCGCCGGTCCACGTCTCCAACGTCCAGCTGGTCGTGGAGAAGGACGGCGAGAAGGTCGTGACCCGCGTCGGTTACCGCTTCGACGACGAAGGCAACAAGATCCGCGTTGCCAAGCGGACGGGTGAGGACATCTGATGGCTACCACCACCACTCCGCGTCTGAAGCAGAAGTACCGCGAGGAGATCGCGGGCAAGCTGCGTGACGAGTTCAAGTACGAGAACGTCATGCAGGTTCCCGGTCTCGTCAAGATCGTGGTCAACATGGGTGTGGGCGACGCCGCCCGCGACTCCAAGCTGATCGATGGCGCCATCCGCGACCTCACCACGATCACCGGTCAGAAGCCGGCCGTCACCAAGGCCCGCAAGTCCATCGCGCAGTTCAAGCTGCGTGAGGGCCAGCCGATCGGTGCCCACGTCACGCTCCGTGGCGACCGCATGTGGGAGTTCCTGGACCGCACCCTGTCGCTCGCGCTGCCGCGCATCCGCGACTTCCGCGGCCTGTCCCCCAAGCAGTTCGACGGCCGTGGCAACTACACCTTCGGTCTCACCGAGCAGGTCATGTTCCACGAGATCGACCAGGACAAGATCGACCGCGTCCGGGGTATGGACATCACCGTGGTCACCACGGCGACCAACGACGCTGAGGGCCGCGCGCTCCTTCGTCACCTCGGCTTCCCGTTCAAGGAGGCGTGAGCGAGATGGCGAAGAAGGCTCTGATCGCTAAGGCTGCTCGCAAGCCCAAGTTCGGTGTGCGTGGCTACACCCGCTGCCAGCGCTGTGGCCGCCCGCACTCCGTGTACCGCAAGTTCGGCCTGTGCCGCGTGTGCCTTCGTGAGATGGCTCACCGTGGCGAGCTGCCGGGCGTGACCAAGAGCTCCTGGTAACAGCCCACTTGGGTTGAAGCAGGACTCTCGGTAAGCAACCGGGGTCGGCAGGAGGCCCACCTCACATGCCTTAGGCTTGTGGGGTTGGGCGCCTGCCGTGCCCTTACGACTTACTACGCCGTAGGTCCACCGCGCCGCACCCGTCCCGTCTCGGATCGGGGAGAGGGATGGCGCACCAGGAAACCCCGGCGAGAGAGGCCGAAGGCCAATTCATGACCATGACTGATCCGATCGCAGACATGCTCACGCGTCTGCGGAACGCGAACTCGGCATACCACGACAGCGTGTCGATGCCGCACTCGAAGATCAAGTCGCACATCGCGGAGATCCTCCAGCAGGAGGGCTTCATCACGGGCTGGAAGGTCGAGGACGCCGAGGTCGGCAAGAACCTCGTCCTGGAGCTGAAGTTCGGCCCCAACCGTGAGCGCTCCATCGCGGGCATCAAGCGGATCTCCAAGCCCGGTCTCCGGGTGTACGCGAAGTCCACCAACCTGCCGAAGGTGCTCGGCGGCCTCGGCGTGGCGATCATCTCCACGTCCTACGGGCTCCTCACCGACAAGCAGGCCGGCAAGAAGGGCGTGGGTGGGGAAGTCCTCGCCTACGTCTGGTAACGGAAGGGAACGGAGGAAACAGCTATGTCGCGCATCGGCAAGCTCCCCATCGCGGTTCCCGCCGGCGTGGACGTCACCATCGACGGCCGTACGGTCTCGGTCAAGGGCCCCAAGGGCTCGCTGACCCACACCGTCGTGGCGCCGATCGAGATCGCCAAGGGCGAGGACGGCACCCTGCAGGTGACCCGCCCCAACGACGAGCGTCAGAACAAGGCCCTGCACGGCCTGTCCCGCACGCTGGTGGCGAACATGATCACCGGCGTGACCCAGGGTTACGTGAAGAAGCTCGAGATCAGCGGTGTCGGTTACCGCGTGACGGCCAAGGGCTCGAACCTGGAGTTCGCGCTCGGCTACAGCCACCCGATCACCATCGAGGCGCCCGAGGGCATCACCTTCAAGGTCGAGGCCCCGACCCGCTTCTCGGTCGAGGGCATCGACAAGCAGAAGGTCGGCGAGGTTGCGGCCAACATCCGCAAGCTGCGCAAGCCCGACCCGTACAAGGCCAAGGGTGTCAGGTACGAGGGCGAAGTCATCCGCCGCAAGGTCGGAAAGGCGGGTAAGTAAGCCATGGCATACGGGCAGAAGATCCTCAAGGGCGACGCCTACAAGCGCGCCGCGATCAAGCGCCGCCACATCCGGATCCGCAAGCGGATCTCCGGCACGGCGGAGCGTCCCCGTCTGGTCGTGACCCGCTCCAACCGCCACATCGTGGCGCAGGTGATCGACGACCTGAAGGGCCACACCCTGGCATCGGCGTCCACCCTGGACAACTCGATCCGCGGTGGCGAGAGCGACAAGTCGACGCAGGCGAAGCAGGTCGGCGCCCTGGTCGCCGAGCGTGCCAAGGCCGCCGGTGTCGAGGCCGTCGTGTTCGACCGTGGTGGAAACCAGTACGCCGGGCGCATCGCCGCTCTGGCGGACGCCGCCCGCGAGGCCGGACTGAAGTTCTGAGTCGCCCGTCGCGGCAGCGATTCTTCGCTGTTGCGAGCTAGCGGAAACAGAGAGAGGTAATTCCAATGGCTGGACCCCAGCGCCGCGGTGGCGGTGCCGGTGGCGGCGAGCGGCGGGACCGGAAGGGCCGTGACGGCGGCGCAGCTGCCGCCGAGAAGACCGCGTACGTTGAGCGCGTTGTCGCGATCAACCGCGTCGCCAAGGTTGTGAAGGGTGGTCGTCGCTTCAGCTTCACCGCGCTGGTCGTGGTGGGCGACGGTGACGGCACCGTGGGTGTCGGATACGGCAAGGCCAAGGAGGTGCCGGCCGCCATCGCCAAGGGCGTTGAGGAGGCCAAGAAGCACTTCTTCAAGGTCCCCCGGATCCAGGGCACCATCCCGCACCCGATCCAGGGTGAGAAGGCTGCCGGCGTCGTGCTGCTCAAGCCCGCGGCCCCGGGTACCGGCGTTATCGCCGGTGGTCCGGTGCGCGCCGTGCTCGAGTGCGCCGGTATCCACGACATCCTGTCGAAGTCGCTCGGCTCCGACAACCAGATCAACATCGTGCACGCGACGGTGGAGGCCCTCAAGGGCCTGCAGCGTCCCGAGGAGGTCGCGGCCCGCCGCGGTCTGCCGCTGGAGGACGTGGCCCCCGCGGCCCTGCTCCGTGCGCGTGCCGGGGCGGGTGCGTGATGGCGCAGCTCAAGATCACGCAGACGAAGTCCTACATCGGCAGCAAGCAGAACCACCGTGACACCCTGCGTTCGCTCGGGCTGAAGAAGCTCGGCGACGTGGTCGTCAAGGAGGACCGCCCCGAGTTCCGCGGAATGGTGCACACCGTCCGCCACCTCGTGACGGTCGAGGAGGTCGACTGATCATGGCGGAGCAGAACCCGCTGAAGATCCACAACCTCCGTCCCGCCCCGGGCGCCAAGACCGCCAAGACCCGTGTCGGTCGTGGTGAGGCGTCCAAGGGTAAGACGGCCGGTCGTGGTACCAAGGGCACCAAGGCCCGCTACCAGGTTCCGGAGCGCTTCGAGGGCGGCCAGATGCCGCTGCACATGCGCCTCCCGAAGCTGAAGGGCTTCAAGAACCCGTTCAAGACCGAGTACCAGGTCGTGAACCTCGACAAGCTGGCCGCGCTCTACCCCGAGGGTGGCGAGGTCACGGTCGAGGACCTGGTGGCCAAGGGTGCCGTTCGCAAGAACAGCCTCGTCAAGGTCCTCGGCCAGGGCGAGGTCTCCGTGGCGCTGCAGGTGACGGTGGACGCCGTCTCCGGCTCCGCCAAGGAGAAGATCACCGCCGCCGGCGGTTCTGTCACCGAGCTCGTCTGAGCCCGATGACGTAAAGCGGTCCCGACCGGGGGTACCTCACAATGAGGTATCCCCGGTTGGTCGTTCTCAGGGAGGCAGTGTCGCCGGTAAGGTGGCCTGCACCGTTCTTTATCGTCGAACCTCAAGACCGTCACCCTGACGCACTTGCGCGGGGGTCGCAGGAGGCACCGTGCTCACCGGCTTCGCCCGGGCGTTCAGGACGCCCGACCTGCGCAAGAAGCTGCTCTTCACGCTCGGCATCATCGTGGTGTACCGCGTCGGTACCCACATCCCGATCCCGGGTGTCAACTACAAGGCTGTTCAGCAGTGTGTCAGCGAGGCCTCGGGCAACCAGGGCCTCTTCGGCCTGGTGAACATGTTCAGCGGCGGTGCGCTGCTGCAGATCACGATCTTCGCTCTGGGCATCATGCCGTACATCACGGCGAGCATCATCCTTCAGCTGCTGACCGTGGTGATCCCGCGGTTGGAGGCCCTCAAGAAGGAGGGCCAGTCCGGCACCGCGAAGATCACCCAGTACACCCGTTACCTGACGGTGGCGCTCGCCATCCTCCAGGGCACGGGCCTGGTGGCCACCGCCCGCAGCGGCGCCCTGTTCTCCGGATGCTCGGCCGCCGGGAACATCGTCCCGAACCAGGCGATCTTCAACACGATCGTCATGGTGATCGTGATGACCGCCGGTACGGCCACGGTCATGTGGCTCGGTGAGCTCATCACCGACCGCGGTATCGGCAACGGCATGTCGATCCTGATGTTCATCTCGATCGCCGCCACCTTCCCGTCCGCGCTCTGGGCCATCAAGAAGCAGGGCAAGCTCGCCGAGGGCTGGATCGAATTCGGCACCGTCATCCTCGTCGGCCTGGTCATGGTCGGCCTGGTGGTCTTCGTCGAACAGGCCCAGCGCCGTATTCCGGTGCAGTACGCCAAGCGCATGATCGGCCGCCGTTCCTACGGTGGTACGTCGACGTACATCCCGCTGAAGGTCAACCAGGCGGGCGTGATCCCCGTCATCTTCGCTTCTTCGCTGCTCTACATTCCGGCACTCATCGCTCAGTTCTCCGGCGGCAACTCCGGATGGAAGACCTGGGTCCAGCAGAACCTGACCAAGGGCGATCACCCGATCTACATCACGATGTACTTCCTGTTGATCGTGTTCTTCGCCTTCTTCTATGTGGCGATCTCCTTCAACCCCGAAGAAGTCGCCGACAACATGAAGAAGTATGGTGGCTTCATCCCGGGCATCCGGGCTGGCCGACCGACCGCTGAGTACCTTTCGTACGTGCTCAACCGGATCACCTGGCCGGGTTCGCTGTATCTGGGCCTGATCGCTCTCGTACCGACAATGGCGTTGGTCGGCTTCGGGGCGAACCAGAACTTCCCCTTCGGCGGGACCAGCATCCTCATCATCGTGGGTGTCGGACTCGAGACGGTGAAGCAGATCGAGAGCCAGCTCCAGCAGCGCAATTACGAAGGGTTCCTCCGCTGATGCGAATCGTCCTCGTCGGACCGCCGGGTGCCGGCAAAGGAACACAGGCCACACGCCTAGCCGAGAAGCTGCGTATTCCGCACATCTCCACGGGCGACCTGTTCCGCGCCAACATCAGCCGGCAGACGGAACTCGGCAAGCTCGCGAAGTCCTACATGGACGCGGGAAACCTGGTCCCCGACGAGGTCACCATCGCGATGGCCAAGGACCGCATGGAGCAGCCCGACGCCGAGGGCGGCTTCCTGCTGGACGGTTTCCCGCGCAATGTGTCGCAGGCCGAGGCGCTGGACAAGCTGCTCCAGAGCGAGGGCATGAAGCTCGACGCGGTCCTCGACCTGGAGGTCCCCGAGGACGAGGTCGTCAAGCGCATCGCGGGTCGCCGCACCTGCCGCAACGACTCGGCGCACGTCTTCCACGAGACGTACAGCCCGCCGAAGAAGGAGGGCGTCTGCGACGTCTGCGGCGGTGAGCTGTACCAGCGGGACGACGACTCCGAGGAGACCGTGCGCAAGCGGTTGGAGGTCTACCACACGCAGACCGAGCCGATCATCGACTACTACCGGGCGCAGGGCCTGGTCGTGACGATCTCCTCGCTCGGTCCGGTGGACAAGATCACGCAGCGCGCGCTGGAGGCGCTGAAGCGCGACTGACCGCGCTGCTCGGCCGCGGTTCCCCCAGGGGGCCGCGGCCGACGTGTGCACGGGCGGGTTTTCGCTTCCCCGTATTGTTGAGGGTGTCCGTCTTCCTTCCGGTCCGAGAAAGGCCGTAGTCCCCATGGTGCAGATCAAGTCCCCCGAGCAGATCGCCAAGATGCGTGAGGCGGGGCTGGTCGTCGCCGCCATCCACGCGGCCACGCGCGAGGCGGCCGTGCCCGGGGCGACCACCAAGGACCTGGACCAGGTGGCCCGCAAGGTGCTCGCCGAGCACAACGCCAAGCCGAACTTCCTCGGCTACGGCGGCTTCCCGGCGACGATCTGCACCTCCGTGAACGAGGTCGTGGTCCACGGCATCCCCTCCGACGACGTCGTCCTCAAGGACGGGGACGTCATCTCCATCGACTGCGGCGCGATCATCGACGGCTGGCACGGCGACGCGGCCTTCACCGCGTTCGTCGGCTCCGGTCACTCCCCGGAGCTGATCGAGCTCTCCCGGGTGACCGAGGAGTCGATGTGGGCCGGCATCGCCGCCATGAAGCAGGGCAACCGCCTGGTGGACATCTCCCGGGCCGTCGAGACCTACATCCGCCGCCAGCCGAAGCCCGGCGGCGGCCGCTACGGCATCATCGAGGACTACGGCGGCCACGGCATCGGCACCGAGATGCACATGGACCCGCACCTGCTGAACTACGTCGACCGGCGGCGCGGCAAGGGCCCGAAGCTGGTCCCCGGCCTCTGCCTGGCCATCGAGCCGATGGTCTCCCTGGGCACCGCCAAGACCCACGTCCTCGAGGACGACTGGACGGTCATCACCACGGACGGCACCTGGTCCTCCCACTGGGAGCACTCGGTGGCGCTGACCGAGCAGGGCCCGCTGGTTCTGACGGCCCCGGACGGCGGCAGGGCGAAGCTGGCCGAGCACGGCATCACGGCCGCGCCGGACCCCCTGGGCTGACCGCCATGGCGCGGACGACCGCCGGCCGGAGGCCGGCGCAGCCGCTCGAAGCTTGTAAGGCGCCCCGGCGCCGCGCCCGCGAGAGGGGCGTGAGGAACCGGTCGGCCCCGGACGGCGGCAGGGCGAAGCCGGCCGAGCACGGCATCACGGCCGCGCCGGACCCCCTGGGCTGACCGGCCGGGCCGCGGGGTCGGGCCCGCCGGCCTGAAAAGGTGCCCGCCCCCTTGCTCCCGCCGGTCCGGCTCGGACCCGGTCGCATGATGATCTCGGAGCTGGGGCAGACTTTCTCGATTCGTCTTTCGCAGAGGGCTGACGTAGACTGACTCGTCGGCTCTCATGCATCCGCATGTCCGCATGCGGAACACAGAGTCGATCAAGGTAGTCGATTCGAAGGGCGAAGCGTGGCCAAGAAGCAAGGTGCCATCGAGATCGAGGGCACTGTCGTCGAGTCTCTGCCGAACGCCATGTTCAAGGTCGAGCTCCAGAACGGCCACCAGGTCCTGGCACACATCAGCGGCAAGATGCGTATGCACTACATCCGCATCCTCCCTGACGACCGGGTCGTGGTGGAGCTGTCTCCGTACGACCTCACGCGTGGCCGGATCGTCTACCGGTACAAGTAGATCTTGCCCAGGCCCCACGTTCCTCGCGGGGCCGCCGGCAACTGACCCGGAGAACCTCACATCCCATGAAGGTCAAGCCGAGCGTCAAGAAGATCTGCGACAAGTGCAGGGTGATCCGCCGTCACGGCCGGGTCATGGTCATCTGCGACAACCCGCGCCACAAGCAGCGCCAGGGCTGACGTACGACCGACCGAACCCTCTGCACTCCTCTCGCAGAGATTCGCGCGACGCGAGCTGAATTGTTCATACGCAGGACCCGAGCCCAGCGCGGCTCGATACCCCCGGTTCGGAGGCCGGGGACCCGGTTCGTACCCACTCTTTGAAATAAAGAGGCCGGCGGCCGGGAGGCGGTCCTGTGGAAGACCTCCGAAGATCAACTGGAGCCATTGAATGGCACGCGTTTCCGGTGTTGACATCCCGCGCGAAAAGCGTGTGGAGGTCGCCCTCACCTACGTGTTCGGCATCGGCCGGACCCTGGCCCAGCAGACGCTGGCCGCCACCGACATCGACCCGAACACCCGCGTCCGCGACCTCTCCGAGGAGCAGCTCGTCGCGATCCGCGAGTACGTCGACAACAACATCAAGACCGAGGGTGACCTCCGTCGCGAGATCCAGGCCGACATCCGCCGCAAGGTCGAGATCGGCTGCTACCAGGGTCTGCGTCACCGCCGCGGTCTGCCCGTCCGCGGTCAGCGCACCAGCACCAACGCCCGCACCCGCAAGGGTCCGCGTCGCGCCATCGCCGGCAAGAAGAAGCCGGGCAAGAAGTAGTCCGCAGCGACACTCGCCGTCCAGCGGTCTTCGCTGTAGGACCGACCACCTCCCGTAGGAGTTTTCGACATGCCCCCCAAGGGACGTCAGGGCGCTGCCAAGAAGGTGCGCCGCAAGGAAAAGAAGAACGTCGCTCACGGCCACGCGCACATCAAGAGCACGTTCAACAACACCATCGTTTCGATCACCGACCCGTCCGGCAACGTGATCTCCTGGGCCTCCGCCGGCCACGTCGGCTTCAAGGGCTCCCGGAAGTCCACGCCGTTCGCCGCGCAGATGGCCGCCGAGTCGGCCGCCCGCCGCGCCCAGGAGCACGGCATGCGCAAGGTCGACGTGTTCGTCAAGGGTCCGGGCTCCGGCCGTGAGACCGCGATCCGCTCCCTGCAGGCCACCGGTCTCGAGGTCGGCTCCATCCAGGACGTCACCCCGACCCCGCACAACGGCTGCCGCCCGCCGAAGCGCCGCCGCGTCTGAGGCACGGCTGCTTCACGCAGGTCTCCGGGCGGTACGGCCTTTTCCGGTCGTGCCGCCCGTACCCTTGCAATACCCGCACCTTTCCGGTGCGGCCTGGTCGGGCGTCATATAGCGGGCGCCCACGACTGAAGGATCTGATCCACTCATGCTGATCGCTCAGCGTCCCTCGTTGACCGAAGAGGTCGTCGACGAGTTCCGCTCCCGGTTCGTGATCGAGCCGCTGGAGCCGGGCTTCGGCTACACCCTCGGCAACTCCCTTCGCCGTACCCTCCTGTCGTCGATCCCCGGTGCCGCTGTCACCAGCATCCGCATCGACGGTGTCCTGCACGAGTTCACCACCGTGCCGGGCGTCAAGGAGGACGTCACCGACCTGATCCTCAACATCAAGCAGCTGGTCGTCTCCTCGGAGCACGACGAGCCGGTCGTGATGTACCTGCGCAAGCAGGGCCCGGGTCTGGTCACCGCCGCCGACATCGCGCCCCCGGCCGGTGTCGAGGTGCACAACCCCGACCTCGTCCTCGCCACGCTCAACGGCAAGGGCAAGCTGGAGATGGAGCTGACCGTCGAGCGCGGTCGCGGCTACGTCTCCGCCGTGCAGAACAAGCAGGTGGGCCAGGAGATCGGCCGTATCCCGGTCGACTCGATCTACTCGCCGGTGCTCAAGGTCACGTACAAGGTCGAGGCCACGCGTGTCGAGCAGCGCACCGACTTCGACAAGCTGATCGTCGACGTCGAGACCAAGCAGGCCATGCGTCCGCGTGACGCCATGGCGTCGGCCGGCAAGACCCTGGTCGAGCTGTTCGGTCTGGCCCGCGAGCTCAACATCGACGCCGAGGGCATCGACATGGGTCCGTCCCCGACGGACGCCGCCCTGGCCGCCGACCTGGCGCTGCCGATCGAGGAGCTGGAGCTCACGGTCCGCTCCTACAACTGCCTCAAGCGCGAGGGCATCCACTCCGTGGGTGAGCTGGTCGCGCGCTCCGAGGCGGACCTGCTGGACATCCGCAACTTCGGTGCGAAGTCCATCGACGAGGTCAAGGCGAAGCTGGCCGGCATGGGCCTGGCCCTGAAGGACAGCCCGCCCGGATTCGACCCGACCGCCGCCGCGGACGCCTTCGGCGCGGACGACGACGCGGATGCCGGTTTCGTGGAGACCGAGCAGTACTGAGCGCTCCGCGGGGAGGCCGTACTGTGTCTGCGGACCGGTTGTGGCTGGTCGCGCAGTTCCCCGCGCCCCTTCCGGACGGGCCCCTTCGGGGCCCTGTCCGGATCTCCGACGGGCAACCGCTCGCTCGGATACTGACCCCGGTACCTGATACGGCCGGGGCAGACACCTAGGAGAAGAATCATGCCGAAGCCCGCCAAGGGTGCCCGTCTGGGCGGCAGCGCCGCGCACGAGAAGCTGCTCCTCGCGAACCTCGCGAAGGCGCTGTTCGAGCACGGCCGCATCACCACCACCGAGGCGAAGGCCCGCCGCCTGCGCCCGTACGCCGAGCGTCTGGTCACCAAGGCGAAGAAGGGCGACCTTCACAACCGCCGCCAGGTGCTCCAGGTCATCACGGACAAGAGCATCGTGCACACGCTCTTCACCGAGATCGGCCCGCGTTACGAGAACCGTCCGGGTGGCTACACCCGCATCACCAAGATCGGCAACCGCCGTGGCGACAACGCGCCCATGGCCGTGATCGAGCTGGTCGAGGCGCTGACGGTGCAGCAGAACGCCGTGGGTGAGGCCGAGGCCGCCACCAAGCGTGCGGTCAAGGAGGCCGAGGAGGCCAAGGCCGAGGAGACCAAGGCGGACGAGGCTCCGGCCGAGGCCACCGAGGCTCCTGCCGAAGAGTCCAAGGACGCCTGAGGCACTGCCTGACGTAGGAAGCGGGTCCGCCCCTCGGGGGCGGGCCCGCTTCCGCGTTTCTTCCCGAGGGATGCGCCCTGAGAGGATCTGCACGTGAGTGACGAAGTACAGCCCGGTCATGTCCGCGTCCGTCTCGACCTGTCCTACGACGGCACCGCCTTCCACGGCTGGGCCAAGCAGGCCGGCGGCAGGCGGACCGTGCAGGGGGAGATCGAGGACGCGCTGCGCACGGTCACGCGGTCCGCTCAGACGTACGAGCTGACCGTGGCCGGACGGACCGACGCCGGGGTGCACGCCCGGGGCCAGGTGGCGCACGTGGACCTGCCCGAGCGCGTCTGGCGCGAGCACCACGAGAAGCTGCTCAAGCGGCTCGCGGGCCGGCTGCCCAGGGATGTGCGGGTGTGGGCGCTGCGGCCCGCGCCCAGCGGCTTCAACGCCCGGTTCTCGGCCGTCTGGCGCCGCTACGCCTACCGTGTCACCGACAATCCCGGCGGTGTCGACCCGCTGCTGCGGGGCCATGTCCTGTGGCACGACTGGCCCCTCGACGTCGACGCCATGAACGAGGCCGCGCGGCGGCTGCTCGGCGAGCACGACTTCGCCGCCTACTGCAAGAGGCGCGAGGGCGCCACCACCATCCGCACCCTCCAGGAGCTGAGCCTCGAACGCGGCGGGGACGGCGTCATCACGGCCACCGTTCGGGCCGACGCGTTCTGCCACAACATGGTGCGCTCGCTCATCGGGGCGCTGCTGTTCGTCGGTGACGGCCACCGTCCCCCGGACTGGCCGGGGAAGGTGCTGGCCGCCGGGGTGCGGGACTCCGCGGTGCACGTCGTGCGGCCGCACGGGCTGACCCTGGAGGAGGTCGGCTACCCGGCCGACGAGCTGCTGGCCGCGCGCAGCCGGGAGGCGCGCAACAGGCGGTCCCTGCCGGCGGCCGGCTGCTGCTGAGCGGCCGCGGCCTCCCCCGTACGGCGGGCGGCCGGCTGTTACTGGCCGGCCGCCGCCGACGCCTGGGTCTCGCCGCGCCGGCGGATCTGCTGGAAGGAGAACTCGGCGAGGTCGTCGCCGGCCCGGAAGGCCGCGGTGTCCTTGTTCGTCACGCTCGTGCCGTTGGTGAAGCCGGTGAGGGTGAAGTAGGCGTAGCGGCCGTAGGAGTTGGTCGTGGAGCGGCAGACGGCGCCGTTGCAGAAGGCCTTGATACCGCCGCCGGACAGCGGCTTGATGATGCTCTTGTTGTCCGTCGCGCTCTTCGCCTCGAGTGCCTGCGCCTCGGTGTCGAAGACGGCGATGCCGACCGTGACCGCGACGCCGCCCCGGCTGTAGGTCACCCGCAGCAGGCGGGTGCAGTCGTTGTCCGTGAGGGCCTTGACGAGCGTGCCCTGGGCGGCCGCGGCGCAGTTCTTGCTGTCGTCCGTGGGGCCCTTCTTGTACACGGTCTCGCCCATGGTCAGCTTGGCGCCCGGGAAGAGCGTGTCCGCGCTGAGCGGGGCCGTGTCCTTCTTCGCGCTGGATATGAAGTCCTTCGGATCCAGCGGAGGCGGGGCGGTGGTCGGGGCGAAGGACGGCGCCGTGGTGGAGCCGCTCGGCAGGGCGCTGACGCCGGGCAGCTGGCCGGCCTGCCCCCCGGACGCGTTGTTGTCGCCGTTCGCCGACACCACGGCCATGGCGACGGCGGCGCCGATCCCGGCGGTCGCGAGCACGCCACCGCCGATGAACAGCAGCCGGCGCCGTCTGCTCCGTGCCTCCGAGGCGTCCGCGAGCGCGGCCCAGTCGGGGGTCTGACCGCCGCCCCCGCTGTTCGGCGACTGCTCAGAATTCGGTTTCCAGGGATCCCACTGGGACTGCGAGCCCCCCTGCCCATAACTCATGGGGCGCATCTTAGACGGGCTCCGAGGGCCCTCCGCGCCGCCCGTGGCCGCGCTCCCGGGGCCTTCGGTGCACGCCGGTACAAAGCGACGCGCCGACGGCCGACACCAGCCGTCGAGTGGCCGGGATCGCGGTGCGGGAACGCGCTGCGGTAGCCGCCGGGACCCGCGGTCGCACACCGTTTTGACCCGGCAAGGGCGCCACGGGTATCCTGCATCTTCGTTGTGTATTGGCTTGCTCATTCTCACGGGACGGGCCCTTACACCGGTCCACCGGGCCGATGACCAGCGACCAGCACGCGGTTTGCGTCACCGCTGTGCGGTCAGGGCTGTCGTGATCGTCTTTGGTGACCTTGTCAGGACCACTCACTGAAGAAGCGAAGGCTACGAACCGTGCGTACGTACAGCCCCAAGCCCGGCGACATCACGCGCCAGTGGCACGTCATTGACGCCCAGGACGTCGTCCTGGGCCGCCTGGCGTCCACCGCCGCCACCCTTCTGCGGGGCAAGCACAAGCCGATCTACGCGCCGCACGTCGACGCTGGTGACTTCGTCATCATCATCAACGCGGACAAGGTCCACCTCTCCGGCAACAAGCGGACCCAGAAGATGGCGTACCGCCACTCCGGCTACCCGGGTGGTCTGCGCTCCGTCCGTTACGACGAGCTGCTCGACAAGAACCCGGAGAAGGCCATCGAGAAGGCCGTCAAGGGCATGCTCCCCAAGAACTCCCTGGGCCGTCAGATGCTCTCGAAGCTGAAGGTCTACAAGGGTGACCAGCACCCGCACGGCGCCCAGCAGCCGGTGCCGTTCGAGATCACCCAGGTCGCGCAGTAAGTCCGGCCACCCCCTAAGACTGAAGAGAATCTGAGGAGAATCGTGGCCGAGACCACTGCCGAGCAGCCGCTCGAAGAGCTTGACATCGACAGCTACACCACCGAGTCCGAGGTCCCCGTCGAGGGCGAGTACACCTCGGAGTCGATGGCCTCCCGTTTCGGCGAGCCGCAGCCGGCCGCCGGCCTGGGCCGCCGCAAGAACGCCATCGCCCGCGTCCGGATCGTCCCGGGCACCGGCAAGTGGAAGATCAACGGTCGCACCCTCGAGGACTACTTCCCGAACAAGGTGCACCAGCAGGAAGTCAACGAGCCCTTCAAGGTGCTCGAACTCGAGGGACGTTACGACGTCGTCGCCCGCATCGCCGGTGGCGGCGTCTCCGGTCAGGCCGGCGCCCTCCGCCTCGGTGTCGCCCGCGCCCTGAACGAGGCCGACGTCGACAACAACCGCGGCGCCCTGAAGAAGGCGGGCTTCCTGCGTCGTGACGACCGTGCGGTCGAGCGCAAGAAGGCCGGTCTGAAGAAGGCCCGCAAGGCCCCGCAGTACAGCAAGCGCTAATCTCGACGGCGCCCCTGCACGTACTCCGAACGCCCCGGCGGCACGCCTATGTGCCTCCGGGGCGTTCGTTTATCGCAAAGCTTGGGCGTATAACGGCACAAGGTGCTCAACGGCTGGTGTGATCGGATGCCCGGAGCGTCGAATGCCATGGACCGGCCCACGGACCGGCCCTCTTCTCGAACTGACGCTTCCTCAGGAGGACAAGTGGGACGACTCTTCGGCACGGACGGCGTCCGTGGTGTCGCCAACGCGGACCTGACCGCCGAGCTGGCGCTCGGCCTCTCGGTCGCCGCGGCGCACGTGCTGGCCGAGGCGGGCACCTTCGAGGGCCACCGGCCGAAGGCGGTGGTCGGACGGGATCCGCGCGCGTCCGGGGAGTTCCTGGAGGCGGCCGTGGTCGCGGGCCTCGCGAGCGCGGGCGTGGACGTCCTGCGGGTCGGCGTGCTGCCGACGCCGGCGGTGGCGTTCCTGACCGGGGCGCTCGGCGCCGACCTCGGCGTGATGCTGTCGGCCAGCCACAACGCCATGCCCGACAACGGCGTCAAGTTCTTCGCCCGGGGCGGTCACAAGCTCGCCGACGAGCTGGAGGACCGGATCGAGTCCGTCTACGAGGAGCACCGCACCGGCGCGCCCTGGAACCGCCCGACGGGCGCCGGCGTGGGCCGGGTCAGTGACTACGACGAGGGCTTCGACCGTTACGTCGCCCACCTCGTCGGCGTCCTGCCGAACCGGCTCGACGGCCTGAAGATCGTGCTCGACGAGGCTCACGGCGCCGCGTCCGGCGTCTCCCCGGAGGCCTTTCGCCGCGCCGGGGCCGAGGTCGTCACCATCGGCGCCGACCCGGACGGCCTGAACATCAACGACGGCTGCGGCTCGACCCACCTCGGCCCGCTCAAGGCCGCCGTCACCGAGCACGGCGCCGACCTCGGCATCGCGCACGACGGCGACGCCGACCGCTGCCTGGCCGTGGACCACACGGGCGAGGAGGTCGACGGCGACCAGATCCTGTCCGTGCTCGCGCTGGCGATGCGGGAGCGTTCCGTACTGCGCTCCGACACCGTTGTCGCGACCGTGATGTCGAACCTGGGCTTCAAGCTGGCCATGGAGCGCGAGGGCATCCAGCTCGTGCAGACCGCCGTCGGCGACCGCTATGTGCTGGAGGAGATGAAGGACAAGGGCTACGCCCTCGGCGGCGAGCAGTCCGGCCACGTCATCATCCTGGACCACGCCACGACCGGCGACGGCACGCTCACCGGTCTGATGCTGGCCGCCCGGGTCGCCGGGACCGGCCGTTCCCTGCGGGAGCTGGCCTCCGTGATGGAGCGCCTGCCGCAGGTCCTCATCAACGTGCCCGACGTGGACAAGACCCGGGTGAAGACCTCCGCCGACCTCGCCGCCGCGGTCGCCGAGGCGGAGCGGGAGCTGGGCGGGACCGGCCGGGTGCTGCTGCGCCCGTCGGGCACCGAGCCGCTGGTCCGGGTGATGGTCGAGGCCGCGGACATCGAGCAGGCCCGCTCGGTGGCGGGCCGCCTGGCCGATTCGGTGAAGTCGGCGCTCGGCTGACGGACCCTACGGCAGGTACTGGCCGGCCTTGGACGTGCGCTCGCGCTGCCTCGCCCAGAACCACTTCTGGGCGAGCAGGGTGAGCGTGCCGGCCAGGACGATGCCGAGCATGTTCAGCAGAAGCTGGACCGTCGAGCCCACGGTCTGGTTGGTGTCGCCGTAGGCGAGCGCGACGGCCGCGTTGGCGGCAGCCGGGACGGTGGTCACGGAGATGGCCACACCGATCAGGGCGCCGGACTTGGCGGACGTCAGCGAGAGCGTGCCCGCGGCTCCGGCGAGGACCGCCACGACGAAGGAGAACGCGTCGGGGGCGTAGACGAAGGCGGTGTTGGGCCGGGGGCCCTCCAGCTTCGCCTTGCTGAACAGCCCGACGGCGTCCATGAACAGCGCGAAGCCCGCCGTGACCGCCATCGCCAGCGCGAAGCCGGCCAGCAGGGCGATCAGCGAGCGCAGGGCCAGCCGCGGCGCCCGCCGCACCAGGGCCGTGCCGATGCCCGCCAGCGGCCCGAACTCCGGCCCCACGGCCATCGCGCCGACGATCAGGACGGCGTTGTCGAGCACCACACCACAGGCGGCGATCATGGTGGCCAGCGTGATGAACGCGAGGTAGGTGACCGACAGCGTCGACTCCTCGTGCGTGGCCTCCGTCAGTTCCTGCCACAGCACCGCGTCCGCGCCCTCGCCGGGCGCCGCCTTCTCCGCCCGTTCGGCCTGGGCGGAGAGCGTCAGGTCGGGACTCTCGACGGAGACGGAGCCGCTCCGTTCGATGCCCAGCTCCCGCAGCCCGTCGAGGAGTTCGTCGCCGGCCTCGCGCGCGACGTCGCACAGGACCACGTCACCGGCCGGGCTGCGGGCGGCGGAGGGCAGTACGACGAGGTGCGCGGTGCCGACCGTCCTCTCGATCAGACGCACCACGGCGTCGGTCTGGTCGGACGGTGTGATCAGGCGCAGATGCAGCATGGCGGCAGCGTAGACGTCAGAGTTTGCGCAGGCTCAGCCGCTGCACCTTGTGGTCGGGGCCCTTGCGCAGCACGAGCGTGGCACGGCCCCGGGTGGGCGCGATGTTCTCCACCAGGTTCGGCTTGTTGATGGTCCGCCACATCCTGCGCGCGTAGTCGAGGGCCTCCGACTCGGACACCTGGGTGTACTTGCGGAAGTACGAGGACGGGTCCTGGAAGGCCGTCATGCGCAGCTTGCCGAACCGGTCCAGGTACCAGCGCTCGATGTCCTCGGTGCGCGCGTCGACGTACACGCTGAAGTCGAAGTAGTCGGCGAGTCCGACCCGGGTGCGGCCGTCCGTGCCGGGCAGCGCGGGCTGGAGCACGTTCAGGCCCTCGACGATCAGGATGTCGGGGCGCCGTACGGTCAGCTCCTCGCCGCGGACGATGTCGTAGATGAGGTGGGAGTAGACGGGCGCGGTCACCTCGTCCTTGCCGGCCTTGATGTCGGCGACGAACCGGGTCAGGGCCCGCCGGTCGTACGACTCGGGGAAGCCCTTGCGCGACATCAGCCCGCGCGCTTCCAACTCCCGCGTGGGCAGCAGGAACCCGTCGGTGGTGACCAGCTCGACCCGCGGATGTTCGGGCCAGCGGGACAGCAGTGCCTGGAGCAGCCGGGCGACGGTCGACTTGCCCACGGCGACCGAGCCCGCCACCCCGATCACGAAGGGCGTCCCGGACTGGGAACCCTGTTCGCCGAGGAACGTGTTCAGCGCGCCGCGCAGCCCGTCCGTGGCGCCGACGTAGAGGTTGAGCAGCCGGGACAGCGGCAGGTAGATGTCCCGCACCTCGTCGAGGTCGATCACGTCGCCGAGACCGCGCAGTCGCTCGACCTCCGCGGCGGAGAGCGGCAACGGCGTCTTGTCACGCAACGCGCTCCACTCGGCGCGGGTGAGGTCGACGTAGGGAGTCGCCTCCGGCCGGGACCGGTGGGCGCTCCGGGGCATCGAGGAGACCGGAGAGATCACATTCCATTGTTAACGGAGTTTGAACAGTGCGCAGGGTGGGCTGTGTCACGTCGGCGGGGGGATCGGAGATCACGTCGGCGTCACGGTCGGATACCGGGCCCTTTAATCATGATCATTTCAAGGAGTGCGGGACGTAGAGTGCGGAGACCGTCCGCGGAGACCGTCCGCCGGTCCGAAGAGAGAGAGTGTCCTTCCGTGAGTTCCCCCGTGGTTCGCCGTACCGCGCTCGCCGCGTCCACCGCCGCCCTGGTCCTGCTCGCCACCGCCTGCGGCGGTTCCTCCGACAGCAAGGACGCGAAGGCCGGCGACGGCAGGACTGCGCAGGCGGACAAGACCGCCTCCGCCGCCCCGGCCAAGGCGCTGGGCGCCGCCGAGTTGCAGAAGGCCGCGCTCACCCAGGCGGACGTCAGGAGCGGCAAGGTCACCACCAAGGTGCCGGCGAGGGACGACGTCGCCCAGGACAAGGTGACGACCGGCGACGCCGCCTGCAAGCCGCTGGCGCTCCTTCAGGCCGGCAGTTGGGTGGGCACGCCCGCCGCCACCGTGAAGCGGTCGTGGCTGGCCGACGCGAAGAAGCCCGCGGCGGGCAGCGACCCGAAGGTCGCCCTGCTGGCCGGACTCGACCGGGAGAAGGTCATCGTGACCCTCGCCTCCTACGACGACGGCGGCGCCGAGCAGGCGCTGAAGGACCTCCGGACGGCCGCCGAGAAGTGCACCGGCGGGTACTCCTACACCGCGGACGGCACCAGGACCGGGATCGCCAAGGTGACCGTGACCCAGGCGCCCGGAGGCGCCGACGAGGCGTTCGCCGTGACGCAGACCATGAACGCCGACGGCGTGAAGGCGCCGGCGAAGGCGGTCGTCGTCCGCAAGGGCGCCACCGTCGTCTACATCCCCGCCATCAACCTCGCGGCGGCAGTCTCGGGCAAGGACTTCGACTTCCCCACGGCGCTCGTCGACGCGCAGCTCGCCAAGCTGAAGTGATGGCGTGACCCACCGGGGCCCTTCCTGCCCCGGTGGGAATTTCCGATTTCGGGCACGAAGTAGCCACTTTCGGTGGGTGCGGGCCCGTAGGCTGCCGCCCATGTGCGGAATCGTGGGATACGTGGGGTCGCAGTCGGCACTCGAAGTCGTGATGGCCGGTCTGAAACGGCTGGAGTACCGGGGTTACGACTCGGCCGGCGTCGCCGTGCTCGCGGACGGCGGGCTGGCGGCGGCGAAGCGGGCCGGAAAGCTGGTCAACCTGGAGAAGGAGCTCGCGGACCGACCGCTGCCGTCCGGTTCCACGGGCATCGGGCACACCCGGTGGGCCACCCACGGCGGGCCCACCGACGGCAACGCCCACCCGCACCTGGACAACTCGGGGCGGGTCGCCGTCGTCCACAACGGCATCATCGAGAACTTCGCCGCGTTGCGGGCCGAGTTGACCGAGCGCGGGCACGAGCTGCACTCCGAGACCGACACCGAGGTCGTGGCGCACCTGCTGGCCGAGGAGTACTCCGCGAGCGCCGACCTCGCCGAGGCCATGCGGCTGGTGTGCCGGCGCCTCGAGGGCGCGTTCACGCTGGTCGCCGTGCACGCCGACGAGCCGGACGTGGTCGTGGGCGCCCGCCGCAACTCCCCGCTGGTCGTGGGCGTCGGGGAGGGCGAGGCCTTCCTCGCCTCCGACGTCGCCGCGTTCATCGCCCACACCCGCTCCGCCATCGAGCTGGGCCAGGACCAGGTCGTGGAACTGCGCCGGGACGGGGTGACGGTCACCGGGTTCGACGGCCGGCCCGCCGACGTCCGCTCCTACGACGTCGACTGGGACGCGGCGGCCGCGGAGAAGGGCGGCTACGACTACTTCATGCTCAAGGAGATCGCCGAGCAGCCCAAGGCGGTCGCCGACACGCTGCTCGGCCGCATCGACGCGGGCGGCTCCCTGACGCTGGACGAGGTCCGCATCTCCGCCGCCGAGCTGCGCGAGATGGACAAGGTCGTCATCATCGCCTGCGGTACGGCCTTCCACGCGGGCATGATCGCCAAGTACGCCATCGAGCACTGGACGCGGATCCCCTGCGAGGTGGAACTCGCCAGCGAGTTCCGCTACCGGGACCCCATCCTGGACGCCCAGACCCTCGTCATCGCCATCTCCCAGTCCGGCGAGACCATGGACACACTGATGGCCCTTCGGCACGCCCGTGAGCAGGGCGCGAAGGTGCTGGCCATCTGCAACACCAACGGCTCGACCATCCCGCGCGAGTCGGACGCGGTCCTCTACACCCACGCGGGTCCGGAGGTCGCGGTCGCCTCGACGAAGGCGTTCCTGACCCAGCTCGTGGCCTGCTACCTGGTGGCGCTGTACCTGGGCCAGGTCCGCGGCACCAAGTGGGGCGACGAGATCCAGGTCGTGATCCGCGACCTGTCCCGGATCGGCGGCGCGGTCGAGCGGGTCCTGGAGACGATGGAGCCGGTACGGGCGCTGGCGCGCTCGCTCGCCGACAAGAACACGGTGCTGTTCCTCGGCCGGCACGTGGGCTATCCCGTCGCCCTCGAAGGCGCCCTGAAGCTCAAGGAGCTGGCGTACATGCACGCCGAGGGCTTCGCGGCGGGCGAGCTGAAGCACGGGCCGATCGCGCTGATCGACGAGGATCTGCCGGTGGTCGTGGTGGTGCCGTCCCCGCAGGGCCGGTCCCTCCTCCACGACAAGATCGTCTCCAACATCCAGGAGATCCGGGCGAGGGGCGCCCGCACGATCGTGATCGCCGAGGAGGGCGACGAGGCGGTCGCCCCGTACGCCGACCACCTGATCCGTATCCCGGCCACCCCGACGCTGCTCCAGCCGCTGGTCGCCACGGTCCCGTTGCAGGTCTTCGCCTGCGAACTCGCGACCGCGCGGGGCAACGAGGTGGATCAGCCGCGGAACCTGGCGAAGTCCGTCACGGTGGAGTGACGCTTCAGTGCCTCTACGAAGCTGCTGAAGACGTCGGCCGGAAGCGTGACGATGCCTCCGGCCGGGGTCTTCGAGTCCCGGACGGCTATGTGGGTGGGGGAGGTGGCGATCTCGACGCAGTCGTTTCCGTCGCCGGGGCCGGAGTAGGACGACTTCCGCCAGTTGTCAGGGGTGGCCATGGACCTGCCTCACAGTTCCTTCGTCAGCCTGTGGATGAAGTCACGCGACCGAGCGGGGTCAAGTGATACAGACTCCACTTTACGGAAGAGCGTTCGAAAGGCGGCGAGCTGCGCTTCCGAGTCGACGAACGAAGTGCCGTTCGGTCCATCCCGCACCACCGTGTCCAACTTGGGTACGAGGCCGCCCGCGTACTTCATCGTGCTGGTGGCTCCGGCGAAGCCGTCGAGGTCGAAGGGGATGATCCGCACCGTTGCCTGGTCCGCATGGGACAGCTCCAGAATCTGTGCGAGCTGAGCCCGTGCTGCGGTCCGGTCGCCCACTCTGATTCTGAGGGCGGCCTCGTGGATGACCGCTTCATAGGGGACGGCGGTGTCTGCCAGGATCACCCTGCGTTCCGCGCGGTGCCGGACGCGCAACTCGGTCTCGTCGGCGGGCAGTTCCGGGACTCTGTAGGAGTACACGGCGCGGGCGTAGTCCTCGGTTTGCAGTAGACCGGGGACGTACAGCAGCGCGACCTCCCGTAGGTATGTGGCGTAGTGCTCCAGCTCTGCGAGATCGAGGAACGGCGTGGGCAGCGAGCCCCGGTACTCCTCCCACCAACCGCGCGTCCGGTCGGTGGCCATCGCCACCAGGGCGTTGACGAACTCCTCGTCCGTGCAGGCGTAGTGGGACGCGAGACGGCGAAGCCGTTGCTCACTCACGCCCGCGAGTCCGGACTCGATATGGGTGATCTGGGCGGGGTTCACTCCGAGCAGCGCAGCCGCCTGGCGGGCGTTGAGACCTGCTGCCTCGCGGAGTCTGCGCAGTTCAGTCGCCAAACGCATCTGGCGTGCCGTTGGTTCGCGCCTCACGGTCGACCGCTCCTCGGTTCGAGACTCGTTCGGGGTCAGGTTACGGGATCGGCTTGCGGCGTCTCTAGATTTATACCTACCGTCGGTGATGTGGCGTTCACGCTGCGGAATCCCATCGCAACCGGTCACCGACAGAACGGAGTTGAGGCATGCCCGAAACCGCTGCCGAACCCTGGGAATACTGCCTCTACATCCCCAACGACCTCCGCGCCGTCACCGTCAGTCGGCGGACCCTCCGGCTGATCCTGACCATGCACGGGCTCATCCGGCTCGTCGACGTGGCCGAGTTGCTCGCGGCCGAGCTGGTGTCCAACGCCGTACGGCACACCAAGGGGCCCGCCGCGCTCCGGCTGCGGTGGGCCGCGGGGGTGCTGCGGATCGGGGCGTGGGACGCCGACCCCGCACCCCCCGAGCCGCCCGTGCCACTGGAACGCGTGGGCGAGGGCGAGGAGGGACGCGGGCTGGCGCTCGTGCGGGCCTGTTCCGACCTGTGGGGCTGGCAGCCCCTGGCCAGGGAGGGCAACCGCGGCAAGATCGTCTGGTGCGAACTCGCCGCCGCCTGACCCGGGGTACCGCGTCCTAAGCTGCTCCGCATGAGCATCATCGGGGTCGGTATCGACGTGGCCGAGATCGACCGGTTCGCGGCGTCGCTGGAGCGGACGCCCGGGCTGGCGGCGCGGTTGTTCGTGGAGAGTGAGCTGCTGCTGCCCGGCGGGGGACGCCGGGGCATGGCGTCGCTGGCCGCCCGGTTCGCCGCCAAGGAGGCGCTCGCCAAGGCGCTCGGCGCGCCGGCCGGGCTGCTGTGGACCGACGCGGAGGTGTACGTCGAGGACTCCGGCAGGCCGCGGCTGCGGGTGACCGGCACGGTCGCCGCCAAGGCCGCGGAACTGGGCGTCCGCTCCTGGCACGTGTCCCTGAGCCACGACGCGGGCGTGGCCTCGGCCGTGGTGATCGCGGAGGGCTGACGCCCGCGCCACCGCGCCGGTCGTCGGTCCGCGTGCGGGACCGGACGCATCCGGGGCAGACTCGACCGCATGCGTACCGCGTACAGCGTTGAGACGGTCAGGACAGCCGAGCGCGCGCTCATGGCGAGGCTCCCCGACGGCGCCCTCATGCAGCGGGCCGCCGCCGGACTCGCCGCCGCGAGCGCCGACTTGCTCGGGCGGGTGTACGGACGCCGGGTGGTGCTGCTGGTCGGCAGCGGCGACAACGGCGGCGACGCGCTGTACGCCGGGGCCCGGCTGGCCCGGCGCGGCGCGGGGGTGACGGCGGTGCTGCTCGCGCCCGGCCGCACCCACCCCGGCGGCCTCGCCGCGCTGCGCCGGGCGGGCGGCGGCGTGGCCCGGGACGGCGGTGCCGAGGAGGCCATCGACCGGGCCGACCTCGTCGTCGACGGCATCGTCGGCATCGGCGGCAAGGGCGGTCTGCGCGCCGACGCCGCGCCGCTCGCCGAGCGCGCGGCACGCTCCGGCGCGGCCGTCGTCGCCGTGGACCTGCCGAGCGGCGTGGACGCGGACTCCGGCCAGGTGCCGGGCGACGCCGTGCGCGCCGACCTGACCGTCACCTTCGGCACGCACAAGCCGGGGCTGCTCGTCGACCCGGCCCGCGAGTACGCCGGCACGGTCCGCCTCGTCGACATCGGCCTCGGCCCCGAGCTGCCCGCCGCTCCCGACCTTGAGGCGCTCCAGCACGCCGACCTGGCCGCGCTGCTGCCGCGGCCGGCCGCCGAGAGCGACAAGTACCGGCGCGGTGTCGTCGGCATCGCGGCGGGCTCGGCCCGCTACCCGGGCGCGGCCGTGCTCGCCGTGTCGGGCGCGCTGCGCGGCGGTGCGGGCGCGGTGCGGTACGTCGGCCCGGCCGGGCAGGCCGTCGTCGCCCGCTTCCCGGAGACGCTCGTGTCCGACCAGGGGCCGCACAAGGCGGGCCGCGTGCAGGCGTGGGTGACGGGACCGGGAGCCGGGGACGACGCGGCCACCGTCGCCGAGGTGCTGGAGACCGACGTACCCGTACTGATCGACGCGGACGGGCTGCGCCTCGCCGACCGCGACG
Source organism: Streptomyces sp. NPDC014889 (assembly GCF_043081205.1). Lineage (NCBI taxonomy): Bacteria > Bacillati > Actinomycetota > Actinomycetes > Kitasatosporales > Streptomycetaceae > Streptomyces > Streptomyces sp. NPDC014889. The sequence continues at coordinate 247,186 of NZ_JBIBWH010000010.1, forward strand.
CCGTACGCGCCCGTACCGCCCCCACCCTGATGACCCCGCACGCCGGGGAGGCCGCCGCCCTGCTCGGGGTGGCCCGCGAGCAGGTCGAGGGCGCGCGGCTGGCCTCCGTACGCGAACTCGCCGCCGCCTACCGGGCGACGGTCCTCCTCAAGGGCTCCACCACCCTCGTCGCCGACCCGGACGGGGGTCCCGTACGGGTCAACCCGACCGGCACGTCCTGGCTCGCCACCGCCGGCAGCGGTGACGTGCTGTCAGGTCTCGCCGGTTCGCTGCTGGCCGCCGGTCTCTCCGCCCTCGACGCGGGCAGCGCGGCAGCCTATCTGCACGGACTGGCCGGCCGGCTCGCCGCGCACGGCGCGCCGATCGGCGCCCACGACATCGCGGAGACCATCCCGCGGGCCTGGCGGGACGTGCGGGACATGCGGGACCTGCGGGACGTGCGGCACTGAGTCGCGGAGGGGGCGCGGCGGCACGACAGGGCCCGCCACCGACCCACTTCTCGAATGGCCGTCCGGTGCCTCTGAGACACTGGGGGCGCGATGAACGACACAGCACACCCACCCACGGCGCCGCTGCGTGCCCGTGCCGAGATCGATCTGGCCGCCGTACGGGCCAACGTGCGGGCCCTGCGCGACCGCGTGGCCGGCGCCGCCGTCATGGCCGTGGTCAAGTCCGACGCCTACGGTCACGGCGCGGTCCCGTGCGCCCGCGCGGCCGTCGAAGCCGGGGCGACCTGGCTGGGCACCGCCACGCCCGAGGAGGCGTTCGCCCTGCGCGCGGCCGGTCTGTCGCCCGAGCGGGCGCGGATCATGTGCTGGCTGTGGACGCCGGGCGGGCCCTGGCGGGAGGCGATCGAGGCCGACCTCGACATGTCCGTGAGCGACCTGTGGGCCCTGGCGGAGGTCCGCGAGGCCGCCCGGCAGGCCGGCCGTCCCGCGCGCGTGCAGCTGAAGGCCGACACCGGGCTCGGCCGCAACGGCTGCCAGCCCGCCGACTGGCCGGAACTCGTCACCGAGGCCCTGCGCGCCGAGACCGAGGGACTGATCCGGGTCACCGGGCTGTGGTCCCACTTCGCCTGCGCCGACGAACCGGGCCACCCCTCCATCGCCGCGCAGCTCGGCCTCTTTTGCGAGATGACCGCCCACGCCGGACAGCGCGGTCTGCGCCCGGAGGTGCGGCACATCGCCAACTCGCCCGCCGCGCTCACCCTCCCCGAGACCCACTTCGACCTCGTCCGCGCCGGGATCGCCGTCTACGGCGTCTCGCCCAGCGCCGAACTCGGCACCCCCGCCGACTTCGGGCTGCGCCCCGCCATGACGCTGTCCGCCTCGCTCGCCCTGGTGAAGCACGTGCCGGGCGGCCACGGCATCAGCTACGGGCACCACTACGTCACCCCAGGCGAGACCACCCTCGGCCTGGTGCCCGTCGGCTACGCGGACGGCATCCCGCGGCACGCGTCCGGCACCGGGCCGGTCCTGGTCGGAGGCAAGTGGCGTACGGTCGCCGGACGGGTCGCCATGGACCAGTTCGTGGTCGACCTCGGCGGCGACGAGCCCGAGATCGGCTCCGAGGCCGTGCTCTTCGGCCCCGGCGACCGCGGCGAGCCCACCGCGGAGGACTGGGCGCAGGCCGCCGGGACCATCGCGTACGAGATCGTCACGCGCATCGGAACGCGCGTCCCGCGCGTCTATGTCAACGAGGAGCCGGACGGGGCAGAGGGCGGGGAGCGGGCCGCGCAGGACGGGTGATCCGCCCGGGCACCCGGCCGCGGCACGGCACCCCGCGCGGGACGGCGGCACCCTCCGCACCCACCGGGACCGGCGTCGGCCACTGAAGCGAACAGCAGTACGGCGAAAAGAGGAGCGGTACGTGAGCGAGAGCAGTGCGGGGGCCGTCGCGAAGGCCGCCACGGCGGCCGCCGCCTCTGCCGCGGAGGCGGCCGGCGGCTGGCGGCGGGTGACCGGCATCGCCGGCGCGGCGATAGGCGTGGTGGCGGCGGGCGCCGCCGCCGGCGTGGCCATCGAGCGGATGACCGTCGGCCGCGGCATACGCCGCAAGGCCCGGCTCGCCCTGGACTCGGTGGGCCCCTACGGCGCCCTGCGCGGCACGCCGGGGAAGGCCCTGTCGGACGACGGCACCGAGCTCCACTACGAGGTCGACGACATCGACCCCGACGCCACCGCGAACCTCGGCCCGCGCCGCCGGCGGCTCTTCGGCCGCAAGGCCCCCGCCCCCGTCACCGTCGTCTTCAGCCACGGCTACTGCCTCAGCCAGGACTCCTGGCACTTCCAGCGCGCCGCACTGCGCGGAGTCGTCCGCACCGTCCATTGGGACCAGCGCAGCCACGGCCGGTCCGCGCGGGGACTCGCCCAGAGCCGCGACGGCGTGGAACTGACCATCGACCAGCTCGGCCGCGATCTGAAGGCCGTCATAGACGCCGCCGCGCCCGAGGGGCCCCTCGTGCTCGTCGGGCACTCCATGGGCGGCATGACGATGATGGCGCTGGCCTCCCAGTACCCCGAGCTGATCCGCGAACGGGTCGTCGCCACCGCCTTCGTCGGCACCTCCTCCGGACGGCTCGGCGAGGTCAACTTCGGACTGCCGGTGGCCGGCGTCAACGCGGTGCGCCGGGTGCTACCCGGCGTGCTCAAGGCGCTCGGGCAACGCGCCGAGCTGGTGGAGAGGGGACGGCGGGCCACCGCGGACCTGTTCGCCGGCGTCATCAAGCGGTACTCGTTCGCCGGCCGGGACATCGACCCGGCGGTCGCCCGGTTCGCCGAGCGGATGATCGAGAGCACGCCGATCGACGTGGTCGCCGAGTTCTACCCGGCCTTCACCGACCACGACAAGACCGAGGCGCTCGCCCTCTTCGCCGACATGCCGGTGCTGGTCCTGGCCGGGGTGCAGGACCTGGTCACGCCCAGCGAGCACAGCGAGGCCATCGCCGACCTGCTCCCCGAGGCGGAGCTGGTGCTGGTCCCGGACGCCGGGCACCTGGTCGTCCTGGAGCATCCGGAGGTCGTCACGGACCGCCTCGCCGACCTGCTCGCCCGCGCGGGCGCGGTCCCGGCAGGCACTACCGTTGATGGCTATGGAAGCACCAGCAGCACGGCACACCCCTGACCCCGGGTCCGTCGAGATCACCGTCAACGCCCCCGAGCAGATGCGCGAGCTGGGCCGCCGGCTGGCCAAGCTGCTGCGCGCGGGCGACCTCGTGATGCTCAGCGGAGAGCTCGGCGCGGGCAAGACCACGCTGACCCGCGGCCTCGGCGAGGGGCTCGACGTGCGCGGCGCCGTCACCTCCCCGACCTTCGTGATCGCCCGGGTGCACCCGTCCCTGGGCGACGGACCGCCGCTCGTCCACGTCGACGCCTACCGCCTGTCGGGCGGGCTCGACGAGATGGAGGACCTCGACCTCGACGTGTCGCTGCCGGACTCGGTGGTCGTCGTGGAGTGGGGCGAGGGCAAGGTCGAGGAGCTGACCGACGAGCGGCTCCAGGTCCTGATCCACCGGGCCGTCGGGGACACCACGGACGAGGTGCGGCACGTGACCGTGACGGGGATCGGCGACCGGTGGTCCACCGCCGACCTGGGCGTTCTGACCGCCTGAGCGCCGTCCCACTTTCCGACAGGACGTCGGCAAATTCTTGCGCAGGGTGCTCCGGGCGTGGTCACATGGTGGTCAGCCCGTGGTTAGGCGCGCCTAACCACGTCCGCCCCCGACCCCCAGGAGGCGTCCATGTCGGCCATGGAGAGCAAAGAACAGCAGCAGCGGCACCTGTCGAAGCCGCGGCCGTATGCGGCGGGCGGTGTGTCCATGCACGACCTGCTGGCCTCCTGCGCCGCCGCCGAGGCGATCTCCCGGCCGCCGCGCGCGCCGGAACCGGCGGACCCCCGCACGGTGGAGGAGACCCGCGAAGCGGCGTAGCCCTATCGGATGACTTCCGGGCGGCGGAAGCCGCAGCACCGGTGAGCCGCGGCCTCAGCGGATGACGACGACCTTCTGCCCGATCGTCGCGAACATCCACATCGTCTCGCCGTCCGCCCGGGACTCGCGGATGCCGCCGGTCCTGATCGCCGGGTCGGACGTCGGCCAGGAGCCGTCCACCGCCGCGCTGAAGCCGATGACCACCCCGCCCGTGGTGGTGAAACGCACGACGTGCTCGACGGGGACGCCGTCGGTCCCGGTGATCGCCTTCGAACGGGACGCGACCGCGTAGGTCCCGGGCGCCGGGTCGACGTTGCCGGGGCTGACCTTGAAGGTGTTCTGGACCGTCCCGTCCGCGCCGACCAGCCACACCCGGTCGTCGTCCAGCGAGTACACGACCCGCTCGCCGGTTCCGGAGCCGCCGGGCAGGGCGGTCGGGCGCCGCTGGTCGCGGGGCGCCTTGGAGGCGCCCGCCGCGTGCGTCGCCATCGGGCCGGGACGGCCGCTCAGGTTCCGCGGCACGGTCGCGTGCGCCTGGTAGGCGAGGAAACCGACCGTGAGGACGGCCGCGGCGGTGAGCCCGGCCACGAACCCCGTACTGCTCCGTGCCACGGTCGTCCACCTCCGCATCGGTCGTACCAGCCGTCCCGCGGCGACCGTAGCAGCCGTCATCCGTCCGACCGGGGCGGCCGTGCCGGAGGCGCGGGAGCCGTAGGCTGTTTGCGTGCTCTTGCTCGCTCTGGATACCGCCACCCCCGCCGTCACCGTCGCCCTGCACGACGGTACGGCCGTCATCGCCTCCTCCAGCCAGGTGGACGCGCGCCGGCACGGAGAGCTCCTGCTGCCGGCCGTCGACCGGGTGCTCGCCGAGGCCGGGCTCAAGCTGGACGCCGTCACGGGCGTCGTCGCCGGTGTCGGGCCCGGCCCGTACACCGGTCTGCGCGTCGGCCTGATGACCGCCGACACCCTCGGACTCGCCCTCGGCGTGCCGGTGCACGGCCTGTGCACGCTCGACGGCCTCGCCTACGCGGCCGACGTCCCCGGCCCCTTCGTCGTGGCGACCGACGCCCGCCGCAAGGAGGTCTACTGGGCCCGCTACGCCGACTCGCGCACCCGGGTCACCGACCCGGCCGTGGACCGGCCCGCAGCCATCGCCGACCAGGTCAGGGGCCTGCCCGCGGTCGGCGCGGGCGCGCTGCTCTACCCGGAGACCTTCCCGCAGGCGCACGAGCCCGAACACGTGTCGGCCGCCGCCCTCGCCTCGCTGGCCGCCGAGAGACTGGCCGCCGGGGAGGAGCTGCCCGCGCCCCGGCCGCTGTACCTGCGCCGGCCGGACGCCCAGGTGCCCAAGAACTACAAGGTGGTCACCCCCAAGTGACGGGACGGACGACGACCGGGTCCGCCCGGTGCATGCTGCGCGAGATGCGCTGGTGGGACATCGACCCGGTGCTGGAACTGGAGAAGGACCTGTTCCCCGAGGACGCCTGGTCCCGGGGCATGTTCTGGTCCGAGCTGGCGCACTCCAGGGGCCCGGACGCGACCCGGCGCTACCTGGTGGCCGAGGAGGACGACCGGCTCGTGGGGTACGCCGGGCTGGTCGCCTCCGGCGGGCAGGGCGACGTGCAGACCATCGCCGTCGCCCGCGACCACTGGGGCACCGGGCTCGGCGCCCGGCTGCTGACCGAGCTGCTGCGGGCCGCGACCGCCTTCGAGTGCGCGGAGGTGATGCTCGAGTGCCGCGTGGACAACGTCCGCGCGCAGAAGCTCTACGAGCGCTTCGGCTTCGAGCCCATCGGCTTCCGGCGCGGCTACTACCAGCCGGGGAACGTGGACGCCGTGGTGATGCGCCTGTCCGACCCGGGAACCTCCGTCAACGGTGTACAAGGAACCGAGATCCATGACTGACTTGAGGGACGAGCCGCTCGTCCTCGGCATCGAGACCTCCTGCGACGAGACCGGCGTCGGCATCGTCCGCGGCACCACCCTGCTGGCCGACGCGGTCGCCTCCAGCGTCGACGAGCACGCCCGGTTCGGCGGGGTCGTCCCGGAGGTGGCGTCCCGGGCCCACCTGGAGGCGATGGTGCCGACCATCGAGCGGGCGCTGAAGGAGGCGGGGGTCGGCGCCCGGGACCTGGACGGCATCGCGGTCACCGCGGGACCCGGCCTGGCCGGCGCCCTGCTCGTCGGCGTCTCGGCCGCCAAGGCGTACGCCTACGCCCTCGGCAAGCCGCTGTACGGCGTCAACCACCTCGCCTCGCACATCTGCGTGGACCAGTTGGAGCACGGCCCGCTGCCGGAGCCCACGATGGCGCTGCTGGTGTCCGGCGGGCACTCCTCGCTGCTGCTGTCCACGGACATCACCTCGGACGTACGTCCCATGGGCGCCACGATCGACGACGCGGCGGGCGAGGCCTTCGACAAGATCGCGCGTGTGCTGAACCTGGGCTTTCCCGGCGGGCCCGTCATCGACCGGTACGCCAAGGAGGGCGACCCGGCGGCGATCGCCTTCCCGCGCGGGCTGTCGGGGCCGCGCGACCCCGCCTACGACTTCTCCTTCTCCGGTCTGAAGACGGCGGTGGCCCGCTGGATCGAGGCCAAGCGGGCGGCCGGGGAGGACGTGCCGGTGCGCGACGTGGCCGCGTCCTTCCAGGAGGCGGTGGTGGACGTGCTGACCCGCAAGGCCGTACGGGCCTGCAAGGACGCGGGCGTCGACCACCTGATGATCGGGGGCGGCGTGGCCGCGAACTCGCGGCTGCGGGTCCTGGCGCAGGAGCGGTGCGAGGCGGCCGGGATCCGATTGCGCGTGCCCCGGCCCAAGCTGTGCACGGACAACGGAGCGATGGTCGCGGCGCTGGGCGCCGAGATGGTCTCGCGGGGCCGCGCGGCCTCCGCTTGGGACCTGTCGGCGGACTCGTCCCTGCCGGTGACGGACCCGCATGTGCCGGGTACCGGGCACGGCCATGACCATGACCATGTGCACGAGGTCAGCAAGGAGAACCTGTACCCGTGACGGTGGCGCTGATGTGGGAGGCACGGGCGGTCGCGGGCCGGGGGGAGGAACTGCTCGCCTGGGCGCGGCGGCAGGAGCTCGTGCCGCGGCCGCTGCGGCGGGAGACCTTCCGTGCCCCGCAGGACCGGGTGCTGGTCATCACGTGGTGGGACGCGGAGCTCACCGCCGAGCTGCCGGAACTTCCCGAGCCTTCGGGGGAGCTGGTCACGCGGGCCGTGCACCGCTGGCGGTTCGAGTCGGTGGGCGGGGGCCAAGAGGGCTGATTGGCCTCCGGCCCTTCCGGCGGGCTATGATCATCACACGCAAGCGGCCAACTGAGGCCCGCGAGCAGTGCGTTGGTGGTCCAAGGAAAGACGTCCCGCTTCCTGCGGGGAGATGCAGGTGCAAGGCCTGCCCGGCGCTCGACAAAACTCCGCCCCCGGTTGCACCGGGGGCGGAGTTTCAGTTTTGGGGCTCCGCCCCAAACCCCTGCTTTCCCACCCGCCCACCCGTCTCGGTGAGTTGAGCAGTTCGAGTCCGGCCCCTGGGGCTCCGCCCCAATCCCGGGCGGGGGCTTCGCCCCCTGCACCCCCGCTTTCCCGTCTCGGTAGTTGAGTGGTTCGGGCCCGGTCCTTGGGGCTCCGCCGCAGGCCCGGTGGGGGCTTTGCCCCCTGCACCCCTTGCTTTCCCACCCCTCCCACCCGTCTCGGTGAGTTGAGCAGTTCGAGTCCGACCCCTGGGGCCCCGTCCCAAGCCCCGGGCGGGGGCTTCGCCCCCTGCACCCCCGCTTTCCCGTCTCGGTAGTTGAGTGGTTCGAGCCCGGTCCTTGGGGCTCCGCCGCAGGCCCCGGCGGACGCTTCGCCCGCTGCACCCCTGAGTTCCCACCCTCCAACTGAGTGGTTCGAGGCCGTCCCCGGGGCTCCGCCCCAAACTCCAGCAGGGGCTTTGCCCCTGCGCCCCCGCTTCCCTCTCACCCGTCTCGGTGGGCGCCGGCTGGGCTGGGTTTTTCAGCCCGTCCGGCGTTTGAGGACGAGGCCGTTCAGGCCGAAGCGGGGGGCTGGGGGCGGCAGCCCCCAGGGGTGGGTCAGGGCGTCGGCGAGACTTCCGTCTCGCAGTGCAGGCGGCGCTCCGCGCCAACCTCCCGCACCGGACCCGTCAGGGTCAGGTGCGCCGTGTGGCGGACGTCCGACGCCGACGCGGCCACGCGGAGTTCCAGCGCGCCCGGCTCCACCACGCGCCGCCCCGTGCGGTCGGTGAACGCGGACAGGTCCGCGTGGAAGCGGAAGGTCACGCGGCGGGACTCGCCGGGGTCCAGTTCCAGCCGCCGGTAGCCGACCAGGCGGACGTCCGGGCGGGTCACCGAGGCCACAGGGTCGTGCAGGTAGAGCTGCACGACCTCCGCGCCGGCCCGCTCACCGGCGTTGCGCACGGTCAGCGAGACGTCGTACGAGCCGTCCGTGCCGATCTCCGTGCCGGTCCCGATGACATCGTTGCCCTGGAAGTCCGACCACTCGAACGCCGTGTAGGACACCCCGTGCCCGAACGGGTACAGCGGGGTCGGGTCCAGGTTGCTCACCTCGCCCGCCAGGCCCAGCGGCGGCTGGAGGTACGTCCACGGCTGGCCACCGGGCCCGCGCGGCACGCTCACCGGCAGCCGGCCCGAGGGGTTCACACGTCCCGACAGGACGCCCGCGACCGCAGGACCGCCCTCCTCACCCGGGAAGAACGCCTGGACGGCCGCGCCGAGCCGCCCGTCCCAGCGGCCGAGCGCGTAGGGGCGGCCGGTGAGCAGCACGAGGACGACCGGGACGCCCGTATCCACCAGCGCGTCGAGCAGCGCGCCCTGCACGCCGGGCAGCGCGAGGTCCGCCACGTCGCAGCCCTCGCCCGACGTGCCCCGGCCGAACAGGCCCGAGCGGTCGCCGAGGACGGCCACGACCACGTCCGCCTCCCGCGCCCGTGCGACCGCCTCCTCGAAGCCCGCGGTGTCCGGCTCCAAGACACCGCAGCCCTCCGTGAACGTGACCTTCGCGTCGGGCAGTTCGCCGCGCAGGGCGTCCAGCAGGGTGGGGATCTCGATGCCCATGGGCACCTCGGGGTGCTGGGTGCCCACGTGGGAGGGGAAGGAGTAGCAGCCCAGCATCGCCAGGGCGTCCGCCGCCCGGGGGCCGACGACCGCGATCTGGGTGTCGGGGGAGAGGGGCAGCACCCCGTCCGGGTTGGCCAGGAGCACCACCGACTCCTCGGCCACCCGGCGGGCCACGGCCCGGTTCTCCGCCGAGTCCAGGTCGATCGCCTCGGCGGGGGTGTCCGCGGCCCAGTCCTCGTCCAGCAGGCCCAGTTCGCACTTCTGGAGCAGGACACGGCGGGCCGCGCGCTCCACCAGGGACTCCGCGACCGTGCCGTCCTGGACCGCCGCGACCAGTTCCTTGCCGTAGCACTTCAGCGTCGGCAGTTCCACGTCGATCCCGGCGGCCAGGGCCAGGTGGGCCGACTCGGCGGGGGTGCCGGCGACCCGGTGCAGGGTCCGCAGGAAGTCGATGGCGAAGTAGTCGGCGACCACCGTGCCGGTGAAACCCCACTGCTCGCGCAGCAGCTCGGTGAGCAGCCACGGGTCCGCCGAGGCCGGTACGCCGTCCGTCTCCGTGTACGCGGCCATCACCGAGCGCGCGCCGCCCTCGCGCAGCGCCATCTCGAAGGGCGGGAGCGTGACGTCGGCGAACTCCCGGGTGCCGGCCCGCACCGGGGCCAGATTGCGGGCGCCCACCGAGGAGGCGTACCCGGCGAAGTGCTTCAGCGTGGACACGATCCCCGCCGACTCCAGACCCCGCACGTACGCGCTGCCGATCGTGCCGACCAGGTACGGGTCCTCGCCGGCCGTCTCCTCGACCCGGCCCCAGCGGAGGTCGCGGACCACGTCGAGGACGGGCGCGAGCCCCTGGTGCACGCCCACCGAGCGCATGTCCTGCCCGATGCGTCCGGCCATCTGCTCCACCAGCTCCGGGTCGAACGTGGCACCCCACGCCAGCGGGACCGGGTAGGCGGTCGCGCCCCAGGCGGTGAAGCCGGCCAGGCACTCCTCGTGGGCGACGGCGGGGATGCCGAAGCGGCCGGCCTCGGCGATCCTGCGCTGGGCGCGGGCCAGTGCCTGCGCGCCCAGCGCAGGGTCCACGGGGGCGGTGCCGAAGGAGCGGGTGAGCTGACCGAGCCCGAGGGTGATCAGCTCGTCCCAGTCGTAGTCCGTGTTCATCTGCTGCTGGTGCGGAGCGACGCCGTCACCGTCCGTCGCGGCGCCCACCCACACGCCGTAGAGCTGGGCGACCTTCTCCTCGATGGTCATCCGGGAGAGCAGGTCGTCGACGCGGGCGGCGGCGGACAGGGCGGGGTCGCGCCAGGGGGCGGTGGTCATGAAACTCCTGTCGGGTCTGTCACTGAGGGGGGATTCGGCTGCCGCCCATCGGTCCGGGTCACTTGCCGCCCACGCCCATCAGGCCGCCCACGAGGGCGCGCCGGGCCACCAGGTAGACGGCGAAGATCGGGATGCCGGAGAGGACGACGGAGGCGAGCAGTGCGGGGATGTTCACGCCGAACTCGCTCACGTAGTTGAACAGGCCGAGGGTCAGCACGCGCGGGCCGTCGGACTGGGTGAAGATCAGCGGGAAGAGGAAGCCGTTCCAGGCCTGGAGGGCGGAGTAGACGACGACCGTGCCGATGCCGCCCTTGGACATCGGGATGACCAGTTGGAACAGCATCCTGGTGGGGGAGGCGCCGTCCAGCGCCATCGCCTCGTAGAGCTCCTCGGAGATGTCCCGCAGGGTGCCGGTGAGGATGAGCGTCGAGACCGGCATCGCGAACGCCGCCGTCGGCAGGGCGACCGCGAGCAGGCTGTCGTAGAGGTTCAGCTTGGCGATCATCAGGTAGAGCGGTACGACGACCGCCTGGGCCGGGATCGCGACCCCGAGCAGGAACATGCGGAAGGCCGCGCCCGACCAGAAACTGCGGGTGCGGACGGCGACGTAGGCGAGCGGGACGCACAGCACGAGGACGATGGCCACCACCGCCGCCGCGACGGTGATCGTGTTGGCGAGGAGATGACCGAACCCGCTGTGCAGGACGGTGTTGTAGTTGTCCAGGGTCGGGTGCCTGGGCGGGTCGAGGGCGTTGCCCAGCGACTCGTCCTGCCGGGTCAGCGAGGTCGAGATCATCGCGTAGATCGGGATGATCACGACGACCAGCCAGATCACCGAGCCGAGGCCGGCCAGCGGGTTCGCGCGCCTGGTCCAGTGGCGGCGGCGGTGCGCGGGTGCCGCGGTCACCCCCGCCTCGGGGGCGTCCAGCGGACGGCGCGGCAGCGTATCGTGTGACACCTCGTCACATTCCTTCCCTGGTGCTGCGCATGGCGCCGAAGCCGGTCAGCCGGACCAGCAGCAGCGACAGCGCGGTGGCGGCCACGACGAGGAAGGACGCGATCGCGCTCGCGTAGCCGAAGTCGTAGCTCTTGAAGCCCGCCTCGTACATCAGGTACGGCAGGATCGCGGTGTCCGTCCCGGGGCCGCCCTGGGTCAGGATCAGGACGGTCTCGAAGTAGGTGAGCGAGCCGACGATCATCAGCACGCTGGACGTGGTCGCCGTGTTGCGGAGCTGGGGCAGGGTGATCGAGAAGAACTGGCGGTAGCGGCCGGCGCCGTCGATGGCCGCGGCCTGGTACAGGACCTCGGGGATCTGCCGCGCCCCGCCCTGGTAGATCAGGGTGTGGAAGGGGATGAACTGCCAGCCGCCGACGAAGACGATCGCCAGGAAGGCGCCGGACGTCGAGCCGAACGTGTCCCCGCGGATGATGCCGAAGTTCGGGTCGAGCAGCGAGTAGAAGAGCAGCGCGATCGCCGTCGAGGACAGCAGGAACGGCGTGAAGAAGATCGCGGACAGCACCGCCCGGTTGCGCTGGCGGCCCGCCGCCCAGACGCCCAGCAGCAGCGAGACGACCGTCTGGAAGGTCCAGCTCACCACGGTGAGCAGCACGGTCACCGTGATGGACTGGGTCAGGCGCGGATCGTGGAGAAGCTTCTGCCAGTTGGCCATGCCCACCGGTTCGGGGTCGCCCAGGCCGTTCCACTTGGTGAAGGACAGGTAGAAGGCCAGGGCCATCGGGGCGATGGCGAAGAAGGCGAAGAACAGAACGCCGGGCAGGGCCCAGGCGGCGTGCGGGCGACCGGCCCGCACGCCCTTCCCAGGCCTGCCCTTCGTCCCGGTGGAGACCGTCGAACTCACTTCAGCCCCTGGAGCGCGGACACGAACTGGCTCGGGGTCGACTTGCCCACGAACAGCTTGTTGATCTCCGTGAGCATCGGCGTGGAGATGTTCGGGTCGACCGCCTGGTCCCAGCTCAGGGTGAACGCGGGGGCCTGCTGCACCATCTCGTACTGGAACCTGGCGAACGCGGGGTTCGGGGAGGCGTCGAGCAGCTTGGCCGCGTTGGCCGTGGTCGGGATGTCGCCGTTGGCGATCAGGTCCTTGGCGTACTGCTCGGAGGCGCACTCCTTCAGGAACGCGATCGCCGCGTCCTTGTTGGCCGTACGGGTGTTCACCGACCAGTAGTTGGTCGGGTTGCCGACGACGTTGCGGATGTCGCCGGCGCCGCCTTCGTACTTGGGGAACGGACACCAGCCCAGGTTCTTCTTTGCGAAGTCCGGGAACTCGCCGAGCTGCGTGGAGTACTCCCACGAGCCCATCAGGTGCATGGCCGCCTTGCCCTTGGCGAAGACCGCGGGCGCGCCCTTGTTGGTGTACGCCACCGAGCTGAAGCCCTTGCCGAAGGCGCCGTCGTCGATGAGCTGCTTGACCGTCTCGGCGGCCTTGAGGACGGCCGGGTCCCCCCAGCCGGAGGAGTCGCCGTTCTTGATCTTCTCGAAGACCTCGGGTCCGCCGATGCGGTCCACCAGGTACTCCAGCCACATCAGTTCCGGCCAGACGTCGGCGCCGCCGAGCGCGAACGGGGCGATCCCCGCCTTCTTCAGCTTTGCGTTGTTGTCGAGCAACTGGTCCCAGGTGGTGGGCGGCTGGAGCTTGTGCTCGGCGAACATGGCCTTGTTGTAGAACAGCATCACCGGCTGCATGCCGCGCATCGGGACGCCGTAGTTGCGGCCGCTGAGCGCGCCGGCCGCGAGCACGGAGGGCAGGAAGCCGTCCCTGAGGACCGGGTCGGACTGGATGGTTTCGGTGAGGTCGATCAGCTGGCCCGCGTCCTTGTACGCCTTGATGGAGCCGCCGCCCCAGTTGAAGAACACGTCCGGGGCGTGCGGCGAGCCCATCGCGGTGCGGAGCTTGGCCGGGTAGTCCGAGCCCGGCACCTTCTCCAGCTTGATCCTGCCCTTCGCCTTCTTGGCCGCGTCGGAGGCGTTGAACCGCTTGACGGCCGCGTTCTGCACCTTCACCGCGTCGTCGCCGTAGACCATCGCCGTGAGCGTGTCGCCCGAGCTGCCGGAGCCGCTGCCGGAACCGCAGGCGGTAAGGCCTGCGGCGGAGATAAGGGTGGTGGCGCCGGCGCCGAGAAACCAGCGCCTGCTGTAGGACTCCATGTGACGGCACCTCTCACGAATGTCGTGTTCCGAATGTTCGTCTGGCCGAACTGTTCGAGTGGCCGAATGTTTCGTATGGCACTTCGAATGTTCCGGGAACCTAAAGCGGTCGAGGGGGTTCGTCAAGAGGTCGCGCAGAGATACGATCGCGACCATGAAGCCGACGAAGACCGCAGGAACGCAGACTGCTACGCTCGCCGAGATCGCCCGCGAGGCCGGTGTGTCGGCTCCGACTGTTTCGAAGGTTCTCAACGGTCGTGCCGATGTCGCCCCGACCACCCGTTCCCGCGTCGAGGAGCTGCTGCGGACGCACGGCTACCGGCGCAGGCGGGCGGAGGCGACCCGCTCGCCGCTGATCGACCTCGTCTTCCACGAGCTGGAGAGCGCCTGGGCGATGGAGGTCATCCGGGGCGTGGAGAACGTGGCGCGGGACGCCGGTCTGAGCGTCGTGCTCTCCGAGAGCGCGGGCCGGCTCACTCCCGGGCGGACCTGGGCCGACCAGGTCGCCGCCCGCCGGCCGCACGGCGTGGTCCTGGTGCTGTCCGGGCTCGACGAGTCCCAGCGGGCGCTGCTGACCAGCCGCTCCATCCCGTTCGTGGTGATGGACCCGGCCGGGGACCCGGGCGCCGACGTGCCCTCGATCGGCGCGACCAACTGGCAGGGCGGGCTGGCCGCCACCCGGCACCTGGTGGAGCTCGGACACACCCGCATCGGCGCGATCAGCGGGCCCTCCCGGATGATGTGCAGCCGCGCCCGGGTCGACGGCTACCGGGCCGCGCTCGAGACGGCCGGGCTGCCGGTGGACCCCTCGCTGATCGTGACCGGCGACTTCCACCACGAGGCCGGCTACCGGCTGGGCCTGAAGCTGCTGCGCCGCGAGGACCGGCCGACCGCCGTCTTCGCGGGCAACGACCTCCAGGCGCTCGGCGTGTACGAGGCGGCGCGCGAGCTGGGCCTGCGTGTCCCGGAGGACCTGAGCGTGGTGGGCTTCGACGACCTGCCGGTAGCGCGCTGGGTCGGGCCACCGCTGACGACCGTGCGGCAGCCGCTGACGGAGATGGCCGAGGCGGCGGCCAAGCTGGTCCTCGACCTCGGGCGCGAGGAGGACGCGTCGGTGGCCACCCGGGTCGAGCTGGCCACGAGTCTGGTGGTGCGCAGCAGCACGGCGGCGCCCGCCAAGTGAAGCCCAAGTGCCCAAAGATTCGCGGAAGATGAGATTTTCCGAAGAAATCGGTCATGGGCGCCTCCCACTGTCGGACCGCGCCTGAGTCGGACGTATGTTCCTCCCCGTGAGGGGACACAACAGGGGACATGACAGCGGCCAGGGCGACAGCGACGGCGACAGCGGGGACGCGGGCGGAGGAGCCGGCCGCCGGTCACGGGCCCTGAGGGCCGTGGGACTCGGACTGACGGGCGTCCTGGTGCTGGGTGCCGCGGCGGCGGGCCTCGCGTACTGGCACCTGAACCAGAACATCAAGGGCGTGGACATCAACAGCGCGCTCGGGGACGACCGCCCGCCCAGGCCGCTCAGCGCGCCGTCGGCCGGGACGGCCGACCTGCCCAGCGGGGCCCTCAACATCCTGGTCCTCGGGTCGGACTCGCGCAGCGGCGCGCAGAACAAGGAACTCGGCGGCGGCGACAGCGAGGGCGCGCGCTCCGACACCGCGATGATCGTGCACATCGACGCGGGCCGTGCCTCGGCCACCGTGGTGAGCATCCCGCGCGACACGCTGGTGACCCGCCCGTCCTGCCCGCTGGAGTCCGGCGGCTCCACGGCGGTGGCGGACTACGCCATGTTCAACAGCGCCTACGCGGTGGGCGGACCGGTGTGCGCGGTCAAGACGGTCGAGGCGCTCACCGGCATCCGCATGGACCACTACATCGAGATCGACTTCTCCGGTTTCGCGAAGCTGGTGGACGCGATGGGCGGGGTCACCGTCACCACCGAGCTGGACATCGACGACGACAAGAGCCATCTGCACCTGAAGGCCGGCACCCACCATCTGGACGGCGCCGACGCCCTCGCCCTGGCCCGCACCCGGTACGGCGTGGGCGACGGCAGCGACCTGGGCCGCATAGGCCTCCAGCAGACGCTGGTCAAGGCGCTGCTGGAGCAGATCTCCGACTCCAACCTGCTGAACGACCCCGCCGGGCTCTACCGGGTCGCCGACGCGGTGACCGGCAGCCTGACCACCGACACCGGCCTGGACTCGCTGGGCGAGCTGACGACCCTGGGCGAGAGCCTGCGGGGCCTGTCGGCGCAGAACGTGAAGACGGTGACCATGCCGGTGGTGACGGCCCCGTGGAACGCCAACCGGGTGGTGGCGCAGGAACCGGACGCTGCGAACCTGTGGACGTCGCTGCGGTGACCTTTGTCCACGGACCCCTCTGACCTGCTGAAACGTCCATCGGGAAAAATCTCCGAAGAAATTCCGGGGAGTGTGTCGATTCCGTCGTCCCCTGTTCGACGTACGGGGTGAGAGGCGGGGAGAGGCCCCGCCGGCCGGACGAGGAGTCACCGATGCCGCGTTACCTGTCGCTTGTGAAGATCGACGAGAGCACCGCGCCCGCCGAGGGGCCCAGCCCCGAGCTGATGCAGCGGATGGGGGAACTGATCGAGGAGGTCACCAAGGCGGGAGTGATGCTGGACACCGCCGGGCTGATGCCGTCCGCGCAGGGCACCCGGGTGCACTGGGAGGGCGGGCGGATCTCCGTCACCGACGGGCCCTTCACGGAGGCGAAGGAGGTCGTCGGCGGCTACGCGCTCATGCAGTGCAAGGACATGGCGGAGGCCGTCGAGTGGGCCAAGCGATTCCTCAAGGTGCACGAGGAGTTCTGGACGGTGACGTGCGAGGTGCGCGAGATCGCCGAGGGCTGAGTGCTCCTTGGCCCAGGGCCGCCGGGGGTGTTCGATGGTGGGTTGTGGAACAGCAGCACGCCCGGCCCACCGAACCCCCCGGCGCTCTGGAGGCAGACCTCGAGACCGTCTTCCGGCTGGAGTCGCCGCGGGTCGTCGCGGCCGTCGCCCGGATCGTGCGGGACGTCGGCATCGCCGAGGAGCTGACGCAGGACGCCCTGGTCGCTGCGCTGGAGCAGTGGCCCCGGGACGGGTTGCCGGGAAACCCCGGAGCCTGGCTGATGACCACCGCCCGGCGCCGGGCCGTCGACCTGGTGCGCCGCCGGGAGCGGTACGCGCGCAAGCTCCAGGAGATCGGCCGGGACCTGGAGGCGGTCCCGCCGCCCGAAGAGCCCTCGGCCCCGGACGACATCGACGACGACCTGCTGCGCCTGGTCTTCACCACCTGCCACCCCGTGCTGTCCGCCGAGGCGCGCACTGCCCTCACCCTGCGGCTGCTCGGCGGCCTGACGACGGCCGAGATCGCCCGCGCCTTCCTCGTGCCCGAGTCGACGGTCGCCCAGCGGATCGTGCGCGCCAAACGCCTTCTGGCCCAGCGGAACGTCGCCTTCGAGGTGCCGTACGGCCCCGAGCGCGAGGCCCGGCTCGGCTCGGTCCTCGGTGTCATCTACCTGATCTTCAACGAGGGTTACGCCGCGACGGCCGGCGACGACTGGCTGCGCCCGGGGCTGTGCGAGGACGCACTGCGCCTGGCCCGGCTGCTGGCCGGCCTGATGCCGAAGGAACCCGAGGCGCACGCCCTGGTGGCCCTCCTGGAGTTCCAGGCCTCCCGCGCCGCCGCCCGCACCGGTCCGCACGGCGAACCGGTGCTGCTCAAGGACCAGGACCGCCGTCGCTGGAACCGCATGCTCATCGCCCGTGGTGTCGCCGCGCTGGCCCGAGCCGACACCACCGGGGCCCCCGGTCCGTACGCCCTGCAGGCTGCCATCGCCGCCTGCCACGCGCGCGCGTACACCTATGAGGAGACCGACTGGCCCGCCATCGTCACCCTGTACGCCCTCCTGGCCGCCCGGTCCCCTTCCCCCGTCGTGGAGCTGAACCGCGCGGTCGCCGTTTCGATGGCAGAGGGACCGGCCCCGGCCCTGGAGATCGTCGACGCCCTGGCTGCCGAACCCGCCCTGCGCGCCTACCACTTGCTGCCCAGCGTCCGCGCGGACCTGCTGGCCCGTCTCGGACGCACGGCGGAGGCGCGCGCCGAGTTCGAACGGGCGGCGTCCCTGGCCCGCAACGAGCGGGAGCGGGAACTGCTGTTGAGGCGGGCCGCCGAGAACGGCTGAGGGAGCCCCGGCGGGGTGGTCGCCGCCTCCCGCGGGCGTCAGGCCGCCGGGTGGCCGATCAGCATGGCAGGGGCCCCCGCGACCCGGGTGAGGAACACCGTCGCCGCGTTCCTGCCGTGCGGCTTCGGCAGGACCTTCCTGCGCAGTTCCTCGGGTTCGACCGCCGAGCCCCGCTTCTTCACGGTCAGCGTGCCCACCTCGCGCTCCCGCAGCAGGGCCCTGAGCTTCTTGACGTTGAAGGGCAGCCGGTCGGTGATCTCGTAGGCGGTGGCGTACGGGGTGGGGCGGAGGCCGTCGGCGGTCACGTACGCGATGGTCGCGTCGATCAGGCCGCCGTCGAGCTCCTGGGCGACCTCGGCGACCAGGTGGGCGCGGATGACGGCGCCGTCGGGCTCGTAGAGGTACTGGCCCGGGGTGCGGACCGGCGGGTCGGGCAGGCCGCGGCCGCGCAGGGTGCGCGGGCCGGGCAGCAGGGTGGCCCGGACGAGGCCCGGCTCGGTGCCGAACCACAGCACCGCCTCCTTCACGTCCCCGCCGTCGGAGATCCACTCGGCCTCGGCCTGCGGCGGGACCAGCTCGTGCGGGATGCCGGGGGCGATCTTCAGGGCCGCGCGGGGCGCCCGGAGCGCGGCGCCCACGGCCCAGGACAGCGGCGGCGAGTACGCCTCCGGGTCGAAGATCCGCCCGCTGCCCCTCCCTCCGCCCGCCCGGCGGGCCGGATCCACGAACACGGCGTCGTACGACCCCGTGTCGACCTCCGTGACGTCCGCCTCCCGCACCTCGATCAGGTCCGCCACCCCGAGCGCCTCGGCGTTCGCGCGGGCCGCGGCGGCGGTCAGCGGGTCCCGGTCCACGGCGAGGACCCGGATCCCGGCGCGGGCCAGGGCGATCGCGTCGCCGCCGATCCCGCAGCACAGGTCCGCCACCGACGTCACGCCCGCCTCCCGCAGCCGGCCCGCCCGGTGGGCCGCCACGCTCGCCCGCGTCGACTGCTCCACCCCGTTCGGCGTGAAGAACATCCGTCCGGCGTCCTCGGCCCCGAACTTCGCGGCCGCCCGCTGCCGCAGCCGGGCCTGGCCGAGCGCCGCCGACACCAGTTCGGCGGGGTGCTCACGGCGCAGCCGGGTGGCGACGGCGAGTTCGTCGGCGGGTTCGGTGCCGCGCACCTCGTCGAGGAGGGCGCGGCCCTCGGGGGTGAGCAGCGAGGCGAAGGCGTGGAGGTGGTCGTTCACCGGCTCATTGTGGGCCAGTCGGTGGATGGTGTGCCTCCGGCCGCGGTGTCGCCCCGGGTTGGGGGCGGTGGCCTGCGAGGATCCGGCGCCATGAGACTTGTAGTACAAAACGATAAAAAGGGCGCCAAAAGGTTCCCGCGTCGCAGGAACCGGATCCGCGGCGGGCTCGCCGTGCTCGCCGTCACCACGCTCGCCTCCGGCTGCGCGGAGCCGGCGGCACAGGTGCGCCCGGCCCCCGGCCAGCCCCGCCACCAGGCGCCCGCGGCCCCCGCCCCGGGCTCCTACGCCGACCGCCTGCACACCTCCTACGCGCAGCGGGCGGCCACCGCCAGACGCTGGGGCCTCGAACAGGTCCCGCTGATCCCCCCGAAACCGCCCACGGCGAAACTCAGGGCCACCGCCCGTGCCGGTTTCGAGGTGAGTCACCAGGAGGACTGGAACCTGCCCCCGGTCTTCACCACGGTCCCCACCAAGGACAAGGTCGTCTTCCTCACCATCGACGACGGGGCGGAGAAGGACCCGGAGTTCCTGAAGATGATGCGGGACCTGAAGATCCCGTACACGGCCTTCCTCAGCGACTACCTGATCAAGGACGACTACGACTACTTCCGGAAGATGCAGGCCTCGGGAGTCACCCTCAACAACCACACCCTGCACCACCCCTACCTGCCGGGCCTGTCCTACGAGGAGCAGCGGCGCGAGATCTGCGACACGCAGGACATCATGGAGAAGCAGTTCGGCAAGCGCCCGAGGATGATGCGCCCGCCCTACGGCAACTACAACCAGGACACCCTGCGCGCCGCCAAGTCCTGCGGCATCGAGTACGCGCCGATCTGGAACGAGGAGGTCTACGTCGACCACTGGGAGTTCCGCGAGGACGACCAGCGGCTGCGCCCCGGCGACATCGTGCTCACCCACTTCCGCGGCCGGGGCGAGTGGAACGGCACGATGGCCGACGACATGCGCCGGTTCCTCAACAAGGTCACGGCCGACGGGTACGCGGTGGCCCGGCTGGAGGACTACCTGTGAGGCTGCGGCCCCGGAACCTGGCGGTGGCCCTGCTCACCGCCTCGCTGCTGACCGGCTGCGCCACCTCAGTCGACCCGCTCGAACGGCTCGGCCGCAAGGCGGCACAGGGCGTACGGCCGCCGAGCCCGGCGGCCGTCGACCAGGCCTACCGGCGCTGGGGACTCCGGGCGCCGCTGCCCGCACCACCGAAGCCGCCGGCGCGCCGCGCCGGCGCCATCCCGTCCACCGGCCTGCCCGAGGTCGTGGACCGGGTCAAGACCTCCGACCCGGTCGTCTTCCTCACCTACGACGACGGCGCGGAGAAGGATCCGCGGTTCGTCGACATGGTCCGTGAACTGCGGCTGCCCGTCAGCATGTTCCTCACGGACAGTGTCGTCGGACCGGGGTACGGGCACTTCGCGCACCTGATGTCGGTCGGCGCGGACCTCCAGAACCACACCCTGGACCACCCCTCGCTGCGCGGACTGCCCTACGCGGGCCAGCGCGCCGAGATCTGCGGCCAGCGGGACAAGATCCGCTCCCGCTTCGGCGTCACTCCCCGCCTCTTCCGCCCGCCCTACGGCAGATACGACACGACGACCCTGCGCGCCGCCGCCGACTGCGGGGTCTCGACGGTCGTGCTGTGGCGCGCCGCCACGACCGACACCGGCCTGCGCTTCAGCCGCGGCCGCCACGAACTGCGCCCCGGCGACATCCTCCTCGTCGCCTCGGACGACGACGACCTCGACGGCCCGCCTCTCCGCGACCGCACGACCCGCCTGCTCCGCACCATCCAGGAAAGGGGCCTGACGGTGGCGAGGCTGCAGGACTATCTCTGAGGTGCCCCTTTTTCAGCGGAGGCTGGGTGAAACCAGCCCGTCCGGCGCTTGAGGACGAGGCCGTCCAGGCCGATCCGGTGGGTCTGGGGGCGCAGCCCCCAGGGACGCCCACACACACCCGCAGCACCTTGAACACACGTTCCCCAAAGCGCGCCCGCCCGCCGACGCGCCACGAGGCAATTGGCACTCCGCTTGACCGAGTGCTAATCGCGGTCATAGTCTCAGGTCTGGCACTCCCCCCTGGAGAGTGCCAACACAGCGACGGGCAGGTCCGGCACCCGCGACGACGGATCGACCTGGTCGCCACCTCAGACAGTTAACCCCGTGAGATCTCCGAAGGGGGAGGTCGGATCGTGACGACCGCCAGCACCAAGGTTGCCATCAAGCCGCTCGAGGACCGCATCGTGGTCCAGCCGCTCGACGCCGAGCAGACCACGGCCTCTGGCCTGGTCATCCCGGACACCGCCAAGGAGAAGCCCCAGGAGGGCGTCGTCCTGGCCGTGGGCCCGGGCCGCTTCGAGGACGGCAACCGTCTTCCGCTCGACGTGAAGGTCGGCGACGTCGTGCTCTACAGCAAGTACGGCGGCACCGAGGTGAAGTACAACAACGAGGAGTACCTCGTCCTCTCGGCTCGCGACGTCCTCGCGATCATCGAGAAGTAGTTCACCCGCTTCTTCACGAAGCCGAAGCAATTCTGCTTGAGCTGCGCCCCTGGCCCCCCGCGACCGATAAGAAGCCGGGCGCCCGGGGCGCAGTGTCTTTCCACCAGATTTCGAGAGGGCTCCCGCTGCCATGGCGAAGATCCTGAAGTTCGACGAGGACGCCCGTCGCGCCCTCGAGCGCGGCGTCAACAAGCTTGCCGACACGGTGAAGGTGACGATCGGCCCCAAGGGCCGCAACGTCGTCATCGACAAGAAGTTCGGCGCGCCCACCATCACCAACGACGGCGTCACCATCGCCCGTGAGGTCGAGATCGAGGACCCGTACGAGAACCTCGGCGCCCAGCTGGTGAAGGAGGTGGCGACCAAGACCAACGACATCGCGGGTGACGGCACCACCACCGCCACCGTGCTCGCCCAGGCGCTCGTGCGCGAGGGCCTGAAGAACGTCGCCGCGGGTGCCTCCCCGGCCGCGCTCAAGAAGGGCATCGACGCCGCGGTCAAGGCCGTCTCCGACGACCTGCACGCCTCGGCCCGCCCGATCGACGAGAAGTCCGACATCGCCGCCGTCGCCGCGCTGTCCGCCCAGGACCAGCAGGTCGGCGAGCTCATCGCCGAGGCGATGGACAAGGTCGGCAAGGACGGCGTCATCACCGTCGAGGAGTCCAACACCTTCGGTCTGGAGCTGGACTTCACCGAGGGCATGGCCTTCGACAAGGGCTACCTGTCCCCGTACTTCGTCACGGACCAGGAGCGTATGGAGGCCGTCCTCGACGACCCGTACATCCTGATCCACCAGGGCAAGATCTCCGCCATCGCGGACCTGCTCCCGCTCCTCGAGAAGATCATCCAGGCCAACGCCTCGAAGCCGCTGCTGATCATCGCCGAGGACGTCGACGGCGAGGCCCTGTCGACCCTGGTCGTCAACAAGATCCGCGGCACGTTCAACGCCGTGGCCGTCAAGGCCCCCGGTTTCGGCGACCGCCGCAAGGCGATGCTGCAGGACATGGCGGTCCTCACCGGCGCCACGGTCATCTCCGAAGAGGTCGGCCTCAAGGTCGACCAGGCCGGTCTCGACGTCCTCGGCTCCGCCCGCCGCGTCACCGTCACCAAGGACGACACCACGATCGTCGACGGCGCCGGCAACAAGGAGGACGTGGAGGGCCGCGTCTCCCAGATCAAGGCCGAGATCGAGAACACCGACTCCGACTGGGACCGCGAGAAGCTCCAGGAGCGCCTCGCGAAGCTGGCCGGCGGCGTGTGCGTGATCAAGGTCGGCGCCGCCACCGAGGTGGAGCTGAAGGAGAAGAAGCACCGTCTGGAGGACGCCATCTCCGCGACCCGCGCCGCGGTCGAGGAGGGCATCGTCTCCGGTGGTGGCTCCGCGCTCGTCCACGCCGTGAAGGTCCTGGAGGGCAACCTCGACAAGACCGGCGACGAGGCCACGGGTGTCGCGGTCGTCCGCCGCGCCGCCGTCGAGCCGCTGCGCTGGATCGCCGAGAACGCCGGCCTCGAGGGCTACGTCATCGTCTCCAAGGTGGCGGAGCTCGAGAAGGGCAGCGGCTACAACGCCGCCACCGGCGAGTACGGCGACCTGATCAAGGCCGGCGTCATCGACCCGGTGAAGGTCACCCGCTCCGCCCTGGAGAACGCCGCCTCCATCGCCTCCCTCCTGCTCACGACCGAGACCCTGGTCGTCGAGAAGAAGGAAGAGGAAGAGCCGGCCGCCGCGGGCCACGGCCACGGCCACGCCCACTGAGCGCTCCGCTGAACTGAGCCGAACCACCGGTGCCCGGCACCCCTTCGGGGGTGCCGGGCACCGGTGTGTTTCGGCGTCTGCCCCGCTGGGGGTTTTGTGCCGGGCGCGGGTAGTCCGTGGTTGATCGCGCAGTTCCCCGCGCCCCTTCAGGGCGCTGCCGCGGTGATCGTCAAGGTCGGTCTCGTACGTCACTTCCGCCGGGAAACCATCGACTCCGACCCGAACCGCCGGTGGACTGTTCCCGGTGAACACGCCCATCCGCCCACGGCCGTGGCCTCGCTGCCGCACGCCAGCACGCGCCAGGCGCCGGGAGTCCACGCGAAGACCGCGTCCTGGCCGAAGCGGTGCCCCAGCGCACGTGCGGCGGTGTCGCTCAGACCGGCGACGGCGACGCTCTCCTCGCGGTGCGTGCCGGCCGCGTCGCCTCCCTCCGCGGGCCACCAGGCGAGGCCACGGCGGTGGACCTCGACGAGCAACAGGCGCTGGGCGCGGGCGTTGTCCTCGGCTGACGCGGTACGGCCACGGGGATTCCAGGCCGTGATCACATGAACGGCGGCCCTGCCGGCCAGTGTCGGGAAGCGACCCTCGGTCGTGCCCGATGGACGCGGTTCGACCCGTACGGTCCGGTCCTGGAACGCGATGTCGGCGACCGCGGTCCGGTAGAGATCCCAGTTGCCGGGCGTGCCGGTTGCATCGGTGGTGTGCACAAGGGCCTCCTGTGGAACGAAGACCCCCTTACACGCCGTGCAGGGAGATCGCGGCTTGATCGTGCTGCAAGATCTCACTACCACGGCCCCGGAGCAAGGGGTGTTCGACTACTGCTCCAACTCGTCCAGCGCGCCGAGCTGTTGCAGCAGCCCCAGCTGGTCGTGCTGCCACCACAGCTCGGTGACCTTGCCGTTGTCGCCGAAGCGGAAGACGGTCATGCCGGTCATGGTGACCCGCTTGCCGGTGGGCGCGATGCCGAGGAACTCGCCCCGGTGCGTGGCGGTCCAGCTCCAGCGGGCGCAGACCCGGTCGCCCTGCGCCATCAGGTCCTCGACCGTGAAGGACGCGTCGAAGGCGTCGCGCCACATGCGGAAGTCGCGGCGGATCGCGTCCAGGCCGATGGTGACCTGCGGGTTGACGGGGTCGTGGCTGTGGCAGTCCTCGTCGATCAGATCGTTGAGCGGCGACAGCTCACCGGCGCTCGTCAGAGTGCGGTAGAACCGCCGCACGGCGGTCGCACAGAACGGCTCGTCCCGGACGACCTCGAGGTCCGTGAAGGTGGGCAGCTCGTCGCAGAGGGCGACCAGGCCCCGGAAGATCTCGTCGGTCTCCGGCAGGTTCGAGCTCCGCATCGCCTCCTCGTACGAGGGGAACTCCACCAGCTCGACGACATGGGCCCCGTCCGAGCGGTCCTTGCCGACGACCGCGTGCGTCGCCGTCCGCCTGCCCCCGGTCTTCTCGACCCAGATGTCCAGCAGCCGGTTCATCTCCTCGAACCGGCTCGTCCTGCAGTCGATGAGCTGTACGAAGGTCATGACGCGCCTCCGGTCCCCTGGTCCGGTCCGGTTTTTTACGTCGGTCCATTCTCCCACCGGGGCGCCTCCGTCACCTCCGTACCGTCACCGCGGTCCGTACTTGCGGCCCGTTTTGGACGTGATCCCGCCCAGCAGGCCGCGCGGAGTGACCTTCACCAGGCCCATCAGCGCCTTGTACCGGGGGTCCGGGATGGACAGGGTCTTGCCGTGGGCCAGGTCCGTCAGCGCCGCCGCGACCAGCTTGTCCGCGTCCAGCCACATCCAGTTCGGGATGTTGTCCGTGCCCATGCCGGCCCGCGCGTGGAACTCGGTGCGCACGAAGCCGGGGCACAGCGCCATCAGCCGTACGCCGCTGCCGGCCAGGTCGCGCGCCGCGCCCTGGGTGAACTGCACGACCCACGCCTTCGACGCCCCGTACGTGCCGCGCGGGACGAAGGCGGCCACCGAGGCCACGTTCACCACCCCGCCCCGGCCGCGCTCGCGCATCGCCGCGGTCGCCGCCGACGTCAGCCGCAGCACCGCCTCGACGTGCACCTTGATCATCCTGAGTTCGTCGTCCATCGACACGTCCAGGAAACGACCCTTGTTGCCGAAGCCGGCGTTGTTGACCAGCAGGTCCACCGGGTCCTTGCGGTCGCCCAGCCGGGCGGCGACCGCCTCGATGCCCGCGTCCGTCGACAGGTCGGCCGTCAGCACCTCCGCCTCGATGCCGTGCCGGTCGTGCAGTTCGGTGGCCTGCTCCGTCAGGCGGACGGTGTCGCGTGCCACCAGCACCAG
The DNA here is from genome assembly GCF_043081205.1 of Streptomyces sp. NPDC014889. NCBI lineage: Bacteria > Bacillati > Actinomycetota > Actinomycetes > Kitasatosporales > Streptomycetaceae > Streptomyces > Streptomyces sp. NPDC014889. The sequence goes on from NZ_JBIBWH010000010.1 coordinate 272,669, forward strand.
GTTGTGCCCGTCGGCGGCCAGCCGCCGCGCGAAGGCGGCGCCGATGCCCGCGGTCGATCCCGTAATCAGAGCCGTTGTCATGCCGAAAGATTAGTGGCCCCCGGCGCATTGTCCCGATCTCTGCACAGGGCCTCCCGATCAGTGATGCCCACGTGTCGACCGGGACGATGACGGCCGGTCAGCCCGCGTATTCGCGCACGTACTTCCGGGCCGCCGCCAGCGACTCCGGGTGCAGCGCCGTACCCGCCGCGAGCAGCCGGGGCAGCAGCGGGCGCTCGGTCGTCATGGCCCGGAACTCCATGCCCACGGTCACGTCGTGGTCCGGGCGGTGCACGATCTCGACGGGGTCGCCCGCCCGGATCTCACCGGCTTCGAGCACCCGCAGATACGCGCCCGGAGCCGCCCGGCGCGTGAACCGCTTCACCCACCCCTTCTCACCCAGATGGCCCTGGAAGGTCCGGCAGGGAATCCGTCCGCTGGTGATCTCCAGCAGCACCGAGGGGCCGAGCGGCGAGCCGATGCGCCAGCGCTCGCCGATCCGGGCGCCGGTGATGTCCAGGCCGAGCGTGGTGAGGTTCTCGCCGAAGGCGCCGTTGGCCAGCGTCCGGCCCAGCTCGCCCTCCCATTCGTCGAGGTCCTCGCGGGCCACCGCGTACACCGCCTGGTCGTCGCCGCCGTGGTGCCGCGTGTCGCACACCGCGTCCCCGGCCAGCCCGCTCGCGCCGATCCCCTTCGGGCCGGGCGCCGCCACCTTGACCGGCCCGTCCACCGGCCGCTTGCCGATGCCGGTCACACCGGCCGGCTGGTCGGTGTACGGAACGGCCTCGGGGCGGCCCAGGTTCACAGACAGAAGCCTCATACGGGCACGGTAGGCGAGCGGCGGTCAAAGTGTCGACGCGATAAACCGCCGCCCGCCCAAGCTTCACTTATGCTCGATGGTGTGATCGAGGCTCGTCATCTCCGTGTGCTGCGTGCCGTGGCCACCACCGGCTCCTTCTCCGCGGCGGGGCGCGAGCTGGGCTGCACCCAGCCCGCCGTCAGCCAGCAGATGAAGGCACTCGAAGCGGCCGTCGGCACCCCGCTGCTGGTCCGGACCGGCCGCGAGATGCGCCTGACCCAGGCCGGCGACGCGCTCGTCCGGCACGCCACCGGCATCCTCGCCGGGCTCACCGCCGCCGAGGAGGAGATCGCCGCCATCGCCGGGCTGCGGGCCGGGCGGGTACGGCTCGTCTCCTTCCCCAGCGGAAGTTCCACGCTCGTGCCCACCGCCCTTGCCGCGCTGCGCGCCGCGCACCCCGGCACCCGGGTGTCCCTGGAGGAGGCCGAGCCGCCCAGGTCCGTCGAGCTCCTGCGCCAGGGCGACTGCGACGTGGCGCTCGCCTTCCGCTACGAGGGGGCCGCGGGCGCCGCCGAGTGGGAGGACCTGGTCGTGCGGCCGCTGCTGACCGACCGGCTCGTGGCCCTGGTGCCCGAGCGGCACCGGCTGGCCCGCGCCGGATCCGTGGCCATCGGCGACCTCGCGGGCGATCCGTGGATCGCGGGCTGCCCGCGCTGCCGCGGTCAGCTCGTCCAGGTGTGCGAGGGCGCCGGCTTCACGCCCCGTATCGACTTCGCGACCGACGACTACCCGGCGGTGGTCGGCCTGGTGGGCGCGGGACTGGGGGTCGCGGTCCTGCCCCAGCTCGCGGTCGAGTCGGTACGGCCCAGGGGCGCGCGCACCGTGGAGCTGGAACCGGCGGTGCGGCGGGAGATCGTCGCGCTCACCCTGCCCGACCTGGCACAGGTGCCGGCGGTGGCGGCGACGATCGAGGAGCTGGTGCGGGCCGGAGCCCGCTGACACAAGGGGCATCGGGGTCCCGGGTCCGGGATCGGGGTCCGGGATCGGTGATCGGGAAGCAAGGGGTCGGGATCGGTCATCGGGATCCGGGACCGGCCATCGGGGTCGGGGATCGGTCGTCGAGGGTCGGGGTCGGATCGGGGTGTCGCGAGGGCACGCGTGGCGCGTGCCCTGCTGCGGCTCTCTGGGAACGGATGAGAAAAAACGTTCCTTCAGTTGTCGGAGGCGGTGTCCCCGCTGGTCGACGACGCCGACACCAGCCGGTTCCGTGCCCGCCCCATGAGCTCTTCGCGCTCGTCCTCGGTCAGGCCTCCCCACACTCCGTACGGCTCGCGCACCGCCAGGGCGTGTGCCGCGCACTCCGCACGGACCGGGCACCTCATGCAGACCTCCTTGGCCGAGTTCTCTCGAGCGCTCCGAGCCGCCCCGCGCTCGCCCTCGGGATGGAAGAAGAGCGAGCTGTCGACCCCGCGGCAGGCAGCCAGCAACTGCCAGTCCCACAGGTCCGCGTTCGGTCCGGGAAGGCGGGAGAAATCTGCCATTACGTGACCCCTTGTAGCCGTTCGTGGCGGATACGGTGCCAACGACCGTACATCTCCGATCTAAGGAGATGAAAATATGACTCATTGCGAATCTAGCCCTAGACACCTAGAAACGGGAAGAAAAGGGGCTAAATGGGGCATAGCTTGTGATGAAAAGTTGAGGGTCTGACGTTCATGTCTGCTCTGTGTCCGTTCCCTCACGTAGAGTGCCGAAGACGGCGTACAGCCCCGTAACTCTTTCGAGTGACCGTCGTTGAGAGTGCGGAGGCGGTTGAGAACACAAGCGCTCGGGCGGGCGTCCGAGACGGTCGACCGCACAGGTGACGATTCCGTACCAGCCTGGAGGCTCAAGGTGACGCGCATCAGCTGCGGAGGACGGTCATGACATCCGTCCTCGTCTGCGACGACTCCCCGCTTGCCCGAGAGGCGCTGCGCCGCGCGGTCGCGACCGTGCCCGGCGTCGAGCGTGTGACGACGGCGGCCAACGGCGAGGAAGTCCTCCGCCGCTGGGGCGCCGACCGCTCCGACCTCATCCTCATGGACGTGCGCATGCCCGGTCTGGGCGGCGTCGAGACCGTCCGCCGTCTGCTGTCCGCGGACCCCGGCGCGCGCATCATCATGCTCACAGTCGCCGAGGACCTCGACGGCGTGGCGCTCGCCGTGGCCGCCGGCGCCCGCGGGTACCTGCACAAGGACGCCTCCCGCGCGGAGCTGCGGGCCACGGTGACGCAGGCCCTCGCCGACCCCACCTGGCGGCTCGCCCCGCGCCGGCTGCGCTCGGCCGAGATGGGCGCGGCGCCCACGCTCACCGCGCGGGAGATCCAGGTCCTGGAGGGCATGAGCCACGGCCGCTCCAACGCGGAGATCGGCCGCGAGCTGTTCCTCTCCGAGGACACCGTCAAGACCCACGCCCGCCGGCTGTTCAAGAAGCTCGGCGCCTCGGACCGCGCGCACGCGGTGGCCCTCGGTTTCCGCTGGGGCCTGGTCCGCTAGGGCCCGTCGGGCCGGGCCGGACCGGCGTACCGGAACGTGACGCCACCCCCACGCGCGGCGACGAGCGTGGGGGGCGTCCGGCCGGCCGGTCGCGCGGCCGAGCCGCCCGCACGTCCCCGCACGGGTGCCGCTCCCCGGCCCCGGGCGGCCGGGAGACGGCCGACGGCCTTCGCGGTTGTGTGGGAACGTGGGCCCGGACCGCGCGTGACGTGCAATACCGCACCGCGGACGCCGGTGGCAAAGCGCCCCGCCGGACGCCCGCTGCTTGTTTCGCCGCGGATGACGCATCCTTGAGGGTGTGGAGTTCCTCGCGGACGAGTTGGTCGAGCGGAAGGGGAGGGCGCAGGGGATGAGCTTCGGCGCACCTGCTCATAACGCTTCGGTGCACAACCACGAAGGCGGTGCCACGGAACGGACGACGTCAAGGCACCATGGACCGATGCGCGACGACCAGGCGGCACTTGCCCAAGGGGCGATCGGTGCGCTCGTCCACCGCGCCGTCGACGGCGACGAACAGGCCACGCACGATCTGCTCGCACGCGTCCACCCGCTGGCGCTGCGCTACTGCCGCACCCGGCTGTCCCGGCTGCCGGGCGACGCCCGGCACTTCGTCGAGGACCTGGCCCAGGAGGTCTGCGTCGCGGTCCTGCTGGCCCTGCCGCGCTACAAGGACACCGGCCGCCCCTTCGAGGCCTTCGTCTTCGCCATCGCCGCCCACAAGGTCGCCGACCTCCAGCGCGCCGCCATGCGGCACCCGGGCTCGACGGCCGTGCCCTCGGACGAGATGCCCGAGCGCCCGGACGACTCCCTCGGCCCGGAGGAGCGCGCCCTGCTCAGCAGCGACGCCGAGTGGGCCAAGAAGCTGCTGGCCAGCCTCCCGGAGAACCAGCGCGAGCTGCTGCTGCTGCGCATCGCGGTGGGGTTGACCGCGGAGGAAACGGGACAGATGTTGGGAATGTCACCCGGCGCGGTCCGGGTGGCCCAGCACCGCGCGCTCAGCAGGCTGCGCGCCCTGGCCGAGCAGTAGGCGGCGGTCCCGCCCCTCACCCACCGCGCCGGATGAACGCGCGCAGGGCCGGTTTCGTACGAAGGTACGAAGCCCGGAGCCGTCCAGAACCGTGGAATGAGGGAGGCGCGCTTCCCGTTAGCATGGACATCCGCACCGATCAAGGCCATTTGGGGAAGGTGTCATGACTGCCAACGTCGACGGAGTGCCCGAGAAATTCGCGACACTCGGGCTGACCTACGACGACGTGCTCCTCCTGCCGGGCGCATCCGAGGTGCTCCCCAACGCGGTCGACACATCGTCCCGTATCTCCCGCAACGTCCGGGTCAACATCCCGCTGCTCTCGGCGGCGATGGACAAGGTGACCGAGTCCCGCATGGCGATCTCTATGGCCCGGCTCGGCGGTGTCGGCGTACTGCACCGCAACCTGTCGGTCGAGGACCAGGTCAACCAGGTCGACCTGGTCAAGCGGTCCGAGTCCGGCATGGTCACCGACCCCATCACGGTGCACCCGGAGGCGACGCTCGCCGAGGCGGACGCGCTGTGCGCCAAGTTCCGCATCAGCGGCGTGCCCGTCACCGACCCCGCCGGCAAGCTGCTGGGCATCGTCACCAACCGCGACATGGCCTTCGAGACCGACCGCAGCCGCCAGGTGCGCGATGTCATGACGCCGATGCCGCTGGTCACCGGCAAGGTCGGCATCTCCGGTGTCGACGCCATGCAGCTCCTGCGCAAGCACAAGATCGAGAAGCTGCCGCTGGTCGACGACGCGGGCGTCCTCAAGGGCCTGATCACCGTCAAGGACTTCGTCAAGGCGGAGCAGTACCCGAACGCGGCCAAGGACTCCGAGGGCAGGCTGCTCGTCGGTGCCGCGGTCGGCGCCAGCCCCGAGGCCCTGGAGCGTGCCCAGGCGCTCGCCGAGGCGGGGGTGGACTTCCTGGTCGTCGACACCTCGCACGGCCACAACAGCAACGCGCTGAGCTGGATGTCGAAGATCAAGTCGAGTGTGTCCGTCGACGTGATCGGCGGCAACGTCGCCACGCGCGACGGCGCGCAGGCCCTGATCGACGCCGGTGTCGACGGCATCAAGGTGGGCGTCGGCCCCGGCTCGATCTGCACCACGCGCGTGGTCGCCGGCATCGGCGTCCCGCAGGTCACCGCCATCTACGAGGCGTCCCTCGCCGCGCGCCCGGCGGGCATCCCGCTGATCGGCGACGGCGGCCTGCAGTACTCCGGCGACATCGGCAAGGCACTCGCCGCCGGCGCCGACACGGTCATGCTGGGCAGCCTGCTCGCCGGCTGCGAGGAGTCTCCCGGCGAGCTGCTCTTCATCAACGGCAAGCAGTTCAAGTCCTACCGGGGCATGGGCTCGCTCGGCGCCATGCAGTCCCGCGGCCAGGCGAGGTCGTACTCGAAGGATCGCTACTTCCAGGCCGAGGTCGCCTCGGACGACAAGCTCGTGCCCGAGGGCATCGAGGGCCAGGTGCCCTACCGCGGCCCGCTGGCCAACGTCCTGCACCAGCTCGTCGGCGGCCTGCGCCAGACCATGGGCTACGTGGGCGCGGCCACCATCGCGGAGATGGAGTCCAAGGGCCGCTTCGTCCGGATCACCTCGGCGGGCCTGAAGGAGTCCCACCCGCACGACATCCAGATGACGGTCGAGGCGCCGAACTACAGCAGCAAGTAGGCGGCACGCCGTGCAGGGCGGCCCCGGAAGCCTCCGGGGCCGCCCTTGCCATGGGTGTCGGCGATACTGGAAGACGCTGCAACGCATCAGGGAAAGGCCACAGACGTGACTGAGATCGAGATCGGGCGCGGCAAGCGCGGCCGCCGGGCGTACGCCTTCGACGACATCGCCGTCGTCCCCAGCCGCCGTACGCGGGACCCGAAGGAGGTCTCGATCGCCTGGCAGATCGACGCCTACCGCTTCGAGCTTCCCTTCCTGGCCGCCCCGATGGACTCGGTCGTCTCCCCGGCCACTGCCATCCGCATCGGCGAGCTGGGCGGCCTGGGTGTGCTCAACCTCGAGGGCCTGTGGACGCGGTACGAGGACCCGCAGCCGCTGCTCGACGAGATCGCCGAGCTGCCCGCCGGGGCCGCGACCCGCCGCCTCCAGGAGATCTACGCCGCGCCGATCAAGGAGGAGCTGATCGGCGCGCGGATCAAGCAGGTGCGCGACGCGGGCGTGGTCACCGCCGCCGCGCTCTCCCCGCAGCGCACCGCCCAGTTCTCCAAGGCCGTCGTGGACGCGGGCGTCGACATCTTCGTCATCCGCGGCACCACGGTCTCGGCGGAACACGTGTCGTCCTCGCACGAGCCGCTGAACCTCAAGCAGTTCATCTACGAGCTCGACGTGCCGGTGATCGTCGGCGGCTGCGCCACCTACACGGCGGCCCTGCACCTGATGCGCACCGGCGCGGCCGGCGTCCTGGTCGGCTTCGGCGGCGGCGCCGCGCACACCACGCGCAACGTGCTCGGCATCCAGGTCCCGATGGCCACCGCGGTCGCCGACGTGGCCGCCGCCCGCCGCGACTACATGGACGAGTCCGGCGGCCGGTACGTGCACGTGATCGCGGACGGCGGCGTCGGCTGGTCCGGCGACCTGCCCAAGGCGATCGCCTGCGGCGCCGACTCCGTGATGATGGGCTCCCCGCTGGCCCGCGCCACCGATGTGCCCGGCAAGGGCCACCACTGGGGCATGGAGGCCGTCAACGAGGAGCTGCCGCGCGGCCAGAAGGTCGACCTCGGCACGGTCGGCACCCTCGAGGAGGTCCTCACCGGCCCCTCGCGCATCCCCGACGGCTCCATGAACTTCTTCGGCGCCCTGCGCCGCGCCATGGCCACGACCGGCTACAGCGAGCTCAAGGAGTTCCAGCGCGTCGAGGTGACGGTGGGCGACTCCCAGCACAAGCGCTGACCACCCCGCACCCACCACCCCACGAAGGGGCCCGGCCACCCGCTCACGCGGACGGCCGGGCCCCTTCGCGTGTTCCGGACGTCCGCGCAGGTGGGGGCGCGTAGAGCAGGACGGGGGTGCAGGAAAGGGGGCGCGCCCATGGGCCGTCACCGCAAGCCCACCCGTCGGGACCGCATCCGGCTTCGGCTGGAGCAGCACTGGCTTCGGCTGGTGAAGTTCCGGAGGAGGTGCATCCTGTGGATCTACGGCGGCTGAGCGGCCACCCCTACAGGGAATAGGGGTGGACACTCCGTTTGGCGGTCAGGGGCCTGCCGCAGTGGCCGCTGCGGTGGGCTCCACCTGTGTGGGCGGCCACCCCTAAAAGGACTAGGGGCGGACACTCCGTTTGGCGGTCAGGGGCCTGCCGCAGTGCCCGCTGCGGTGGGCTCCGCCAGTTTTGTACGGCACCGGCGGACGGGGCCGCACGCCACCAGCCGTTGGGGTCGAAGCATCCGTGCGCGCCCCTTTCACAACCGGTGCGCCGCCCCCGTGGGCGCGGCTCCGCGGGTGTCCAGGAGCAGCTGGGCCTTCACCGAGAGGCCCTGGAGGTCGTACCTGCGGTGCTGCTGGAGCAGGATCGTCAGGTCGGCGTCGGCCACCGCCTCGTACAGGCAGTCCGCGCGGGGTACGGGCCGGTCGCGGACGCTCCACGTGGGCACGTACGGGTCGTGGTAGCTGACCGAGGCGCCGAGCCCCGTCAGGCGGACGGCGATCTCCTCGGCGGGCGTGCCCTGGAGGTCGGCGAGGTCGGCCTTGTACGTGACGCCGAGCAGCAGCACCCGGGCGCCGCGGGCCGACTTGCCGTGCTCGTTCAGCAGGGCGGCGGCGCGCTGCACGACGTAGCGCGGCATGCGGCCGTTGACCTGCTCGGCGAGTTCCACCATGCGCAGCCCGCAGCCCGCGTGGCCGGCCAGGTCCTGCGGCAGGCCGTGGCCGCCGACGCCGGGGCCGGGGCGGAAGGCCTGGAAGCCGTAGGGCTTGGTCTCCGCGCAGCGCACGACGTCCCACAGGTCGACGCCCAGGTCGTGGCAGAGCACGGCCATCTCGTTGACCAGGGCGATGTTGACGTGCCGGTAGTTGGTCTCCAGGACCTGGACCGTCTCCGCCTCCCTCAGTCCCCGCGCGCGCACCACCTTGTCGGTCAGCCGCCCGTAGAAGGCCGCGGCCGACTCGGTGCAGGCCGGGGTGAATCCGCCGATCACCTTGGGCGTGTTGGCCGGGGTGACCTCGCGGTTGCCCGGGTCGACACGGCTGGGCGAGTAGGCGAGGTGGAAGTCGCGGCCCGCCCGCAGCCCCGAGCCCTTCTCCAGCAGCGGGAGCAGGAACTCCTGCGTCGTCCCGGGGTGCACGGGCGACTCCAGGAGCACGGTGGTGTGCGGGCGCATGTGCCCGGCGAGCGCGCGGGCAGCGGACTCCACCTGGCTCAGATCGAGCCCGCCGTCCGCGCCCCGCGGGGTCGGCGCGCAGATCACCGCGGTGCGCACCCGGCCGAGCTCGGCCGGGTTGGTGGCCGCCCTGAAGCCCCCCGAGAGCATCCGGCGCAGTTCGGCGGGGCTGAGAGAGCCGGACTCGTCCCCGGTGCGGTACCCGACGGTGGGGATGCCGGCGGAGACGGCGGCCTGGGCCAGCGGAAGACCGAGCGGGCCGAGTCCGATGACGGCGAGATCTGCGGGCATGGCGTGGGCCGTCCTTCCCAATAACCGAGGCGTGGCAGGTCCGCAAGTCCTGTGGACAGGACGAGCGAGCGCAATGTCAGACTAGGAGTAAATATGACCGTTATGCGGGATTGACCAGCGTGTTTCTCGGTACGCCCCCGGAGTTGTCCACAGGCTGGGGGCGACTGGTGGCTGAAGTCGGGCAACCCGGTCAGAATTTGGGCATGGGCAGGAGGCGGGGGGACACGCTAGAGGCACGGGGGACGGGAACGGGCTTCGCCCGACGGGTGCGGCCGGCGCGATCGACAGCGGGAGGCAGCGGTGAGGACAGCGACACTGGGGCCGGCGCAGCGCGCCGAGGCACTGGCGCACATGGCCGAGCGGGAGCTGGACATCCTGGTCGTGGGCGGAGGCGTGGTGGGCGCCGGCACCGCCCTGGACGCCGTCACCCGCGGTCTGTCCACCGGCATCGTGGAGGCGCGTGACTGGGCGTCGGGCACGTCGAGCCGGTCCAGCAAGCTGATACACGGCGGACTGCGCTATCTGGAGATGCTCGACTTCGCGCTGGTCCGCGAGGCGCTGAAGGAGCGCGGCCTGCTGCTCGAACGCCTCGCCCCTCACCTGGTCCGCCCGGTGCCGTTCCTCTACCCGCTCCAGCACCAGGGCTGGGAGCGCCTGTACGCGGGGTCGGGCGTCGCCCTGTACGACGCCATGTCGATGGCCCGCGGCCACGGCCGGGGCCTGCCGCTGCACCGCCACCTGACCCGCCGTCACGCCCTGCGGGTGGCTCCCTGTCTGCGCAAGGACGCCCTGGTCGGCGCCCTTCAGTACTACGACGCCCAGATGGACGACGCCCGCTTCGTGGCCACCCTGGTGCGCACGGCGGTGTCGTACGGCGCGAAGGCCGCCAACCGCGCCCGGGTCACCGGTTTCCTGCGCGAGGGCGAGCGGGTCGTCGGCGCGCGGGTGCGGGACGTGGAGGGCGGCGGCGAGTACGAGATCCACGCCAAGCAGATTGTCAACGCCACCGGGGTGTGGACCGACGACACCCAGGCGATGGTGGGGGAGCGCGGTCAGTTCCACGTCCGGGCCTCCAAGGGCATCCACCTCGTCGTGCCCAAGGACCGCATCAACTCCACCACGGGGCTGATCCTGCGCACCGAGAAGTCCGTGCTCTTCGTGATCCCCTGGGGCCGGCACTGGATCGTCGGCACCACCGACACCGGCTGGGACCTCGACAAGGCCCACCCGGCCGCATCCAGCGCCGACATCGACTACCTCCTCGAACACGTCAACTCGGTGCTCGCGGTGCCGCTCGGCCGCGACGACGTGCAGGGCGTGTACGCCGGCCTCCGTCCGCTGCTGGCCGGCGAGTCCGACGCCACCAGCAAGCTGTCCCGCGAGCACACCGTGGCCCATCCGGTGCCCGGCCTCGTCGTGGTCGCGGGCGGCAAGTACACGACCTACCGGGTGATGGCCAAGGACGCCGTCGACGAGGCGGTGCGCGGGCTCGACATGCGCGTCGCCGACTGCGTCACCGAGGAGATCCCGCTGCTCGGCGCCGAGGGCTACCCGGCCCTGTGGAACGCGCGGGCGCGCATCGCCGCCGAGTCCGGACTCCATGTGGTGCGTGTGGAGCACCTGTTGGGGAGGTTCGGATCGGCGGCGCGGGAGGTGCTCGCCCTCGTCGCCGAGGACCCGACGCTGGGCGCTCCCCTCAAGGCGGCCGACGACTATCTGCGCGCCGAGATCGTCTACGCCGCCTCCCACGAGGGCGCCCGGCACCTGGACGACGTGCTGACCCGGCGCACCCGCATATCCATCGAGACCTTCGACCGGGGCACGCGCAGCGCCCGGGAGGCCGCCGAGCTGATGGCGCCGGTGCTGGGCTGGGACAAGGACCAGATAGAACGCGAGGTCGAGCACTACGAGAAGCGGGTGGAGGCCGAGCGGGAGTCGCAGCGCCAGCCCGACGACCTGACGGCCGACGCGGCCCGGCTGGGAGCACCGGACATCGTGCCGTTGTGATCCCGCCGATCGCGCCGTCGTGATCCCGTCGATCGCGCCGTCGTGAATCCGCCGATCGTGCCGTTATGAACCCGCTGAGGTCCGGCCCGCCGTCCCGCACGAGACGCACGACACGCACGACACGTGCCGCGAACGTCCGGCGCAGGTTATGGCCGGAATGGTCCGAAGGGTCGGCACCCAAGGCTTCCCTGTTGTCACGGCCCGTCATTCCCGCGCGTACGACGGGCCGTTCGACCCTGCCCCCGGAGCGTCCCGAGGGGGCCCCTGGGCGTCGTGTGCTCGTCGGGTGAGGGACAATGGAGCCTCTGTCAGGGCGGGTTGCATGAGGGGACGCATGTCGGACGCGGAGCGGGCGGGAACACCCCGTCAGGACACTCGTCAGGACTCTCTGCAGGACAGTAGCGAGCGTCTCCTCGCCGGGCGCTACCGCCTGGGGGACGTGCTCGGCCGCGGCGGCATGGGCACGGTGTGGCGGGCCGAGGACGAGACCCTGGGCCGGACCGTCGCCGTCAAGGAGCTGCGGTTCCCCTCGAACATCGACGAGGACGAGAAGCGGCGCCTGATCACGCGCACCCTGCGCGAGGCCAAGGCGATCGCGCGCATCCGCGACACCAGCGCGGTGACCGTCTTCGACGTGGTCGACGAGGACGACCGCCCGTGGATCGTCATGGAACTCGTCGAGGGCAAGTCCCTCGCCGAAGTCATCCGTGAGGACGGGCTGCTCACGCCGCGACGGGCGGCCGAGGTCGGGCTCGCGGTCCTCGACGTGCTGCGCTCCGCGCACAGCCAGGGCATCCTGCACCGGGACGTGAAGCCGTCCAACGTGCTCATCGCCGAGGACGGCCGGGTCGTCCTCACCGACTTCGGCATCGCGCAGGTCGAGGGCGACCCGTCCATCACCTCCACCGGCATGCTCGTCGGCGCCCCCTCCTACATCTCCCCGGAGCGGGCCCGCGGGCACAAGCCGGGACCGGCGGCCGACCTGTGGTCGCTCGGCGGCCTGCTGTACGCGGCGGTGGAGGGCACACCGCCGTACGACAAGGGCTCGGCGATCGCCACCCTGACCGCGGTGATGACCGAACCCCTTGAGGAGCCGAGGAACGCCGGCCCGCTCAGGGACGTCATCCACGGACTGCTCAACAAGGAACCGGCCGAGCGGCTCGACGACGCGGGCGCCCGGGCCATGCTCAAGGCCGTCGTCGACGCGCCCGAACCGAAGGCCGCCGAGCCGGAGCCGCCCGCGGACGCGACCAAGGTCGTCCCGCTGCCCGCGCAGGCGGACGGGCGTTCCCGGAAAGGCGGTTCTGGCTCTTCCGGTTCCGGTTCCGGAGGCAGCCGGGGCGAGCAGGCGGGCGACCGCCTTCGCGGGGCGCTGCGCTCGGTGCGCAAGGCCGCCGTGGTGGCGAACCCCGCGGCGGCAGCGGGGGCCGGCGCCGAGTCCGCGTCCGGCGGCACCGCTCCGGCGGGCTCCGGCTCCGCGAGCGGGACCGGAGCCGAGCCGCCGGCGGCCCGGGCACAGAGCGCGTCCGCCCCGGGCGGCGGAGCCGGTGGCGGCCAGGCGGGACGGCCCGGTTCGGGCTGGCCCGTGATGACCCCGCCGGACCTGGACCTGCCGCCGCGCCCCACGCCCAAGGCGTCCCTCACCGACGTGGTGCCACGGCGCACGCTGGTGATCGTCGCCGTGGTCGTGGTGCTCGCCGTGATCGGCGCCGTGCTCGCCTTCACGCTCGGCGGTGACGACAAGGGCGGCGACGACAAGAACGCGGCCGGCCGCACGTCCGCCACCGCCGGTTCGTCCGCGGGCCCTTCCACCAAGAAGGACGCGAGTGGCGAGGCCTCCCCGGGCCAGGACCGGTCCGGCTCCGCGACGGAGGCCGACGGCTCCGGCGGCACACCGGCCACGGACACCGGCGCCGACGCAGGCGCCGGGACATCGGGCAAGGGGTCGGGCGACGGCTCCGGTTCCGCTTCCGATTCCGGCTCCGGCGGCCGCTCCGGCGACGACGGCGCCCCCGCGGTGTCGACGTACAAGGGCGCCCAGGGCTTCTCCATCGGGCTGCCCGAGGGCTGGAAGTACGCGAGCACCGACTCCGCCGGGGTCCGCTTCACCGGTCCCGACGGGCAGCGGCTGCTCGTCGCCTGGACGACCACGCCCAAGGGCGATCCGGTGGCCGACTGGACCAACCAGGAGAAGTACATGGTGCGCTCCCAGTACCAGCGGGTGCGCATAGCGGCGGTCGAGTACCGCGACTGGAACACCGCCGACTGGGAGTTCACCTACGCCGAGGGCGGCACCAAGTACCGCTCGATCGACCGCGGGTTCGTCGTGAACGACCACCTCGGGCACGCGCTGATGTACAGCGCGAAGGCCGCGACGTGGGACAGCGACCTGCGCAAGAGCACCTGGAAGACGCTGACGGAGACCTTCCGGCCGAAGAAGTAGTGAGTGGATCGGACCCCGTCGCGTCCCCGGGGGTTCCGGGTTCCGCGGGGCGAGATCCGGCATCCCGTCATTGCGAGTTGCCTCCGGCACGTATCGTGAGTGATTGCGGACCGTAAGCATCGGGAACGGGACGCGTGGCGAACGGAATTGACCGACCGTGCGGCCGGGGGAGGCAACGTGGACGACTATGCGGGCCGGGTTCTCGCCGACCGCTACCGCCTGCCGCTGCCTCCGTCCGACGAGTACGAGCTGACCGAGACCCGGGCCTTCGACACCTACAGCGGGCAGGAAGTCCTGCTGAGGCAGGTGCCGTTGCCGGAGGTGGTCGAGGCGGAGGTCCTCGACGCGGACGGGCTGCCCGACGGTTTCACCGCGCGCGACCAAGGCTCCCGGCGCGGGCCGGCCCGGACGGGGCGTTCGGCGGGCGAGGCCCGCGGCGCGCGTCCGGCGACCCGGCGGCCCGCCGATCCGTCGGTACGGCGGGCGGTCGAGGCCGCGCAGGCCGCGGCGCGGATCCCCGACCATCCCCGGCTCGACCAGGTCTTCGACGTCTTCGCGGAGGGCGGCTCGCTGTGGGTCGTCAGCGAACTCGTCGCCGCCCGGCCGCTGGCCGCACTGCTCGCCGAGAGTCCGCTGACGCCGTACCGGGCGGCCGAGGTCGCCTCCGACATCCTCATGGCGCTGCGCGTGCTGCACGCCCACGGCTGGGTGCACCGCAACATCACCGCCCGCACGGTCCTCGTCTGCGACGACGGCCGCGTGATGCTGACCGGCCTCGCGGTCGGCGCGGCGGAGGAGGCCCTGTGCGGGTACGACCCCGTCCCGCCCCAGGACGACGGGTACGAGAACGGCGCGTCCGGCCCGTCCGGCACGCCGGGCGGTCCCCTGGGCCTCGGCGGCACGGCCGGCGGGGCGGGCGCGACGGGTTTCGGCGGACTCACCGAGGTCACCAGCGGTTCGGGCGGCTTCGGGGGCGGAGGCGGCACCGGTGGCCCCGGGACCGGCGCGGGCACCCCGCCGGTCGACCCCGAGGCCGCGCGGCGGGCCGCGATCGAGGCGCGGGCGGCCGGACCGCTGCCGCTGCCCGGCCCGGACGCGGGGCCCGGCGCCCCCGGCGCGCCCGCGCGGCGGACGCCTCAGACCGGCGGGGACATCAGGGCGGCGCGGGCCGGGGCGATCGCCGCGTACCGCGCCGGCGCGCGTGCGGCCGCCCGGGTGCAGGAGGCACAGCAGAGCGCACGCGCCGAACTGCCCGGCGCCCGCACGCCCGTCGAGGGCGAGCCCCGGCCCGCCGGGAGCACCACCCCTCCACCGGGCCAGATCGCCGACCCCTACGGCGTCCGGCCCCCCACCCACAACGGCACCGCCTCCCACCCCGGAGCGGGCACGCTCCTCCCGCCCGCACCCACCGGCGACGCCCCCGGTACGCACCAGGCCCTCACCGCAGGATCCGGAACCACGCCCGGCCACACGGTGCCCGCACAAGGGCGCGGCGGGCCCGGCGCGGGCGCGGTGGACGACGCCGGGGGCGTACCGGCCCGTTGGGGCGACCTCGTGGCCGGCAGCCCCCCGCGGCGGGGACCCGCCACCGCGCTGGCCGCCGAGCGGGCGCGGCAGGCGCGGATGGCCGTGGTCGGACCGGTGACCGAGCGCTGGGCGCCGGAACAGGCCGGGCCCGTGCACGAGAACTGGCAGCTCGCCGCCCCCATCGGCCCGGCGACCGACCTGTGGGCGCTCGGGGCGCTGCTCTTCAGGGCGGTGCAGGGACACGCGCCGTATCCGGAGGAGTCGACCGCCGAACTGGTGCAGATGGTGTGCGCCGAGCCGCCCGCGTACGCGGAGGAGTGCGGGCCGCTGCGCCCGGTCGTGGAGTCGCTGCTGCGCCAGGACCCCACCGAGCGCCTCGACTTCGAGGAGCTGCGCGGCTGGCTGCGCTCACTGGTGCGCTCCGCGCCCGAGCCGGAGGCCGGCGCGCACGTCATCGCCGCCCCGCCCGCCGACCCCAGCAGGCTGCCCGTCGTGCGGCGCCGCGGCGAGCTGGTGCGCAGGCGGCGCGCCGGACTGCCCGCCACACACGCACGGCACAGGCGGCAGACGGGTTCGCCGCGGCGCCTGGGCCGCACGCTGCTCCTGCTCGTTCTGCTGCTGATGGCCGCCGCCGTCGCCTACGCCATGCTGTTCATGCCGAAGGCCGACCGCGACGGCGCGGCGGCCGGCGACCGCACCGGAACCGCCGGTGAGGCGAGCCCCGCCCCGGCGCACTCGGACGGCGACGGCGGGAACGGCGCCCCGCAGCCCGGCGAGTCCTCGTCCGCGTCGGACGACAGCCCCTCGCGGGCGGCCGGTTCGGCCGAGGCCGAGGCGCAGACGACCGCGCCGGACATCGGCGGCGGCTTCACGCTGCGCAAGGACCCCGCCGGCTTCCAGGTCGCCGTCGCCAAGGACTGGACCCGTACGCCCGGGAACAACCAGGGGCAAGTGATCTACTCCCAGGGCTCGTTCGAGCTGATCGTGGTGCCCGGACGGGACACCGCGGCCGAGTTCGGCAGCGACCCGATGGCGTACCAGCGGGAGGAGGAGCGGGAGTTGCAGGCCTACCGCGACTCCAGCTGGGCCACCTCCTCGGGCCTGCGGACCACCCAGGTCGGCGGACGGACCACGGCCGAGGGCCAGTTCACCTGGACGGACGGGAGCGGGCGGCAGCTTTACGTGCGCAACCTGGCCGCCCTGATCGACGGCAGGTACCACGTGGTGCAGGTACGGGGTCCCGAGGCCCAGCGGGACCGGGTGACCACGCTGTACGAGCAGGCTTCGGCGACGTACCGGTACACCGGCTGAACCGCCGCGACCGCCGGAACCGCCCGAACTGCCGGAACCGCACACGCCCCGGCGAGCGACAACGGTCACAGTGAGGCTCTCCTGGGACCCCGCTGGTTCCCAGCCGGGGGGCCGGTCCCTACGCTGAGCCTGTCAAGACGACTGCGGGGAAACGTGAATCAGATGCAGGGCCTGCTCCTCTCGGGCCGCTACCGGCTCGCCGACGCCATCGGCAGCGGCGGCATGGGCCGGGTGTGGCGAGCGCACGACGAGGTGCTGCACCGGGCCGTCGCCATCAAGGAGTTGACCGCCGCGCTCTACGTCGCCGAGAGCGACCAGGACGTGCTGCTCGCGCGCACCCGGGCGGAGGCACGCGCCGCGGCGCGGATCAACCACTCCGCCGTCGTGACGGTGCACGACGTGCTGGAGCACGACGGCCGCCCGTGGATCGTGATGGAGCTCGTCGAGGGCCGCTCGCTGGCGGACGCGCTCAAGGAGCGGGACCGCATGGACCCGGCGGAGGCCGCCCGGATCGGCCTGTGGGTGCTGCGCGCCCTGCGCGCCGCGCACGCCGCCGGGGTGCTGCACCGCGACGTCAAGCCCGGCAACGTGCTGCTCGGCGAGGACGGCCGCGTCCTGCTGACCGACTTCGGCATAGCCCAGATAGAGGGCGACACCACCATCACCCGCACCGGCGAGGTGGTCGGCTCGGTCGACTACCTGGCCCCGGAGCGCGTCCGCGGCCACGACCCGGGACCGGCCTCCGACCTGTGGGCGCTGGGCGCCACGCTCTACACCGCCGTGGAGGGCCTGTCGCCGTTCCGCCGCACCTCGCCGCTGAGCACCATGCAGGCGGTCGTCGACGAGGAGCCGCGCGAGCCGCGGCACGCGGGGCCGCTCGCCCCGGTCATCACCGCCCTGCTGCGCAAGGACCCGGCCGAACGGCCGCAGGCGGCGCAGGCGGAGCAGATGCTCGCCGAGGCCGCCGAGGGCCGCCGGCCGCGCAGCGCGCAGGCCTACGTGCCCACGCGGGCGGCCGGACTCCCCCCGGAGACCGCCGCGTACCCGGCCTCGGGGTCCTTGTCGGCCGCCACGACCCCGCACCCCGCGCCCGTCCCGGCCGCCACCGGACCCATGCCGCAGCACTCCCCGGTCCGGGTGCCCAGACGCCGCCGCACCCTGATCCTGGTCGTGGTCCTTGCCGCGCTCGTCGGCGGCGGCAGCGCGCTGATGCTGCAGAAGTGGGACCAGGACCGGCGGCAGGGCTCCGGCGCCTCCCAGTCGACCCCGCCGCCGGAGACCACCACGCCCTCGCCGACCACCGACGCCTCCGGCGGTCTCCCGGACGGCTGGGTGCGCGTCCACGACCCCTACGGCTTCAGCCTCGCCGTGCCCGACAGGAGCTGGCAGCGGCAGGAGTTCGACGAGGCGACCCACCAGGTCGACTACACCCCCGACGGGGGCAAGCACTTCATCCGCGTCGCCGTGGACGACACGCCGGACTTCGCCACCGGCCACGAGCACCAACTCGACCTGGAGCAGCGGCTCCAGCGGCTGGTCGGCTACCGCCGGCTGACCCTGGAGGCGAACACCTACCGCGACTGCCCGGGCTCCCGTTGGGAGTACAGCTGGACGGCCCTGGCGAAGGACACGCCGTTCCCCGGCCCGCGGCACGCCATCGAGGAGACGTACTTCTCCCGTGAGGGCGTGGAGTACGCGATCTACATGTCCTCGCCGGAGGAGGACTGGGCGCGGACGCGGAAGCAGTTCCAGACCGTGCTCCAGAGCTGGCAGCCGACCGCCGGCTGACCCCCGTCCGGTCCCCGTCGTTGGCCGGTCGGCGCCCCAGAGGGCGGCCCGGCCGTGCGGCATGATGGGGCGCATGGGGATCGAGGGGGACGACTTCCGTGTCATCGCGGGCCGTTACCGCCTGGAGGCGAGGCTCGGCCGCGGGGGCATGGGCATCGTGTGGCGGGCCACCGACCAGCTCCTCGAACGGCGGGTCGCGGTCAAGGAACTCGCGTTCGACGAGACCCTGTCCGCCGAGGAGGCCGCGCTCCAGCGGGAACGCACCCTGCGCGAGGCCCGCGCGGTCGCCCGCTTGCGGCACCCGCACCTCGTCGTCGTGCACGACGTCGTCGTTCAAGGCGAACGCCCGTACATCGTCATGGAGTTGATCGATGGAGGCTCGCTGGCCGACCGGATCGCCGCCCGCGGCCCGGTGGACGCCGCCGAGGGCGCCCGCATCGGCGTCGCCCTGCTGAGCGCGCTGCGCACCGCGCACGCCGCCGGTGTCCTGCACCGGGACATCAAGCCGGCCAACGTCCTGGTGGAGTCGGGCACCGACCGGATCGTGCTCACCGACTTCGGCATCGCGCGGATGGCGGGCGCGACCACGCTCACCGAGACCGGGTCCTTCGTCGGCTCACCGGAGTACACCGCGCCGGAGCGGATGTCCGGGACCAGGACCGGTCCCGAGTCCGACCTCTGGTCGCTCGGCGCACTGCTGTGCACCGCCCTGAGCGGCGAGTCGCCGTTCCGGCGCGACTCGCTCGGCGGCATCCTGCACGCGGTCGTCCTCGACGAGATCCGGCCGCCCGCGCAGGCCGCGCCGATCCTGCCCGTCGTACGCGGGCTGCTGGAGCGCGATCCGGACCGTCGGCTGACGGCGGCCGAGGCGGAGCGGATGCTGACCGCCTTCCTGCAGTCGGGCCGCACGCCGGAACCGCCGGTCCCTCGCACGCCGACGCGGCGCGACGTGCCCGTCACGCCCTCCGAGCCCGCTCCGGCTCCGGCGGACCCCGCGTCCCGGGCTCCCGCCCGGTACCCCACCCGGAACGTGCTGGTCGCCGCGCTGCTGGTGGCCGCGACGGCCGGGGCGGGCGTGTCCGCCGCGGCACTGCTGATGCGGGGCGGCGGCAACAGTGGCGGTACGCCCACGAGTTCGGGTCCGCACACGGGCGGGGGCGCCACGGACGGCACCGCCTCCCGGCCGGACACGCCGTCGCCACCAGCCGGTTCGCCGCCCGGATCGCTCCCCGTCCCGGTCTCCACGGTCACCGTCACACGGTCCGCACCGCCCGCCGCCGACGGCACCACGGTGCCCTCGGGCTACCACGTGGTGCACGACCCGGCCGGCTTCTCCCTCGCCGTACCGGACGGCTTCACCCGTGAGCCGCAGGGCGAGCGGGTCTTCTACCTGTCGCCCGGGGAGACCTTCCGCCTCGGCATCAAGGTCACAGAACCGGGGAGCGGAGGCCCGGTCGCGGTGATGCGCCGCGCCGACGCCGCGGGACCGGACACCAACCCCGGCTACCGCGACGGCCGCGTCACCGCCACCACCCACCGCGAACACCCGGCCGCCCTCTGGGAGTTCACCTGGAACGGCTACAGCGCGGCGGAGGGCCCGCGGCACACCTACGACCTGTGCTGGGAGCAGGACGGGCGGATGTACGACGTGTGGGTGTCGGCGCCGGTCGGCAGGGTGCGCGAGGCCAAGGAGCAATTCGACGTCGCGGTCGGCGGTTTCGCCGCACGGCAGGTCACGGGTCGGTGACCGGATACGCCCCCTGCTGGAGCCGGTGGAGGCGGTCGCGATATGGATGGACCCATGAGCAATCACGGGGGCGCCCAGTACGGGGCCGACGATCCGACGACCTTCGCCCTGCAACCGCCGGACCCGCAGGCGCGGGTGTCCCACCCGCAGAACCCGTACGCCGCCCCCGCACCGGGCGGCGGGGACGGGCAGCCGCAGGACGCCACACGCGCGGAGCCGCAGGGCGCTGCCCCTGGGCCGCGGGACACCGCCGCCGCGCAGCCGCCGGACCCCGGCGCCGGCCGGCTGATCGGCGGGCGCTACCGGCTGCTCGCCAAGCTCGGGCACGGCGGCATGGGAACCGTGTGGCGGGCCAAGGACGAGACGGTGGACCGCGAGGTCGCCGTCAAGGAGCCCCGCGTCCCCGACCACCTTCCCGAGCGGGAGCGTGCCAACGCCTTCGAGCGGATGCGCCGCGAGGCCCGGGCCGCCGCCCGGCTCGACCACCCCGCGGTCGTCAACGTCCACGACGTGGCCGTCGTCGACGGGCAGCCGTGGATCGTGATGGAGCTGGTGCGGGGCCGCTCGCTCGGCGCCGCGCTCCAGGAGGGCACCCTGGACGCCCGCGAGGCGGCCCGGATCGGTCTGGAGGTGCTCGGCGCGCTCGAGGCCGCGCACGCCGCGGGCATCCTGCACCGGGACGTCAAGCCGGACAACATCCTGCTCGGCCGGCACGACCGGATCGTCCTCACCGACTTCGGCATCGCCCAGATCGAGGGCGAGACCAACCTGACCGACACCGGCGGCTTCGTCGGCTCACCCGAGTACATCGCGCCGGAACGGGTGCTGGGGCAGCGCCCCGGCCCGGCCTCCGACCTGTGGTCGCTCGGCGTGGTCCTGTACGCGGCCACGGAGGGCGTCTCACCGTTCCGCCGCAGCAACACCCCGGCCACCCTCCAGTCGGTCCTCAACGCCACCCCCGCACCGCCGGCCGCGGCGCAGGGCCCGCTCGCCGAGGCCGTGACCGGCCTGCTGCACAAGGACCCGGCGCACCGGCCGCCCGCCGCCCGGGTGCGCGCCCTGCTGGAGGCGGCCGCCGCGCCGCCCGTCCCGGCACCGACGCAGGTGGTGCGGTACGCCGAGGGCGCCCCCGGCGGGCCGCGCGGCCTCCGGCTCGGGCGCGGGGCGTGGCTCGGGCTCGGCGCCGCGGTCGTCGCGGCCGCGGTGACGGCGTACGTCCTGATCGCCCGCCCGTTCGCCGGGCCGCTGCCCGAGGGCTGGGCGTCCCATCAGGAGAAGGACGTCGCCGCGACGATCGCCGTGCCGAAGGACTACCAGCGGCAGGTGCCGGACCGGAAGAACGACAAGAAGCACTGGGTGACCTACAGCGACTGGAGCGGCAGCATCACGGTCGGGCTGCGCCTGCTGAGGAAGTCCGAGGAACCGGACCGCACCATCAAGGACTCCGCCGCCGCCCAGATGTACGACGACCTCGGCACCTACAAGCAGTCCGGCAGCTACGAACTCGACATGCCCGAGAACCCGGAGACCCACCCGAAGGAGTCGACGTACCGCGGCAAGCAGGCCGCCGAGAACACGGTCGTCTACACCACCGACGACAGCACGCACCCGATGCCGCGCGAGCTGCGGATGTTCTACTACAAGACCTCCGGGGGCGACCTGTACAAGCTCACCGTCGGCTACCCCGGCAAGGGCGACTTCACCGAACGCGGCCGCGAGGTCGCGCGCGAGGCGATCGCCAATCTGGACCTCGACCACCTGTGACAACTCCCTGATCAGCGCATTCGTTGCCAGTGATCACTGGCACGCCGTGAGCACTCGGTGAAACCCGTGAATCCCTATTACTGACGGGTACACAAAGCCGTCCGACCGGCATACCCTGCGCCTCATGACGGACGCGCAGGCCCCGGCGAAGACCGGCACCAACCCCCAGGCCCCCGCCCCCGCGGGGGCCCGCACCGCCACCGACGTGGTGACCCCCGACCTGGTCGCCCGGCTCACCAAGGGCGTCGCCGGATCCGGCCGGACCGCCAACCACACGCCGTTCACCGGCGACAAGCTCGCCGACCTGCCCGAGTCCACTCCCGAGGACGTGGCCCGCGCCTACGAACGGGCCCGCGCCGCACAGGAGGTGTGGGCGCGGATCCCGGTGCGGCGGCGCGCGGCCGTCCTGCTCCGCTTCCACGACCTGGTGCTCGCCCGCCAGGCCGAGGTCCTGGACCTGATCCAGCTGGAGACCGGCAAGGCCCGCCTGCACGCGCACGAGGAGGTGCAGGCCGTCGCCGTCGCCGCCCGGCACTACGGCCGCCGCGCCGCCGCCTACCTCGGGCCCAAGCGGCACACGGGCGCCATTCCCACCCTCACGCGCGTCACCGAACTGCGCCATCCGCGTGGGGTGGTGGGCCAGATCGCCCCCTGGAACTACCCCCTGGAACTGTCCGTCGGCGACGCGTTGCCCGCCTTCGTCGCCGGCAACGCGGTGGTGATGAAGCCCGACACCGAGACCTGCCTGACCGCGCTGTGGGCCCGCGACCTGCTCATCGAGGCCGGACTGCCCGCCGAGGTGTTCCAGGTCGTCATCGGCGACGGCCCGGTCGTCGGCCCCGCGGTCGTCGAGCACGCCGACTACGTCTCCTTCACCGGCTCCACCCGCACCGGACGCGAAGTCGCCCGGAGCGCCGCCGCCCGGCTGGTCGGCGTCTCCCTCGAACTCGGCGGCAAGAACGCCATGCTGGTGCTCGCGGACGCCGACATCGAGAAGGCGGCGGCCGGAGCCGTCCGCGCCTGCTTCTCCTCCGCCGGTCAACTGTGCATCTCCATCGAGCGGCTGTACGTCCACGAGGCGGTCGCGGACGCGTTCCTCGAACGGTTCGCGGCCCGTACGCGGGCGATGCGGCTCGGCACGTCCCTCGCGTACGGCGCCGACATGGGCTCGCTGGTCGGCGAGCGGCAGTTGGCGATCGTCACCCGGCACGTGGAGGAGGCCGTCGCCAAGGGCGCCAAGGTGATGGCGGGTGGCGTCGCCCGCCCCGACATCGGCCCGTACTTCTTCGAGCCCACCATCCTCGACGGGGTCGAGGCCCCGATGGCCGTGTGCACCGAGGAGACCTTCGGCCCGGTCGTCTCCGTCCACCGCTTCGCGAGCGACGACGAGGCGATCGAACGCGCCAACTCCACGCCGTACGGCCTGAACTCGTCCGTCTGGACGAAGGACGCCCGACGCGGTCGCGAGATCGCCGCCCGGCTGCGCACCGGCACGGTCAACATCAACGAGGGCTACGCCCCCGCCTACGGCAGCATCCAGTCGCCGATGGGCGGCATGAAGGACTCGGGTCTCGGCCGCCGGCACGGCTCCGAGGGCATCCTCAAGTACACCGAGGCCCAGACGGTGGCCCACCAGCGGCTGCTGCCCATGGCCCCGTCGCTCGGCATGGACGACGAGGGATACGCGGCGTTCATGACCCGCAGCCTGAAGCTGATGAAGCGGCTCCGCTTCCGCTAGACCGCGGCCCTGGGCAGAACCGCGGACAGACCTGCTGGTGGCACCTCGGACAGACCCCCTGGACAGCAACCCCGACGGCACCCGGTTCCCGACGAGGAGAGCACGTGTCTCAAGACGGCCATGGCTACGACTACGACGTCATCGTCGTGGGCTCGGGGTTCGGCGGATCGGTCTCCGCGCTCCGCCTGACGGAAAAGGGCTACCGCGTCGGCGTCCTGGAGGCGGGCCGCCGCTTCACCCGCGCGACCCTGCCGAAGAACTCCTGGGACCTGAAGAACTACCTGTGGGCCCCCAAGCTCGGCATGTACGGGATCCAGCGCATCCACCTGCTCGGCAACGTCATGGTGCTGGCCGGCGCGGGCGTGGGCGGCGGCTCCCTGAACTACGCCAACACCCTCTACGTACCGCCGGAAGCCTTCTTCGACGACCCCCAGTGGCGCGACATCACCGACTGGCAGGACGAGTTGGGGCCGTACTACGACCAGGCGCGGCGCATGCTCGGTGTGCGGCTCAACCCGACGACGACCCCCTCCGACGTCCATCTGAAGGCCGCCGCACAGCGGATGGGCTTCGGCGACACCTTCCACATGGCGCCGGTCGGGGTGTTCTTCGGCGACGGCGAGGACGCCGACGGCGCGACGAGGGCGAAGCCGGGCGAGCGGGTCGCGGACCCGTACTTCGGCGGCGCCGGACCGGACCGCGGGGCCTGCACCGAGTGCGGCGAGTGCATGACGGGTTGCCGGCACGGCGCCAAGAACACCCTGAACGAGAACTACCTGTACCTCGCCGAGAAGGCGGGCGCGGTGGTCCACCCCATGACGACGGTCGTGTCGGTCACGGACGACTCACGCGGCGGCTACGCGGTCGCCACGCTCCCCACCGGCAACAGGAAGAAGGGGGCGGGCCGCCTGTTCACCGCGCGCAGGGTCGTCCTGGCGGCCGGCACCTACGGCACCCAGACGCTGCTGCACCGCATGAGGGTGAGCGGCCTGCTGCCCCGCATCTCGTGCCGGCTGGGCGAGTTGACCCGCACCAACTCCGAGGCGCTGGTGGGCGCCCAGACCGACGACCGGCGCTACCGGAAGGCGACCGGGAAGCCGAGGGCGGACTTCACACGGGGAGTCGCCATCACGTCCTCCGTCCACCCCGACGGGAACACCCACATCGAGCCGGTCCGCTACGGCAAGGGCTCCAACGCGATGGGCAGCCTGTCGATCCTCCAGGTCCCTTACGCCGAGGGCTCGTCCAGAGTGGCGGCCTGGCTGGCCAACGCCGCCCGGCACCCCGTGCTCGTGCTGCGCTCCCTGTCCAACCGCCGCTGGTCGGAGCGGACCATCATCGGCCTGGTGATGCAGTCCCTGGACAACTCCCTGACCACGTACCTGAAACCGGCCGGCGTGGGCAAGGGGCTGCTCACGGCCCGCCAGGGGCACGGCGCCCCCAACCCGCAGCAGATCAGGGCCGCCACGGAGGGCGCCGGCGCGCTCGCCGCCGAGATCAACGGCTTCGCCGGTTCCAACGTGGGCGAACTCATGGGCACTCCGCTCACCGCCCACTTCCTCGGCGGCTGCCCGATCGGCGCCTCGCCCGAGACCGGCGTCATCGACCCGTACCACCGCCTCTACGGCCACCCCGGCATCTCGGTCGTCGACGGCGCGGCGGTCTCGGCGAACCTGGGGGTGAACCCGTCGCTGACCATCACCGCCCAGGCCGAGCGGGCGATGTCGTACTGGCCCAACAAGGGTGAGGCCGACCCGCGCCCGCGGCAGGGCGCGGCCTACGAGCGTCTGCGGCCGGTGGAGCCACGGCAACCAGCGGTCCCGGCGGACGCCTTCGGCGCCCTGAGGCTGCCGTTCCTGGGGATGCCGTCGGTACCGCCCAAGAAGTCCTCAACCACCTGAAGGGCCGGGAAGTAGCCCCCGAAAGAGACCGGAAAGAGAGAGGACCTGCACCCCCCTCCTGGCACAGGTCCTCCTCCGTCCGCTGATGTGACCAGGGGAGGCTGGGAAAGGTTGCGCCCGGGTCGGCAGGTTTCCTGTGTGTCCTGCGTCACATCATCGGGGATCCGTATCCGTGAGCGCACAGGAGAAGGGCCCCGCGGCCATGGGCGGCGGGGCCCTTCCTGCTGATCCGGACCTGTGCGGTTTCCGTTCCGCCGGCCGGCCCCGGGCGTCCCCGGAGCCGGCCGTTTATCTGGGTGACCGGGCTGCTGTCCCCTGCCGTCCGGTCACTTCCTGGAGCGAGGTCCCACGACGCGCGCATCCGCACGTCTCATCGCTCCGGAGATCCACGCGTGGTTCTTTCGGGCCCGCCCCTGGCTGGCACGGACACCGGGACAACGAGGCGGCCCGCGCGGCGGTCACGCGCCGTACGGGTGAGAGCGCCGTACGGGGGTTTCCGCACGGAGGGGACCCCGCGGAGGGGTTCAGACCCTGCCCCGGCACAGTTCGAGCAAGGTCATCGCCAGGGTCGTGCCCGGCTTGCCCAGGGCGTCCCTGTAGTGGCCGAGGATCTCCATCTCGCGGGAGAGGTTCACCCGCCGGCCCCCGGAGGCGATCCGGGTCTCCTGGATCACGGCGGAGACGGCCATCCGTTCCTGGATCAGGCCGATGATCCGGTCGTCGAGGGCGTCGATGCGCTCCCGGGCGCCGGTGATCACATGCGCGGCCTCGTCGGCGCGGGCACCGCTCGGCGCAGTGGCGGCCGGGGTCTGGGTCTGCGGTGCGGTGACGGTCATCGCGGGGCTCCTCGGTGGTGTCGGATGCGGTGCCCCGGCGGACAAGGACCACAACGCCAGGCGCCCCGGACCTTGTCGGCCCGGGGCGCCTGGGAAGTCGCTTGTCAGTGGCTCAAGCAGCACGACCATGGCAGCCGGTGGGCCGGTCGCCATAGGTAAACAGGAAGGTCGTCTGCGCGAGCATAGGACCAGTATGACGCGCCCGGTCGCGGCGGCCAACACGGTTCGCATGATGAGACGAGGGATGGACAGGCCCCGCCCCCGGACCCCGGGCGCAGGCCCGGGGGCGGGCGGTCCCCGGGCGCCCGGGGAGGGACCCACGGCCACCTCGGTAGAATCGACAGACACAAGGACCCCCGACGCCGGAAGGCACCCCGTGTCATCAGCGACCCCCGCTGCCGCCGCCCCCGACACCGTCCTGGTCGTCGACTTCGGCGCGCAGTACGCCCAGCTCATCGCCCGTCGCGTCCGCGAGGCGCGGGTCTACAGCGAGATCGTGCCGAGCTCGATGCCGGTCCAGGAGATGCTCGCCAAGAACCCGGCGGCGATCATCCTCTCCGGCGGCCCCTCCTCGGTGTACGAGGAGGGCGCCCCCCGCCTCGACCGCGCGATCTTCGAGTCCGGCGTCCCCGTCTTCGGCATGTGCTACGGCTTCCAGCTCATGGCGGAGGTCCTCGGCGGCACCGTGGACAACTCCGGGGCCCGCGAGTACGGCCGCACCGGACTGGCCGTCTCCAAGCCCTCCTCCACCCTCTTCGAGGGCACCCCGGCCGAGCAGGACGTGTGGATGTCGCACGGCGACGCCTGCTCCGCCGCCCCCGAGGGCTTCTCGGTCACCGCCTCCACGGACGTCGTCCCGGTCGCCGCGTTCGAGAACGACGAGAAGAAGCTGTACGGCGTCCAGTACCACCCGGAGGTCATGCACTCCACGCACGGCCAGCAGGTCCTGGAGCACTTCCTCTACCGCGGTGCGGGCCTCAAGCCGAACTGGACCACCGGCAACGTCATCGACGAGCAGGTCGCCGCCATCCGCGAGCAGGTCGGCGACAAGCGGGCGATCTGCGGGCTGTCCGGGGGCGTGGACTCCGCGGTCGCCGCCGCACTCGTGCAGAAGGCCATCGGCTCCCAGCTCACCTGCGTCTACGTCGACCACGGCCTGATGCGCAAGGGCGAGACCGAGCAGGTCGAGAAGGACTTCGTGGCCGCGACCGGCGTGCAGCTGAAGGTCGTCGACGCCGAGGAGCGCTTCCTCACCGCCCTCAAGGGGGTCAACGACCCCGAGGAGAAGCGGAAGATCATCGGCCGCGAGTTCATCCGCGTCTTCGAGCAGGCCCAGGCGGAGATCATCGCGGACGAGGGCCCGGCGGTGGAGTTCCTCGTCCAGGGCACCCTCTACCCGGACGTCGTCGAGTCCGGCGGCGGCACCGGCACCGCGAACATCAAGTCGCACCACAACGTCGGCGGCCTGCCCGAGGACCTCGAGTTCAAGCTGATCGAACCGCTGCGCCGGCTTTTCAAGGACGAGGTCCGCATGGTCGGCCAGGAGCTCGGCCTGCCGGACGAGATCGTCCAGCGCCAGCCCTTCCCGGGACCCGGCCTCGGCATCCGCATCGTCGGCGAGGTCACCAAGGAGCGCCTCGACCTGCTGCGCGAGGCCGACGCCATCGCCCGCGAGGAGCTGACGGCGGCCGGTCTCGACCGTGACATCTGGCAGTGCCCGGTGGTCCTGCTCGCGGACGTGCGCAGCGTCGGCGTCCAGGGCGACGGCCGCACCTACGGCCACCCGATCGTGCTGCGCCCGGTCTCCAGCGAGGACGCCATGACCGCCGACTGGTCGCGGCTGCCCTACGACGTGCTGGCGAAGATCTCGACCCGCATCACCAACGAGGTCCGGGACGTCAACCGCGTGGTCCTCGACGTGACGTCGAAGCCGCCGGGCACCATCGAGTGGGAGTGACCCCGCCCCGGTCTACGTCCGCCTGAGAGTGCGCACCGGCTCTTGAGGCCTCCAGACCTGGACGACCAGGAACGTGTCGTCCTCGACGCTGGTCCGTACGACCTCCGTCAGCTCGGTGCGGAAGAGGTGGAACGGCTGCGGCGGTTCCACCTCTTTCACATACGCGGCCTTCACCCCTGGCTCCTCCACCTCGATCGCCCGCCCGGCGATCCGCGCGTCACCGCCGGCCATCGCGGTGTCCGGCCCCGGGTTCGCCTGCAGCGCGAACCTCGGATCCCGGCGCAGGTCGAGCGCCTTGAGCGAGCCCGGCATCATGCCGAGCCACAGCTCGCCGTTCAGGAAGCGCACCTCGAGTCCTGCGGTGCGCGGTGAGCCGTCCTTGCGCAGGGTCACCAGGACGTGGTGCGGGAACGCCCCGAACCGCCGCTCGACGGTCTCGGCCAGGTCGGGTTCCGCGGCGGCGAAGGCCGCCCAGTTCGTCGCCATGCCCCGAGTGTGACGCTGATACCCGACATCCTCTGTCGGGGTTCGGCGGCAGCCGCCGCGCGGTCGGCGGCATTCGGCAGCGAGGGCGGGGGAGCCGGTGTGCTGCCCGGCATCTTCACCGCACGGCGCTCGTATCCCGGCCCGTTCGGCGGTAGCTTCCGGCCCGTACGTCGTCGATCCAGCGACGGAGGTCATATGCACGGCCCCACTCCCACCCCGCCCCCGCCCCTGCCCACCGAGAAGCTGCGGTTCGCGATGCCGCCGATGCACGAGTCGGTGGACGACGAACGCCGGTACCGCAAGGAGCGGCTCGCGGGCGCGCTGAGGATCTTCGGGCGGTACGGCTTCGAGGACGGCGTCTCCGGCCACATCACCGCCCGCGACCCCGAGTTCAGCGACTGCTTCTGGGTCAACCCCTTCGGGATGCCGTTCAAGCACGTCACCGTGAGCGACCTGGTCCTCTCCAACCAGACCGGGCAGGTGCTCCAGGGCCGCCACCACGTCAACCAGGCCGCGTTCACCGTGCACGCCCAGGTGCACGCCGCCCGCCCGGACGTCGTCGCCGTCGCCCACTGCCACTCCGTGCACGGCCGCGCCCTGGCGGCGCTCGGTGAACTCCTGGACCCGATCACCCAGGAGAGCTGCGCCTTCTACGAGGACCACGCCGTCTACGGCTCCTACACGGGTGTCACCGTCGACGTGGAGGAGGGCCGCCGGATCGCGGCCGCGCTGGGCTCGCGCAAGGCGCTGGTGCTGCGCAACCACGGGCTGCTGACCGTCGGCGACTCGGTGGACGCCGCCGCCTGGTGGTTCCTGGCCATGGAACGCTCCTGCCAGGTCCAGTTGACCGCCCGGGCGGCGGGCCGGCCGGTCCTGATCGACCACGAACCGGCGGCCGCGACCCGGGAGCAGCTCGGTGGCGACCTGGTGGCGTGGATCAACTACCAGCCCCTGTGGCAGGACATCAGCCGCAGCGAACCCGACCTGCTGACCTGAACCACTTCGGCGCGCTGGACACATCGGGACATCCCGCCCTCCCCACGGGGATTCCCGCAGCCGGGCGCAGCCGGGTCAACACGGCGCTGCCGGCTTCACCCGCGTTGACCGGACCTGACGAATGCGAGCGGGGCGGCATAGGGCACAATTCGCTTTCTGCATAGGGGTGTTGTTGTCGCGGCCGGGCCGCGGGATCCGGGGAAGGCGGGCGTCGGGCGTGGCGGTGCAGGAGGCGAGAGGCGGCGTGGGCGCCCATGGAGGCGGCTGCACCTGCGGGGACTGCCCGCACGGGGCGCGTGCGGGACACCGGCAGGCCGTTGCCGCGTTCCTTCTCAAGCGGGACGAGTTCGCCGCTGGCCACGGCCTGCCGGCGGCCGTGGCGCACTCGGCGTCGGCCTCCCGGCAGTGGGTCTCGGAGGAACTGACGCAGTCGGCGCAACTCGTCGCGGAGCGCGGGCGGGCCGAGGGCGAGGCCTGGCTGGCGCGGCTGTGGCGCTGGACGGCGTACACGGTGTGGGCGGCGGTCGTCCTGTTGCTTCTGGTGCAGGCGCTGACGGCGGTGGGGGCGGGCTGGAGCACCGCCCGGACGGCGGGACTGCTGGCTGCCGTTCTGGTGGCCGGGGCGCTGACGGCCGCTTCCTGGCTCCACCGGGCGCGCGGCGGGGCGCTCGCCCCGGTCATCGGCGAGGACAACCGGCTGTCCACATCCCGAGCGGTGGCCGCCGGGTGGGTGCTCTTCGTCGCGTACGCGGTGCTGGTGCTGGCGGGCCGGCTCGCCGCGGCCTCGGACCACACCGAGCGCGACGCCCTGATCGCCGGTCTTGACCTGGCCCGTGGCGCCGGTGTGGTCACCGTCCTCGCCGTGGTGTGCGGAATCGCGGTCCTGGTGCGGCGGGTGGTCGGGCTGCGGGTGCTGGGGCAGCGGCTCCAGAAGGTGCGCGCGGACCGGCCGCGGGCGGCCGACCTGCTGACCGACGACGCGGGACGGGGTTCCTTCACGGACATCCAGTACGTGGTCATCAGCGGCGTCGCGCTGGCGTTCGCCGCGGTGCGCCTGGCCCGGCGCCCCGACCAACTGCCCGACCTGCCATGGGGCCTGGCGGTGGTGGTGCTGGTGTCGGCGGCGACCTACCTGGCGGGCAAGTACGCCGACGGCGGCCGGCCGGTCGTCCTGTCGGTGGTCCGGGCCCGGGAGGCCGGGGACCTGGACGCGCCGATCCGGACCGGCGACGACATCGAGATCCGGGGCGCGGGGCTCGTCCCGCCGGGTGCGCAGGGAGCCGACCGGCTGGCCCGTATGAGGGTCCGCATCGGCCCGGTCAACGTGCATGTCCCCCTGGTCCCGGTCGCGGGCGGCTTCAGCAACCCCACGGACACGGCACTGACCGTGCCCGTCCCGGCGGACGTGGAGCCGGGCCGGGTCGAGGTGCAGGTGGTCACGGCGGCAGGCGTGGAGACGAACCGGTACACGATCGACGTGACGGAGTGACGGGACAGCGGAGAAAGGGGACAGGGGAGAAACGGGACAGGGTAGGACTGGATGACGGCGGGCGACACCTCCGGCGGATCGGGTGGGGACGTTTTGTGGAGGGCCGTCAGCACCCCGAGTCCTTGGGGCGCATGAGCCGAAGTCACACGGAAGCCGGAAAAACCTCCCCGTCGGATTGAGCGGGCCCTGCCTCGCATACGTATGGTCGATCGAGGGGAACATACGACGGCGGTGAGAGGCGGCTCGCAGCGATGACCCACGTTCGTACGGACACCCGGACCATGCAGACGGACCCGAGCCGAACCTGGCGGGACACAGCGTCCCGCTACGCCCTCCTGCCCCTCCGTGTCTTCCTGGGCGTCACCTTCGTCTACGCCGGTCTCGACAAGCTCACCTCCAGCGGCTTCATGCAGGACACCGGTGCCGGGTCGATCGGCGAGACGATGCGCGCGGTCCGCGACTCCTCCGCCGTCCCGGCCCTGGTCGACCTGGCCCTGAAGAACCCGGTCGGCTTCGGCTACGGCATCGCCTTCGCCGAACTGGCCGTCGGCCTCGGCACCCTGATCGGCCTGCTCGGCCGTCTGGCCGCGCTCGGCGGCGCGCTGATCTCCCTCAGCCTGTGGCTCACGGTCAGCTGGGCCACCACCCCCTACTACTACGGCAACGACCTCGCCTATCTGATGGCCTGGCTGCCCCTCGTCCTCGCAGGCGCCCCGGTGCTCTCCGCCGATGCCGCGCTGCGGGCGCGGCGACGGCACCGGGCGGGGGAGTACCGATAGCTCAGCCGGGCCCTCCCGTCCCCGCCCCGCCGAGGGGCCGGCGGGCGGCCCGGCCCCTGCGAACGGCCCTGTTCACCACCGCCGCCGCACCGCCCAGGCACAGGCCGCCGACGATCATGGGGACCAGCAGGAACCACTGGACGTGCCAGGCGCCGGCCGCGTCTCCCGCGTAGACCACGCCCGCGCCGGTGAGGGCGAGCCCGGACACCAGCTTCCCCGGCTGGAACTCATGGCGCAGCACGGCTCACCTCCGCCTGTCCCATGCCGACGTGGAGCTTGAGGTCCACGGTCCCCGCGTTCTTGCCGCCCACGGTCGCGGGCAGCGTGACCTGCTGGTGCCGGCCCGGAGCCACGTCCACGTCCTGTGAGGAGTCGCCCGGCAGCTGGATGTCGCCGAGCCCCACCTCGATGTTCGCCCGCACGGTCACACCCGCGGGCACGATCACCCGCAGCCGGCCCGCGCCCACCTGCGCCTTCGTCGTCACCGTCGCTCCCTTGCCGAGGTGTATCCGGGTCAGGTCCAAGGTGCCCTCCCCGGTGCCGAGGCGGTACTCGGGCCGCACGTCCGCCGTCGCCGCGGGCTGCCAGGTGCGCTGCCCCCACTGCGTGGTGATGTCCTTCGGAAGCGCCGTGGAAGCGGCGAGCAGCGCCGCGGTGATCAGGGCCAGCAGTATCGAACCGATGCCCGTCCGCCCCAGGAACGCGCTCACCGCTATGCCCAGGCCGAAGACCGCGAGCGCGCAGGCAAGACCGGCCTGGAGGCTGGTGCCCAGGGCGTGGGCGTCCCAGGTCAGGCGGGAGCCGAGGGCCCCGGCGGCCAGGGCCAGCAGGAACACCCAGCCGCCGATCCCGTGCGGGCGGGGCGGCCCGGTGCGCACGGGACGTGTGTACGCGTCCCGGGGCGTGCCGCTGTGCGCGCCGAAGCCGATGTTGACGGCAGCGGCGACATCACGACCATCCCGGCCGTACCGGTCGCCCGCGTCGCGGGGACCCCACAGATAGCCCGTGCCTCCGACGTGCGTGCCGTCCTTGACGATCGGGTCGCGCCACCAGGAGGCGTGGATGGCGGGCACCGGCGGTGCCTGCGCTTCCGGCGGGGCGTCGGCGGCGGCCTGGGCGGCCAGCGGGTCGGGACTGTGGGCGCCGCGGTGCTGCGACCAGTACCCGGCGCCGGCGAGGAGCAGGGACAGGACGATGCCGAAGGTCAGCACGCTGCCGTTGCCCAGCATGGAGAGGAAGACCCCGCAGCCGACCAGCGCGAACAGCACGGCCGCGAGCGCCGGTCCGTCCACCCGGCCGGTGAGGAGCTTGCGCACCTCGTTCTCGTCCTCGTCGTCGTACGGGACGAAGAGCCAGGCGAAGCCGTAGAAGATGAGACCTATGCCGCCGGTCGCCGCCAGCACGGCCAGCGTGATCCGGAAGATCACCGGGTCCATGTCGCACTGCCGGCCCAGGCCGGCGCAGACGCCGCCGATCATCCGGTGCGCCCGGTGCCGCCGGAACTTCGGCACGCCGTCGGTGCCGTCCGATCCGGTCTCGGCCCCGAGCTGCGCCCCGGCAGGGGTACCGGCTCCCAGGTGCGCCCCGGCAGCGGTGTCGCCCCCGGGCCGCCCCCCGGCAGCCGTGTCGGTTCCCGGGCGCGCCCCGGCAGCGGTGCCGGCTCCCGCCGTCCCGGTCTCCGGCCCGCTGGCCGGGTTCCGGTGTTCGGCCGCCCCCGTCGTGCCCGCCACGCTCTCCCCTCCCGTCCCGTCGGCCGATCCCGGCCGTTCGTCCGTGTGCGGCGCGCCCGGCTGTCCGGGCGCCCGCGCCTGCTCCCTCTCACCCACACCCGCACCCGCGCCGGGCACGGCGTCCCGTGGCCCGGTGCCCGGGGACGGGCCCGGGCCGGAGCCGGGCTCCGGACCCTTCGCGGCGTGCCGGTGATGCGTCATGCGTCCATGGTGACGGGCGTGCGGCCGTGGCGGGAGCCGGGACGACCCTGGGCGAACCCTGATTCGCCCCTGAGCCGTGTCCGGGGATGCGTTCGACCGGCCCGCCGGGCCGCGGCCCAAGGTCCCTCCCAAGGGCAGGTTCGAGGGCAGGTCGAAGATCAGGGGAGTCTAGGGGGCGGACCCTGATGTCCCCGCACCGCCGGGCGTGTGACCATCAATGGCATGCCGGAAG
This sequence comes from Streptomyces sp. NPDC014889, assembly GCF_043081205.1. Taxonomy (NCBI): domain Bacteria; kingdom Bacillati; phylum Actinomycetota; class Actinomycetes; order Kitasatosporales; family Streptomycetaceae; genus Streptomyces; species Streptomyces sp. NPDC014889. Next base: position 306,611 of record NZ_JBIBWH010000010.1, read on the forward strand.
CCGCAGCAGCGCCCCTCGACGACCCGCGGCCGCCGCGCAAGCTCTACCGCAGCAGCGACGGACGCTGGCTCGGCGGAGTGGCGCGGGGCCTCGCCGGGCACCTCGGGCTGCCCGTCGTCTGGGTGCGGCTGGTCTTCGTCGGCCTGTTCATGGCCGATGGGCTCGGCGCGCTGGTGTACGCGGCCTTCTGGTTCTTCGTGCCCCTCGGCGTCGGCGGCGTCGGCGACCAGAAGCCGCCGTCCCTCGTCACCACCGAGACCTCGCCGGACGGCCGCCGCAGAATCGTCGCCCGCAAGCCGGACAAGGGCCAGATCGTCGCCCTGCTCCTCATGGTCGTCGTGGCGATGGTCTTCGTCGGCAGCATCAATCCGGGCAACGGCGCGAAGGCCTACCTCCTGCCGGCCGTCCTGGTCGCGGCGGGCGTGGCCCTCGTCTGGCGCCAGGCGGACAACGCCCGCCGGGCTCGCTGGGTCGAGGTCGGCCGCCGCCGCCGTACGCTCACCCTGGCCCGCGCCTGTGCGGGTGTCCTGCTGGTCACGGCCGGTGTCTCCGCCATCTTCGTGATGCAGGGGTCCGCCGCCCATCTCGGCTCGGTCCTCCAGGCGGCGCTCGCCGTCCTGGTCGGGATAACCCTGCTCGCCGGCCCCTACCTCGTGCGCATGACCCAGGACCTCTCCGAGGAGCGCCTGATGCGCATCCGCGCCCAGGAGCGGGCCGAGGTCGCCGCCCACGTCCACGACTCGGTGCTGCACACCCTGACCCTGATCCAGCGCAACGCGGAGAATGCGGGCGAGGTGCGCCGCCTCGCCCGAGCCCAGGAGCGCGACCTGCGCGCCTGGCTCTACAAGCCGGAGGGCAACGGCAAGGACGAGGCCGACGAACCGGCCACCCTCGCCGAGGCGGTCAAGCGCAACGCCGCCGAGGTCGAGGACAAGCACGGTGTCCCCATAGAGGTGGTCGTGGTCGGCGACTGCCCGCTCGACGACCGGATCGGCGCCCAGATGCAGGCCGCGAGGGAAGCCATGGTGAACGCCGCCAAGTACGGTGGCGAGGGCGGCGCCGTCCAGGTCTACGCCGAGGTCGAGGGCAGGACCGTCTTCGTGTCCGTCCGGGACCGCGGACCCGGCTTCGACCTCGACGCGATACCCGCCGACCGGATGGGCGTCAGAGAATCGATCATCGGCCGTATGGAGCGCAACGGGGGGACGGCCCGGCTGCGGGCCGTGCCGGACGGCGGCACGGAGGTCGAGCTGGAGATGGAGAGGGCGGAGAACACGTGATGAGCGACCCGACCGAGGCGAACGGTACGGCGGGAGCGGAGACGGCGGGGGCGGGCGGGCGGCATGTGCGCGTGGTCCTCGTCGACGACCACCGCATGTTCCGCACCGGGGTCCAGGCCGAGATCGGCCAGACCGAGCAGACGGGCGTGGAGGTCGTCGGTGAGGCCGCGGACGTCGACCAGGCGGTCACGGTCATCACCGCGACCCGGCCCGAGGTGGTTCTGCTCGACGTCCACCTCCCCGGGGGCGGCGGGGTGGAGGTGCTGAGGCGCTGCGCCGCGCTGACCGCCGACACCGAGCGGCCCGTCCGCTTCCTCGCGCTGTCCGTGTCGGACGCGGCGGAGGATGTGATCGGCGTGATCCGTGGCGGAGCGCGCGGCTATGTGACGAAGACGATCACGGGCGCCGACCTGGTCGACTCGATCTTCCGGGTCCAGGAGGGCGACGCCGTCTTCTCCCCGCGCCTGGCGGGCTTCGTCCTCGACGCCTTCGCCTCCACCGACGCCCCGCCGGTCGACGAGGACCTCGACCGTCTCACCCAGCGCGAGCGCGAGGTGCTGCGCCTCATCGCCCGCGGCTACGCGTACAAGGAGATCGCCAAGCAGCTCTTCATCTCCGTCAAGACGGTGGAGTCCCACGTCTCCGCGGTGCTGAGGAAGCTCCAGCTCTCCAACCGCCACGAGCTGACCCGTTGGGCGACGGCACGCCGGCTGGTGTGACATCCGGAGGACCCGGAAGACCCCTCATGCCACCCGGGTCGCCCCCGCGAACGGCATCTGGTCGATCGGGGCCAGGCGGACCGGGGCCGAGGGGTTCGGGGCGTGGATCATCCGGCCGTTGCCGACGTAGATGCCGACGTGGCTGACGCCGGAGTAGAAGAACACCAGGTCACCGGGGCGCAGCGCGGAGCGTGGGACACGGCGGCCCGCGTTGATCTGGGCGTAGCTGGTGCGGGGCAGCGCGACCCCGGCGGAGCGATAGGCCGCCTGGATCAGGCCAGAGCAGTCGAAGGCGTCGGGACCGGTCGCGCCCCACACATAGGGGCTGCCGAGCTTCCGGTAGGCGTAGGCGACGGCCGCCGCCGCGCGGGCACCGGGGGCGGTGACCGACGCCGGGTCGCCGAGGAGCGGGTCCCGGGCGCCGTTGCCGTGGCGGGTCGCGCGTTCCGTGTCACCGCCGTGGCCGATCGCCGCGCGCTGTTGCGGGGACAGTCCCGCCAGCAGCCGCCGGGCCTCGTCCAGTTTGCCGGTGACCATCTTCTTCTGCCGCCGCAGTTCCGCCTGCCGTGACCTGAGCGAGGTCAGCTCGATACGCGCGTCGCCACGCAGCCGGCCGATCTCCCGCAGCTGCCGGCGCACGTCGGACACGGCGGCCGTCTGCCGGACGCCCGCCCGCTCGGTGAACTCGGCCCCGTCCAGGTACTGCCGGGGGTCGTCGGACAGGAGCAGCTGCACCACGGGGTCGATGCCGCCGTCCCGGTACTGTGCCGCGGCGACCGTGCCCAGTGCGTCGCGGGCGGAGTTCAGTTTCTCCTGCCTGCGAGCGGCCTCGTCGCCCAGTGCATTCAGCCGCTTCTCGGCCGTGTCCGCCTTCTCCTTGGCGCCGTCGTACTTCTCGGTGGCGGTCTCCGCCTCCCGGTAGAGCCTGTCCACCGTGGCCTTGATCTGCTCCGGCGCCGGACGCGGGGCGGCTTGCCCGGTGCCGTCGAAAGCGGTCGCCGTCGCGGCGCCCGCGAGGGCGATCGTGGCGGCCGTACGGACGGTGCCACCGCCTCGCGAGCGCTGTCGGAGCCTGCGGTGCGCTGCCACGTGGAGCGTCACGTCCCTTCTGCCGGCCACGGAGGCGGGGTCCTGGTCCGGCGGCGGGCCGCACAGGGGAGCAGCCCGCCGCCGGACCTCTCGGCGGTGGTGTCCGGCCGCCGCCCCTGGCCCGGGCGGCGGTGAAGCCGGTCACCTGGGGGAGGAGCTAAGCCGCTCGGTGAGAGCCGGGTGAGGTCATGTACGGAAGTGGCGTCAGGGGATCGCGGTGTGACCGTATGTGACCGTGATCCCGTTCCGGGAACGCCGCCTTCGCGTGCTGCGATGATCGATACGGGGGTTTCCGGGGCATTCGGGCCGGGCGAGGTGCTATGGGTCGCATATATGCGGGCCCCCCGGGACGGGCCGGTGAGGGGGGCGGGCAGGCCGCTGGTTAGGCTCCCGAGCCATGGACGTACTCATCCATCTCTTCGTCGGCCTGCACATCGTCGGTATCGCCGCACTGCTCGGCGGCTTCCTCACCCAGATGAAGGCGATAGGCCGGGGCACGGCCCGGTTCGTGCCGGCGATGCTGCACGGCGCGCTGACCATGCTGGTCACCGGCGCGATCCTGGTCGGCCTCAACCAGGCCCAGGGCTACCACGTCGACAACATCAAGATCGGCGTGAAGCTGGCGCTGCTGATCGTGATCCTCGGCCTCGTCTACGTCAAGCGGGACGACGAGAAGGTGGACAAGAGCCTGTTCGGCCTGGTGGGCCTGCTCACCACGGCGAACATCTTCATCGCCGTGTTGTGGACGTGACGGTCAGCGCAGCGCCGTGAGCTCCGTGCGCGCGTCCAGGACCGCGCCCGCGGCGACGGCCAGCCACGCCGCCACCGCGATCCACAGGAGCACCTCCCCGAGCCCCCCCGACGGGACGTTCGCGGCGGTCGCGACGGACAGGCTCGCCGCCGCCGTCATGCCCATCGGGAACACCGTCGACCAGCGGCGCACGTCGTAGCGCGGCCGGGGCCGAACCAGTTCGGCGACGACCAGGACGGCGTACCAGCACAGGTCGAGCACGAGGAGCGCCAGGGTCACCGTCCGCAGGACACCGCTGTCGTCGCTGTCCCACAGGTACCTGCCCGAACCGACGGTGATCAGCCGCGCGCCGGCGAGTGCCGAGATCGCCAGGGCTCCGCCCGCGATCCAGTGATCCCCGTGCCCCTCGAGCAGTTGCCTCAGGTCGAAGCAGCACAGCGCGAAGACGTACAGCGCGAGGCCGATCCAGAACAGCACCAGCGCGGCGTACGCCGGCCAGTCCGCACCCTGCGCCTTGGCCAGCGTGGCGGCGAGCACGGCCAGGCCCTCGGTCGCCACGCAACTCAGGAACACCGCTCCGGGCATGGGCCGTCGGGAGTTGCGGACCACCAGCACCAGCAGCCCCGGCCACAGCACGAAGGCGAGCGCGAGCAGCGCCTCCGCGAGGGTCTGCCACCCCAGCGCCGAGAAGCGGGTCCCGAGCACGGTCGTCGCCGCGACGGCGGTGAGGGCGCCCGGCGTCCCGGCATCCTTCATCCACCGCGCCCGGTCGCCCAGCAGTCGCAGGACGAAGTCCGCCGCCAGCGTCAGCCAGGCGAAGCAGGCCACCGCGAGGATCACGCGGGACGGCAGTTCGTAGCCCGTCATGTGCAGGGCGACCGACACGATGCCGGTGGCCATCACGGCGGCACCGGCCGCCGGTGGGCGCTGCGCCAACCAGGCGCGCAAGGGTGAGGTGCCGGGCATGGCCCGATGCTAAGGAGCGTCGCGCGCCCATGCGCGGGGCGCGCGCGGGTGCCTGCAAAAACCGCCCGCCGACAGCCGCCGGACAGGGCGCGCCGCCCTCAGGCCGGCCGCACCACCCGCCGTACCGCCGATGCGCCGTCGTGGTGGACGGGCTCCTCGCGGACGCGGTCGCCGGGCCTCGGCGCGTGGATCAGCACGCCCTCACCGGCGTAGAGGCCGACGTGCTCCGCGTCCTCGAAGAAGGCGAAGAAGACCAGGTCGCCGGGCCGGGCCTCGGAGAGCGGGACCGCCGTACCGGCCTGGGCCTGGTCGCGGGCGGCGCGGGGCAGCGTGACGCCCGCGGCCTTCCAGGCGGCCTGTGTAAGGCCGGAGCAGTCGTACGACCCCGGACCCGCCGCCCCCCACACATATGGTTTGCCGATCTGCTCACGGGCGAAGGCGAGGGCCTGGTCGGCCCTGGACGCCACCGCGAAGCCGAACGCCTGCCTCGGGAACACACCGGCCGCCTGCTCCGGGGGCATGGGGATGCTGGGTGTCTGTCCTGTGGGGGTGCCGGGTGCCTGCTCCGGGGGCAGGCCGGGTGTCTGTCCCGGGGACACGTCAGCCGCCTGTCCCGGGAACACGTCAGCCGTTTGCCCCGGAAACACTCCGGTCGGGGCCCCGGGGGCCGCGACGTCGTCCTGGGGAGGGGAGGCAGTGGGGTTCTGCGCGTTCTTCGCCGTCTGCGGCCGCGGCGCCGGCTCGGTCGCGGGCATCGCCTCGTGCGCATGGTGCGCCGACAGCAGCACGCGCGCGTGTGCCAGCTTCCGCTGGACGGCCGCCTTGGCCGCCGCGATGTCGTGCTGCGGCTCGGTCGGCGCGGGAGTCGCCGTGACCGTGGTCCCGGGCGCGGGCGGCTGCGCACCGGGGCCGTCGGCCAGGCTTTCGCGGCGTGCGTTCAGGCGGCTGATCAGCTGGGCCTGGTCGAAGTAGCCCTGCGGGGTCTCGGTGAGCAGCAGGGCGGCGGTCTCGGGGGTGCCGTCACCGTTGCGGTTCGGGGCCGCCGCGAAGGAACCGAGCATCTCGCGCGCCCTGCCGAGCATGTCGGTGCGCCTGGCGACGTCGTCGAGGAGTGCGGCGACCAGCCCGCGCTGCCTCGCCCCCTTCTTCTGGGCGCCGCCCTTCTCTGCGCTGTCCTTCTCCGCGCCGCCCTTCTCTGCGGCGCCCTTCCGTGCGGTGGACGACCCCGCCCGGCCGTACAGGTAGTCGAGCTTCCTCTCGACCTCCTCCGGGCTCGGCCCGGCGCCGTCCGCCCCGCGCGTGCCAGGTCCGGACGCAGCGGCGGGCCGCGTGTTGCTGTGCGACGCCAAGGGAGGCGACTCCTTCCATCGTCCGCCCGGCGGTCGGCCGTCGAGGGCGGGTGGATTGCGCGGAGGCCGCGTCGTCAGGCGAGTCCCCCGGTGACGATCATGCGGTCCGACCGCACGCTAACCAACTTGTGTGGCGTGTGTGAAGGTTGGTGCGCGGTATGTCCGATACGTTTTCGTGACCTTCGTCTCGGCCCGTCGAACAGGGATCTTTCCGGTGCGGCCACGGGTTGTCGGTGGGGCGCCCTAGACTCGTAGAGCGATGAGCAGCCTCTTTGACGACAGCTTCCTGGCGGATCTCCAGGCCCCCCGCGGCCACGAGGAAGAGCCCCCGCCGCCGCCCGAGGACGATCACGCTCCGGAGCCGGTTCCGGACGATCTGTTCGGCGGGAAGTTCGACGCGCCCCCGGACCGTGACGCCTACTACCGCGACGGCGCCCACCGGCCGGTCGTGGACCCGGCCGCGCTCCTGGAGGGGCTGAACGACAACCAGCGCGCCGCCGTCGTGCACTCCGGCGCCCCGCTGCTCATCGTGGCCGGCGCCGGCTCCGGCAAGACCCGTGTGCTCACGCACCGGATCGCGTACCTGCTGGCCGAGCGGGGCGCCCACCCCGGCCAGATCCTGGCGATCACCTTCACCAACAAGGCCGCCGGCGAGATGAAGGAGCGCGTCGAGCAGCTCGTCGGGCCGCGCGCGGGCGCGATGTGGGTGATGACCTTCCACAGCGCGTGCGTGCGCATCCTGCGCCGGGAGAGCAAGAAGCTCGGCTTCACGTCCTCCTTCTCGATCTACGACGCCGCCGACTCCAAGCGCCTGATGGCCCTGGTCTGCCGTGACCTGGACCTCGACCCCAAGCGCTACCCGCCCAAGTCGTTCAGCGCCAAGATCAGCAACCTCAAGAACGAGCTGATCGACGAGGAGGACTTCGCCGCCCAGGCGACCGACGGCTTCGAGAAGACCCTCGCCCAGGCCTACGCCCTGTACCAGTCGCGGCTGCGCGAGGCCAACGCACTCGACTTCGACGACCTGATCATGACGACGGTCAACCTGCTGCGCGCCTTCCCGGACGTCGCGGAGCACTACCGTCGCCGCTTCCGGCACGTCCTGGTCGACGAGTACCAGGACACCAACCACGCGCAGTACGCCCTGGTGCGGGAACTGGTTGGCACCGCCGAGCATCCCGTGGACGTACCGCCGGCCGAGGACGACCTGCGCCCGGCCGAGCTGTGCGTGGTCGGTGACGCCGACCAGTCGATCTACGCCTTCCGCGGCGCGACCATCCGCAACATCCTCCAGTTCGAGGAGGACTACCCGGACGCGACGACGATCCTGCTGGAGCAGAACTACCGCTCCACGCAGACGATCCTGTCCGCCGCCAACGCGGTCATCGAGCGCAACGAGTCCCGCCGCCCCAAGAACCTGTGGACCAACGCCGGCGCGGGCGCCCGCATCACGGGTTACGTCGCCGACACCGAGCACGACGAGGCGCAGTTCGTCGCCGACGAGATAGACCGCCTCACGGACGCGGGCGAGGCCAAGGCCGGCGACGTCGCCGTCTTCTACCGCACCAACGCCCAGTCCCGTGTCTTCGAAGAGATCTTCATCCGCGTCGGCCTGCCCTACAAGGTCGTCGGCGGCGTCCGCTTCTACGAGCGCAAGGAGGTCCGGGACGTCCTGGCCTACCTGCGGGTCCTGGCCAACCCCGAGGACTCCGTCCCGCTGCGTCGCATCCTCAACGTGCCCAAGCGGGGCATCGGCGAGCGCGCCGAGGCGATGATCGACGCACTCGCCCAGCGGGAGAGGATCAGCTTCCCGCAGGCGCTGCGCCGCGTCGACGAGGCGTACGGCATGGCCGCGCGCTCCACGAACGCGGTCAAGCGGTTCAACACGCTGATGGAGGACCTCCGCACGATCGTCGAATCGGGCGCCGGACCGGCCACGGTCCTGGAGGCGGTCCTGGAACGCACCGGCTACCTGGGCGAGTTGCAGGCCTCCACCGACCCGCAGGACGAGACCCGGATCGAGAACCTCCAGGAACTCGCCGCCGTCGCCCTGGAGTTCGAGCAGGAGCGCGGGGAGGGTGAGCCGGTCGCGCTGTCCGACTTCCTGGAGCAGGTCGCCCTGGTCGCCGACTCGGACCAGATCCCGGACGAGGAGGACGGCGACGGCGTCATCACGCTGATGACCCTGCACACCGCCAAGGGCCTGGAGTTCCCGGTGGTCTTCCTGACCGGCATGGAGGACGGCGTCTTCCCGCACATGCGGGCCCTCGGCCAGGCCAAGGAGCTGGAGGAGGAGCGGCGCCTGGCCTACGTCGGCATCACGCGCGCGCGGGAGCGGCTGTACCTGACCCGCTCGGCGATGCGCAGCGCCTGGGGCCAGCCGTCGTACAACCCGCCCTCCCGGTTCCTGGAGGAGATCCCGACGACGCACGTGGACTGGAAGCGTACGGGCGGCTCGGGCTTCGCGTCCTCCGGTCCGGCGTCCTCGGTGGCGGCCTCGCTGTCCTCGTCCCGATCCCGCTCGTCGGCGTCCGGCGCCTCGGGCTTCGCCACCCGCCGTACCTCGGAGAAGCCGGTGGCGGCCCTCGCCGTCGGAGACCGGGTCACGCACGACCAGTTCGGCCTGGGCACGGTGGTCGCCGTCGCGGGCACGGGCGACAAGGCACAGGCGACGATCGACTTCGGCGACGACAAGCCCAAGCGGCTGCTGCTGCGGTACGCGCCGGTGGAGAAGCTGTAGCTGGAGCGGGGGCTACGTCGGGTCGAGGCCGTGGCTGCGCAGCCACGGCAGCGGGTCGATGGGCGCCCCGCCCGCGGGCCTGACCTCGAAGTGCAGGTGCGGGCCGGTGGAGTTGCCGGAGTTCCCGGAGTACGCGATGGGCTCTCCGGCCTTCACCGTCGTACCGGAGGGGACCCGGTAGCTGGAGAGGTGGCAGTACCACGTCTCCGTGCCGTCCATCGCGGTCACGATCATCATGTTGCCGTAGGCGCTGTTCCACTGCGTGCGGACCGTGCCGTCGGTGGCGGCCAGCACCGAAGTCCCGTACGACACGGGGAAGTCGATACCGGTGTGCACGGACATCCAGTTCACGCCGGCCTGGCCGTAGTAGGCGCTGAGGCCCCTCTGGAGGACGGGGACGGCGAACTTGGGGCGCAACCGCTCCAGACGGGCCGCCTCCTCCGCCGCCTTCTTCTTCTCGGCGTCCTGCTGTGCCTTGAGGTCGATGCGTTCCTGGTACCGGCTGGCCCGGTCGGCGAAGTCGTTCGCCCCCGCGGACAGGCTCTGCAACTGGGTGTCCAGCTTGTTGTTGGCGGTGGACGCTTTGACCGGGTGCGCGTCGGGCATGGCCGCCGCGTTGTCCTTGCCGTCCTCGGTCAGTCCGCCCACGGAGGCGGCGGCGATTCCGGCGACCCCCATCACGCAGACCGAGGGCACGGCGACCGTGAGCAGTGCGGAGCGCTTGGCCGGGCTGCGGCGCCGGGAACGGCTCGCGGCGCGGGAGGCCGCTCGCGGGGCGGGGGGCGCGACGGGCGTGACTTCTTCCTCGTCGTCGAGCAGCGGCGGGGCCGCGTCCGGCTCGACGGTGACGGCCGGTTCCTCTTCGGCCAGGTCGCCCTGCGGCTGGTGCGTTTCGTGCGTTTCGTGCGTCTCGGACGTGTCGACGTTCTCGGTGACGGTCGTGGTGTCGTCGCCGTTCCACTGCGTGGCGTCGTACGCGCCAGTGTCGAAGGCCTGCGCGTTCCAGTCCCACTGCTGGGTGGCGTCGGCGGCGGGCGTCTGCTCCGGCTGGAGCCAGGTGTGCGCGTCCCACTGGCCGCTGGTGTCGACCGGTGCGGACTGCGGTGGGACGAAGGCCAGTTGCTGCTGGTAGCCCGTGGCCCAGGCGGTGGTGTCGTACGCGCCGGTGTCGTACGCGCCGGTGTCGTAGGCGGTGTGGTGCTGGGCCGCGTACGGGTCGTAGTTCGCGCTCTGGTGGCCGTTCGCGGACCAGCCGGCGGTGTCGTACGAACCCGTGGTGTGCGCCTCGCCGGCCGTGAAGCCGTCGTGGAGCGGGTCGGCGGCGTAGTTCGCCGGGGCGTACGTGCCGGTGTGGAAACCGGTGGCGCCGTAGTCGCCGTAGGTGGTGAAGTCGCCGTACGCGGCTTCCTGTCCGTCGTACGACGCGTAGGGCGTCGAGGCGGCATCGGAGGCCGGAGCCGGGGCGGTCGCGCTCCCCGGCGGGTGACGGTCGTTCACCAACTTCTCTTTCGCCTCGACAACAGGGGCTGGCAGAGCAGTGCGGCGACTGTACCCGGCGGTACGAGGGCGCGACAATCTTCCGCTGGTTTCCCCGAGGCGGGAAACGGGCATTCAGCCGTGTTTCGGCGGTGTGTGGAGACGGCTTTAACTTTGTGTTCGAGTTTCGTTCGATCTCAGGAGGTCGGCCGTCAGGCGACGGTCACTCCGCCGGCGCGCTCGGCGGTCGGGTCGCCGGGCCGTGCGGTGTCGAGGACCTGCCGTATCCCGGTCGCCACTGCGGGGTGCAGCGGCAGGGCGAGATGTCCGATTCCGCTCACCTGGACGTTCTCCACCTTCAGGTCGGGGTGGTGGATGCAGGCCGACTCCAGCGGATCCATCAGGTGGTCGAGGTCGCTCCAGAAGCTGACGAAGTGCGTACTGCAGCCCGGCGCCGGGCGTGACAGCTCCTCGATCAGCTCGGAACCGGGGCGCATCTGCCGCACGATCGGATGGGCGTTGGCCAGCGGCGCGACCCGGGTGCCGGAGTGCGGGGTGCCGAGGGTGACGAGGGTGCGGACCCGCAGGTCGCCGCCGAGCCGCTGCACGTAGTAGCGGGCGATCAGTCCGCCGAGGCTGTGCCCGACGACGTCGATCTGCCTGCTGCCGGTGCGCTCGCAGATCTCCTCTATGTGCCGGCCGAGCAGTTCGGCGGCGGTGCGGATGTCGCAGGTCAGCGGCGAGTAGTTCAGGGACTCCACCCGCTGCCTGCCGTGCTGGGCGAGGCTGCGGCGCAGCAGGACGAACACCGAGCGGTTGTCGATGAACCCGTGCAGCAGCACGACCGGCGGCTTGGCCTCGGTCGGCAGCTGGGCGGCGCCGCCGGGCTTCGGGACCGCGCCGGAGGCGCCGCGGCGCTCCTGGACGATGCCCGAGGGATAGAGCAGGAGATGGCCCGCGAGGATCGCGAGCTCCAGGGCGGTCGCCTTCAGCAGAGCCAGTGAGAGCCCCGCCAGCCTGCACGGCAGCAGGCACCGGCAGAGCGGGAGAATGGGGTCCGCGACCCTGGTGACCTTCATGGCCGACCTCCTGTCGGCACGCTGGAGGACGGCCCTGTCCCCCGTGTGCCCTCGTGGGCAGTCGCGGCGGGTGCGGCCGGCCGGGCGGGCTTCGCGCTGCCGTGCCCCACCGGTACCGGGTGCCCTTTCTGCCCTCGCCGATACGTCGCACCACCGCGGCGCGCGGCCTGCGGCGCGGTGGTGCGGCGACCTCGTTGCGGCTCCCGTCGTGTCTGCTCCCGCAGTGGTCCGCGCGCCGCGGCACGGGAGAGCGGCGCTCGGGCCGCGCGGACGGGGAACGATGCGCGGCCTGCGGGTCCCCCCTGCCCGGTGAACTCGGGGGAGTGTCCCACCATGTGATTTCCCCCTCCCTCTGCGTCGTGAAACTGCCGGGTGCGGGATGCTGGCGATAACGTTCGTTCACTTCCCCGGCCGGTGTGGTGCGGGGTGTCCGTGCCGCGAGTGCGGTACTTGTCGGTACGGATGGATGTAGTCGCTTCATGGAGGCAGTGATGGGTGTGGCAGCCGGTCCGATCCGCGTGGTGGTGGCCAAGCCGGGGCTCGACGGCCACGATCGGGGCGCCAAGGTGATCGCGCGGGCCCTGCGCGACGCCGGTATGGAGGTCATCTACACCGGGCTCCACCAGACCCCGGAGCAGATCGTCGACACGGCGATCCAGGAGGACGCCGACGCGATCGGTCTGTCCATCCTCTCGGGCGCGCACAACACGCTGTTCGCCGCGGTGATCGAACTGCTCGGGGCGCGCGACGCGGAGGACATCGTCGTCTTCGGCGGCGGCATCATCCCGGAGGACGACATCCCGCCGCTCAAGGAGAAGGGTGTCGCCGAGATCTTCACCCCGGGCGCGACCACCCAGTCGATCGTCGACTGGGTCAGGGCGAACGTCCGTCAGCCCGCCGAGGCGTAGGGGCCCCGGCGGCTCCCGCGGAATCTCCCGCCTCGGGCCGGGTGCGAGCGGCCCGTCCTGGGGGCACGGCCCCCAGGGAGACCCGCCGTCACCCGGAGCGGTGCTCAGCCGGCCCGCGCCGCCTCCAGTTCCTCGGCCATGGCGGAGCGCAGCCGCAAGGTCGTCACCAGCCGCTGGAAAGCCTCCGCCCAGTACCCTCCGGCCCCCGGCGACGCGTCCTCCGCCTCGTCCGGAACCGCCAGCAGCCCGTCGAGCCGACTCGCCTCCGCGGGATCCAGGCACCGCTCGGCAAGCCCCATCACTCCACTGAAACTCCATGGGTAACTCCCTGCGTCCCGCGCGATGTTGAGCGCGTCGACCACCGCCCGCCCGAGCGGTGCCGCCCACGGCACCGCGCAGACCCCGAGCAGTTGAAACGCCTCGGGCAGCCCGTGCGCCGCGATGAATCCGGCCACCCAGTCGGCCCGCTCGGCGGCGTCCAGCGTGCCGAGCAGTTTGGCTCGCTCGGCCAGGGACACCGCTCCGGGACCGCCGGCGTCGGGGGCGGCGGGCGGACCGAGCAGCGCCCGAGCCCACTGTGCGTCCCGCTGCCGCACCGCCGCCCGGCACCAGGCGGCGTGCAGTTCGCCCTGCCATCCGTCCGCGACCGGCAGGGCCACGATCTCCCGCGGTGTGCGCCCGCCCAGCCGTCCGGGCCAGGTGCCGAGCGGTGCCGCCTCCACCAACTGGCCGAGCCACCAAGATCGTTCACCTCGCCCCGCCGGAGCCTTGGGGGCGATCCCGTCGCGCTCCATGGCCGAGTCGCACTCGTGCGGCGCCTCGACGGCGAGCGTCGGGGTCCCGCGCATGTGGTCGACGGCCACGCAGGAGCCGGCCCGGGCCGCCATGCGCGCGGCGAGCGCCGATCCGGGCAGCGCCGAGAGCAACTCCGCGGCCGTGGACCGTACATTGCGGCTGCGGTCGGCGAGGGCGTGCTCCAGGAACGCCTCGTCGTCCGGGCCGAGCCCTGTCCGCAGTGAGTCGAGGAACATCAGCCGGTCCTCGGCCCGCTCACCGGCCCAGGAGCCGGCGAGCAGCTCGCGTGCGGCCCCGGGCCTGCGCGCGCGTATCGACGCCAGCAGTGCGACCCGCTCCGCGAACAGGCCCTCCTCCCACAGCCTGCGGACGCGGTCGGCGCCCTCGGGGCCGGCCGGCGCGGCGGCGGAGCCCTGGGCCGCTCGCAGGGCGAACCGCCAGTCCGGGTTCAGCCCCGCCAGCCACAGTGCGCGCGGTCCGCCGAAGGCCAGTGCGGCCGGGCGCAGGTCCGTACGGCCGCGAGCGGCGTCGAGCAGGGCGGGCAGCGCCTCCGGGGGTGGGGCGTACCCGTGGGCGTTCGCCGCCGCGAGCCATTGGGGCAGCAGTTCCACGAGGTCCGGTGCCGTGCCCCTGCGGCCGCCCGCCGTACCGGGCCGGTCGGCCAGCAGCATGGCGAGCCTGCGGGCCGCGGCCGCGGGCAGCGGCGGACGCGGATCCTGCGGTGCGGGCTCCGGGCGCCGGCCCGCCGGCGCGGGGCGCAGCCCCGCACGCCGCCGCACGGTCTCCACGGCCGCCGCGTCGAGCAGCGCCACCGGCGCCGTCCGTCCGGGCGCGCCGACCGGGGGCGTGCGCCGGTCCGTGCCGAGCAGGGCGGTGGTGACCAACTCCTCCCAGGCGCCCGTGGCGGGCGCCTCCGGCGGGGTGGAGGTCCTGATCATGAGCTTCCTTTCCGTGGCCGGCTGCCCGGGAGTGGTTGAAGGGTCACATGGACCGGGTTTCCCCTGGGGTGGAACAAATGCCTGGTGCTGAAGAGAAAACATATTCAGATGGGATACTCTCTGACATTTTGCGCCTTTTGGGTGAGAGGTTCCCGCTGTGGCCGCAGTGCCCCGGGTAGTGCGGTGACGTCACTCCTTTGCCGGACATTCCAAGCCTGCTGCCAGGGGTGATGTCACGGATGGTTGATAAAACGTCAGCACAGCGTCACCATCCCTCCTTCGCCCTGCGGCCAGGCGGTCAACGGGGTGAAGCCCCGGTGGCCGCACTCGCCGAAGACCGTGACCGGCGCGCCGCCCGACAGGGCGACCAGCCGCCACAGACCCGGACGCGCACGGGCCGCGCGAGTGACTGGCAGCGCGGAGTCGGAGGCGGCGTCGGCCAGCTGCCAGGACTCGCCGTCCGGGATCGGCACCACCTCCGCCAGCGTCACCGGAACCGACTCCACCCACGGGTCGTCCCGCAACGCAGCGCCGTAGCGGGCGGCCGCCTGCGCCGTCGTCACACCGGGCGGACGGACCCGGGTGGGGGCCGGGGGCGCGAACCGCTCGCCCAGGGCCGCCCGCGGCTGTCCCGCGCCCGGATAGGAGGCCACGTCCGCCTCCAGGGCCAGGCCCACCGGCAGCGCGAGCTCCGGGGCCCGGCCCGCCGCGCCGTAGGAGAGCAGCAGAGCCGTACGGCCGGAGCCGGCGCCGTGCAGCCAGATCCTGCGCGTGGTCAGCCTCGCGTCCTCGGTGTCGTACTGGGCGAGGACGAGCCAGCGGTCCCGCACCGCGGGCCCGTCCGCGGCGACGGGCAGCCCAACCCGGGAACGGACCGTCGCCGACAAACTCTCCGGCAGTCGCTCGCGGCCCAGCCAGCCCTGGCCCAGCAGGTGCAGCAGCGCGCACTCCTCCAGCAGCCGCACCGGCCAGCCCGGTCCCGACGACGGCACGGCCCCCAGCTCCCGTACCCGTCCCGCCAGCCCGGGTGCCTGCGCGTCGACCATGCGGGCCGCCGTCTCCTCCCACAGCCCGTACCCCGCCTGTTCGGCCGGGGCCAGACCGCCGCGCAGCAGGTCGGCCAGGCGCTGCTCCAGCTCCGTCACTCCCGCGCTGATCCGCTCGGCCCGGCGCTCCGCCCTGCGCAGCGCCGCCCGGGGATCAGCGGCACCGGAGGCCGGGCCCGCGGCCCCGTCCGACCGCTCGCGCGCCGTCCGCTCCCCGCGCGCCGCCAGCCACTGCCCGGCCCAGTCGGGAGCCTGCCCGGACGGCACCGCGCCGTGGCCGCCCGCCCACAGCAGCAGCAGGCCGAGCGCGTGCTTGCACGGGAACTTCCGGCTCGGACAACTGCACTTGTACACCGGTCCGGCACTGCCCGTCAGGTCGACGACCGTCCGGTACGGCGTGCTGCCACTGCCCTTGCACAGTCCCCACACCGCCCCCTCTTCGGAACACCCCGCCTCGGACCACGGCCCGGCCGCGCCGAGTTTGCTCCCCGCTTTGCGCGACGCGGTGTCAGGCGCCAGTGCCAGCACCTGGTCCGCGCTCCAGCGCACCCCCTGCTGAGTCATGTCGTCGACGGTAGGTCCTGCCACTGACAATCGGCCTGGCGAGCGTGTCCGCGCAGGTCAGAACGCATTGTCAGTGCCGTGGTGCACGGTTGGTGACAGATCCGAACCGGCCGAGCTGGAGGGGGCCTCAGCCATGTCTGTGTCCGTCGAACCGACACCCGTCGAAGTGCGCCAGAACCACTCCGCGCCCGCGAACACACCGGAGGCGCAGACGCTGCGCCCGCACGCCGAACAGGCCTTCGCGGCCGAGCTGGCGGCGCTCGCCGCACACGACGACCGTCCGCGCCCGGCCCGCTGGAAGCTGTCGCCGTGGGCCGTCGCGACCTACCTCCTCGGCGGCACGCTGCCGGACGGCACCGTGATCACACCGAAGTACGTGGGCCCCCGCCGCATCGTCGAGGTCGCGGTCACCACCCTCGCCACCGACCGCGCCCTGCTCCTGCTCGGCGTGCCGGGCACCGCGAAGACGTGGGTCTCCGAGCACCTGGCCGCGGCGGTCAGCGGTGACTCGACCCTGCTGGTGCAGGGCACGGCCGGCACCCCGGAGGAGGCGATCCGCTACGGCTGGAACTACGCCCGGCTGCTGGCGCACGGCCCGAGCCGTGACGCCCTCGTGCCCAGCCCGGTCATGCGGGCCATGGCGCAGGGCATGACCGCCCGGGTCGAGGAGCTGACCCGCATCCCGGCCGACGTGCAGGACACGCTGATCACGATCCTGTCCGAGAAGACCCTGCCGATACCGGAGCTGGGCGAGGAGGTGCAGGCGGTCCGCGGCTTCAACCTGATCGCCACCGCCAACGACCGCGACCGCGGCGTCAACGACCTGTCGAGCGCCCTGCGCCGCCGGTTCAACACGGTGGTGCTGCCACTGCCGGAGAGCCCCGAGGCCGAGGTCGGCATCGTCGCGCGCCGCGTCGACCAGATCGGCCGCTCCCTCGACCTGCCGGGGGTCCCGGACGGGGCCGACGAGATCCGCCGGGTCGTGACCGTCTTCCGCGAACTGCGCGACGGCGTCACCACCGACGGCCGGACGAAGCTGAAGTCGCCCAGCGGCACCCTGTCCACCGCCGAGGCGATCTCGGTGGTCACCGGCGGCCTCGCGCTGGCCGCCCACTTCGGCGACGGCGTGCTGCGGGCCGGTGACGTGGCCGCCGGCATCCTCGGCGCCGTCGTCCGCGACCCGGCGGCCGACCGCGTCGTCTGGCAGGAGTACCTGGAGACCGTCGTCCGCGAGCGCGACGGCTGGAAGGACTTCTACCGGGCCTGCCGGGAGGTGAGCGCGTGAGCGGCACCGGACGGCCCACCCGCGGTGGACACCCGCCGGCCGGCACGGCGCGGGCCCGAGCCGACGACGAGCCCAGCTGGACCGGCGGGCGAGGACGAGGGAGGAGGGGACGGCGTGAGGGAAGTTGAGGAAGCCGGGGGCCGGCCGCCCGGCGCGGGGCCGCTGCTGCTCGGGGTCCGGCACCACGGGCCCGGATCCGCGCGCGCGGTGCGGGCCGCGCTGGAGGCGGCGCGACCACGGGCGGTGCTGATCGAGGGCCCGCCGGAGGCGGACGCGCTGATCCCGCTCGCCGCCGACCAGGACATGCGACCGCCCGTCGCGCTCCTCGCCCACGCCGTGGACGAGCCCGGCCGCTCGGCGTTCTGGCCGCTGGCCGGTTTCTCGCCCGAGTGGATCGCCGTCCGCTGGGCACTGGAGCACGACGTCCCGGCCCGCTTCATCGACCTGCCGGCCACGCACACGCTCGCGTGGGGCAGGGACGACGCCGGCCCGCCCGCCGACGGCGGCGCCGACGCGGAGGGCTCCGCGGTGGAGGGGACCGCGGAGCCCCCGGCGGGGGCGTGCCCGCCCGAGGCCCCGGTTCGCGTCGACCCGCTCGCCGCGCTCGCCGAGGCCGCCGGGTACGACGACCCCGAGCGCTGGTGGGAGGACGTGGTCGAGCACCGGGGCGCCGGCGAGGACGCGTTCGCCCCGTTCCTGGTGCTGGAGGAGGCCATGGGCGCGCTGCGGGAGGCGTACGACAGCGGGGAGGACCACCGGGACCTTGTGCGCGAGGCGTACATGCGACTCCAAGTGCGGGCGGCGCGGCGCGAGTTCGGTGACGGCGTCGCCGTGGTGTGCGGGGCGTGGCACGTGCCCGCGCTGCGGAGGAAGGCGACCGTCGCCGCCGACCGGGCCCTGTTGAAGGGACTGCCCAAGGTCAAGGCGGACATGACCTGGGTGCCGTGGACCCACCGGCGGCTGTCCCGGGCCTCCGGCTACGGCGCGGGCATCGAGTCGCCCGGCTGGTACGCCCATCTGTTCGACGTGCCGGACCGGCCCGTCGAGCGGTGGCTGACCAAGGTGGCGGGACTGCTGCGCGAGGAGGACCGGATCGTCTCCTCCGCGCATGTCATCGAGGCGGTGCGGCTGGCGGGGACGCTCGCCGCGATGCGCGGCCGCCCGCTGGCGGGCCTGAGCGAGACGACGGACGCGGTGCGCGCCGTGATGTGCGACGGCTCCGAGGTGCCGCTGGCCCTGGTGCACGACCGGCTGGTGGTCGGGGACGTGCTGGGAGCGGTGCCCGAGGCGGCGCCCGCGGTGCCGTTGCAGCGCGATCTGGCCCGGCTGCAACGGCGGTTGCGGCTCAGACCGGAGGCTCTGGAGCGGGAGCTGGAGCTCGACCTGCGCAAGGAGACCGACGCCGGGCGCAGCAGGCTGCTCCACCGGTTGCGGCTGCTGGGCGTGGGCTGGGGCGAGCCCGTGGTCTCGCGGGGCAGCACGGGCACGTTCCGGGAGAGCTGGCGGCTGCGCTGGGAGCCCGAGCTGTCGGTGCGCGTCGCCGAGGCCGGGGTGTGGGGGACGACCGTGCCGGCCGCCGCGACCGCCAGGGCGGAGGCGGACGCCGTGGCCGCTCAGGCCCTCGCCGAGGTCACCGCGCTCGCCGAGCGCTGCCTGCTCGCCGAACTGCCCGACGCGCTGCCCGTGGTCATGCGCGTGCTCGCCGACCGGGCGGCGCTCGACGCGGACGTCGGGCACCTCGCCCAGGCGCTGCCGGCCCTGGTCCGCTCCCTGCGCTACGGGGACGTGCGCGGCACGGGCACCGAGGCGCTGGCCGGGGTGGCGGCCGGCCTGGCCGAGCGGATCTTCGTCGGCCTGCCCCCGGCCTGCATCGCACTGGACGCGGGCGCGGCGGAGGAGATGCGGCGCCATGTCGACGCGGTGCACGGCGCGGTCGCCCTGCTCGACGACACCCCGAGGACCGGGCAGGGTGAAGTGCGCGCCCGCTGGCACGCAGTGCTCCGGACCCTGTCCGGACGGGACACCGTCCCCGGGGTGCTGCGCGGACGCGCGGTACGCCTGCTGCTGGACGACGGGGAGGTCGAGCAGGAGCGAGCGGCGCGGCTCATGGGCCTCGCGCTGTCGCCGGGCACGCCGCCGGCCGACGCGGCCGCGTGGATCGAGGGCTTCGTCGGCGGTGGGGGCGGGATGCTGCTCGTGCACGACGAGCGGCTGCTCGGACTCGTCGACGACTGGCTGACCGGCGTGCCGGCGCAGGCGTTCACGGACGTGCTGCCGCTGCTGCGGCGCACCTTCTCGGCGTACGAGCAGGGGGTGCGCAGAACGCTCGGGGAGCTGGTCCGGCGCGGTCCGGGGCAGGGCGGCGGGGCCGGGGGCCCGGCGGGCGGGGTGCCCGGGTTCGCCGCAGAACTCGACCAGGAGCGCGCGGACGCCGTACTGCCCGTGCTGCGGATGCTGTTGGGCCTTGACGGCCCCGGTCCCGGCGGGGAGAGGCCGGGCAACGAGCTCGCGGGGGTGGCGGGATGACCGTGGAAGAGGGGCACGACGTGACGGACGCGGTCCAGGAACGGCTGCGGCGCTGGCGGCTCGTGCTCGGCGGCGGCCCGGCCGACGGCACCGGATGCGCGCTGTCGGGGCGGGACGCGGCGATGGACGGGGCGCTCGCCGCGCTCTACGGAAAGGGGGACAAGCCGTCGGCGGGACGGACGGGACGGGACCGTGCGGCGGGACTGGGAGGCTCGGCGCCCTCGGTGGCGCGCTGGCTCGGGGACATACGGACGTACTTCCCCTCCTCCGTGGTGCAGGTCATGCAGCGGGACGCCGTCGACCGGCTCGGGCTGGCCACGCTGCTGCTGGAGCCGGAGATGCTGGAGGCGGTGGAGGCGGACGTCCACCTCGTCGGCACCCTCCTCTCGCTCAACAAGGCGATGCCGGAGACGACGAAGGAGACGGCCCGGGCCGTGGTGCGCAAGGTCGTCGAGGACCTGGAGAAGCGGCTGGCCACCCGTACCCGGGCCACGCTCACCGGCGCGCTCGACCGCAGCGCGCGCATCAGCCGGCCGCGTCACCACGACATCGACTGGAACCGCACGATCGCGGCCAACCTCAAGAACTACCTGCCGGAGTACCGGACGGTCGTGCCCGAGCGGCTGATCGGCTACGGCCGGGCGTCGCAGTCCGTGAAGAAGGAGGTCGTCCTCTGCGTCGACCAGTCGGGGTCGATGGCGGCCTCCGTCGTGTACGCCTCCGTGTTCGGGGCGGTGCTGGCGTCCATGCGGTCCGTCAGCACGCGGCTGGTCGTCTTCGACACGGCGGTTGCCGACCTCACCGACCAGCTCGACGACCCGGTGGACGTGCTCTTCGGCACCCAGCTGGGCGGCGGCACGGACATCAACCGGGCGCTGGCGTACTGCCAGTCGCGGATCACCCGGCCCGCTCAGACGGTTGTCGTGCTGATCAGCGACCTGTACGAGGGAGGCATACGCGACGAGATGCTGAAGCGGGTCGCCGCGATGAAGGCGTCCGGCGTGCAGTTCGTGACGCTGCTCGCGCTCTCCGACGAGGGCGCGCCCGCCTACGACCGTGAGCACGCGGCGGCTCTCGCGGCGCTCGGGGCACCGGCGTTCGCCTGCACGCCCGACCTGTTCCCGGAGGTGATGGCGGCGGCGATCGAGAAGCGGCCGCTTCCGATACCGGATGCCGTGTGACATTGGCCGCCCACCGGCCGGAGAGGGCTTGCGCACTCTTGGGAGCACCGTGCGAGGATCGACGCCCCAACATCCTTGTCGCCGTACGGGAAGAACCGTCCTGTCTTGACCTGGTCAGCAGCCCTGCCCGGTACCGCTCTACGCGCGATGCGTACGGCGGCCGGACGGCGTGCGCTGCAACTGGGGCTGCTGATGGGGCTGTTCTTCGCCCTCGGACTCGTCTGCGGGCAGCAGGCGGGAGCGGCGGACGGCGGACCGGCGGCACCCCTGACCGGGACGGTGACCGCCTCGGTTCCGGGGCGCGCGTCCTCGCCCTCGCCCGGCGGCCTCGCGGCCGTGACCGACCGGGTGGCGAAGCCAGTCGTCGAGCGTGTGGTGCGGCCGGTGGCCGCACCCGTCGCCGCACCCCTCGCCGCGCCCGTCGTCGAGCGTGTCGTGAAGCCGGTCGCCGGGCCGGTTGTCCGGCCCGTCGTCGAAGGTGTCGTGCGGCCGGTGGTCGAGCCGGTCGCCGAGTCAGTGGTCCGGCCGGTCGTGAAGCCGGTCGTCGAGCCTGTCGAGCCAGTGGTGGGCGTGGTGGTCGGGTCCGTGGTCCGGCCGGTCGTGAAGCCGGTCGGGGATGTGGTCGGTGCCGTGGTGGGCGGGGTGCCCGAGGCGCCGGCGGCGCCCGTCGTACCCGACCTGCCCGTCGTGCCCGATCTGCCTGTTGTGCCGGACCTGCCGTTGCCGTGGGAGCCGCAGGCGGGGCCCGTTGCCCCCGCTCCGGAGGTTCAGCCGCGGCAGCCGGCCGGGAGCACGGGCCCGTCCACGTCCGGTGGGCACACCGGCACGCCCGAGGACCGTACGGCGCAGGGCGTTGCCGCGCCCTCCGCGCCCTCCGCTCCCTACGGCCCTCGCTGCGCCGGCGGGCCGGCCGTCCGGACCGGCGCGACCGTCGGGACCAGCGGCGCCACCGTGCGCGTCGAGCCCCGTCCCGCGCCCCGGGCCGGCCTCGTCGCCCCGCTCGCCCGGTTCCCCGGGCAGCACGGCCCCGCCGGTGGTGCGGACGGCGTGCTCGGTGACCACGCGGCGGCCGACTCCGGTACCCCGCGGCACGGTGACGGGCACGCCGTCACGCTGCCCGAGCGGGCCCCGCTGCGGCTGGTGCCCGGCGCCGCCGCCCGGGCTGCCGCGGCCGGCACCCGGGACCGGTACCAGGCCGTCCCCGTCTTCCCCGGCTGACCGGACGCGGAGAGTACCCGACTCCGCGGGCCCGGTGGGCCCGGACGGCTGAAAGCCGTCGGTCCGTCCGGCCGTGCCGCACGGGACCTCGCGGAAGGGCAGGCCGGTCCCCATAGGGGTGGGGATCACCCGCCCTCGGCCCCTCGGGGCTGTACGAGGGGGCCTCACCCGGTCAACCCCAGCCCGGTGAGGCCCCCGCTTCAACGGCACGCCGTGCCAGAGTGCGCGGCATCATGTGACAGGTATCACCGCTCAGGTGTGACCCTCGATTTAGGCCACCCCCGTAAGCGGGGATAACCTGCGAGACGGACATGCCGCGCGCTCGGACACCGTGTGCGCCTTCCCTGTGACCCAGAGCGGACGTCACGTTGCCCTTCGCGGCACGCCCACGCATCCAACGAACCGCGAGATCACTGATAGGGACGGAAGCGCGTGGACCTGTTCGAGTACCAGGCGAGGGACCTCTTCGCCAAGCACGGTGTACCGGTGCTGGCCGGTGAAGTCATCGACACGCCTGAGGCGGCGCGCGAGATCACCGAGCGGCTGGGCGGCAAGTCGGTCGTCAAGGCCCAGGTGAAGGTCGGTGGCCGCGGCAAGGCCGGTGGCGTCAAGCTGGCCGCCACTCCGGACGAGGCCGTCGCGCGCGCGACGGACATTCTCGGCATGGACATCAAGGGCCACACGGTCCACAAGGTCATGCTCGCCGAGACCGCTCCGGAGATCCTCGAGGAGTACTACGTCTCCTTCCTCCTCGACCGCGCCAACCGCACCTTCCTCTCCATCGCCTCCGTCGAGGGCGGCATGGAGATCGAGGAGGTCGCGGCCACCCGCCCCGACGCCGTCGCCCAGATCGCGATCGACGCCATCGACGGTGTGGACCGGGCGAAGGCCGAGGAGATCGTCGCCGCGGCCAAGTTCCCGGCGGAGGTCGCCGGCAAGGTCGCCGACGTCCTGGTCAGCCTGTGGGAGGTCTTCGTCAAGGAGGACGCCCTCCTGGTCGAGGTCAACCCGCTCGCGAAGGTCGCCTCCGGTGACGTCATCGCCCTGGACGGGAAGGTGTCGCTGGACGACAACGCGGAGTTCCGTCACCCGGAGTTCGAGGAGCTGCACGACAAGGCTGCCGCGAACCCGCTGGAGGCGGCCGCGAAGGAGAAGAACCTCAACTACGTCAAGCTCGACGGTGAGGTCGGCATCATCGGCAACGGTGCGGGTCTGGTCATGTCGACCCTGGACGTCGTTGCCTACGCGGGTGAGGCCCACAAGGGTGTCAAGCCGGCCAACTTCCTCGACATCGGCGGTGGTGCCTCCGCCGAGGTGATGGCGAACGGTCTGGA